>JAXHVT010000028.1:0-22582 GCA_034188985.1 Actinomycetota bacterium | reverse complement strand
CCTCGGTGAAGTCGGCTCATGCCTGGAAATCACGAGGAATAACTTACACACGAGCTATTTCAGAAGAAATAATCTCATCCTTTACTCGCTTCGATCAACAAATGGTAAATATAGCTGAGCGCAACCGAGGAAAACCGAGAGCAACTGAGAACAACTCGAATCTGTAAGAAACGCAGGATATTCAGTAACTCGAAGCAACTGATAACAAGTATGAAAAGCCGATATAATTATACATTAGTGAGTTTTCGCTACCAGGATAGTCGACTGTATCGACAAAGGGGGTTGTTCGAGATGGCGAATTTCCGGCAATTCTATGCCAGTATCCTGAAGGGCTTCAGCAGGTATCCCGTGATCATCCAGGGCGATTCTATTATCACCTACCATGAATTCGACGAGCGGACAAATAAGCTGGCCCACGCTCTCCTGGATATCGGGGTTGGACGTGACGAGAACATCGGCATAGTCGAGTATAATACACCGGCATTCCTGGAGGTAACCGCCGCGGCGTGGAAGGTAACCGCCCGGGCGGTCCCCCTGAACTTCAAGTTCAAGGAGTGGGAGCTCAAGCATGTTATCGAGGACGCCTGCATGACCACCGTCTTCTTCAACCAGGATATCGCCGATAGGATGATCAACCTCAGGCCGCAGCTTCCCGGGGTCAAGAACTTCGTGATTATCGGAGAGCGCCATGTGGATGGGATGCTCAACTACTCCCCCTTGCTCGACGGCAGGCCGTCCACTCTCCCGTCGCCGCCCTGGGGGGATTTCAAGGACACGGATATTGTCGTGCTTATGTACACGGGTGGTACGACCGGATACCCCAAGGGTGTTATTTACACCCAGGACCAGGTGATCAGCGCGCCCCTCGAGGCCATGCTGCGCAACTTCGCCAGCGCACTCGACGATATGTCACGTGCTCCCCGCCAGGTCTTCGAGGGCATCCAACACAACCTGGGAATACCGGGCATCGCCCGCGTTCTTCCCTGGCTGCTCTCGCGTGACACCACCCGCAGGGCTCTTGTGTTCGCGGGCAAGAAAGCGGGCCCTTTTATCAAGAGATCGCCGCAAATGTTCCTTACCACCATGCTTTATTTGCTGGCGAGCCTCACTGGGGGCAAGATAAAGATGGTCCTGGCCAGTCCCATGATGCATGCCTGGGCCTACAATCACGCCCTCATCGGTATGATAGGCGGTTTCACGAGTATATTCCTGCCCTCGAAGAGCTTCGACGTAAGGGAGATGCTAGAGGCCATCGAGAGACATCGTGCCAACTTGCTCGTGGCGGTGGGAGACGGCCAATGCCGCCCCATGGCGGACGAGATCGACCGGGCGGCGGAAGAGGGACGTTCCTACGACCTAGGCTCCCTGATGGTCATCCTCTCCAGTGGCATGTCCCTCTCGGTGGACGTCAAGAAGCGCCTGCTGGATCACCTGCCCCAGTTGACCATCCTCGACGTCCTGGCCTCTACCGAGGGCCATTATATCTCCATCACCCCTTATACTGCCACAGACAAGGAGTTGAAAAAGGCCGTTTTCAAGATCAGCGACACGGTCAAAGTGTTGGACGAGGAGGGCCGCGAGGTCAAGCCGGGGGGGGTCGGCGAGGTGGCCGTTGCCAGAGAGCACCAGGGTTCCTCTGGATACTTCGGGGACGCGGAGAAAACCTCCCGCACCTATCGCGAGGTGGAGGGCAGGACCTACATCTTCACCGGCGATATGGGTATGGTTGACGCCCGTGGCCGCATCCACTTCATAGGCAGGGGTTCAGGTTGCATTAATACCGGTGGAGAAAAGGTCTTCCCCGAGGAAGTTGAGGAGGTCCTCAACCAACACCCCGCCGTCGAGCTCTCGGGTGTCACCGCCGTACCCCACCCGCGTTGGGGAGAAGCGATCACCGCCGTTATACAGCTCAAACCGGGCGGGACACCCGGCGAGAGAGATATCAAGGCCTGGTGCAAGGAAAACCTCGCCGATTACAAGGCCCCCAAATACGTGCTCTTCGTGGATGAACTGCCGAGGCTCATAACCGGAAAGGTGCACTACAGGGAGATAAAGAACCTGGTATCCGAGAAATACGAGCGGGGGGAGTTCGAGTACTGAAAGAGAGAGCGGGAGCGGGGTATCATCTCACCTCCGCTCCCGCGATTTAATACCTGGAAAGCCTGGCTGGCCGAAAGCCCCTTACGACCTTCCGGTATGTGGTCGCCTTATCAGTCTATCAGTCGGCCAGTTTCTTGTCCGTCTTTATCTGCTCCGCCTCCTCGGTAAGGGTGTCTATCTGCTCGTCCAGCTCCTGTATGTCCGCGTATTCCTCGCTCTCCATCATCAAGGTCAGGAGGTCCACTTCGGCTCCCCCCTGCGCTGCTATCATCGCCTCGGTCAACGACGCCAGCAGCTTCCCGACGTTATCAACCTTTTTCTTCCAGAGCTCTATTACCTCCATCATCTTGCCGGCGTAATCCCTGTAATCCTGCACTCCATCCAGGCCGGTTATGGCCAGGTAATCCGCGTAGGCCTCATCCAGCGTTCCCTGTATGCTTTCCATTTCGTCGGCGATCGCGGTCGCCGATTCCTCGGTGAACTCGGAATAGTCACCCTCCAGTGCGGCCGTGGCCAGCTCCGCCTGCTGTTCCTCAACGCCGGACCACTTGGTTATGACAGTGTCCATCTTAGCGTCCCCGCTCTCCATGAACTGCTTTGCCTCGTCCTTGTTCGCGTCACCGCCACAGCCGGCAATGGCCACAACGCCAAGTACCATAGCCGTGATGATGACAACCACCAGCGTTTTCTTCATAATCTTTCCCTCCTGTAAACTCTCTTCCCCGTCCGACTTCCTCTCACTCATTTAGTTCTATTCAATAAGAAAGCGGTTTTGTCCTTCTCGCGATATCTTTATACATCGCCCCTCATCTCGCTCCTGGCCGCGAAGACCTTGTTTCCCGCCGGCTCCGTCAATCCGGAATTACCTACAATTATACCCCAGGTAATGCAGCGGGCTAGAATAAAATCGGTTTATTATCGCCGTTTCTTTAGGATCATGCATCTACCCGAAAAAAACGACGCGTCTCGCCCGCGCACCGGCCCTCTATCCTCTCAAGGCCATGACAGCTTGCGGGTGCTGATAACTTCGCCGCTGCGCAGGTCATGGAGTCTTACCTCGCCGTCCTCCAACAAACCCACGCTGGGGACCTCGTCGCCCTTGGGTATCGAAGGGCTGCCCGGGTTGCAAACCAACAGGGAGCCGTGCACCCAAATGCCGCGATGGGTATGTCCTCGTACCAGCAGCCGCGCTCCGTAAGCCTTAGCCAGCTCAACTAGCTCCAAACTCCCCCATGGCGTCTCCGTGGGTCAACATGACATTCAATCCCTCCAGTCTGCATCAGGCATAAGGGGACATGATTGGATCCTTTAACGCGAGCTGGTCCACATCGGAATCGCAGTTGCCCCTGGCGTGTAATATGGGAATCGGGCAACGGTTCATCTCCTCCGCCAGAACCCCGGGGTCGTAGGCCGGCGGGAGAGGTTTTAAGGCGCCGTGGTAAAGATGGTCTCCCGTGTGAAGGATCAATTCGCATGACCCGAATACCTCGAGAGCCCTGCGTCACGCCGTCGTGTCGCCATGCGTATCGCTGATCAGGCCCACTCTCATTCCCTATCCTCCTTTCCTACCACCTATCTCGATGACATGGCACCGCTTCCCGGACATCACGTCTCCATCTCCATCATTCCACGGCTTCGGGCAGGGGATGAATCGGTCCCCTTCCCGCCCCGATATGCAGGGAATTCGACAGGGCTCTGGTGACGTCCTGTTTCGCACGTCGCACTGCCTCTAGAGGAAACCTTCCCAGCGCCAGGTGGGCGGCCACCGCAGCCGAGAACACACATCCGGTTCCGTGATCATCTCTCGTATCCACCTTTTTAGCGGCCAGCTCCACCACACGCTCCCCATCGCAGTAAAAGTCGATCGCCTCCTCGCCTCCCAGGTGTCCGCCCTTTACCACCACGCAGGAGGGACCCAGGTCCCGAAGTTCCAGGGCGGCCTCGCGCATGTCCTTCCTGTTCACGATGTCCTTCCCAAGAATGGTCGAGGCCTCCTCGAGGTTGGGGGTAAAGACCACAGCCAGCGGAAGGAGCCTCTCAACAAGTATCTCGAGGCCATGGTGATCCAGGAGTGGTTGCCCGCTGGAGGAGAGGATAACCGGGTCTACCACCAGGCGCTCCATGCCATATCCAACCATAATACCTGCCACGATATCTACCGTATCCGACCTGGCCAGCATGCCCGTTTTTGCTGACCGAACCTCGATATCCCCGAGAATCGTCTCCAGTTGGGATGCCACCACCTCCGCCGGCAGATCACACCGCGCCGCCACCTCCCTGGTGTTCTGAGAAGTGACGCTGGTTACGGCGCAAACCCCATGCACCCCGCAGGCATGAAAGGTCTTCAAGTCCGCCTGTATCCCGGCCCCTCCGCCGGAATCGGAGCCGGCTACGGTCAAGACCACCGGCAGTTCCAATTCTCACCCTTCCCTGAAATGCTCGTACCCGCTTTCGCTCAATTTCACCTCGCCGCCCTCAGAGTCGAGTATCCTCACCCCATCTCCCGTGGTGATTCGCCCCACGACCGTGGCATCCAGCTTCTCACATAGCACGGCGGCGCTCTCCCCGCCAGCCACCAGGATGAGCTCGTAGTCCTCGCCACCGTAAAGTGCGGCCCGCTGGGGATCCTCTCCCAGTTCCCGAGCCGTCTCCCTGGCATCCCCGGACACAAGTATGCTATCCAGGAAGAGCTCCGCACCCACTCCGCTTTCGTAGCAGATATGTCCCAGATCACGTATCAATCCGTCGCTGATATCTATGCATGCCGAGGAGCCCGCGCTCAAAGCCACCCCACCCTCCTCGACCCTCGGTAGCGGGTAAAGATGCCTTCTGGCACACCGGTTCCGCTCGCTTCCTCCTTCCCGCAGCCAGCACAATCCGAGATGGGATTCGCCTAAGGTGCCGGTAACCAGTATCGTTTGTCCCGGTAGTGCCCCTCCCCTGGACAGGAAGCCATCATCCTCCAGGAACCCTGCCAGGGCAACCGAGACGAAAACGTGTGATGGGGATCGCACTACGTCTCCACCGACTACTACGCTCGAGAAGCTCTCGCCACACTCCATCATGCCCCGATACATCTCCTCCACCGCCTCGACCTCTGTGTCGTCCTTGAGACCCAGGGTAACCAGGGCGAAGGAGGGCACCGAGGCTCCCATGGCGGCCAGATCGGAGATATTGACGGCCAATGCCTTGTAGCCCAGCGCATGCCAGGAGAAATAATCCATTTCGAAATGCACGCCCTCAACCATGGCGTCCATGGTGAACACCATCAAGCCCTGCCCGGTATTTACGATGACGGCATCATCACCTATTCCACACGGTAGACCTTCCGCCTCAACCGCGAGCATGTTCCTGAGGCGGTTTATGAGTCCGAACTCCCCTACCTCGTTGAGCCGCAACACGAACACCCCCTTCCGCGGCGTCAAACGCAGGTTGACGGGCGAGACCGTTCCAGATAGTCGGCGATGAAGCGCATGGCGCAGTAATCCCCGCACATGGTACAGGCTTCTTCGCCCTCCACCTGGCGTTCATCGAAAAGGCGCCGCGTCTTCTCCGGATCCAGGGCTTGGTTCATTTGCTCCTCCCAGTCCAGCCCCTTACGGGCCTGGCTCATGCTCAGGTCCCACTCCCGTGCCCCGGGGAAACCCCTGGCCAGATCGGCTGCATGGGCCGCGATGCGGGTTACCACCACCCCTTCCCGCACATCTTGGGGAGTAGGAAGCCCCAGGTGCTCCCTGGGCGTCACGTAACAAAGGAAGTCCGCGCCCGACATTCCGGCCACGGCTCCGCCTATGGCCGCCGCCATGTGATCGTAGCCCGCCGCCACATCGGTCACCAGCGGTCCCAGCACGTAGAAGGGGGCGCCGCGGGTTATATCCTTGGCCATGCGTACGTTGCTCTCCACCTGGTGAAGCGGTATATGTCCGGGACCTTCCACCATGCACTGCACCCCGGCCTCCCGGCACCGCCCGACTAACCCGCCCAGAACCACCAGTTCCGCCACCTGTGCCGCATCGGTCGCGTCCTCGATACACCCCGGCCTCAAGCCATCCCCCAGGGACAGGGTGACCTCGTAGCGCCGGGCTATTTCCAGAAGACGATCGAAATCTCTATAAAGGGGATTCTCGCGCTCGTTGTGAAGTATCCACCCCGCCAAGAAGGCGCCTCCACGGCTGACTATGTCCGCCACCCTGGGGTTGGCCTTCAGGATCTCCAGCACACTCATGGTCACCCCACAGTGCACGGTTACGAAATCGATGCCGGAAGCGCAATGATCCTCCACCGCCTGGAACATATCGTCCTCGCTCATGGCCACGATGCTGCCCTTCTCATCCTGAGATTTTACCCCGGCTTGATATATTGGTACCGAACCCACCGGCACGACCGATTCGGCCACTATAGCCTCCCTTACCTTGTTCAGAGGACCACCGGTGGACAGGTCCATAACCGTATCCGCCTCCGCCTCCAGGGCGGCCTCTAGTTTCTCGAGCTCGTCCTTCAGGCCCATGTAGTCGCTGGAGGTTCCGATGTTGGCGTTAACTTTTATTCGTGAACCGCCTCCTATCACGCAGGGCTTCTCCATCCTGCGCGTGCTGTTGTAGGGAACGACGGCCCTGCCGTGCAGTATCTCCTCGACCAGGCCTTCCTCCTCCAACCCCTCCCCGGCGGCCAACCCGGCGAGAAATCCCGGGGCCAGACCTTCTTCAAGACCTTCCATGAATGTCTTCCTTATCATTTTTTACCTCCCCGAAAAACAGGCATCCACGGCTCGGCGCAATTGTCGTACCGCCTCCAGCATATCCGCAGCCGCGCTTATCGCGGATATCACCGCTACACCGTCGGCTCCTGCCTCCATTACCCGTTCCAGATTCTCAGGACCTATTCCGCCTATGGCCACTATGGGTATCTCCACCACCTCTTTTATACGGCGGATTCCCTCCACACCTATGGGAAGCCCGGCATCTAACTTGGTCGGCGTGGGGTAAACCGGGCCCACACCCAGGTAATCCGCGCCGTCATCCTGGGCCCTCTCAGCCTCCTCCACGGTGCTCGCCGATATCCCTATTATCATCTTATCTCCCGCGACGGAGCGTGCCGCCTTGGCGGGAAGGTCTTGCTGCCCCAAGTGAACACCGTCAGCTTCCGCCGCTACGGCCACGTCCAGCCTGTCGTTTATCACCATCAGGCACCTGTTGCCGCCGCTCTCGATCAACTCGCGCATCCTCAGGGTAAGCCCCATCATCTCACGACCGCCGAGTCCCTTGTCCCTAAGTTGCAGCACGTCCGCACCGCCCTCCAGGGCTGCACTCGCCATGTCCAGATGATCTCGCTCAAACCCGGTTCTCGACTCTGTTATGATGTAAAGGCCCAGCTCCAAGCGGTTCATGCTTACTACTCCAAAAGCTCCAGCGCCAGTCGCGCAGCCTTTCTTCCGGACATGAGCATGCCCCCGAAGATGGCGCCCATGCGATGAGAGCCGTACACGGCGTTCGCGGCCATTCCCGCTACCAGCAATCCGGGGTGAATCTGTCTGGTGTTGTCCACCAGGGCCTCCTCTCCTTTCTCGGCCCACATAGGCCTTTCTCCCATTACCTCCCCATTCACGCTGAGAAGACGCAAGCCGGGCACCTTCCTGGAGATCACCCTGGAGATCTCGGCATCATGGCCGGTCGCGTCTATGACCAGCTTGGAGCTAACCGCCAGGGGGTCGACATGCAGCCCGGCCCTCTCTACCGCCATCCAGTTGAGTACGACCCCGCAGACCCGATCGCCTTCCCTCAGCACCACATCCTCAACACACATACCCACCCAGATGCGCACGCCACGGTCCAGTGCCGCCGCCGCACTACGGGACGCCGTCTCCACGGCATCGGCCGCGTACAAGTCCGGCGAAACCGGCCTCAACCTCACCCCCACCTCTTCCAGCATCTCCCTGGCCTCTCCCTGGACGACGATGCGGGGAAAAAGCATGCCTCCTCCCCATATACCCCCACCTACATATAGGTCGCGCTCGAAGATAGCTACCTTTACCCCGGCCTCGGCGAGATATCTCGCAGCTGTTATGCCGGAGGGACCAGCTCCCACTACGGCTACATCAAGCTCCAGATCAGCCAGGAAATCTTCCATGAAAGAGCGTACTATCGCCGATGTTATCGCGGTTTCCTCAATGGCCATATCAAACTCCTCCGTTTCCTTGAGTCCATCCCTTCTCCGTCTCTCCACAAAAAGCAATCGCCGCATCCTGATCCGGAATGCGGCGCCGTGGATATCGCTTCGAATCCATGTTTCCTACGCTGGCATTACCCAGATCAGGTTCAGGGGTCTTATCTCAGCTCTCCGACGGGAGCACCCCCACATGGCGCATATTCTCTTTTCAAATCACCCGAGGGAGTATACTCAAACCGCCCTCTCATCCCAATAATAGCTTATGCCGTATGGGAAAGGAAGGATCTATACCGATTATTTTCACACCACTGACTCCCGCGTGCAATCTTACCGTCCCTGGGTAATAGACCTCTCCATCGAGATTCACGGCACCCATATCGCCCTCTATCTCCATTTCCGTTGCTCGTATGCATCTCAGCCCGGGAAGATCTACATCCCGGCGTAGGGGAAGGGCCATGAAGACGGCCAGGGCCGCGATCAGGAACTTCAGCCTGTTCTTGCCCGCTACGATGTATAGTCGCAGGAAGGGCCGCTTTCCCTCCCTGTCAGGGGCGACGCACAACAGGGGTGTATCGACCACTTCGCTTTCCGAGCCGTCGCATCGCAGGTATAGGCGCCGAACCCGCAGCCCGATCAACTCTCTGACCATAGGATTAACGTATGAAAGCAGCCCCCGTGGCAATCCTTCTCCACCCCCCAGATCCTCGGCCACCGCCGCCTTATAACCGATAGAGAGATTGCTTAGAAAAAGCGTTTTCCCCATGATTCCCACCGGCACGCTGCCGCGTGTACCCTCCACGATCGCCTCAAATATGCGAAAGGCGGAACACGGTAGAGAGTATGTGCGGCAGAAGGTATTAAACAAGCCGGCCGGGAATACGGCCAGGTCGACTCGTTTGTCCCCCAGGGCGTTGAACGCGCCGTGCAATGTCCCATCACCGCCAACCACCAGAACAACGCGTTCGTCGTCGATATCCAAAGGCCGTAGAGGAAACGTGTTCATATCCACCTCGAATCCCCTTTGCCTTAAGAGGTCGAGCAACAGTTCGAGCTCCCGCCTTCTTACTCTCCCGAGAACCCTTGAATTATAAACGGCATGAATCCGTTTCGAGGCTTTGCAATTCACTTTCTACGCTTCCTTTTTCCATTTAATGGTCTTTCAATCGAGAACCTAAGACCGATTATAGCCCACTGGCCGGGACGGCCGAGTAACCGTCTGATAGTCTGATATAGTGTGATGACGTCGGTCCGATAGAAAACGGCATGGCGGTCGCCTATAGCGAAAAGCGGCGGCGGCGGAACAAGTTATGATTTAGAGATCGTTGACTCCCCTGTCAGCGATGAACATGTACATCCTCCATCGTCGTTTCCACCGGCGGTCGGCACGGCGAATCATACACAGAAAACGCAGTCGTTGACAGGGAAGGGTCAGGTGTCCCAGACAGGGCCGATCAATTATTACAGGGGCCTCGAGAACCGGAGATCCAGAATGCGAAAACTCGGCTTCTAACGTGTATAATTCCTTTGAGAGGAGGGTTGCACAATGACCGATAAGGAGAGAAACGAGCAGGATAAGAACGAGGAGGACGAGGGGCGGGAGGCGGCTTCATCCGGGGAGGAAGAGGTCGATACCGCCGCGGCTTCCGACGCATCCCGGGAGGGGAAAGAGGAACCAGGAAGCGGTGAGGAAGACAAGTTGAGCGAAGAGGAGCTGCATCGTATCGTGGAGGAAAGCCTTGAGAAGGTAACCGTGGCCGATATCGTCTTGTCCATGATGAACCAACTGGCCAGTGTGGCCTACCTGAAGATGGGTATGCCCGAGAATGTCAATCTTAAATACCGCGATTTCGAACAGGCCAGGCTGGCCATCGATTCCCTGGAGGCCATGATCAAGGCGGTAGAAGGCAAGTTAACCGATGAGGGGGTCAACCCCTTTCGCGGCACCCTGGCCAACCTGCAGATGAACTTCGTACAGTTGAGGCAGCAAGACAAGGGCGAGAGCGACGATAATTAAACGGCGAAAGACACCTAACCCGCTTGCGGGGACGCCCATAAGGGCACCGGAACATGTTCATGATGCGGCGTCCACTTTATCGGGGTTCACGTATACCCTGTCCCTCTCGCCCCTCTCCCCGGCTAACGTGCAGCTCACGCACTCCAATACCAGGAAACCGGCATCGGTGATCTCGATAAGTATTCCGCGGAAGTAATGCCCTCCTTCTGTCCAGACCATTACCTCCTCTCCCACCATATCCCGGTAAAGATTCCGGTATCGCTCGAGGTCGTCGGTATCTGTCATGCTCCCTCCTTCAACTTCTGCAGGCGCTTTCGGGCTCTGGCGTCATGGGGCTTGTAGAACAGGTAGTCCTCCAGGTCTTTCGCAGCCTTGTCCACCTCCCCAAGCTCCATCCAGACCAAAGCCCTCTTGTAATAGGTCTGGGCATAATCCGGGTAGAGTTCCAGAGCCATGGAATAATCATGTACGGCGGAATCGTGATCTCCTGAGCCCGCGTATATATCTCCCCTGGCGGCGTAGGCAGCCGCGAAATCAGCTTTCAGGCGTATGGCCTCGCTGAGAGCCTCCTCGGCCTCCTGGAACTCTCTTATCTTTCCTAGGGCTATTCCCAGGTTGTAGTGTGCCGAGACGAACTCAGGATAGAGCTCCACCGCCCGCCGGTACAATGTGACCGACTCCTCGAATTCGCCCCTGGAATCAAGCAGTTGGGCACGGGAGTTTAGCTCGGTGGCCTCCTTGATTGCCTCCATCCTGCCTCCGGAGAGAATGAAGCCGCAGACGGGGCACCTATCTACCCCTTCCGGAATATCTTTACGGCAATTGAAGCAGCGCCTGACCTCGGCCACCACACTGTCCCTTGGATAGAATGGCGCCCTTGGAGGGACTCGAACCCCCGCACATGGCTCCGGAGGCCACTGCTCTATCCGCTGAGCTACAAGGGCACCTGGTTACCTCAACGTGATCCAACTACATATTAACAAGCGAATTATACCTTTTCAATCCAAGTCAAGCCCTACCCACAACAATTCAAATATCCTGATCAGACGGCTTTTTAATACCAGTTGATTGGTACAACCAGATCCCTTCTTCCTCTATTCGCCGAACCTCTCCGCCATCCTCGAGTATCACTAGCTGTCCTATAGCCTCCCTCATGGCCAGAAAGTGATCCACGCTCGGAGATGCCTCCCTGATCTGAGGAAAGAGGTAAAGCGCTACCTCCCAGACCGAGCAATAGCCACCACGGACCGCCTCCCTCGTCTTCTCCAGCCTCCTGCCGTGATGAAGCAGGTTCATATCGATCCTTCTCGATATCGAACTGATGGGACCACCGTGGCCGGGATAAGCACAGCTTGCGTCCAATCCCTCCAGCAAACGCAGGGAGTCGAGGAACTGGGGTAGCCCGGATATTCTTCCCTCCCTGGGGGGCCAATAGATCTCGGGGTTCGGCGTTATGGTTTTTATGAGGTGATCGCCCGAGAAAAGCAGCCCTTCACCCTCCTCCAGGTAGCAGAGATGCCCGACCGTATGCCCGGGAGTGTGGATAACCCTCAATGTGCGATCTCCCGTCCTCAGCCTGTCACCTTCGTTCAACTCCACATCGACTATGCAGGGCTCCGACAGCCTCATCCAAACTCCGGCCAGATCAGGTATTATGCGTATGAACTCCCGGGGGAACCCCATGACCGCCGCCAGTGACGCGTAATTCCGGTATTCCTCTTGCAGTAACTCGTGAGGCCTTTCCACCCTGGGTTTTTCGGCGTGGTGCGCCATCACCTCCGCTCCCGTAGCCGCACGCAGCCTGGCGGCCATACCGAAATGATCTATATGGGAGTGGGTCAGAAGTATCTTGGAGATATCGGTTATCCCAAGATGCAGCAGCAGTTCCTGCAGTAGCTTATCCAGCATGGGATGATATGGACCTGTGTCGATGAGAGCGGACTCCTCTCCCACGAAAAGGTACAGATTGAGGTTCTTCAAGGGGTGGCCTATGGGTATGTCGATATGGTAGATGTCGTCCCTGATGCTCTTCAGCAGATTACTCGCTACCATAACGCAGTACGCTATCCCACCAGCGCCGTCTCCAGGTATGGTTCCCAGGTAGGGTGGACCTGGTCCGCCATAGTAAGGATCCACATATAGTCCTGGGGCTCGATGGGCTTTCTGGATAGCTTTAGCCCCGCCTCGGATGGCAACCGGTTCATCTTCCTGGTGTTGCAGCGCCGACAGGCGGCCACCACGTTCTCCCAGGTGTGCCCACCGCCCCTGCTGCGGGGAATGACGTGATCTATGCTCTCCGCTCGTCCACCACAATACTGGCAGGTATGGTTATCCCTGGCGAACACCGCGCGCCTGCTCAAAGACACGCCCCTATAAGGGACCTTTACGAAATACACCAATCTTATAACCGAGGGAAGGGGCAAGGCCAAATGCTCCGAGCGGATCATCATCCCGTCCATCTCCTCTATTATCTCCGCTTTGTTTTTGAGGACCAGGATAACCGCCCGCTTGACATTTACCAGATTCAGGGGCTGGTAAGAAGCGTTGAGAACCAAAACCCTGGGCATCGTCACCTATTCTCCGCTGGCACACTGCTTCTTCGGGCTCTGGCGCCCTTACCGCCGCGCGCCCTTGTCTTATCTCCAATCTTCCTCATGCTTCCACTTTGCCCATAATGATAAACTATACACCCAGGGCTTGAACAGTTATGACGTCAAATCGCGTTATCGCGTCTCATTCCACCCCTCATCGAGTCACGCATGCAGAGGTTCTTCATTCCCTTATACCCAGCGCGCCCACACCCTCCAGTATGCGAACAGCCGCGATTTCCAACAGCGCGGAAAGATCCTCGGTAAGCAGGTAGCCGGGCGCGGATATATCGAAGAGCACGCGTGCGCTGGCGGGAAACTCCTCGTTGCCCTCGTTGAAAATCACCAACAAGGGCACCCTGGGCAATGCATCCCAGGCTAATGCCATATCCCCGGGCAGATCCAGGTCACGCACTCTTCCTCGCTACCATTTTTCTATGGGTATCATATCTCCATACAGCGATGAAAGCGCTCCCCCGACGCGACGTGCACTCTTGAGGAGACGCTCCGGATTCATTTTGCTTTCCATCCCTATATCTGTAATCACCACGCGGGCGTTGAGCATCTCCTTCAACGGGTAACCAGCCCCTCCCGCGTGGTCGAGATGAATGTGACTGACGATAATATTCAGGGCTTCATCCGGGGCTATACCAGCCGCCTCCAGCCCCTCTATTATTGATACCACGCTTCCCGAAACCCCTGAATCGAAAAGGGCGCAGCCTTTCTCGCCCCGCAGGACATGCAGGACATACACGGTGGCAAATCCTGGACATCGGCGATATGGGTGTCTATCATCCATACGTCGTCTCCCACATCCACCGCCTTTTCCATTATTATCCCTTCCTCACCTCGCTCCCAATATATGATGTATCTGGGGAATCACCCGCACCTCCTGGAAGTATTCCGCAGCCAGGGCATGAAAGGAGATCATCTCGAGGAAGGACACCCCCATACCGCCGCTCCCGGTGGTGACCGGCTGAAGCGCCAGGGGGACATCAGGGGCCTCATCGCTTATTACGCGGCAAGCCCTCCTGAACTCTTCTTCGCCCGTGCACGCCTCTATTACGATCTTTACGAATACCCGCTTCGACCTGGCCAGTCGCAGAAAATGGCGGTGGTCTTCCAGTATATCGATACCCCCCTGGCTGGAGGGCAGCTTGACGTCCATGGCTATCCAATCCAGCCGGGGCAGCAGTTCGCTCAGCTCCCAGTGAAGGGTGCCGTTGGTCTCCAGGTACACCGGAAAGCCCCTCTCGCCCATAAGCTCCAGGAGGCTACCAAGCGCCTCGGCCTGCAACAGTGGCTCACCACCGGTCAGGCTTACGGAATGACAAGCACCGGTCCACATGTCCGATACGATCTCGAACACCTCGGTCACCGCAACCGGGTTTGATGTCTCTCTCGATCTCCCCCGGCTATCGAGTATCCGGCAGGTGGCGCCCCTTATCCTTGTCTCAGGCGTATCGCAATAGGCACATTCCAGATTGCATCCGGATGTTCTTACGAAAACCTGGTACACCCCTGTCAGCATTCCTTCCCCCTGGAAGGATGTGAAAATCTCGTGTAGAAACAGCGGAGGGGCGTTTATCCTCCTACCTTCAGCATGCAATGCGTCTGGTCTATCTCCTTGCTATCGCATCCGCCCTCCGAGTCCATGGGCGGCGGATGTCCGGCTCTCGCTCAGATCACTCCCCTGACCTTACAGCGCGCCTGCTCCATCCCCTTGATCTCGTTTATGAACTTCTGAAGCACCTTGAGGATGAAATCGTCCACGACGATCTCCAGGTCCTGCAGACCAAGGGTAGGAACGGGGGTGTTGCTGCTGGTTACGTTTACTCCGGCGTGGATAAGAGTGGAAACGGGGCTGGCGGTGGCCACGGAAACGCTGAGCTTGCGGTCCTCCTCCTCTTCCTCATCGATCTCGATATAGAGATCGTCCCCACGCCTGCTGACGATTATTTCCGGCTTCATCTCCTCCATGGCTTCCTTGATCACACACACGAACAACCTCTGCAGTATAACGGCGCGGTCCAGGTCCGAATCGAATAATTCGATTATGAAGTGAGCCATGTCCTCGCTCGATATGAAGCGTCCTTTCTTACGGTCCTCGACATCGACCAGGTTCTCCCCCTCCACACTGCAGGGTCCGCGAAACGCCACTATCGAGTCGCACTGGACGTTATGGGAGTCAAACGCCCATAAAGAACGCAGTTGAGAGCCGTCGTAGGTTATCTTCTTGCCCTTGATGTATTTCCCTTTCATCTCAGCTTCCCTTCTCGTTCACTTCTATTTCCGGCTGAAAAGCTGCGCTATTCTGTCAGATGCCCCAACTTGCCTCGCCGCCCGGAGAAGGCGGGTGCAGGGATCGCACCTGCCGCACATTAAATCCTCCCCATTATAACATGACCATATAAGCTGAAAATCCAGGTCAAGGGCGAGTGCTTGTCTTAAAACATCCTTTTTATCCCAATTAATAGTGAAGCTCTTAAGATGAACTCCCGTGAGGGTGGAACTCTCCCATACCCGGTTCATTCTCTCGACGAATAGAGCGGAGTTGTCGGGGAATTCTTCTGCCTCCTCGGCGTTCAGGCCCATCACTACCCATTCAAGCCCCAGCGCCTCAGCCACACAGGCCCCCAGGTTGGCCAGCAATCCATTGCGATTGGGTACCCATACCGATTCAACGCCGCACCCTGACCCGCGCTCCAACTCCGCCGCTTCCACCATCGGCACGTCCTTGTTCCACGATGTCAGGGCGTCACGGCTGATACCGCCCAGCCATGCGCAATCTATGACCATGTGCTCCACCCCCCGGGACTCACACAGTACATTCGCCCTCTTCACCTCCATGCAGGCTGCGCGCTGTCCGTAGTCCACGGTTACAGCCATGCCCACTCCCCCGTTCTCCAGGGCCATCAGGAAATTCACGCAGGAGTCCAATCCCGCGGATAGCAGTACCAGGTGGCACGGCAATTCTATTCCCCTTCCTTATATACCACCCGGGTTCCGGATGATTCCGATACGCTGACCCAGGATATATTCACTCCCGTCCGCACCACGGTCAGTTTTTCCACAAGGCGCCGGTACATATATCCGGCCAGGTTTTCCGAGGTGGGAGAAAGCTCGGTAAATGGTTCCACCTCGTTGAGGCAGCGATGATCGAATGGCTCCACCAGATCGCGTAGCATCTCCTTCAATTCATTGAAATCTAGCAGGAGCTGTCCGGGGCCCAGCTCCTCACCGGCCACGGCCGCTTCCACCTCCCAGGTATGCCCATGCATACGCGTGCAGGGTCCCTGGTAATCCCTGAGATAGTGAGCGGCATCGAAGTTTACTCTGGCCCTGATCTCGTACACTTCTGTCCCCCCCTACTCCTGGCACCGCGCCAACCGGCAGCAACCTACGGCAGCTACGAATTCCGGCGCCCCGGGGATCAGCGGTTCGGTCCCCCTCGCCCCCTCCAACAGCCTGCGCAGGGCCTTACTGCGCGCAACGCCCCCGGTGAGAATCAGGGTATCCGGCTCGAAGCGCGAAAGCAACGGCAATAATCGTCGGAGTATAGCATGGTTGACCCCGGCGGCCAGCTCCTCTATTTTGTATCCCTCTCCCATCAACCCCACCAGTTCCGTCTCCCCGAAAATTGCGCAAGTGGAAGAGAGCTCGACGGGTCGCTCCCAGTACTCCCCCATCTCCTCCAGTTCGAGACCGAGAACCGCGGACATGTTCTCCAGAAACCTTCCCGAGGAGGCCGCACAACGGTCGTTAGCGGCGAAGTCCGCTAGCCTCCCCTCCTGCAATAACAGGACCTTGGAGTCCTGCCCGCCAATATCCAGGATAATCGCATCATCCATGCCGGTTAGAGCTTTGACTCCCTCGACGATGGCCTCCAGCTCGGGAACCATGACCGCCCCCCTCCCCAGACGTGCTCGACCGTAGCCGGTGGCGGCCACCTTCGCTTCCTCCTCGAGTGCCAGCGAATCCCGGCGCAGTATCCCCCCTTCCTTATCGGGCTCCACGAACCTGCGATAGAAATCCACGGTATCGTAGCGCCCCAGGAGGTTTATAGCACCGCCTCGCTCAGCGGCCACCTTTACGTACCTGCTTCCAAGATCAACTCCATAGACCACGCTCACGACCCACTCCTTCCCCTGAGCATGGAGACGAAGTTCTCCAGGCGCATCTTGGTCCTGGCGTCCAGAAGCGTGCTGCGGTCCATCTCCACCGTCAGTACGGGAACGCGCATGCGACGGCGGAGTATGATGTCCTCTACCTGCCTGAAACAGAAGCTCTGCACGTAATGTATCAAGCCCACCAGCCTCCTTCTCTCCACTTCCCTGGCGATATCCTCCATTCTATAGAAGATGGAATAAGGGTAAGTGTATAGAATGTATTTCTCCACCAGGTCCCGGGTTTGAAAAGGTAGGCTGAACTGCCGCTGGACTTCGTTGAAGAAAACCCTGGCACCCAGGCTTTCAAGATATTGATATATCTCGGCGGTCATGGGCGGCACACCCACGTATCCCAGGCGTACCCAGGTGCCATCGCTTCCACCTCCCCCGCTATGATCACCGATCCGCTCCAGGAAGCCCTTCAGCTTAGCATCGAAGGCTTGCACATGCCCCTCCATATCACTACAACTCACTAGGTAGATGTGGTTCTCGTAGCCGCTTATCGTTCCCTCCTCCCAGGTGAGGCGGTCTATCTCGTGTGCCTTGCTCCTCACGCGGTCCAGGCTCTCCATGGCCTCAAGGGAAGCATTCCAGTCCACACCCATGCGCCGCATCAGCTTCTCCATCTGAACCTCGAGGATATCCCGATCTCTCTCGTAGGGATAGGCGAAAGGTATCACCTCCATGCACTCCATCTGGAGCGTCTCCATCAACGCATGGGTGTTGGAGCAATCCCCCTGCGTTACCGCCACCACGGCATCGATATCCCCCAATGTCTCCACCGCGCCATAAATACCTTTGATCCATGCGCAGAAATTACGTGGAAACCCAGCCAGCTCGGCCTTTTCCACCAGTCCTCCGCTATCGGTGTGCGACACGAATGCGTTGTTGAGGTCCACGGGCTCGTGTCCCGCCGCGTAGATAACCTCTATAGGTACGGTGGTTGTTATTCCTATCTTGGCCATGATTTAAAAATAGCATAACAGGGGCGCCTTAAGGCGCCCCTGTCGGTTTTCGCACTTCTTCCGAGGGGGATTTCTAGCCCCAGGGGTAAGCGTCGGTCACGCCCATGAGGTTGGCGCCTATGACCACACGCTGTATCTGGTTGGTGCCCTCGTAGATCTGCATGATCTTAGCGTCGCGCATGAGCTTCTCCACCAGGTATTCCTTCATGTAGCCGTATCCGCCATGAATCTGCACTGCGTCGGTGGTCACTTTCATGGCCATGTCGCCGCAGAAGGTCTTGGCATAAGATGATTCCAGTGAGCAGGGCTGCCCTTGGGCCGCCTTCCAGCCAGCCAGCAGATACAGGCGCCTTCCCGCCTCCACCAGTATGGCCATATCCGCCAGCATGAAGTTGATGGACTGCTGGGCGATGATGGGTCGCCCGAACTGCACCCTCTCCTTGGCGTATGCCAGGGCCTCCTCGAAGGCGGCGCGGGCGACACCGGTGGCCCCAGCGGCCACACTGGCGCGGGTGAGATCCAGGGTCTGCATAACGTTGTAGAATCCCTGACCCATGGGCACGAAGAGGTTCTCCTTGGGCACCCTGACGTTGTCGAAGATGACCTCCGAGGTGTTGGAGGCCCGGATACCCATCTTATCCTCTTTCTTGCCTATGGATACGCCCTCGTAACAGCGCTCGACCACGATAGAGGCAATACCTCCATACTTCTTCTCCTTGTCGAAAGTGCAGAAAACGCTGAAAAAATCGGCTATGCCCCCGTTGGTCATGAAGCACTTCTGACCATTAACCACGTAGCTGTCCCCATCCTCTTTTATGGTGGTGGAGATGGCCGCAGCGTCGGAACCCGCCCCGGGCTCTGTTAGCCCGAAACCAGCGAACTTGGGGTCATCGGGATCGCAGAGGCGCGGGAAGTACCTCTTCTTCAACTCCTCCTCGGCCGCGATAGCCATGGGGGTGATGGAAAGGCTGTTGGCCCCCAGGGTGGTGGCGATGCCGGCACAACCCCAGAAAAGCTCCTCGCTGACCATTGCGGCGATAACCTGGTCCAGGCCTCCTCCGCCATACTCCTCCGGCACGGCCATAGCGGTCAGCCCGGCGGCCGCCGCCTTCTTGACGAGATCCTCGGGTATGGTGCCCTCCTTGTCGCACTCCAGGGCTACCGGCCGGATTTCGTTCACCGCGAAATCATGAGCCATCTTGCATGCGGCTTTTTGCTCCTCACTTAGTTCAAAATCAACCATGAACAACCTCCTTGCCTGTTCGAACTCCTGGTTCGTTTACTGGCTTGTTTCCTGGCTCTTTTCTCACCTAGGGCTCCAGGCCAATCCGATATATATGCTTGGCGGGCGCTTCACTTCCCCACGAACTGGGCCTTACCCGGGCCCTCCTCGAGGAAGGTGCGCATGCCTATTTTCTGGTCCTTAGATGCGAAGCAGAGGGCGATACCCTGAGCCTCCAGGTTCAAGCCTTCCGTGATTGAGCATTCCATGCCCTTGTTGACGGCATTCTTGGCCATGGCCAGGGCCACCGCGGGCCCCTTGGCGTACCTCGCCGCTACCTTCTGAGCCACCTCTATCACCGAGTCCTCTCCCTCCACGACCTTCTGCACCAACCCTAGCTCCAGGCAGTCCTGGGCGCTGTACATACGGCCACTGTAGATCATCTCCTTAGCCCTTGCCGGGCCTATGAGGCGGGGCAACCTCTGCGTACCTCCCGCTCCCGGGATGATGCCCAGCAGGATCTCCGGCTGCCCTACCTTCGCCTCCGAGTGGGCAAAGCGGAAATCGCAAGAAATGGCCAGCTCACAACCCCCTCCAAGGGCGAATCCGTTCATGGCCGCTATAACCGGCTTGGGTATGTTCTCCACCTTGCTGAAGCTGTTCTGCGCCACCTTTATTATCTTGGAGATGATAATAGGATCCGCCTCCACCATCTCCTTGATGTCCGCTCCGGCGGCGAAGTTATTCTCTCCCCCCGTGATAACCACGGACCTGACCTCGTCGTCCAACGCCAGATCATCCGCGCATAGCCCGATCTGCATGAAGAGATCGGCGTTCAGCGGATTCAATGGCGGCCGGTTGAGTGTAACCGTGGCCACTCCCTCCGCGACGTCGACGATAAGAAGCTCGTAGTCGTAAGCCATAACCCACCTCTCTTTTAATGTTAATGGCATTGGCAAAAAGAACCGTCTGCTGAAGGATAAGATCCTGGATTCCGGTTTCCCACCTCCTTCTCTGATTCCGGGCTTTCCCGGCTTCTGCATCATAGGGTGAGAATCCCATCCCTCGGAATATTTTTCGGAAGAGTCAAACGGTGCTCGCGACCCTTCACAGGGTTGACCATTCAAAGATTATCACCTCCGGCAAAAACCGTCAATAAAGGCCTGAGCAGGTAAAAAGAGCTTGCGGAATCAAGTTGTTCATCGGGTTGGAGGCCTCTCGCGAATAATCAGCACGATCGAGCGATCGCCTTCCTCGAGGCACCGGCGCCCGGAGCGAGATATGCTTCTATTTATCCCTTGTGGAGGTCATATCTACCCTATATAATGTCGGCTGGGAGAAGAACGCTGGGAGAAGAACCATAAAAGTTGAGCCGTCCCTTTCAATGGCATAGCAACATGTCAAAACGGGTTTAAATGAAGCTCGAAGCTACCTCGATCTGGTATGGTATAATCGTCCTCGCGGGCGGTCTCGGGATGTTTCTCTATGGGCTGACGCTGATGAGCGAAGGACTTCAGCTCGCAGCCGGAAACCGGCTCCGCAAGATGTTGGAGACCCTTACCAAGAAACGTATCCGTGGTGTCCTTACCGGCACCACCGTTACCGCTATCATTCAGAGCTCGAGCGCCACGACGGTTATGCTGGTGGGCTTGGTTAACGCCGGACTCATGACCTTCACGCAATCCGTGGTGGTGATCTTCGGTGCGAATATCGGCACCACAGTTACCGCCCAACTGGTAGCCTTCGATGTCAAATGGCTGCCCTTCGCCTGCCTGTGTGTGGGATTCCTCCTGTATATGGCAGGCAATCGTAGGGTGGTGAAATATACTGGCCAGGTCATCATGGGATTCGGTCTGCTCTTCCTGGGCATGGAGTTGATGAAGGGCGCCATGGCTCCGCTGAAACAATCCGGCACCTTCGAGAGCTGGCTTTCAAATTATGGGACCAACTGGATACTGGGCCTTCTTCTGGGCATAGTTATAACCAGCTTGGTTCAGAGTTCCTCCGCCACAACCGCCATGGTCATCGCCATGGGTGCCGCAGGAGTTCTCAGCGCGGGGGGAGCCGATCCGCTACGTATAGCATTCCCAATTATCATCGGATGCAATATAGGGACCTGCATAACCGCCTGGATCGCCAGCCTGGGGGCCAGCCTCCCTGCCAAACGGGTAGCCATAGCTCATTACCTCTTCAACATAACCGGAGCCCTGATATTTCTTCCCTTCATGTTCTGGTTCCCCACCCTAGTGCGCTGGACCACGGAGGCATTCGGCGGTTCCTCCACCGACATCGCCCGTCAGATAGCCTGGATGCACACTCTTTTCAACGTGATAATGACCCTGGTGCTCCTGCCCTTCATGGATCTTTTCGTAAAGCTGGTCAAGATCATTAGAAAGGGCAAGGAGGTCATGCCGGAGAGGGATCCATTATTCCTTGACCCGCGAATCTTCCACAATCCCTCCCTGGCTCTACAGATGGCCCGCAAGGAGATAACCCGCATGGCTCGCATAACCATGGACATGCTCAAGGAGAGCATCACCTACATGACCCGGATAGATAAATCAGGGAAGAGGCAACTCCTGGAGCAGGAGAGCATCGTCGACGGCCTAGCCCACTCCATCACCGAGTACCTGTCCAAGCTCTCCCAGGAACCCCTTAGCGACGAGCAGTCGGAATCACTGGTTGGCATGATGCATGCCGTAAACGATATTGAGCGCATCGGCGACCATGCCGAGAACATAATGTACCTTTGCGTGAACAAGATGGAGAACCATCTCGACTTCACACCTATCGCTTGGGAGGAACTCGATAAACTAACCAAAACGGTCATGGAGATGTACGACGGTATCACCGACGCATTCTCGGAGGAGAACCCGGACGAGGCCCGTCATTACCAGAACCTCGAATACCAGGTAGACGAACTGGCCAGCAGATACCGTAAGAACCACCTCAAGCGGCTTAACCGGGGAGAATGCAACGGGCAGGCGGGTGTGATTTTCCTGGATACACTGAGCAACCTGGAGCGCGTGGGGGACCTGGCCAATAACGTGGGACATGCTACAACCGGAGAGCTGGAGAGACTGTAAATCCGCAGCGGAGACGGCGGGCAGACCGGTGTGCGAACATGCTTGTAAACCCCATTAGTTCTAAGACGCGTTCATTCCCGATTACCTTCAATACGACATCAGCTCGATCTCTACGACCTGATCGAGGTCATTAATAAATGGGCCTTAAAATATGTGGTTCTTCTCCATAAAGTATGGGTGAAACGAGGACCATCGTCCACCATCTGCGAATGTTTTATCACTAGTAAGACAAGCGCAGAAGGGAGAGACGATGGTCAAGAAAGAGTATATCGA
>JAXHVT010000027.1:0-89445 GCA_034188985.1 Actinomycetota bacterium | reverse complement strand
CCGCCGCCGGGGCCATCCTGGATCGCTTCCTGCACCATGCCGAAGTGATATCCATCACCGGTCCCAGCTACCGTCTGCACGAAAGAAAGAGAAAAGGGTTGGAGATACCGGAGATAAAAGGAGAGATTATCAATGCGTATAAAGTTGGCCGGTTTTAAGTGCCGAGCGACGCGATAGAGAGGAAATTGTCCTTCCAGAAATGCTTGAAATCGAACTCCCTGCTGGCGGAGGTATAGACACGCCTGATCAGGAAACCCGAGACGATGAAACGGGTGCTGGTGGAAACGGCGATGGTCCACCAGCCCAATCCACCGGACTCTGAGAGGCACAGCTCGCTGGCATGGAAGAAGGCCACTCCCATCATGCCCAGGATTAGGAAAATCTCGATCCATTTCAGGTCTCTCTTTAATTTCGCCTCCCTCCGGGGGTCGCATCTCGAATAGCGGAATTTGAACCAGATGATACCCGGACTACAGATAGAGGACATGAGTCCCCGTATCACGCCATAGCCGCTTCAGCGTGATGCGTAGAAGTAGTATTGCTTAGTATTGAATGCTTGACATATTAAGGCATGCTTAGAGGTATTATTCAATAATCGGCTATTTCGATCATGAGGCAATTGCACATGGGGTAACGCCCGGTCTGTCATGCCAAACGGGGATAAGTCGTGAAGAAGGATCGACGCCGGGGGCTAGAGTGAAAAGCCCTGGTCGCGGACGTGTCGTGAAAGAGACAGTGGGTCGGGCTCATGAGGATTCATTGGCGGGTAAGAGATGGCGAAAGACGGCGGAGACGGGAAGGCGGTTTTCGCGGCTTTGGGGAGGAAGGGGGAAGGAACGTTTGGTGAGTTGATTCATGTCGACCAGAAAAAGGTTGGCGATATGACAGGGCGATATCATAGGGGAGATGGTATTCTATGGGTTATTCGGAGACGGGTATCGAGGTGCTGAACGTAGAAGTTATGCGGCGCAGTGGTGATGTGGAGAACCTGGTAAAGGCCCTCAGACACAGAAACCGATACGTGTGGGAAACGGCCGTGAATGCCTTGGGGGAGATAGGCGAGCCGGCCATGGGCGACCTCAGGGCCGCGGAGCCCTTGAAGAAGGCGCTTCGCGACAGCGAGGAAAACGTCAGGATAACCGCCGGGAAGGCCCTGGACAGGCTGATAGCCGGAGGGTTAGAGGTTTACTGAGGATTGCCGTCGATATGTCAGGGCGAGCATTCTACTGCAATTCCTGGCACGCGAAGTTGCGGTCTCGATAAGCATGATAAAAGTCCGGGAGGGTGGAGGAATTCCCGTTAGTTTGCTGGACGGGATAAGCGTCGGCCATCTTGCGTACCGGTTCGATACACTTGTATCGTGATGAGCCGGTTTTTATACGGTTCTTGTCGGCGGGTTATCGAACGCCGCGGCATCGCCGGATAATCATCGCTAACTCATAACCTGAGATCCGAGCCCCTTGCTTGACAATCGGTTGGGGCGATACTATTATGTGTATAAACTAAGCGCCCAGTCTAGTCTATTATTTCAGGTGGGATGCACTCATATGGATGAAGGTGCGAAAGAGGAAACCCGTAAGAAAGCGGCGAATGAACTGGCTATCAAGGAAGCCGCCCTGAAACTCTTTTCGGAGAAGGGCTTCTATGCGACGAGCACGAGGGATATAACCCGGGAAGCCTGCGTTTCCAAGGGGACACTCTACTGGTACTGGAAAAGTAAGGACGAGCTGGCCTTTTCCCTGGTATCGGACATGTTGGCCGACTTCCTCGCACTCATCGAGCGGGCCAGGGACGGTGAGGGTGCGGTCGCGGAGAGATTAGACAAACTGATAAACGAGGTGGCGGAACTCTATTATCAGGAGACCGATTACCTGAGGCTGCTCTGGAAGTTCAGGGTGGACCGCAAATATATCTTCACGGAGGAATACACGGAGAAAGTGACCAGCTATTACATATGCATGAGAAATGCCTTCGAGACCATGATAAGGCAGGGCATGGACAACGGAGAGTTCAGGAAGGTGGACCCCAAACAGATGGCGTTTATCATCCTGGGCATAACGGAGGGGATGGAGTTGGAGTGGCTTGAGAACGAGGAGGCTCTTTCCATGCGCGATGCGCTGGTTGAGATCATGGATATACTCCTCTCGAGCCTCAGGAAGTAGCGGCTTCACGTGTGAGTTGATACAGGGGGCCGTCGGACGAAAGGAGAGTGGAGCGATGAGGGTTATCGCGCTTGGAGGATCCGGCATGATGGGCCGGTTTGGAGTAAAAGACCTGGCTGACAGGGAGAGCGTGGAAGAGCTGTTGATAGCGGATTACAACCTGGAGGATGCTGAGGCGCTGGCTGGGGAACTGGGCGCCAAATGCAGCGCGGTGAAGGTGGACGCCAACGATCACGCCGGAATGGTAGAGGCCATACGAGGCTACGACGTGGCCATGGGCACCATCGGGCCCTTCTACAAGTACGAGAGGAAGGTGGCCGCGGCCTGCATCGATGCGGGAGTGAACTACGTCAGCATCTGTGACGACTACGACGCCGCGGCCGAGTTCATGGAACTGGACGGGGACGCAAAAAAGGCCGGCGTGACCGCCATCACCGGCGTCGGCTGGACTCCGGGGATAACCAACATCTTCGCCCGCTTTGGCGCGGACCAGATGGATGAGGTGGAGGAGATCGCCATCTCCTGGGCTTGTGACTCCGCGGACACCGCCGGCAAGGCCGTCACCCTACATTATATGCATGCCGTGACGGGTATGATACCCTCGTTTATCGACGGAAGGATGCAGAACATCAAGGCGGGATCGGGGCTGGAGCGGCTGACCTTCCCGCCCACGGTGGGGCCGGTGGACTGTTTTCATGCCGGACACCCGGAGCCGGTGACCATCCCGCGTTATATCAACGCCAGGACGGTTACCCTCAAGGGCGGCCTCACCGACAAATTCCTGGTGGTCTTCTGCAACCTGCTCGTCGCCATGGGCCTCACAAATACCGAGCGTAAGAAGGATATCGTCGGGGGGATTTTCAACTACCTGTTGCCCTACATCGAGGAGATAGCCAAGCCACCCGAGACCTGCTCGGCGTGCAGAACGGACATCACAGGAAAGAAGGAAGGTAGGTGGGCCCACATCGCTTACGGCGCCGCCGCGCATATGGATATGCTCACCTGCTTGCCCTCGTCCATCGCCGTCCAGATGGTGGGGGAGGGAATCATAACCGAGAAGGGCGCCTTCGCGCCAGAGGGATGTATCCCACCCGATGAGTTTCTGAAGAGACTGTCCGAGGGTGGCGTGCGCCTCTACCAGGGCGACGCAATGATCAGCCCGCTGGAGCTTTAGGCGATAAACCGGAGCGGTCCGGCAAAAGGCCGTCCCTGCTTTGCTTCGTGCTGAGGTCTTTAGTCGGGCCTTCCCGTGGACAAAGGAGGTTCTAGATGATCGTCGATGCACATACCCACATGAAGGCAGTGATCTACGGCGTTACTACCGATCCCAAGCGGCAGAAATTCACATGGTTACTCATGCGGAGTTACGAGCTGCTGGGGTTTCACAATCCACTGTGGAGGGGAGATCCTCCAGAGATTGGCCGGATAATCGTGGCCCTGGAAAACCAGTTGAGGCTCTCCATGGGATGCAAGGAGAACCTCCTGCGCTACATGGATATCAACGGCATAGATAGGAGCATTGTCTGTCCCATCGCGCCCTTTGCCTCCCCACGGGAATACCTGGATATCTGCGCGGGTGAGCCCCGTCTCATACCCTTTACCTGCATACATCCCTCTCAGGATTGGGAGCGGCAGCTGAAGGAGGCCATGCAGGGTGGGTGCAAGGGACTCAAGATCCATAACATACTGCAGCGGATACCCCCCGAGGATCCCTTCTGGTTCGAGGTGCTCGAGGTTTTCGCGCCCTACGGCAGGCCGGTGCAAATACATTCCGGGAAGTTCGATTACTATATAGTGAAGGACGGCTACGCGCCTTACGGAGACACCCTGCGTTTTGAGAAACTGATCGCTGCTTTTCCACAGGTGCCCTTCATCCTCGTACATTCGGGGCTCTTTTTTCCGGATAAGGCCCTGGAGCTGGCCGGGCGTTACGACAACGTATATCTGGAAACCTCTTTCCAGCCGCTGAAGGTGGTGCGGGAGGCCCTCCGGGTAGCCGGCAGGGAGCGTGTCCTATTCGGCTCCGACTGGCCGGAGAGCAACCAGAAGTACGCACTGTCCATAGCAGTGAAGGCCGCGGGCGAGGATGCTGGGCTGAAGGAAAGGCTTACTAGCGGGAACATACTGGCCCTGGTATCTTGAGGGCGTCCCCACCCCCGCAAGGCCGACGAGCCGGCCGGGGGCCCGGTTCGCGAGCCGCGCGATCCTGGACGCGGCTTTGGAAATGCCCCCGGGCGATCGGCCCGTGCCGGCGATTCTCCCTCTCCCGACCGGGTTATGCGGGATCGGCGGTAAATATTGCGGTGGTGGTACCTGGCTTTCCGTAATCGCTTCGGGAACGGCGAATATCTTGTTCTGATCCGGAAACAGTCTCACCCAACTGCTTGTTCCTTTCTCCTGTAAGCGAGAGAGCAGAGGAATGTATCGAGCTTCTGCTTGCCTCCTATAGCGGCCGAGAAAGCACCCATGAAAGCCGTGTTTTATGTCAGGCGATAGAATAAGCGTCTCCAGGCGAAGGGGATCTTTAACAGCAGCCTCAATTCATCCCGGTAGTGCGGCAGGCGCTCCCTTCTTATTCGGGGCCAGGCCCCGATTACGACCGCGGCGGCCATAGAACCGCTCTCGAGGGCAAAGGCCACGACCTCGCCGCAGAAGGGATTGAAAAAACCGGCGGCATCGCCCACCAGCGGGAATCAATCCCCCATGGGATAGACCTCGAACATATGGAAGGGAATAAGCCCGGCCCGAGGTTTCTCCATCATCTCGGCTTTCCTCAACATCGGAGACGCGCCAGGGATTGAATGCAGCAGAACCGTCCATAACGATTTGATATTGGTCTTGAATTTATGGCGGTAGAAGTTTAGAATTTCTATTCCCACGTTAGCCGTCTCGGGGCTCAGTGGGAATATCCAACCGGCCCCTGGCATAATCTCCCTGTCCAGGATGAAATCCGTCTTCCCGTCCAGGCCCTCTACTCCACCCATGAGGCAGCTGATGGCCATCCCTTGAGGCCGTTCGAGCGGGTCTTGCTCCCTAGGCTGAGGGCAACCGATGAGGGTGCCCCGTCCGCTCCTATCAGAAAGGCGGCGCTGGTACTTCGGACTCTTTCCCCGCTGTCCTCCCGGCTCACCTTCCAGCCGCCGTCCCCATCGCGTTCCAGCCCCGTGAAGCGGTTCCCCTCCAGCACCATCGCGCCCTCCTCCCGGGCCAGGCGCAGCAGTTCGTGATCCAGTTTTAAGCGCCTGATGGTGTAGGAGCATGGGGGATAGAGCTCGTTGAGATCCAGGGAGACCAGGAAGGGTTTGGAGGAGGAGAAGTGAAAACGGAAATGGTTCACGCGGAAGTCCTCGCGGCGCATGAAAGGCCTCATGCCCAGGGCATACAAGTCCCGGGTGCAACGGGCGTCATACCGTCGCCGCACGCCTTACGGCGGAAGAAGCTCTTTTTTAGGCTATGATAACGTTCAGGCAGGCCTTGTTAAATAAGTGCGCCGCGACGCTTCCCGCCGGTCCGGCTCCTATGACAAGCACATCGTAATCGTTCTTGTTCATTGTGTGAGGACGTTACTTTATTTGTGGCGGTTGCCTCCACCCTTCTTTACGCTTCCACTACAATGTATGCTCTGGTTGCCGGCCCGCGGCTCGAAGGAGGCGGAACCAGTCCTGTAATCTCTAGGGTACGGCCGGCACGGAAAGTGTGATGCGGAGCGATGGGACCAAACTGGATGTATGAACGACCGTTACCGGTAATGAATCAATACGGCTCGTCTACAACAATCACCTGATAGTTTGTTTTTTTATCTCCGTTTAATGTTAATATATTAGGGATCGCATTAGGGACGTCGGATAAGCTGGATGGCTGTTTAGCGCTGTTGGATGGTGCAATCCCTGAAGGCACGTATCGTCAAAACCTGTTCGGCTTGCTATATTGTATCAGCTTCGAAACAGGGGATGCAGGGGGGTGAATCGAAGGAGAACACTTCCAGTAGGCTTTTTTGTAAGAGCTTCATGTTTTCTATGACCTGGGATCCGTAAGGAGTGAGGTAAGATGAGCGATATCTATACCGAGAAGCCCTGGCTGAAGAATTATGACGAGAACGTACCCGAGACGCTGGATTACGAGGAGAAGACCTTCACGGAGAAATTCGAGGAGATCGTGGGCAAATACGTCGATAAAACCGCACTTATCTATATGGGCTCGCACATCACCTTCCGCGAGCTCGATGAGCTGTCCAACCAGCTCGCGGCCTACCTCATCAAGATCGGACTCAAGCCGGACGACGTGGTGGGATTGTGCATGCCCAACATACCGGCGAATTACATCTCCATCGTGGCGGTGCAGAAGGCGGGATGCGTTTCCACGGGGTTGAGCCCCCTGAACATGCCGCACGAGATGGAGCATCAGTTAAACGACTCCAAGACCAAGGCTATCATCACCGTCGACCTGCTCTTCGAGAAGGTAGAGGAGGTGGCGAATAAGGCGGATTTCAACACCGTTATCGTTTCCGAGATAGCCGATTTCCTGCCGGGAATAAAGCGCGTTCTCGGCAAGCTGCTCAAGAAGATACCCACGGCTGAGGTAAAGCCTTTGCCGGGAAAGACCGTCATCCGCTTCATGGACGCCATCAAGGGCATGCCCAAGACGCCCATCATGGTCAAGAGGGATATCGACGACAAGATCTTCCTGATGTATACGGGTGGGACCACCGGGCCCTCCAAGGGGGCGGAGCTGACCCATCGCAGCTACATGAACAACCGCCTGCAGACCCTTACCTGGCTCGATCTCAAGCCCGATGAGCTGGCTCTCTCCGCCTTCCCGCTCTTTCACATCGCCGGGTTGGCCCTGGGGGGATTCTCCATGACCAACGGAGCCACCCAGATCTGTGTCCCCAACCCTCGCGATTCGCATTTCATCGTCGAGTGCGTCGAGAAATACAAGCCAACCATCATCGTCAACGTGCCCACCGTATTCTTCGAGTTGATGAAGCTGCCGGAGTTCAAGGCGCTTGACTTGAGCAACCTTAAATGGTGCCTGAGCGCCGCGGCTCCTTTCCCTCCCGAGAACATCGGCGAATTGGAGGGCATCATTGGCAAAAGTAATTTCATCGAGCTCTACGGCATGACCGAGACCTCCCCCGTTACCTGCTGCAATCCACGCTATGGCGACAAGAGGCCGGCCTCCATCGGTTTCCCCATCTCGGATACGGAGTTCAAGCTCATCGATCCGGAGACGGGGCAGCCGGCAGCACAGGGGGAACCCGGCGAGATCGCGGTGCGGGGCCCGCAGTTGATGAAGGGATACTACAATAAGCCCGAGGAGACGGCCAACGCCGTCCGGGACGGCTGGATGTACACCGGCGACGTGGCTTACATGGACGAGGACGGCTACTTCTACATCGTGGACCGGGTCAAGGATATGGTAAACGTCTCCGGCTTCAAGGTCTTCACACGGGAGCTGGACGATGTGCTGGGGAAGCACCCCGATATCGAGATGGCGGCCTCAGTGGGCGTCCCCGACCCGGACAGGCCGGGGTCCGAGCGTGTGGTGGTGGCCATCGTGCTCAAGCCGGGCGTGGAGAAGAGCGATGCGGAGAAGGAGAAGATCGTCGCCTATCTGCGCGAGGAAGTGGCTCCCTACAAGATTCCCAAGTTGATAGAGTTCATGGATCAGCTTCCCACCAGCGGCGTGGGCAAGATCCTCAAGCGCGAGCTCAAGGAAACCATGGGAAAGGAACTCGGGAAATAGCGCCGAGCGCGGGGGACAAGTCCGGCCTAAAGACGTCAGAAGAGGGGGTCAACCCCAGAAATCTGATATTTTTAACCGGGTCCTCCGATCGGGAACGCACCCGGCTCGAGGCCCGGGGCGGAAACGTCTATCACTCGACATCGTTGAGCACATTAAGCGGCAGGGCCGTGGCGTTCTCGTCGATGGATTACGGCGATACCGTTCAGGACACCTGGGATTATAAAGAAGAGCCCTCGAGGGCTCTTCTTTATCGTGTAATCTCGTAAAACCGATAGTGCCTCTTATTTCTATCCGGCTGGTGTAAGATCGGTCGAGCTTGCCTACTGCTCCATCGTGCTCAGGTATACCTTCCACTCGCCCCCCTCTTTGACCAGATCGAGGTCTTCGGTAAGTTCCTGGCTTTCTCCGCTTTCCTTATCCGTTATCGTTACAGTCACTTCGACCGTAGCTTTATCGCCTTCGATGTTCTCCGTACCAACAGTATAGGAGATATCGGTGCTTCCCATGATCTCCACGGCCGCCTCGGCTTCCTCGCGCATCACATCAAGGGTAAGAGTTTCCTTGTCCGTTTCCGAGAGGTAAGAATACGCGGTGTCAACGTCCAGATCGATCGAGGCCTGCATGTATTTATCCGCGACCTCCTGGGGGCTCTCGCTGGGCTCCGTCTCCGTCCCTCCACAGCCCAACACCGTGGCCAGGGACAAGACAAGGAAGGCGATGAATAATAACGCCACCAACTTTTTCATATTTCCTCCTTCTTAACTATCCTCATGGTTGCATCCTTTTCGTTCAATGGAGCACGCGCCGGTGACAGTCCATCCAAGGCGGCGCTCAATCGTTCATCACGTAGACATCCTCGAGGGTGTAGACGTGGTCTTTTAATACCTTCTCGAACCTGGCCTCGTCCACCACCGGCTTGTGGATCATCTTCAGGCATATCTCCATCTGTTCCGGCGTGCTGCTCACCTTGGAGTATAGCTGCAACGTGTACTTGGAGAAATCCCTGACCATGAAATCGAATATCTGTTCGAGCAGCTCATCGCAAACGCCGTAGATATCCTTGCTCTCGATTAGCAACTGCCCGTAGGCAACCAGGGTGAACAGCTCTCCAAGGGTGAGCAGAAAGCCTATGTCGTGGCGCTGGGCTTCGTTGGGGGGAGCCTCGAGCAGCATCTGTTTCAGGAAATCGACCTGTCTCTTGAAGATATTGACATTGGGAAGGTCGACGCTCGAGTAGGCCAGGTTGTAATCGTGGAACTGTATCTTGCTCAGACCTCTGGTGGGCCCCTGGTGGAAGAGGAAGTCGTCGTTGGCGGCGTCGTTTCTCAGGGGAATCTCCGGGAAGGGGGCCGGGTTGAAGAAGTAGTTGGGCATGAACTTGATGATCAGCGCCATATTTACGTGTACCGTGCCCTCCAGCTTGGGCAGCGCCCGGATGTCCCTGGCCGCCATCTCGAAGTAGGTATCCTTCTCGAAGCCCTTGGCGGCTATCACATCCCAGAGCAGGTTGATTACCTCTTCGCCCTGGGTGGTTACCTTCATCTTCACCATGGGATTGTATAGAAGATAGCGCCGGTCCTCGGGGGAGGCGGAGCGCATGTAATCGGAGGCGCGCAGGGCGAAAAGCTTCATGGCCACCAGGCGGGTGTAGGCATCCACGAAGAGCCGCTTTACGTGGGGAAACTGGGTGACATAGTTATCGTAGAGGTAGCGGTGGGCCGCGTGATTGATGGCCTCGTAAAAGGCGTGGGTACAGATGCCGATGGAGGCCCAACCCAGGTTATACTTGCCCACGTTCACCGTGTTGAGGGCGGCGTCCCACGCTTCGCGTCCCCGCGAGAGTATGTCTTCATCTGCGATGGGATAGTCATGCAGGGCGTACTCGGCCACGAAGTTCTGCGAGTTGACCACGTTCTTTACGCATTCGAATTTACCGTGCTTGGACCCCACCACGAAGAAGACGTAGTCGTCGCTGTCGGCCATCTTTCCGAAGGTGGATACCAGGGCGGCCTCGTTGGCGTTGCCGATATAGTACTTATGCCCGTTGGCCAGGTAACTGCCGCCGCCCTGGGGACTCAGCGCCATCTCAGTGGAGTAGAGGTCGGCGCCGTGCTCTTTCTCCGAGAGGCCGAAGGCGAAAACGGAGCCCTCTTTGAGCAGCTGAGCCGTCTTTCTCTTCACGGCTTCGTTTTCGCTCATCCATATGGGGCCCAAGCCTAGGATGGAGACCTGCCAGGTATACCAGTAGGCCAGGCCGTAGAAGGAAAGGATCTCATTGAACTCGCATATACGCCAGGTATCCCAGCGAGAGTCGCCTTCGCCGTAGGGTTTCGGGGTCAGCAGGGTTGCGAAGAGCTGGTTATCCTTCTGAAAGTCCAGGAAATCGGAATACCACACCCTCTCGTGATCGTCTTTCTTGACCTTACCCCTTCCCTTGTTTTCGAAGAACTCGATGGTCTTGAGCATGATCTCTCTCGATCTATCGTTGCCGGGGTATTCACGCTCGTGCTTCTTGGGATTCAGAAGAATCATCTTCATCAATTCCTTCCCTGGGACAGGCATCTCGTAATAAGATGATTGTAGCATCAAGTCCGTTCATTTTTCTCGAAGGTGGAGGGTATGGGTGGCCCGGGGCCGCGTGACCGGCTAGTTCTTGCCCCGGTCCGAGACCTGATCCTGGCCGCCGGGAATAAGGGCGGCTCGATTGGCCTGGGCGCGCCGCTGGCCGCGTTCCGCCGCTCAAAATCCCGCCAGGCTGGTCGGGTATGGCAACCCTGAATGCCAGGCTCTCCCCAAGCGGTTAAGGGGACCATATGACCCAGAGGTCCTCTGGTCTCTTGTAGGTCTCGGCGCCGGCTGGTCCTATAGGAAGTATTACCCTGTCGAACATCTTGTTGAGCAGTTCGGCTATGGACAGATAGACAGAACTCGCTCCGGTGAAGATGCCCACCGCTCCGGCCGCCTTGATGACCGTTTCGTTGCCCCATCCGAAACCGATGGCCAGTAGACGGAAAAGGGCTATCAAGGTCAGAAAGGTAAACTGGAGAGCGCGGTTCACCCCGAGGGTACCGAAGAACAGGAGCAGTGTATAGACCCCCCACAGGAAGAGGTAAAAGGCCGGACCGTTATTCGAGGCCTCGAGTCCCATGGGCTCCTGCAGGTAAGGCCCCGCTATGAGAATGAATACCAGGGTGAGCCAGAAATCTCCGTAGGAACAGAAGGCCGTCATAACGAAGGTGTTGGCCTTCTTGTACTCGAGCACAACCGCGAGTTTCTGGACAATTCCTCCCAGGAAGATACCCATGACCAGAATCGAGGTGTCCATCTTGAAGATGCCTGCGTTTTGCGGGTTCAAGAGTACCGTGATCAATCCGAAACACGTGAGCCCCAGCACGGCGGGGTTCGCCAGCTTGGTTTCTTACGTCATCGTAATCCTCCTTCTCCTGGCGTGTGGCATTGCCGCAATGCATATATTGGAACTTGCGGGGGTTTTGCCGGACCCCCCTCCCATTGCTCCGCTATGATGGAGAACACTGAAAAGATACATTTAAGTCGGCTTCTTACAACATGCTTTCAGGGGCGTGGAGAGCGGCGGGATATATTGATCGGGTTTTCCGGCGCCGTACGGATTATCGGGGAATAGACCGGCTATCCTAGTGCTCGTGAGTTACGTCGCAGCGGATAGGGATCGACGGTCATAACGGCTTATAATCCTCGAAGAGAATCGCTTGTTTCCCCGAAGATGCTTATAGCGGGTTTTTTCAAAGAACCGGGATTGTATGTATGAGTAGAGCGCTGCATGATATCACGCTTTCTTTCCCCGTTTGATGAGTCGAGACATGAAGGGCGTTCTTATTACTGGATAAGCGAGGAGGTGTTATTAATACACCTGCATACCCGCCTACTTCAGCAGTTCCTCCAGCAGGGTGTAGGCGAACTGGGATATCACGGCGAAGATGTATATGCCCAGGATGAAGATCAGCATCCAGGCCAGTGCGTGGTTGCTTTCCTTGAAAGCCCTCCCCGTGCTCATGATGATGGGTATGGACGGCAGCACCAGGAAGGCCAGCCCGGCGGCGATGATGAGGATGATGAAGATAACCTCGATTGTGGATATGCCCACACCCTCGACGAACAGCTCGACCATGTAATCGAATATGTTGCGGTAAGCGAGGATGGTAGCAACCAGCAACAGGGCCAGGAACGAGGAATAGGAGCCGAGGATACCGATATCCTTACTGGAAAATACCTTCTTTGTTTCTTTCACTCCGCTTCCTCCTCGAAGACGGTCCGTATCTCGACGTTTTTTTCTTCGACCAAGCGCCATCCCTTACCTTCATCCCCAACATCAGAAGACGGGGTCATCATGAAGATGAGGTCTACCGGCATCGGCCATGGCCTCGATATTGAGGCAGAAAAGATCGGTGTAGAACCTGACCATACGGTCTATGAAATCCCCGTCCTTTCTTATCGCCAACGCGAAACGCTCGAAGCCCATGGACTGCCAGATGTTCTCAAAAACGCCGTAGCTGCAGAAAACGAAAAAGAGAACTCGTCCCCGTATTTCTTGTTCAACCTGGTGAAAGCGCTGTTGACCTTATCGGGCAGTCGCAGCATATCCCTCTTGTCCCAGGCTTTCCATGTCTCCGGGCCGGTTATCAGCCCTTCCCCGTATACCGGGTTGGTCAGGTTGCCTTTTTCGTCTATGGCTACGTCATTGAGGCGTCCGAAGATGTCCACTATAGTCCTTGAATCGCGGAAGCGCATAACCGGAAAGTAGGATATCCAGGCCGAGTCGTACCCCATCTATGCCACCGCCGCGCCCAGATTGGCGAAGCGCTCCATCTCCATGTCCAGGAAAAAGGGACTGTCGGGAAGCCACGGCAGGCGACCCATGAGCTTGCATGTGTATTCGTTGCGGAGCATTATCCCGATGGGATGGGGCTTCGTACCCAGTATTTCGTTGCTCACGGCGTATTCGTTCGTGAAGTCGAAAGTGGGTACCCGGTCGGGTTCCTAGAGGTTAAGCGCGGCCATAACCCGGTCATGCCTGGAGGACAAATTCAATCATTTCCTTCTCGCAAGTGTTTTCTTGAATATATAGGGAGAAACACCATGGTCACAAATCCCATGACCCCGTTTCGGGAGGCCGGGGGGTGCATGGATTCCATGGTTTTCATCCATTACATGGCCGTTTCGTACGCCGCCTCCCCCCGGTCTCCTGGAGGGATTCCGAGGTTTTCCACCAAGTTTAGCCCTTTTAAGATATGGGGAGAATAGGGCGTAGCCGGGGCTGCTTACAGCGCTCGTAAGCATAAAGTATGCCAAGCGTATATAGAAGGGAATGAATGGAGCATGGACAGGGCCCGAAATATACATTCACTGGATGACGTCGAACCCGGGGATCACCTGTGCTGCCTCTGCCGCAACGAAGAGAAAAAGCTGGAGGTGCTCTCGTCCTTTCTCAGGCAGGGCCTGGACGGGGCGGAGAAAGTCCTCTATATAGGTGACGTTAACGGTGTAAACGATATCCTGGGATATTTCGACGCCATGGAATACGATATCCGGTCTCACCTGGAGAGCGGTCGCCTGGCACTACCACATATATCCAACGCCTTCCTGGAATTCGGGTTCTTCGACCCCGATCTGGTCACGGCTCGCCTTTGGGAGGAGATGGAGCTTTCCCGGGAGGGAGGTTACAGCGGTTTCCGCGTGGCCGGGGAGATGCATTGGAGGTCCTGGGAACCGCCGGGCTCCGGTAGGATGATGGAATACGAGGCCAAACTGGATTCTTTCCTGGAGGAGAATTCGTGTACCGCGCTGTGCATGTACAATCTCGACGACCTGGCCCCGGAGGTGATCCTGGGGGCCCTGGCGACCCATCCACTAGCCGTGGTGGACGGAGAGATATTCGCCAATTTTTATTACATACCTCCGGAAGGATTTCTGGGCGATGAACGCCCCAACGCCATCTTGCGCCGGTGGTTGCGCAACCTGGAACACTACCGCTGCCTCGAGGGTCGGGGGGAATAAAGTTGTTGCAAAGCGAGGCCAGGTACCGCGTCCTGTTGGAGAACCTGCCGCAGAAGATATTCTTCAAGGACCGGGACCTCTTATACGTTTCCTGCAACGATAACTTGGCGCACGACCTGGGGATGGCATCGGAGGAGGTACTCGGAAAAAGCGACTACGACTTCTTCCCCGAAGATTTAGCCGACAAGTACCGGGAAGACGATATAAGGGTCCTGGAGTCGGGCGAGACTATAACCTTGGAGGAGAGCTATATCCATGATGGCGAGGAGTTCGTGGTTCAGACCGTGAAGACCCTCGTAGAGGACGAGAACGGCGAGATCATCGGCGTCCTGGGCATCTTCTGGGATATAAACAGACGCAAGCGGGCGGAGCGGGAACTGGAGCGGTATCGCCACCGCCTAGAAGAACTGGTGTAGGAGAGGACGGCCGAGCTCGTGGAAAGCGAACAGAAGTTCCGCAGCCTGGCCGACGCGGCACCGGCCGCCATAGCCATATACCAGGGCGACGAGTTGCGCTACGTCAATCCCACCAGCGAGAGGATAACCGGCTGCAGCCTCGAGGACCAGAGAAAACCGGGCAGGTTCCAGCTGGTACACCTCGATTCCCGAGATATGGTACTGGGGCGTGAAGCCGCACGAGTCTTCGGCGAAGAGGAGCAGTCAAGGTACGGGATGAAGATGATCACTAGGAGCGGAGAGGGGCATTGGCTGGATATAACCTCCACAGGGGTTATATGCGAGGGAAAGCCGGACCACCCTGGGCATCGGTATAGACGTCACCGAGCGCAAGCTGGCCGATCAAGAGTTTCAAGGATATGCCCACGATCTCAGGGAGAGGGTAGAGGAACTCAACCGCCTGATTGGTATCTCCCGCATAGTGGAGAGGCCGGGTGTCACTCTCGAGGAGATATTACGGGAGACGGCGGCTCTCCTGCCCGATTCATGGCAGTATCCGTAGGTAGCCCGCGCATGCATCCGGCTCGAGGACCTGGAGTTTGGTACCCCCCGCTGCGAGGATCGTGTTGGAGGCAGGGCAGCGATATAGTGGTCGACGGTGAGGGTGCGGGCTTAGTCGAGGTGTGTTACCTAGAGGAGAGGCCTGAGAGTTACGAAGGACCTTTCCTGAAGGAGGAGAGAGACATCATCGACGCCGTCGCCGAGAGGTTGGGCAGGATAGTGGAACGTGAATGAGCCATCAGGGACACAAAAGCCAACAAGGAGAGATTCCGCAGTCTGATCGAGAACATCTACGACATCATCAGCATCCTTGACGGTGAAGGGATTATAAGGTACGAGAGCCCCTCGGTGAAACGCTTCCTCGGTTACGGGGCGGAGGAACTGGAGGGGAAAAGCGTTTTCGATTTTATGCATCCCGATGACGTACAGCATGCTGTCAACGTTTTCGCCATAGGTGTTGGAATCCCCGGTCACTCGGAGTATATAGAGGTCCGTTTCCGCTATAAAAACGGTTCCTGGCGCGTTTTCGGGGGCGTCGGCCGCAACCTGCTCCACGATCCATCCGTGAGAGGCATCATATTAAACTCCCGGGACGTCACCGAACGAAAGCGGGCGGAGGAGGAGCTCAAGAGGTTGAATCGTGAACTGGGGGCCTATGCCGGCGTGGCCTCCCACGATCCCAGGGTGCCCCTCACGATTATCGCGTCGGCAGGCGCCACGCTGGAGAGAATGGTGGATGGCGGCTTCGACGGCATTTCCCTCGAGAGGGTGGCGGAAGTGGTGGAAATCGTCAACAGGAGCACCCGGAGAGCGCAGAGATTGATCGATGATCTTCTGGCTCTGGCCAGGGGTCGGCCAGAAGCCCGAAAGGGCCTCGCGGGTGGAGGTATCCAGGGTCGTCAAGGAGATAATCATGGAGAAAGAGGAGCGGGCGAGGTTTGTGGAAGTCGAGTTCTTCATAGATGATGACCTGGGCGTGGTGCATGCCAATCCCACCCATGTATACCAGCTCTTCGGCAATCTCATATCCAACTATATAAGGCATAACGACAGCAAGGCCCCGAGGATCGACGTGGTTTACCGGGGAAGGTAGGCCGATGGCGGCTACTCCTACCTGTTAGGGGATAATGGCTCCGGTTTCAAGGAGTAGGCCAACTCCATGTTCGAATCTTTCACCCGGGGCGAGGAAGGCGATACCGGCCTTGGCTTGGCCATAGCCGGAAAGATCGTCGACGTTTACGGGGGAGACATCAGGGCTTGTAGCGACGAGGGTGCCTGTTTCGAGTTCAACCTGTATGACTACACCGTTGATTGAAGCCGGCGCGCTTTCGATACGAGAGCTCGCTACGGCTGCGCTTTCAATGATAGGACACCAGGACTTGTAAGGGTAACGGGGCCCGCTTCGAGTTCACCCCGAGCCCATGGCCTGGATCGATGCCGTGGACATTTATATAGTACCGCAACCATGCTTAAATACCGGTGGGTCATGTCCGAATAATTAATAGGAGGCAAAACAGCCGTTTAACCTCGAGGTAGTATATGCCATAATGGCAAGATAGAAGCCCGGCGGAGAATGCTTGAAAGAGATAAAAGGGTTGCAAGCTAAACCGGGGAAAGGAACCGGAAGAACCGGGGGGAATATATGACTGCGACCATACTGATAGCGGACGATGCCTTGTTCACGCGTATGATGCTTCGCAACATCCTTACCGAGAACGGTTATACTGCCATAGTCGAGGCGGAAAACGGCACCGAGGCCATATGGAATTACGATAGATGGAAACCCGATCTGGTGATAATGGACATCAACATGCCGGAGATGGACGGCCTTACCGCGGTCAAGAACATCATGAATATGGACCCCGAGGCCAGGATAATAATATGCAGCGCCCTGGGGCAGCATCAATTAATGAAGGAAGCCCTGGAGGCCGGCGTCCTCGATTTCATCACCAAGCCTTTTCAGCCCGGCAAGGTTGTGGAGGTAATCGAGAAAGCCCTGGGTACCAGGTAGTCCCATATCCTTTGCCTGAGCACCGAGAACGAGGAATACCACTCTCTTTGAGTGGCAACCTTTGAGTCGGGCTTGATTCCGGGCGCTCAGCTTACCTCGACCTTGAAATCTTCCTCTCGTACCGGGGGCTCTTCCTCCTCCCAGGGGCGCACGTATTCCAGGGATATGGTCGTGGAGCCCTCGCCTGTGGCCTTGAAGGTCCATTCCTCTACTCCCCCGGCGCCGACCATTTCCTCGGCCTCTTCGTCCATGACGTATTCCGAGCTCACCAGCTCAACGACATCCTCGTCCAGATTCTCGGTCAGTTGCCAGGCGTAACCCGTGGTGGCGTTGGAATCCAGCGCGATCACGAACTCGTCTCCCACCTTCACCTCGATGGTCTCGGCGGAGTCGGTATAGGTTTTCGCGCCGCCGCTGGACGTGCCGTCTGAATCGCCTCCACCGCAGCCGGCGAAGATCATGGCCGCCAGCAAGAGTGGAGTGATCGCTATGACCGCTTTCTTCATCCTGGACCTCCTTGCGCTTCCGGTTGGTACTTCCGGGACCTATATTTAGCTTCGCTCCGAAGGATATTTTATCCTCGGGGGATAGTCGCATAATCCCGGTGTATTAGACATCCGAGCCATTAGGCCGGTTCCGGTTAGCTTTTATGGTGTGCGGGTCCTTTCAGGCGGGCTGCTTCTTCAGCCGGCTGGAGAGGTAGGTCTTGAGCTTAGCCATGGCGAGGGAGTGGATCTGGCTGACCCTCGATTCCGTTATATCCAGGACCTCACCCACTTCTTTCATGTTGAGATCCTCGAAGTAATAGAGGGAAAGGATTATCTTCTCCCTCTCGGGCAGGTGCTCCATGGCCTCACGTACCATCTCCCGTATGCTTTCCCTCTCGGATACAACAGAGGGATCGAGCGCGCTGTCATCCCGTAACGAGTCCAGGAGGTTCATGGCTCCATTGCCGTTGTCCGAGGAGGACATGATGTCATCCAGCGACAGCACGTAGGAATGGCCGATGTCTATGAGCGTCTGCCGGTATTTCTGGATATCCAGATCCAGGTATTTGGCCATTTCTTCCTCGTCCGGGAAGCGGCGCAGCTGAGAGGACAGCGCCTCGTAAGCCCGGTTGAGCCGCCGCGCCTTGACCTGGATGGAGCGGGGCAGCCGTTTCTCGGAGCGGATGCCGTCGATTATGGATCCGTTTATCCTGGCCTTGGCGTAGGCGCAGAAATCCTTGCCACGGCTGGTATCGAACCTGTCTATAGCATCCATCAGCCCGAGGAACCCGTAGCTGACCAGGTCGGCGTACTCTATATCGGGCGGCATCTTGAGGTGTATGCCCCGGGCCAGGGAGTTAACCAGTGAGGCGTATTGGAGTATAAGGGCTTCCTTGAGCTTGGGAGAGCCCGTTTCCTTGAATTCCCTCCAAGTCTTTCCGATATCCATATCCGCAGTTAAAGGTTTAAAAGTAGCCATACTCAGGAAAATAATCGTGATTTCCGCACCGGAGGACTATACCGAGAGAGGGTGAAAAGCGGCCGCCAGAAGTAGTACTCTGCCAGAAGATGGGGTCTACCGACATCGGACATTTTGCTGGTCAGAAGAGGGGCCAGGTACTGACATCTGGCATTTTGCCTTATCCCCACAAAAGGCCAGCCCAAGATTGTAGAATTAAATTCCGGCTTCTGCATGCGGCATTACCTGGTAAAGAAGGAGGTAAGGCTCGAGATGGCCGAGAGGGTTATTATGTCGTGGAGCTGTGGAAAGGACAGCGCTCTCGCCCTGCACGAGATACAGAAAAACGATCTGTATAGCATCCAGGCCTTACTGACCACGGTCAGCGGTGAATACGAAAGGGTCAGCATGCATGGGGTAAGGCGGGAGCTTCTACGCCGCCAGGCTTCGTCCCTGGGGATGCCCTCCAGGGAGATAGTACTGTCACCCAATCCATCCAACCGGGAATACGAGTCACTGATGCGGGAGGCACTCGAGGGCTTCAGGGACGAGGGCGTCTCGGCCGTGGTCTTCGGGGATATATACCTACGGGACGTAAGGAGATACAGGGAGGAGAACATGCAGGAGGTGGGAATGCGCTGCCTTTTCCCTCTGTGGGGGAGGCCCTCCTCTTCCCTGGCCCATGATTTCATCCGCTTGGGCTTCAAGGCTGTGATAACCTGTGTCGATTCGGATCTACTGGATGGGGATTTCGCGGGAAGGCACTTCGATGAACGGCTGCTGTCCGAGCTTCCCCCCGGAGTGGACCCCGGAGGCGAGAACGGCGAGTTCCACACCTTCGTGTTCGACGGTCCCCCTTTCAAAGAGGCGGTGAACTTCCGAAGGGGCGAGGTGGTACTGAGAGACGGCCGCTTTTACTTCTGCGACCTCATCCCGGCCCGGGTTTAGAGACAGGGAAGTTCCTCGGTAGATAACCGGGTAAGAAGTCTTTGGCGTGGAACCCGTGTCAGGTACATGTGGGTCAAGCGCCTCCGATTCACGCCCCGTGCAAGGAGGGCTTGGAGAGTTGTCCGGGATGCCGTACCCGGGCGACTTTTCGGGTGCGGGCGCTGGGGGGGCGGTCAGGCGTCGGCGGCGCGCGACCAGTCCGTGGGGGGTCGAAGCTGTTGCGCTCCCAGTTGTTGAAGTAGCGTCCGAACATGTCTCACCACTGCATGACCACCGCGGGTTTTTTCTTACCATATCGCGTGTTGCATTCAGGAAAGGTCCTCCCATGTCGCCGTACTTGAAGGCTCCGATGCCCCAGTGGTCGCGGACCTTGGCCTTGAACTCCCCCTCGTCGCGGCTCTTCAGCAACAGGCGCATGTTTCACCTGCGCGTATCGGAGATGGTATGGATGATAAAGGGGTGCGCGTGTACCCGTTCCTCGTAGCGTCTTGAGGAAGGAGGCGGATGCGTTTCCCGAGGTTACCGCCTCGATAGCCACGTCAGCAGCGATGTCACCGGAGAACCAGGCGTTGGGGACGCCGTCGCCGAAAGCCGAGGCCTTGTAGCCCGCGGCGTCGCCCATGATTATCATGCCTCCGCCGTAAACTCCCATCTGCCTGGTACGTGGCAGCAAGCCGGCGTAGATGGGGCATACGTCGAACATCACCCCGCGCAGCCTTGCCTTGGGGGCGATATCCCTCTTCCAGCGGGTTACTCTGGTGGTGAAGTTCTTAAAGTACTCGGGGATGAGCTTGGCAAGGGTGGGCGTTTTCCCCTCGGTGACCGGGAACTGACCCAGGCCGGGATGGATGCTGTCACGGTAGGTGAAGATATAGAGAGTGGAGCCGTATCCAAGGGGAGCCCCGATCTTTTCCTCGGGGAAGGCGTGGAAGAACTCCATGCTGCTGCCGAACACCTCGTCCACGTCCCGCTTGGCCATCTCCATGTCTCAGATCATATAAAGCTCGATGGATTCCGCCGCGTATCTCTCTCTGATGCCGGCCTTTATGGAGAGATTGTCCTGAGTGCCCCAGGCGTCGATGACCAGCCTCGCCTTTATCTTCCACCCCTTTTCCATCGTCACCCCCCTGATGTAACCGTTCTCCCTGATGATGTCGACCACGGTCGTGGAGGTTACCAGCCCCACCCCGGACTCCGCCACTTTCTCCGCTTCTCATTTGCAGAGAGGCTTGCAGTAGGCGTTGTAGCCGAAGGCGATAACCGGTGAGAGTGGTTTGGGCAGCCCGAGGGAGTTATCTATCTCGATGTCTCCGGTTTCCACGTCCTTGATGATGTAGTTGATTATCCTATCCACCGGTCTCTCGATGGGCGGGTTGTCGTCCCTGATGAAATCGGGACCGAACAGGAAACCGTAGAAAGGTATGGTGAGACCGGATATGGCCTTTTACCCACCTCAGCCGACCTCTCAATCATCAGGGTCCTGAAACCGGCACGGGCGCATTTCCTGGCCGTCAACGGTCCTCCGAAGCCCGCCCCAACCACGACGACTTCGTATTAGTCGCCGGGGTCGATGTTGTGATGCATAGAAAGGACCCCCTTTGCTGTCTTTGACGCAGTAGACATCGTTAATCATCATATATGATAAATGATTCTTCACCTTGCCCTTTCATCCAGAAAGAACCATTACAGAAACGGCAGAAACCGGGGTCAGTCACCGACTCGGACATTCTGTTTACCACGCTCGTATCAGGTATCCAGGATCAAGGAGCCGTATCAGGAGATTGACCCTGAGATGAATAAGCACACTTCCCGTGGGTTGTTCCCTATTCGCTATCGCAAGCGATCGCCCTGATTCACATCAAACACCCATATCTATATTGAGGTAGAATCCCATTATAAACGGGATTTCCTGGAGGTTCATATAAGGGGTTGATGATCTATGGAGAACCGGAGATGGAAATGGTACTACGACTGGTATGTCCTGCTGGGTATTGCCCTGGTGTTGCTTTCCGTGGTGCTTTACGTAATACATTTCGCCTTTTTCAGGGACTCCCACCACATCTTCATCTATATGCTAGGGGACCTTGCCTTCCTTCCCGTCGAGGTCCTGCTGGTGACCCTGATCGTCCATCGCCTGCTGGACGTAAGGGAGAGGCGCACCAGGATGGAGAAGCTCAACATGGTCATCGGTGCCTTCTTCAGCGAGATGGGATCCAAGCTTCTCCAGGGCCTTTCCGATTTCGACACGGAGTGCGCGGAAATTGAGAACTCGATGCTCCTGGAGTTGGGCTGGACGGACAAGGATTTTCTCGAGGCTAGCAGAACCCTGCAGAGGCACGAGTGCAGGATAGGCAGCAGGGAAGAAGATCTCGAGGACCTGCGTGACTTTCTCAATAAGAAGCGGGATTTTCTGCTGACCCTGCTGGAGAATCCCAATCTTCTGGAACACGAGACCTTTACCGATCTCCTCTGGTCGGTCTTCCATCTAACGGAGGAACTGGATCTGAGGGATAAAATGACCGGGCTTCCCGAGGAGGACATGGAGCATATCTGTGGCGACATCGGCAGGGCGTACAGCCTGTTGCTGAGGGAATGGCTCGGCTATATGAAACATCTCAAGCAGGAGTATCCCTACCTTTATTCCCTGAACGTGAGGATGAATCCCTTCAATCCTGAAGCATCGCCTGTAGTCCAATAGACGTGGCGACAAGGTCCCGTTCGAGGTTATCGGGCTATTCTATCGGGCCATCGTGGTTGCCACGCGGTTCAGACTCCGCCCAACTCGGGCACCGTCACATCGGGGGAGGGTCCGCATCCGTGATATCGACGGCAATGCTCGCTTGTCAGAGCATCCGGCCGCGATGGCCGCTTAAGGAGCGTAAGCCGGAGGGATCGGTAGATTAACAGTCTGGATGTCAGATTCCTGGGGGTGACCCTCTCTTCTGACATTCTCCGACCTGGAAAATGTAAGATGTCATTGCCTGACCCTATCTTCTGACGATTCTTGGTGGCCCTGTCGTGGTAATATCGCTGTCGTGGGTCTTTGGAGCCGTTCCAGGTACCTCTCGTGTTCCACGTATGTGGGATTGAGCTTGGGAAAATCCACGTCGCATATGGAATATTTGTAGGGTGGCCAGGGCTGGCCGGAGCGCTTCCCCGCGTCCTCGATCCCCTCGCGCAAGGCCTCCATATGGTCCAGGGTAAAGGGAAGGCCATCTCGTGATCCTCCACCCGGGCCAGGGCCCGGTCGCCGTAACCGGGCAGCACTATCTGGGGCTTGTTCTTGTGGCGGGTGAATAGGAATCCACCTACGCAGGTCCCAGCGAATCCCTGGCATATGGATTCAAGCCCCTCGCCTGTTGCGTAATTATACACTTGCACCATGCGTGTTATCTGAAAGGGGTTTCCGTAGACCATGATCACCTCGGGACGCAGCTCCATGGTCTCCAGGGGGCAGGCATAGAAGCCGGCGTACTCTCCCTGGGGTAGGACGGGCGGGTCCCTGCTTGTTGACCAGCTTGCAGGCGGTCTCCACGTCCTTTACCCATCCCATGTCGCTCTGTGACTCGGGGATTTTGTTGGGCGGGTCGAACCTGACCATGCCGAAGGCGGGAAGCACCATGATGCACCCCTCGTCCTGCCCGGTTAAAAGCACCGGGATACCCATGCGGTCGGCAGCGGACAGGGCCTGGCAGAAGGCGAACTTGCGGCCGAGGTCACTACCGAGTCGAATCGCCTTCACCTTATCCATTTCCTCCTCGCGGAGCATCCTGACGCCAAGCGTTTGTACCATGAACCGAAGAAAATCGGTCATCCACTTCGCCTGCTCCCGCCAAGCCATCATTAAACCCCTTTCCCTGTCCGTGGAGCTCTGAAGACCTGCGGCTTTTCCCCATAGGCCAAGCCAGCGTGCCGGGCTCACGGCCACACGGAGCCCACATCGCCGGCCACTCACGCCGGGAAAGCCCACTTATAAACGGTTATACCCGGTCATATGAATTAAAGCACACGGCATTGTCCGACCCGCGGACAAGCGTAATCGAATGCGGGAGCCGATGCCGGTCTCCCGCATGGATAAATGCCTCGTCGAACTCCCCCTCGTAGCTCGCGCGCTATTTGCTTACTTGCATGAGGATCTTCGTCTGCAGGTCCTTCTCGTCCACCTGGTTGGGATCGTTTAAATAGACCTCCCTGGCAGGGCCCGAGTAGCGGTAGCCGTTATCCTTCACCCAGGCGTCGATGGCCTTGTAGGCGGGCTCTAGCCCTATGTAAGGGCCGAAATGCATGGTGGAGGCCATGATACCACCCGGTACCTCCCTGCCTATGACCTCACCCTTGCCCTCCAGCACGCGGGATACAGGGATACAAACCTCCATATCGATGTTGTCTGGGTCGAACTCCCCTTCGTAGAAATATAGGGTAAATGGGGGGCCGACCGGATTCTCACCCGTCTCGCACAGGTAGGCGAAGATCTTCTGGAAGGCGATGCCTATATCCTCGCCGATCTTCTGCATAGAGGTTACAAAGCGCATCTCCGCTACCGGCTGGGGTGCGATCTCATTCAGCTCCACCTGGTAATCCACGGTATCCTCCTTTTCTCTCAGCGAGACGCCGGCCTCGCGGGCGCCTCTAGCCTGCCTCCTCGCCCCCCATCCTCAAGCTTCCCCTCATAGGGGAGGGTCAATAACTATTCTCACCATTTTCGACGTCTCGGAAACATGGGAACGGCGGAAAACGTAAGAGCCTTCGCCGGGCTCTCGTGGGGGGTATGAGTAAAGAGGTACGGCCCGAGAAAGGCTCCAGGCCACCCCGGCGAAAAGCCTTTTTACTCCGGCTCACCTATGGGAAAAAGGATCTCCATGCGCAGGTCGGCATCATTTCCACCATGTCGGGGTATACCAGATAGATCTCCCGGACGGGCCCGGTGTAGCGGTAACCCCGTTCCTTTGCCCGCAGGTTCAGGGCCTGGTAGGCCTCGGCCAACTCGTGATAGGGGCCCATGTGCAGGGTGGAGGCCATTCTCCCACCGGGAAGCCGCCTCGCCGTTACATCCCCCCTCCCCCATGACGCGGCCGACCGGAATACATACCTCCATATCGATGTCGCTCTCGTCGAATTCCTCCCCGTAGTAGGGGGTGCAGGGAGGTCCAACGGGATTTTGCGATCTTTCGCGCAGCAAGGGGGGGATCTTTTCGAAGGCCTTCGTGAAGCATTCGGTCAGCGTGTCGAGGGAGGTAAGAAAGCGTGTCGACAACGCATCCTGTTCCACCACTTCCTTGACCTCGACATGGCGCTTCATTCCTCGGTCCTCGCTCCCTATCATGCGTTCGATCGAGGAGATGACGGAACGGTAACCCTCCAGGCGCTCCTCGATCCTGGTGCGGTGCCTCTCCAATAGGGACCTCCGTTCCTCACCCTCCCTGAGCCTCAGGAACGACTGGATATCCTCCAGGGGTAGCTCAAGGGAGCGCAGCAGGCGGATAAGGTTGGCCTCGCCCAACTGCACTGAGCTGTAATAACGGTAGCCACTGCCGGGGTCGATATGGCCGGGTCTTAACAGGCCGTGTTCGTCGTAGAAGCGCAGGGTCTTGACGCTCATCCTGCTCACCCTTGAGAACTCACCGATGCTGAACATGTCTCTTCTCATATACGTCTCCCGGTTCATGGTCCCGCATGTTTCCCTCAGACGGGGCCGCCGATCTCGCCGCCCGGACCGGTTCGGTCCCCGATATATGGCAGTTGCGGGAATAATCCTAACAGCCTGCCCCCTGTATGGGTATGTATAAAGCAACCCCCAGGTTATCGACCCGGTGGATCTTTCCATCATTCCGGATGGATGACGCCGACATACATTTAACCATACGTAAGCGACAGCAAGCCGGCGGCGGCGCCTTACATGGTTTCACGCTTCGGCACGAGCGTCTTCACATGTCTGGCGCCTCCATGGCCCCGCGGGAATCCCGCGACAGGCATGCCTTGATGTCACCACCTTTGTTCATACTGTATGAGGGGTATTAGATTCGCGGCATAAAGCAGCGGGGGGAGAGGAGAGGGCACGGGGTGTAACGCGTGAAGCATGAGGCGATGGAGGCGCCATGGACCTGAAGTCGAAGCTGAGGATACTGGGGGCGGCCGCCCGCTACGATGTATCCTGCGCTTCCGGCGGTGTTCGCCGCGACGGCCGGAAGGGCGAGACGGGTAATTGTTCCGTCTACGGCGTCTGCCATAGCTGGTCCGACGACGGGCGCTGCATATCGCTGTTGAAGATACTCTTCTCCAACCGCTGTATATACGATTGCGCCTACTGCGCCAATCGTGCCTCCGCCCAGCGGCCGAGGGCTTCTTTTACACCGGATGAGGTGGTGGACCTGACCCTCAACTTCTACCGGCGTAATTATATAGAGGGGCTTTTCCTCAGCTCGGCGGTGTGGGTGAGCCCGGACTATACCATGGAGATGCTCCTGAGCACGGTGAAGAAACTGCGCCTAGAGCACGGTTTCAACGGTTATATCCATCTCAAAGCCATTCCCGGGGCCGATTCCCAGCTCATAAGCCGGGCAGGAGCTTTCGCAGACCGCATGAGCGTGAATATCGAGCTGCCCTCGGAGAGGAGCCTGAGACTGCTGGCGCCGCAGAAGACGAAACAAGACATCCTTGGACCAATGGGACATATGTCCTCCGGTATTGTCGAGAACAAGGATGAACGCAAGCGCTTCAAGAAAGCGCCCGCGTTTATTCCGGCAGGTCAGAGCACCCAGCTCATAGTGGGAGCCTCCCCCGAAAGCGATCTGCGCATCGTCTCGCTGGCCGAGGGCCTGTACCGCGGCTACGGCCTGAAAAGGATTTACTACTCCGCCTTCGTGCCAGTGTCCGAGGATCCACGACTGCCCCACCTGGAGGAACCCCCACTGCTGCGTGAACATCGTCTCTACCAGGCGGATTGGCTCATGCGCTGCTACAATTTCAGGTCGGAGGAGATTCTGGATGACGAACATCCCCACCTGGACCGGGAACTCGACCCCAAGTCCGGCTGGGCTCTACGCCACCTCGATTTCTTCCCCGTGGAGATCAACCGGGCCGATTACGAAACCCTGCTCCGTGTGCCGGGACTGGGGGTTAAATCGGCCAGGAGGATCCTCGCCGCGCGGCGCTCCCATTCCCTGGACTTCGGCGACTTGAAGAAGATAGGGGTCGTGCTCAAACGGGCCAGGTTCTTTATAACCTGCAGCGGAAGGTATTATGCCGACTCCAATGCCAGCAAGGAGCGGATAAGGCGGGGTATCTCCACCGTATACGAGCCGGTGCAACGGCAAAACGCCATGGTGCGCCAGCTCTCGCTATTCGCGGGTGATAGTACGGCCGGTCCTTCCCGCTTAATGGAGGATGCCTCCAGCGGCATCAGCGGCCAGATCTAAGGCGGCCGGATCCCGGCAGGATGACCGAGAATGCGGAATCGGATGATGGTGGGTATATGTTTTGCTGACAAACGATGGCGGGTTATTCCACATTCCAGCGTAAGAATCTCTTCTCGGTCAGCCTGTGAAATCTGGAATAGCCAACCATCATATGTTGGCCGGCTCGAGGTGCTAGAGCCCGCCTCGCCGAGGAGGAGGGATTGGTATATTGCGACGTTACCTGTATGACGGGAGCTTCCCGGGACTGCTCACCGTTCTGCATATCCTGATAGAGGAGGAAACGGAGCCGGAGAATATCGTCGTGGACGGGAAGGAGCGGCAAGAGAGCCTCTTCGGCAGCGACGTCTACGTGGATGCGGATGCGGAGCGGGTGGAGGACATGTCCTCCGGGATATGCCGGAGGATGGGGGACCGGGCCTTGCGCCGCCTCTTCCACGCTTTCCTCTCGGACGAGGAGGGCAGGGAGTACGGCATCTATCGCTGCGTAAGCCTGGGGTGGGAGATGGGCAAAGGCGTCGAGGCCCTGGCGGGCGACGAGCATGTTAGCACGGTCATGCGCTTGAGCCGGGCCACGGGCAGGGAGGCCCACCGCATGTGCGGCTTTCTCAGGTTCCGGGAGCTGGAGGGGGGAGTGTACTACGCGCCCATGGAAACAGCATGCGACGTCCTGTGCCTGGTGGCGCCCTATTTCACCAGGAGGATGGGGGGCCAGGATTGGATAATCCACGACCTGGGCAGGGAACAGGCAGCCCTGTTCATCGAGCGCAGGCTTTCCCTGTGCGGGCTTCCCGCTTTCGCGCCCAACCTCTCGCCTTCCGAACATGCCTACCAGGGGATGTGGAAGGATTACTTCAAGACCATCGCCGTGGAGGGCAGGACGAACCCCCGGCTGCAGAAGAGCCTCATGCCCGCGAAGTTCTGGAACATGCTGGTGGAAGAACCCGGGCACCGTTGAGGCACCTGGGTCAGGCCTCAAAAAGTGCCCGGGGCGTTTCATACCCGCCCGCGCCCATGCCGAACCGGGCGGGTCGGGATTGCTTCGTCGGCGGGTACGCCTCCTCGCGATTGCGTTGCCAGTGAAAGGATCCCCTAAGGGCAACCTCGGGACGACTGGGCCGAGCGCCAGGGCTGCGTTACCGCGCTCCAGTAGACCGCTCTCTCCGCCACCACCGGCTGGTCGGAGATCACCCTTGTGGATACGCTCCAGTTCCCGGGGACGGTCTCCGCCACAGGAACGCTGAGGCGGCTGTCAGGCGACAGCTTGAAGTCGGGTCCGTCGACCGGACCTTGCGGCGTCATGTAGGTAAGCTGCAGGCTGGCGATCTTCTCGCTCGGGTTCTGGATGAGTATCCAGGTGTCGAACCCGCCCAGTGCGTCGGATCCGGTCGAGCCCTCGGCCAGCATCCACTCGGTACGCGGGGACATGGACCCTATGGAGCCGTGGGCGGCCTGGTGGTAGGTGGAGGTATTCCAGTACATGGCCCTCTCGGCCACCACCGGCCCGTCCGCCACCACTTCCGTGGAGACGTGAAAATCGTCCGGCACGGTTTCCGCCACGTTAACCGTCTGCCTGGAGAAGGGCTCGATGGTGACCTCCGGCCCCTTCACCTGGCCATCCGGTACATGGTAGTTTACCTTTGCCTTGACGGTGTGCTCACTCGGATTGGCGAGGAGCACCCAGGTCTCCAGGGTCCCCGCGTTGTTGGACCCCGTGGAGCCCTCGGCGAAATACCACTCCCGGGAGGGGCTCGACGCTCCGATGGAAGCGTTGGCGGCCTGGCGGTACGAGTTTCCGTTCCAGTAGGTGGACCTCTCGGCGGCCACCGGCACGCTGCTGTCTATCATGGTGGAAACGCTCCACTGGTCGGGAACGCTGTCCGCGACGTTCACCGTCTGCCTGGAGCCCGGTAACAGCGACAGATGCGGTCCCTCGACCGCGCCATCCGGGGTCATGTAGGTTATGTCCACCTCGGCCTGGTCGCCGCCCGGGTTCTGTACCAGCACCCAGGTCTCGAAGGAGCCATCTTCGCCATCGCCCGTCGAGCCCTCGGCCAGGTACCAGTCGCGGGAGAGGTGCCCCAGCCCGATAGAGCCGTGCGCGCACTGGCGGTAATTATCGCTGGCGTTCCAGTACATGGCCCTCTCGGCCACCACCGGTGTGTCCGCCTCGACCCTGGTGGAGACGTTCCATTCGTCGGGTACGTCCTCGGCGACGTTGACCGTCAACCTGCTCTCCCCGCCCATGGTCAGCCGCGGTCCGGGCACCTCGCCGCCCGGCGTCATGTAGGTGATATCCACCGTGGCCGCGCCCTGGTTGGGGTTCTCCACCAGCACCCAGGTCTCGAAGGTGCCCGCTTCGTCGCCGCCGGTCGAGCCCTCCGGGAGGTACCAGGTGGTCGGCGAGGTCACCGTGAAGCCGTCCGGAAGTGTGCTCTCCACCCCGTTGGGGTTGCGGGCCACCACGTCGTAGGTTCCCAGTTCAGCGCCGGTCAGATCGAACGAACAGGTCGCCTCGTACGTGGATACCACCTCCACGCCCGTCGCGTTAATCGTGGTTACGTCCTTCTCCAGCCGGACCTCCATTCCCTCCCAGAACATGCTCCCGGCGATGTCGGTTATCTTAACGGCACCCGTATCGGGCGCCGCGTCGGGGGATATGGAGAACAGGGAGGGGCAGGTGCTGCGCAGGATGGTGCTTATGTACCCCACCGTCCACGTCGCCTTGCCGTCGACCGTGTCGATGTCGAAGAGGACACAGCGGTGGAAGTCCTTGCCGCGCTCCCAGTCCGCCCCGCCGTTGACGGTGTGGAAGACGGTGGTCGGTTCGGTGTACGGGTCGAGCTCCGCGCCGCAGGTCCAGATATCCCGGCCGTCGACGGTGGCCAGGCGGAACAGGTCGTCCTCGGCCACTATATAATCACCCACGACGTTCCAGTTCTCCCCGCCGTCTGTGCTCCGGTACATGTACATGAAGGTGTCAAAGGCGAACAGCATCTCGGCCAGCAACAGGCACTCCCCTTCGTCGACGGGGTGGATGTCGGCTATCCCCACCACCTTCTGGCCGGAGACGGGAGGGGGGAGGGTGCTCTTGCTCCAGGAGGCGCCGCCGTCAGTGGAGCGGTATACGAAGCCGGTCTCGCTTTCTATGGCGCCGAACCAGACACGCTCGTTTCCCAGCACGGCCACGGCGGAAACGGGTGCCCCCGCCAGTTCCTGGGCCGGCGTCCAGCTCTCACCCCCGTCGGTGGTATGAAGGACTATCCCTCCGGCCTGGTTGTAGCCGGAGGCCCAGGCCTCGCCAGCACTGACCGAGGCCACGCGGTTGAGATCGGCGTCGGTGCCCGATTCCTGTGCTACCCAGTTCTTACCATAATCCTTTGTCTTAACTATGGCGCCTTGTTCGCCGACCGCCCAGGCGGTGGAGGAATCCACGGCGTTCACTTTTTCCAACCCGATGGATATCGGCGTCGGCTGGGTAACCCAGGTCCTGCCGCCGTTAAAGGTCCTGAGGATGGTGCCGCCCTCCCCGACGACCCATGCCGACCTGGCGTCGACGGCGCATACTCCATCCAAGGACGCCCTGGTCCACACCGTGTCGGAGCGGGTCCAGCCGCCGCCGCCGTCCGTGCTTCTGAGCAGGGCACCATCCACGCTGCATGCCCATACGGTGCTCGCGCCCGGGGCGGCGATGGAGGTGACATTCCTCTCCCCGTCGAGCTGCGGGGTGTCGACCCGCGTCCAGTTGCCCCCGCCGTCGCCGGTGATCGCCATGTAGCCCGCTCCGTAGTCGTCGGTGCCCGAGAGCCACCCGTTCTGGCCGTCGGTGAAGGACATACCGAAGAGATAGGTGCTGGAGCCCAGGTCTGTAAAATTCCACGAACCCCCGCCGTCGGCGGTGCTGAAGAAACAGCCCGAGTTCCCTATGGCGTACACCTTGTTGTTGTCGAAGGCCTTGACGCGCTCTATATCGGAGGTGCGGCACACTGCGGGATCCACCCGGTTCCAGTTGCTGCCTCCGTCCGTGGTCATCGCGATCACGTTCAGGCTCCCCGATACCCAGGCGCTGGTATCGCTCAGGGCCGAGACGCCCATGAGGTCCTGGGCTCCGGGAACGGGACAGGGGTTCCAGGAATCGCCACCGTCGGCGGTACTGTAAACGCTGCCGCCCTGGCCCACCACCCAGGCCACCTTGTCGTTCAAGGCGGATATTCCGAGCAGGCGGAAATCCTGCGAGCCCACGGATATGTTCTTAAGCGTCCAGCTCTCACCCCCGTCCGAGGTGACCAGGACGGCGCCGCCGTCGCCGCATATCCAGACCACGTTGGCATCCACGACCGATATGCCGCGGAGTGGTGGCGTATCCGGCTGGCGCTGCAGCTCGGACCACTGATACTCCCAGTTCACACCTCCGTCGTTGGTCTTGACGATCAGGCCGTCCAGGGCAACAGCCCAGGCCGTGTCGGGGCCGGTCGCCGCCATTACCGGCCAGTCGCTTATGGGCAGCGGGTCCTGGTAGAAGAAGTCGGGGCATGGGGGGTCGTCGCCCCCATTGGCGCCAACCAGGCCGGACATAGCCAGCGCCATCACCGCGGTTATGAGTGAGATAAGGATTACCTTCGCCTTCCCGGTCATTCTCAACCCTCCATTCAGTATGCGTAAGTATCGCGCTCCAACGGGCAAGCTTAGGATAACAAGCGAAGCCGTCACCATCATACCGAAAAACGTCGGATGGGATCATCCCCCTATCCAATGTTGCTGGGGGTTTGTGTATCATCCCCGCCTGCGTTCATGGCGGGGCGGGCGCTAAGGGATCACTTCGTCGGCGGGTGCGCCTCCTCGCGATGACGTTGGAGCAGGCAACAAGGTCAGCCCATGGCGGCTATCGTTGGGGTACCTTAATTCTCGTCCGGCACCACCGGCAGCATGAGCCGGGAGGGGGCGTCCTTGCTGTGATGCAGCAGTATGAGATCGAACCCCCTGTAAGGCCAGGTCATGGGCAGGTCGGCGGTGGTTATCTCCAGCTTGATGCGACTGCCCTCCTGGAAATGGTGGTAGACCGCCTGCATCTCCACCGGCGCGTCGGCGGTGTCGACCAGGGACCAGGGCTCAAGCTTCTGCCCCTCGTACCAGCCCCGGCTCACCAGTATCTCATCGCCCTCCGGGGTCACCTCGTAGATGAAGGGTACGAGCTGGACGAAGCGCTGCTGCGACTGGTAGTAGAGCTCCAGCATCGGAGGCCCCATGATAGTCAGGTCCTCCTCCAGCGGCGCGGTAGCGAACTCGCATTCCGTGAAGGGTATCTCCAGCAGTTTTATACTGGAAGGCAGGTCCAGGGGCTTGCCATCCATAAGGGTGGTGGCATCGTTGAAATAAGGTACGGATACAGAACCGGTGATACCCGTATTGAAGATCACGTCAGGCCAGGAGAACCACCCCTGTGGCGCCTCCGTGTTCAGGTTGGCCGCGCCGTCGCCGAGGTACAGATATACCCGGTAGGTCCCGGGAAGAGGGTATTCGTCGGCCATGCCGTAGACGTCCGGATCCGAGTCGCGGTAGAAGGCCACGCTCGGCTCGTCCTCCACTCCGTTCTGGATCCCCTTGAGCCAGCGGTCGAACCACCTGTCTATCTCGCCCATTATCCATTCGCTTTCCGGGTTCTCAGGCATCTCCATGGGATAGGGCCCGGGGTAGCAGCCGACGTGCCCGCGATTGGTTATGATGGTGCGTTTCGGCGCGTCGGTGCTGTTGAATGCCATGAGGCCCTCGTTGGCATAGAAGATATCGTCGTTCAAGCCGGCAAGAATGAGGATGGGAGCCTCTATGGGATGCTCCACCATCTCTTCATAATCCTCGTCGCACCAGTATCTTGCCCACCGCTGCTTCAGCATGTATTTCGCCTCGTCCTCGCACTCGATTCTTCTCTGGACGACGGCTCCATAGATAAAGGGCAGCTCCGGGGTGACGTCGGTGATGGGGGGCAGTTCCCACATGACGTCGATGATCTCGTACAACTTGTCCAAACCGGTCGACCTCTCGTCTATGAGCACCGACAGCAGTTTTATCATGAATCCCGTGAAGTTGCCCGTTTGGGTAGTTGCCAGAAGCAGGGTGGCTCATAGGAATTTGATAACGTCGTTCCGGTAAAGGGACTAGAGAAGGTCGAAGGATCCGTGCATGGGAACCACGGCTCTTAGTGGGGATCTCCGGGATCGCCTTCCCTGGAGGCCATGAGGTAGGAGAAACAGCCTCCCATGGACGCCCCGGTCATGCCCACGACCGGATCCTCGGCGTCCTCCAGTACCGGGACGTTCGTCCTGGGCCAGGAGAGTGATGATGTGGCTGACGTCCTTCATCTCGTAAACGGGACCCATGCACCCCACCGCGCCCCCCGCGTCGAACCAGACCCGGGCGGTGAAGGCCGGCCCTATGTAACCGCGGCTGGCGTAGTACTCGGCCGCCCACTCCATTATGGACTTGCCCAAGGTCCAGCCGTGAACGCATATGATGATCGGGAACTCCTCGGCCGGGTCCTTGGTGACCGGGTAGAAGACGGAGACTGGTAACGAGATGCCGTCCCACATCGTTCAATCCTTCTCTACCTAGAGCATCTCGTAGGCTTCCACGTTCCCGGTCGCGGCTGCTTCGGACCCATCCTGTTCGACTATGTCGACCTCGTTGAAGCCTGCTTCAGTCTGGTCTCCAGGCACTTCGGCGGCGGGCGCCAGGGCTATACCCGCGACTAGCACGATGAGCAAGGCGACCAGCAGGCAGACCAGGAATTTGGATAGAGGTGAACGCAGCATCTCTCTTTCACCCTTACGCTTGAGCTTGCCGGCCATTCGCTTTAGGAGATATGCATGGAGCCTTGCCGCGAGGATAAGTGCGTTTGGGCCGGATTATCCCCTGCTAACCCCTCCTCACGCATATTTATATAAACAAAGCATAAACGAGGCAAATCCGCCTGTATGCCCCTGGAATCGGGGAAAGGTCTTTTAGAATGCCTGGGGGTGGGGGTGCTGATGATATATATCATATGCCCAAAACTCAGCTGGAGTTAACATACAAATGTAAGGGAATTCAATTAAACAGCTGTAATGCGAGCTTACGGCATTCAGGGACTTGGAAGCTCATTGAAAAAGCCGAACCGGTTATGGGATTGGTGGTGAGCTGGAGATGGGTGTTATCAGGCCGGACGTGGCGAGGCTCAGGAAGAAGAAAAAGACTCACCGCTTGATAAGGGCGCTTGGAAGCAGGAGCTGGTCCGTACGCAGCGCCGCCGCCGAGGCGTTGGGGGAGGTCGGCGACATCGGCGCGGTGGAGCCCCTAATAGCCGCCCTCGATAACTGTGGCAGGGACAAGGGCCTGTGTGAGAGAGTGTCCCTGGCCCTGGGTATGATCGGCGATCCCCGGGCGGTGGAGCCCTTGATTATCCTGATGGAGGACGACAGAAAAAGCATGCGCCTCAATGCATCGCTGGCCCTGGGTATGATCGGCGATCCCCGGGCGTTGAAGCCGCTGCTACATACCCTGAGGGATGATGACTGGGATGTGCGAAGAGCGGCTGCGGAAGCCCTGGGCAAGATAGGATGGGACCCGGACTACACCGAGGCGGGCGCTTTCTACTGGATATCATGGCTGGTGCTCTTCGATCACGACAACGATTGCTACTATGTCAACGACAAGGCGGTCGATGCCTTGGTGGGGATGGGCGAATGCGCCGTGGAGCCGTTGATCGAGCTGCTGCGCGGGGATGACAAGCTGCTGCGCTGCGTCGCGGCGGAATCCCTGGGGACGATCGGCGACTCCCGGGCGGTGGAGCCGATCGTTTCGGCGCTGGAGGAGGAGGATAACTGGCTGCGCATGAAGGCGGCGGAGGCCCTGGGAAGCATCGGCACCGCCGAGGGAGTGGAGCCTCTGACCTCCGTCCTCGAGAGCTGCGCCCGCAGCAAGGGCGTCTGCAGGGCCGCGATAAACGCCCTGGGGAGGATCGGCGATGTCAGGGCGGCGGAGCCGTTGGCCTCGGTATCCAGTGACGACGAACTCCGCGCGGATGCCGAAAAAGCCCTGGAAAACCTGAATGCCAGGGACGCTTGAGCCCGGGCCGACTTCGAAATGGGCGGGAAAAATGGGACGTACCCTTGTTTGATCCCTTCACATCCGGGGTAGATAGAACTGTGGCCGACAAGCAAATCATTCCATGGGCAGGCTATACCAAAAGGAGCGACCCTGATTGAAGTCGCGGCGGGGTTCGAGGATCGCCGGTTGGGAGAATGAGATGAATGCGAAGGGTGAATTTCCGGGAGAAGACGGCAGGCTCACTGCCATACTGGCAGCTTTGCGGAAGTACTTCGATAGGATCAGGAAATACTTCCTCAGGACCGCGATCTTCTACGGCGTGCTTATAACCGCATTCCTCATCCTGGTGCTGACGGCGAAGGACTCGAAGGACAGGGGGGGCATATCTGGGGATCCTCATCCTCGTTTCGTTGGGGTTCCTGGGGATGTGGATATCGGTGTTGAGTGGGTTGAAGGGCACCGAGCTCACCTTTGGCAGGTTCTTAAATCTCTTTCGCTTACCCCTGGCGATACGGCTCGGGGAGCTGGAGGATGCGGGAAGGTGGGATAGTGAGGACGAGCGGCTGCACCTGGCCGAGCAGCTGTTGGAGCATCAGGTGACGGCGGAGAAGGAGCACCTCGCATGGCCGAATCGCGCACCCGGTCTGACGGTGATCACCGTCATCGACCTCCTCATCTGGCTGGTGTGGGGCGATTGGGTGATGGCGCTGATCAACCAGGCTATCGCCATGACCGTCAGCCAGATTCACATATCCATGAGCCTAAAACGTTCCTGCAGGCCATCGAGGACATGAGATACGGACCCGACCGAGGCGCAAGCTCAAGGGGCGGGCGGGTGATGCTGCCGATCTATCATCGGGTCGGCCGGGTCCGCTCCGGCAAGAAAGAGGCATCCATCCTTCACGGGGTGATAAAATATCGCAAGTCCCCACAAACCCACGTGATCGACCTGTAAATCCCTCAAATACCCGTCGAGTATCATCCCTGTAAATCACCCATTGATCCCGATTGGCTAGAACTGCAATGCCCTGTAAAATACCTGTGAACGCGCCCTGTGCAACGGGAAAATGCTATCCCAGCTCCCTTAAAAATCACCCAAATGGGCTATATTGTCTATTCTGCTAAAAAACGATAATAACGTCGGTGCAAGAGGCGATATTGCCAGGGGAGCGGTGACTGCGAAAACGGCGATACGAAGAGCGGTCCCCGTGGAGGAGAGGAGATCATCATGAAGAGACACAAGCTATATCTAATCCTGCTGGTGGCCCTGGCCGTAGCGGCCGTATGCCTGTCCCTGGTGATGGGGGGCTGCGGGTGCCAGGCCGAGGATGGGGAGGACGACGGCCAGAAGGTTGTGACGGAGGAGAAAAAGGAAACCTTCAACATGGAGACGGCACAACACGTAGACTTCACCGCGGAGTCCAATTCCTCCACCGGCTACACCTGGCAGACCACGCAGGCCCCGGACGAGAATATCGTGAGGCTGGTGAACTCCTATTACGTCGAGCCCACGGATCAGAACATGGTGGGCGCACCGGGGGAGGAGGTCTGGCAGTTCCAGGCCGTCGGCGCGGGTACCACCACCATGGTTCTGGAGTACAGCCAGGCCTGGGATGAGGACACCCCCCCGGCCACGCGCTACACCCTGACCTTTAACGTCTCCCAGGCCGACAACGAGATAAACGAGTCCTTCAGCATCCAGGCGGGCCAGACGCTCAGCATCACCGTGGACACCAATACCTCGGCCGGTTACGCCTGGAGCATGACCAAGCAGCCCGATGCCAAGATACTCAAGCTGGTCAGCAGCGACGTCTCGGGCAGCGGCGCCGCGGGAGCCGCGGAGAAGCAGGTCTGGAAGTTCGAGGGCGTCGGGGCGGGCAACACCTCCTTCGTCCTCGAGTACAAGGGACCGGGGACCGGCGCACCGGTGGAGAAGAAGGACACGGTCAGTGTGACCGTGACGCCGGCTCCCACGCCGGCTCCCACCCCTCCCAAGGTCTACAACGATCCCAATAAGCCGGTGAACGTGAGCACTGGCGAGGTCTTCATCCTCGAGGTTACCAACAATTCGGGGACCAACTACCAGTGGCAGCTGGCCGAGGAGATAAACACCAGCACGTTCAAGTTCATGGGCTCGCAGTTCTTCCAGTCCGGCACGGATCCGGGCAGCGCGGGAGTCACCCAGTTCACCTTCATGGCCCTTGGCCCGGGACAGGAGACCATCAAGCTGGGGCTGTACGAAGCCGGGGACGAGAAGCCGGTGCAGGAAGCCGATTTCAATGTGACCGTTAAATAGAAGTCGGGAACAAGCGGAGTCAACATGGCAGCCATAAGGCTGCCATGTTGTTTTTAAAAATGTCAGAAGATGGGGTCAGGCACCGACATCGGACATTTTGTCCAGTAAGAATCCGGGATCAGTCCCGGAAACGTGCCTTTGGCCTGGTACCGGGCGGGGCAAACCCGGCTTTAACCCCGGGGCTTAAGGCATCGGGCAGGGTATCGGGCCGAGCTCTCCAAGCAGCCTTGACCCATGAAAAAAAACCGGGCCGGGCCCGGTCATAAAAAGAGGGGGCCGGGTGGCCCCCTGCGACTCTCGGGCGTGCTTAGCCGCAGCTCTTATTGCACTTGCAGGTTCCGCCCTTCCTCCTCGGGATCTTCGTGATCCTCATCTCACCACCTCCTTGGTAGTGGGTTACTTATCATTATTATACACAGCCTCCACCCTTCTTAAACGACGGATATCAATGGCTGAAATTGCATCACGTTGTCGGTGGGTTGCGGCCCGGATCCCGGCCGGGAGCTATGCCTGAAGGTGGTGTGAGCCCGGGCGGCTCGCGGCAGTCGGTCAATCCGGGGGTGGGTTCAAGGGTACGTCGAAACGGGCGCACATCAGCGGGTCGGGGCCGCCTTTACCGGTCATGAGCTCGGCGCGGTAGCGGCACCCCCCGCCACATTCCTCCAACATATCGCAGGCGGCACAGGTCCCCTCCGGCCTCATCCTGGGGAGGTCCGTCCAGGCCTGCCGCAGACCTTTGTCGATATCCCCTCCGCTTATCTCCCGGTAATAGCCACATTTCACCAGGCTGCCCCCGGGTTCCAGGTTGGCCAGGTGGGCCCCGCAGGCGTAGCCCTCGGCTCCCTCGTGGGGACCCAGGCCCCATTCCAGCTCAAAAAAGGGGAGGACGTCCTCGAGACGGGGCATGAGTTCGCTGTTCTCCTCCATGCGCCCAGCGGGGACGGGATACTCCAGCGCCCAGGACGACACCCCCATGCCCCGCAGCATCTCCGCCATTTCCTCCATCTGGTCGAGGTTTTTCGAGTACATCACCGTGGCCACGGATAAATCCATGCCGGCTTCCATGACGGCCTCCGCCGCCATCATGACCCGCCGGAAGGTCCCCCGTCCCCGCAGGTAATCGTGGCCCTCCTCCATGCCGTCGATGGAGAGCTGTATCTCCTGGAAATTTAGGGATTCGAGGTCCAGGTCATCCATCAGGGTGCCGTTGGTGATAAGGACGGCGCGGTAGGAACGGTCCTCCAGCCCTCTGTTCAGCTCCCGGAAGTGGGGGTAGAGAAGCGGCTCCCCCCCGGTGACCAGCAGGCGCAGGCCTCCCATATCGTCGAAGTCTTCCACAGCTCGCAAGGCTTTTTCCCACGCCATGTCCCCTGAGCCCCAGTCACCCAGGTAGCAGTGGCGGCAGCGCAGGTTGCACCTCTCGGTTACCTCCATCATCAGGTAGCGCAGCGAGGGCTCCTCGTTGCGCTGCACGGAGACCTCCCATCCCCGGGGTTCGGGCGGTATTTCCAGCACTCCCTCCTCCAGGCAGAAGGACAGGAAATCGTCCTCCGGGGCCAGTTCCACGGCCCTCCTGGTCCCGTCGCAGCGTCTCAGGAAATCCAGGGCCTCCATGGAAAGTTCGTAGAGGTCGTCGGTTAGCTTGTTGTAGGCGCAGGGTTTCTCCAGGACCTTGAGATATATGCCTTCCGCCAGGCGCGGGTAGCCTTCATTCCAGTTCACGAAGGGCTTTCTCCAGGTCAAAGGCGTTCTTCTCCAGCAGGGCCTTGAGGATGAGGAAGCTGCCGCACTCCTCGTTCTCCTCCTCGCCGAAGTGATAGAAGGGGCAGTCGAAGCACAGCAGGGCCCGGAAATCGTCGATGTCTTCCAGACCGGAGGTGCCGTTCAGGATCTCCCGGGCTTTCTTGGCGAAATTGGGGAACTGGGAATCCATGTCAGTAACTCCTTCCGGTTTCACCACCGTCCGCGGCCAGCCGTTTCGATACGCCAACCATTATCGCATAAAGCCGGTACGATCCCGGCGACCGAAATCACACGATCCGGCTATCGGGACGGTTCCCGGGCGGGACCGGCGGTGTTGAGCCCCTACGATCCGGTAATCCGGACGGATCTTTATGTCCCCGGCGCTTCTCCGGGTCCGATCCCGGCGCCTGTTCGGCTGTGGCCGAAAATCAAAGATACGACCCCAATTTATTTCTCGATCACCGGCAGGTTAATATAGGAGGCGCTGTCGCCGCCGGTGTACATGGTGATGGTGGGCGGCGGGTCCAACACGGGCGTGATGAAGTTGGTATCGTCCGCGCAAGCTATGGACACGCGGATTTTATGCCCCTCCTTGAACAGGTGCGAGATGGCGTACATATCGAAGACCAGCTCCACCATCTCTCCCGGCACCAGTTCCTGTACATCGGCCTGCCCGCTGGGCTGGTAGACTATATCCGGCAGCCAGGGGCGCGTTCCCACCTTGCGCAGAGACGCCCTGAGCTCGCCCTCCGTCTTGTAGGCGGCGAAACCACTATCGTCGATATCCTCCAGGTAGACGAAGAAATCGCCATCGGTCGCGGTGGAGGAAACGAACAGATGCACCTCGGGATGGCCGGTCACCTCGACGTCGGAGTCCAGGGCCACGGTGGTGTAGTTGAGGCACTTCTCATCCATCTCCGTGCGGTCGATGTACTCGCTGGGCTCTCCCGTCATAGCAAGCCAGCGCGTGTTTTCCCCGCTGGAGGTGGTGTAGTCCACGGTGTATTCGTCCGTTCCCTCCGCCGGCTTGGTGGTGCTCAGCTCCCCGCCGGCCGCGAAGTAGTAAGGGGTCATTACCTGGTCGTCCAGGGGCCACTGGTCGTAGAAATTCCACTCGTCGGCCCCCGACGTATATATATAGAAGGGTTCCTCCTCATCGATGCCGTTATCGATGCCCTTGAGGTAGTGGTCGAAGAAGCGCAGGCACTCCATGGTGTAACCGTCGAAACCCTGGGTATGATCGTAATCGCCCACCAGGCACTTGCTGGTATTGCTCAGGGTGTCTTGGAAGGACAGGGTGGCGGTGACGTAGCAGTCCATCCAACCGCCCATGTTGTAGATGGCCACGCCAGAGTCCTCGATCTCCTGCAGGTGGCCGGAGGGGCTGATGATGTCGTAAGTCAGGGTCTGTCCCTCCAGTTCCATAGTGCTGTCGCGGTAGGGGGTCTTGAGGGCCTCGTCCTTCATCACCAGATTGCCCTCGTGCTCCAGGGTGGCCTCGGCCAGCATGCTGCCGTTGGTGTCCTCGTCCACCGGCTTGCTGGGGTAGACGTCGAAGCTGGGCATGGATACGTTGGTGTTCAGCAGCTCCATGGCCAGGTCGTAGCGATCCACGAACTTGAAGTTGAAGATCCCTCCGGGGTACACGAAGTCGTATATGTCCAGGAAAGAGTAGCGCGGGATGATGCACTTGAGGTGTGGATTCTGGTTGGCGGCGTTCATGAACTGCATGGTGGCCAGGTAGGACTGGCCCATCATACCCACGTTGCCGTCCGACCAGCTCTGATCCGCGATCCAGTTCACCACCGAGTCGCCGTCCTTTACCTCCTCCGGGAAGAAAAGGGCGTAGCGCGTGCCGTAGGAGGCGCCCGTTCCCCTCACGTCGGCCACCACGATGGCGTAGCCGTATGACGAGAGGGTGCGGTAGGGGGAGTCGGGATCGGACATATAGTCCATGACCTCGTCGCCGTCGACGCTGGCGCGGTGATAGGGAGTCATAATGAGTATGGCGGGGAACTGGTTGTCCGGACCGCCGGTGGGCACGAAGGCGTCCACGGCTATCTTGGTGCCGTCGAAGGAATCCACGTAATGAGATTCCGTCTCGTACCCGGTGTATAAGGGCTCGGAATAGCCGGAGTATTCACCCGGCGCGCTTACCTTCTCGGTTTCCTCGGTTTTGGATTCCCCGCATCCCGCCGCCAGCGGCAGGATAAGTACCATCGCGGCCAGCAAAGTCAGGATCAAGAGCAGCCTGAGCGTCCTCGTTTTCATGGTCCCCCTCCTTGAATAGACTCGGCCTACGCTTAACCATCTACCGCTGCTACCAAATTATATTCCCCCTTTTGGATAGGGAAAACCGGGAAAATCTCTCAGCAGTCGATAGAAGCTCGAAACGTCAGTGGAAAGTCGGCTTTAACCTGATCCGGAAGTCGGAGCAATCCGGAGACTTCGCCGCGTGAGGTTGATGATCCGGTTGGCGCCTGAACACGATGGCATACCCGTTCATGAGTCACCCTCCGATTTCCGGCAAAACCGGATAGTGCATGCCCTCCCGCGATCGTATCACTGAGAGAAGCATCAGGATTTATCACGGCCTCGTTCGGGTTGTGAGTCCGATAAGGATGAACGATAGCGAATCCGTAATAGACCGCTTGTAGATCCCTTTTTATATTTTATCCTTTAACCGGTGAGGCCGATTATCTAAAATGTAAGAAAAGCCGTAGTCGAGCGGAACGAACCGCTCGAAGGGCGCAGGGGATGCCAGCATGGACGATCGGGATAAAAAGGTATTCGATGCTATTCTGAATAACTCCGAGCTGATGATCATCGGTTTAGGCGTCGATGGCCTGGTAAGCATTTTCAACCCCGTTATGGAGAGGCTCACGGGTTACCCCAAGGAGGATGTAATAGGAAAGAAAAAATGGGATTTCTTCGTGCCGAGCAGGTTCAAGGAGGTAATGCATCGGCGCTTCGAGGCATTCCGGGCTGGCAAAGAAGGCGCCTCCTTCGAATGCCCGCAGAGAACGAGAGACGGGGGAGAGATAGACGTATCCTGGAACACGGTCATCATCGAAGACGACGAAGGAAGGCCGGAGCTGGCCGTGGGTTTCGGGGTGGACATAAGCGAGCGGGAGATGGCGAGGGGCGAACTGGCCCGCAGCGAGGAGCACTTCAGGCTGCTGGTCGAGAACGCCCTGGACCTCATCACCGTCCTGGAGGAGGACGGGACCATAAGATACGTGGGCCCCTCCGTGAGCCGGATTCTGGGCTACGATCCGGGGGAGTTAGCGGGCAGGAATATCTTCGAGTATATCAACCCCGAAGATATGCAGGCCTCCAGGGACGCTCTCGCCTACGCCGCGGGCAGGCCGGGGGTAACCAAGTATCATGAGCTTCGTATCCGGCGCAAGGACGGCGACTGGCGCTTAAACGAGGCCAGCGCGTACAACCTCCTGGATCACCCGGCAGTGCGAGGCATGGTCTTGAACTCTCGCGATATCACCGAACGCAAACGGGTGGAGGATGCCTTACGGAAGAGCGAGTCCCGCTACCGCAGTATCTTCGACAACGCCTCCGATGCGCTGCTCGTCTTCGATAGGGAGGGGTTTATACTGGAGGCCAATCCCAAGGCCTGCGACACCTATGGGTACACATACGGGGAGTTTATCGGCCTCAGCGGTCGGGATATCGTCCATCCGGAATATTACCACCTGTTCCAGGAATTCCTGGAAACCGTGGGGGATGAGGAGATATTCCACTCCGAATCCGTGGACATGAGAAAGGACGGCACCCCCTTCGACGTCGAGGTAAGAGGGGCGATGTTAGATTACAAGGGCGAGAGCTGCCTGCTGGCCGCTATAAGCGATATAACAGAACGTAAGCAGGTGGAGTTGGCACTGCGGGAGAGCGAGTCCCGCTACCGGGGCATCTTCGACGCCGCCACCGATGCCTTCATCGTCTTCAACCGGGAGGGATTCGTCGTCGAGGCCAATCAATCGGCCTGTGAGACATATGGGTATACCCACTCTGAATTCGTGGGCCTCACCGGCTCGGATATCGTCCACCCCGAGCACCTCCACCTCTTTGAGTATGCCTTGCGGGATATGGAGGAGACGGGGGCATTCCACTCCGAATCCGTGGACATGAGAAAGGACGGTACTCCCTTCGACATCGAGGTCAGCGGAGTACTGCTGGAGTTCTCGGGAGAGAAATACATCCTCGCCGTGATCACGGATATAACCGACCGCAAGCGGGCGGAGAGATTGGCTCGGGTCCAGCGGGACCTGGCCATTGAGCTGAGCGTTACGGACGATATGAGCCAAGCCCTGGAGGTGGCCCTCGATACCATACTTGAGGCCTCCGGCATGGACTGCGGCGGCATCTACGTATTGCACGAGCGAAGCGGGGGTTTCGATCTCATCCACCATCGTGGGCTTTCCCAGTCATTCGTCGATCTAGTACGGCATATCCCCGGCGATTCCCCCCGTTCCGCCCTGTTTAGAGAGAAGAAAACCCTCTTTACCACCTACGAACGGTATCCCGTCCCCAAGGAGGGGGTCCGGGAGAAAGAGGGCATCAGAGCCATAGCCCTGGTGCCCATAGTAAGCGAGGGAGAGGTGATCGGCTCCATACAGCTCGGCTCCCTTTCGCTGCCGGAGGTGCCCGAGGCCTCCAGGGAGATGATCGAGGTCATGGCCGGTCCCATCGGCCAGGCCTTGGCCCGCATCCGCCTGGTAGCGGCCCTGCGCGAGTCGGAGGAGAGGTACCGCCTGCTGCACGACTACGCCGGTGAATCCATATTCACCTACGACCGTGACCTCAGGATGATAAGCATCAACCAAAGGGCCTGCGAGCAGATAGGTTACCGCGAGGAGGAACTGCTGGGAAAGAGCGTGCTCGAACTGGGGATCCTAGACTCCGGAGATATGGAAGCCGTGTTAGAGAACATGAGGCGGCTCTTCGCCGGAGACAGGTACGCAAGGGAGGAGCTGAGGCTAATACGCAGGGACGGTTCGGTTATGATCGCCGACGTCATAGCTGCGTCGCTGTTCGACGAGCAGGGCGAGGTCATCGGCATCACCAACATTGCCAGCGACGTCACTGAACGCAAGCAGGCGGAGAGGCTGATGCGAGCCCAGCGAGACCTTGCCTTGAGCATCAGCGCCGTCTATAACGCCGAGGAGGCCGCGAGGATTTGCCTGGATACCACTCTCGAGGCTCTAGGCTTCGATAACGGTGGTGTTTTCCTAGTGGATGAGGAAAGCGGTATCTTCGAGCTTGTCTATCACAGGGGCGTATCCGAGGACTTCGCGCAGGCGGTAAGCAGCTTCGATTCCGAGAGCAGGTCTGTCTTGCTCATCCGGGACGGCCAGGCCGTTTATATCAACTACCGGGACCTAGAGCTTGACGAGATCGAGGATCGCACCGGGGAGGGAATCAAGGCCATAGCCATAGTGCCCTTGAAACACGATGAAGAGATAATCGGGAGCATGGTGGTGAGCTCCCACTTCCTAGAGGAGATACCCGAGGTATCCAGGGACGCCTTAGATATAATGGCTGGACAGGTTGGACAGGCCCTGGCCCGCATCCGCCTGGTCTCGGCCCTACGCAAGTCGGAGGAGAGGTACCGCCTTCTGCACGACCACGCCGGGCTGGCCATCTTCTCCTACGATCGGGAACTCAACATAGTCAGTGTGAATCCCATGGTCTGCGAGAAGATCGGCTATACGGAGGGCGAGTTGGTGGGAGGAAATCTGCTGGAGCTGGGCATACTACACTACGACGATTACGAAAAGGCTATGAAGGGAGTTTCGGCAGTGTTCGGCGGCCAGGACGTTTACACCGAGGAGTTGAGGCTCACCCACAAGGACGGCCGGGTTATGGAGGCCGAGATAACAGGCACGCCCCTGCGCAACGAAGAAGGGGAGATAGTGGCCATCATGGACGTGGTCAGCGATATAACGGACCGCAAGCGGGCCGAGGAGGCCCTCAAGGAGTCTGCGGCCACATACCGCGAGATCTTCAATGCTGCGAATGACGCAATGTTTGTGCACGACGGCGAGACGGGTGATATCGTCGATGTCAATATCAAGGCGACCGAGATGTTGGGATATTGTGCCGAGGAACTGCGCGATATCGAGGTAGGCGATTTCAGCTCGGGTGAGCCTCCATACACGAATGAGAAAGCACTGGAGTTGATAAGAAAGACCTCGGCCGGAGAGCCTCAGTTGGTCGAATGGCGTTTCAAGGACAAGGGAGGCCGCCGTTTCTGGGGAGAGGTTAGTCTCAAGCGTGCCATTATCGCGGGAAATGAACGTGTGCTGGCGGTGGTGCGAGATGTAACCGACCGCAAGATGGGCGAAGAGGCCCTCAAGGCCAGCGAGGAGGAGCTACGGGTGACCTTCGAGTCCACGGGTACCGCCATGTGCGTGATAGAGGGAGATTCCACCATAACGCGTGTAAACCGCGAGTTCGAGTATATGACTGGCTATACCAAGGATGAGATAGAGGGGAATATCAGGTACGAGGACATTGTCTACCCGGAGGATCTGGATACGGTCAAGCAACACGCCCGGGAGCTTTGGGGTGGAGACAGGAAGGGACCGGTGACCTACGAGGTCAGGGTGGTCGTGAAGGGCGGGGGGATAGTGGATACCCTGGCCAGCGTGGATTTCCTGCCCGGCACGCCCCGTGCCGTGCTCTCCATCCTTGATATCACCGAGCGCAAGAGGGCGGAGAGGGCCCTGCGGGAGAGCGAGGTATACTTCCGGGCCCTCATAGAGAATTCCTCCGACGTCATTACCGTGATCAACGCCGACGGTACCATAAGGTATCAGAGCCCCTCCATAGAGAGGATCACCGGATACAGTCCGGAGGTATATATTGGCAACGACATAACCCTGTTCTTCTCCCTGATACACCCCGATGATGTCGCCAGGGTCAAGGAGGTTTTCAACCAGTATATGGAAGGGACCTATGCCGGCCCTTACATGGAATTCCGTATTAAGCATAAGGACGGCTCCTGGCGGTTCGTGGAAGCGGTGGGAAGCAACCTACTCGATAATCCGGCGGTGCACGGGATTATCAGCGGCTGGAGGGATATAACGGATCGCAAGCGGGCCGAGGAAGCTCTCTTGAAGAGCGAGGAGAGGTATCGCACTACCTTCGAGTCCACCGGCACCTCCATGGGTCTTATAGACAGGGACGGGACGATTACCTTGGCCAACCGCGAGTTCGAGAGGCTGGTGGGTTACACGCGCCAGGAGGTTAAGGGCAAGAAATACTACAATTTCGTCCATGAGAACGACGTGGATATGGTCAAGCGTTATGCCATCGAGCTGTTGCGTGGGGAGACGGACAGCACGGTCAGCTACGAATGCCGCTTGGTGCGCAAGGACGGGCGGATACTGTCGGTGCTGACCAACGTGAGCATGCTCCCGGGCATGGAGAGCAGCGTGGTCTCCATTATCGATATCACCGGCGGCAAGGAGGCCGCCGAGGCCTTGAGGAGAAGCGAGGAGCAGTATAGGACCATCTTCGCATCCACCGGCACGGCCATGTTCCTAGTGGGAAGGGATGCGGTATTGCTGGACGCCAACCAGGAGATGGAGGAGATCTTCGGCTACGACCGTGACGAGGTTTTGGGAAAGAAGCGTTACATGGAGTTTCTCATTCCCGAGGATGTCATGAAAGTGAAGGAGAGTTCCCTCAAGCTGCTGAACGGTGAGATGGAAGGACCCGTACGTTACGAGGTGAGGGCGAAGCATAAGACCGGCAGGGTAATACACACCCTGATCAGCGTGAACATGCTACCCGGGATGGACATGAGCGTGATCTCCATTATCGATATCTCCGACAAGAAGGCCTACGAAGACGAGCTGGAGGACAGGGCGGAGCAACTCAGGGACTTCCTGGACATCGCCGCCCACGAGTTGCGCCATCCCGCCACTCTGCTCAAGGGCTACGCGTCTACCCTGGAGAAGAGGGGCGAGACCATATCGCCCGAGACCTGGGCGGAGTCTCTGCACGCCATCGACGTCGGGGCCGACCGATTGGTCACCGTCGTGGAGGAACTCCTGGACGTGTCCCGCATCGAGAGAAAGCATTTCCCCGTAAACAGGGAGGAAATCGAACTGCTGCCCTTGCTGAACAGGGCCGTGGAGGAGATCTCGGCCAAGGAGATAGACAACCATATCGGACTCGATGTCGCGGAGGGAGTCGGCTGGGTATGGGCCGATCCGGAGAGATTGCTGCGCCTGCTCATCATCCTACTTGACAACGCGATGAAGTACTCTCCAGCGGGCAGCGAGGTGAGCTTGCAGGTGAGGAAAAAAGACGGGGAACTGCTCCTCTCGGTTATGGACCGTGGCATCGGCATCCCGGATGAGGACCGCGATCGCATCTTCGAGCGCTTCTTCCAGGTGGAGGACGTGCTTCATCATGGCGGCCCCGGACTAGGACTGGGCCTGTATATCGGCAAGAGGATAGTCGAGGCCCACGGCGGCATGATATGGTACGAACCCCGGGACGGCGGCGGATCCACCTTCCACTTCACCCTCCCCCTCGACACCACCTGACCCTTTGGTGTCAGGCCTAAAGATGTGCCTGGGGCCGGGAGTGGTTAGGGGATATACCAATACAGGCTCCCTTTAGCGGAGTTGGTACCTCGAGATTGCTGCGGCGGCGAGCACGCCACCTCGCATTCTGGGGGTCACATCATTGATCTTGAATAATATACCATTATCTAGTAACTAGTGGGCGCTTTGATCCAATTCTCGTGCGTGTCGGCCTTTCGATATAGCTCCAACCTATTGATCCCCAAAATGTCCGATGTCGGTAGACCCCATCTGCTGTCGTTTCTATATATAACGAAGGTATAAGAAAGAGCGCGGCTTCCCGCGCCCTTGACTATCGAAACGATCTCGCGTCTTCGCATTTTTTCAGGAGAAACGATCTCATTAATCGCCGATGCCGGCGAGGCGCTTGACGATATCCTTGCGCTCATCGATATCGTAGGTGCCCAGAATGGCGATGTCCTCCATCACCGGCGAGCCGCCGCCGTGCACGCCTGCGTACTGCAGAACTCCGGCCATGGAGGAGCAGGAGTAATCGCTTATCCAGGCGAAGCACTTGTAGAGGTCCTCGGGGCTGACCCCATCTGCCCTGGCCAGGTACTTTTTAACCAGATCTCCCACCTCGTCGCTCACGAACTCCTCGCTGTAGGGAAGGGTCGCGGGAAGACCGCCGGCGAGGTCGGCAAGCACGTCGTATTCGTGGTAGAGGTTGACTCCGGCGTGCTTGCGGGCCACGTTGCAGAAGACCACGTCCGGTACCTGGGTGCCGGATGGAGACTTGGTCGACTTCACCGACGCAGCTATACCACAGCCGTAAACCAGCTCGGCCACGCTTATCAGCTCGGCCAGCTTATGGCGCACGTGGCCCTCCCTCTCGATGCCGCTGTACTCGGCCACCAGGGCGGAGCTTCCCATGATCACGTCGGTCATGGCCGGTTTGCACCCGGTATAGGAGTGGCGGTGATAGAGGGCGAAGAGCAGGGCGAGCTGCCCGCCAAACTCGGTCTCGCCGCACAGGAAGACCCTCTCCCAGGGCACGAAGACGTCATCGAAAATGGTAAGCGATTCGATTTCTCCCTTGCCGGAGAGCGGGCCGGCCAATTTGGAGACGCGGTCGCGGTAGCGGGCGCCGCGGCATACCAGCTTGACTCCGGGATGATCGCCGGGAACGGCCACGGCTACCGCCCAGTCCCCCTCCTCGGGGGTCAGGAAGCGGGTGGGGATGGCGATGATCTCGTCGGCCAGCGGTGCGAAGGAGTTATGGGCCTTGGCGCCCCTCACCACGATACCATCCTTCTTCTTCTCTACAACCCGCATATAGAGATCGGGATCCGTCTGCTGGTGCGGCCGCTTCCTGCGGTGTCCCTTGACGTCGGATTGAGCGCAGCAACCCACGATATCGTTGTCCTGCCAGTACCTGAGGTATTTCAGGAAGTGATCGTTGTATTCTGTGCCATGGGCCTGATCGCACATGTAGGTGATAACGGAGAGGGCGTTCATGGCGTCGGTGCCCATGCAGCGAGCAATACAGGCCCCCACCATGCGGGAGGCCACCCTTGTCATGTCCTGTTTCTTCAGCAGGTCATCAACGCTCTGATGGACGTGGCAGAAGCGGTTGATGGTTTCGCCGGTGAGATGGGACGTGGCCGTGGTCAGATGCTTGATCTCCTCGTTGAAGGCTATCTCGCACGTAAGGTCAAGGATCTCCGTGCCGGGAAGGTTGTCCCTGCCCATAATCTCGCCGCCCATGTAGATGTTGGGCTTCATAGCCTTCAGGCATTCACGGTATTCATCGGATCTGCGCATCATGGTGATCCCCTCCAAAAATGGGTATAGATGTTGCTATATGATTATAGTTTAATTATAATATTAATGTCAATTTCATAGAAAAACTATGTAAATGTTGGTTAATATGGAGGATAACTACAAAGCAAGGGATAAATTCTCAGTCATTATAGACGCTGCCCTCAAGGTCTTCGGGGAGAAAAGCTACTACAACGCCACCATCTCGGAGATCGCCCGCGAGGCGGGAGTATCCGAGGCCACCATATACGAGTACTTCGGAAGCAAGGAGGATCTGCTTTTCGCCATACCCGGCGAAATGACCAACCAGTCGGTGGAATTCCTGGAAATCATAACCCCGTACATCAAGGGCGCGGAGAATAGGATAAGGGCTATCATCTACGGTTACTACGCTCTATACAGGGACAACCCGGACTACTCCTCCCTGGTGCTGCTGGACCTGAAACACAACCGCAACTTCATGGAGACCGAGAGCTATACCTCGGTGAAAAGGGCGGCGGGTTTCATCCTCAAGGCCATAGATGAGGGGATAGAGGAGGGGGAGTTCCGGGAGGACATCGATCCCTACCTCATCCGCTCCATGATTCTCGGGACCATAGAGCACATCTTCTTCCGCTGGCATCTACGGGGGAGGAAAGACGAGCTTGACGATTTCGTGGACCCCCTTATGGGGATACTCACCAGAGGAATAAGCAGGCCGGAGGAGCCCAAGGCCTACCATATCGACATAACCCTTCCCCAACCCGAATAAGCCTATCGCCCTTACCCACTATCCTTATCCACACAGCTCCTTTGTTCACCATTCCTCATTTCGGCCATATTTGCCGATTTTGCGGATAACGTCGAGGCTGCCGGGGAATAGTCTATTGAATCGTGTCCCTAGGTGCGGTCATCCCCGTACATGGCCCTCTCGCATATGACGTCCCCTCCGTCGGAGAAGATCAATGTGGAAACGTTATAGGAATCGACGTACTCACGGGCGTTGTGGTAGCGCCTGGAATGAGGAGGAATAGTCTCCAGTGGCCCGGTAACTATCTCGGTATCGGTCATGAAGTACATATCTATCTCCACGCTGTTACCGCCGGGATTCTGAACCAGTATCCGGGTTTCGAAACCAGCCGCCGTACAACCCTCGGCCATGCTCCAGGAGGAATCCGGTTGAATGACGCCGACTGAATCGTTAGCCCAGGTACGATTATTGCCGTACATGGCCCACTCGCAGACCACTCCAGCTCCTGTAGCGCTTACTTGTGTGGAGATATTATCAGCGTTGCAGACAGTAATGCCGTTTTCAGTCCATGGTGGATTACCACTGGGATCCTGCTTCTGGGCGTATATATCCGCTCGAGTGGAGCTGGATCGGGTGCCAACCCAGTGATGATGGAACAAACGGAATCCATGACGGCGATTTCTGGACTATAATACGAGCCATTATCCGTGCAAAGCGGTATTCCTGATGCATCCCACAGCACTGTGCCCGAATCATCTAACCGTTGAGTATAGATGGTATGGTCGCCGAGCAGGCTATCATACATCCAGGTTAAGACCGCGCCGCCTGGGCCGTCCGGTGCTATGCGAAGGTCCCGCTTATTGTTGGTCGTGTCGGCGTTGACGACAACTCCGCCTGCGGCCCAAAGGGATATGCCGCATGAATCCAAACGTTGGGCGTGAATGTAACCGCCGAAAGACCAATCACCTTCAAGCCAGGAAATTATCGCTCCACCGTGCCCGTCTGGGGCTATACGTGGATCATCCTCCTTATCGGTCTTGGCGCAGACAGGCATACAATTCACTACCCGGAGAGGTGTACCCGAGGCGTTCAATCGCTGAGCATAGACGTCGTAATTTCCCGATCTTTTATCCCTCCAGGTGATTATCGCGCCGCTTCAGCTATCGGAGATAATCCTTGGACATTCCTGATCACTGGATGCCGTACGGACCGCTACACCGTTGGATTCCCATTGGAGAGCACCGGCGGCATCAAGTTTTTGGTCATATATATCCAGGCTTCCGGGACGTTTATCCATCCAAACGATGATGAACCCCCCCATTCTAATCGTCGACAATCTGCGGTCAGGTCTGATCCTAGGACGCCGTACATATGGATGTACCATTATTTCCCATTGCAGCGCTTGAGTCGAATATACGGTAGCAGCGATTGCAAGGCCAAATATTACCGTTAACGTTATGATCAGAAAAGCGTATATCCATCCCTTGATAGCCACTTCATATAGCGGCGATCCGGCGAACGAAAGAGCCGGATTCTCAACTGACCGATTTCTGACATCAGAATGCTCCCGTATGGATAACCCTACCATTATGGATGCTTGTACAGCTCTAGCCTTATAAGGTTGGCAATCATAACTAATCGGCACATTCTGCCATAAAATAAACGGGATATCGATATCTCTTATGTGGGCTGGTTTTCTTGGATACACCTTCCCAGGTTTTTATCCCGGTGACCCATGGATGGATTGGTGCATCCAACCCGAGTAATCCCTATGCTTCGGATGGCCTGGGGCGGCGCTTTTCCAGCGATAGATAGATCCTGTAAAGCAGACCGGCGGTGGCCAGGATCACGTAGATGACAAAAAACACCCTTAGTAAGAGGCTGTCCCGCAGGTCGTATCCCAGTATGAGGGCATGTATGAATACAGCCGCGAAGATCACGTAATTCAAGCGGTGTACCCATCTCCATGTCCGCCTGAGACGATGCCTGGTCAGCGCGGTTAGTATGGTGGCCGCCAGCAGCACCAGGACGGCCGGGCCGACGGCCACCACCACGGGATTGAAGCCCGCGAGGCCGTAGATCGCCGCCAGTATCCCGTGGGCGAGGGCCAGGGAGAAACCGGTAAGGCCGATGGCCACATGTACTCGCTGTAAAGCCCGCGCCCGGAAGACGCGGTTGAGTGAGGGGCGGAATGCCCCGGTGACGATGTTCAGGAAGATGAGGGTGAACGCCAGCAGGGCGGCGAGGCGCAGCGCGGTCCAGGTGGGATTGGCGGTGGAGGTGCCTGACGATATGATGATAAAAGGGGGGACGGCCAGGGTTCCTATGGATAGGGCCGATAGGAGGGCCCTCAGGGGGGCTCGGGCATCCCTGGCCGTCCGCGAATTCTTATCCCTCATGCGTGAGTTCTCTATTGCTCCAGAACGCCTACCACGGGCATTTTCTCGATCAATTCGCGCATCCTCGGGGGCGATTCATCCAGTACTCCGCTCAGGTCCTTGCCGGCCACGGCATCCAGCCCGCATGGAGTATGCTCTCCCGACGGCCAGTACTGGCTGTCGCTCACGTCATACACTATGCCTTCCACGGCCACGTAGGCCGGGTTGCCGCCACTGCCGTCGTAGCGGGCCAACTCCTCCTGGGTGAAGGTTGCGAGTTCCGTGTCCTCGTTCCCCTGGATGGTTTCGTCCCCAGAGGCATCCTCTTCCATGGGCTGGGAGGTCTGGACCTCCTCCGACCCACCTCCGCACCCGATGAGCGGAAGCGTTATCAGCGCGGCCATGCACAACATGATCAGAAGTTTCTTCATGCCATCATCCTTTCCATGGGCTCGCTAGAGCTTGGATTTTGCAACCGGCGTGTTGCGGAATGGAAAAGCCTCATGACTCTTACTGATATTGTTACTCAATGGAGCGATTTTAAACATACCGCCCCGCCGGGACCTTACGTCGGTTCCGGCAAGTCCAATATATATGCAGATAAAGAGGTTCGCGGAAGGTGATCCGCGAGACTGCGTGGAAAGTACGAGTATATGTAATAACTTACAAACGGGGGCGGGAGATGTTATGCCAAGTGTTCTCCAACTGTAAATGCTCCGAATGCCCTTTCACCACCTGTAATTGCCATCCCCAGTTTTATCTGGCGATGCAATGCGCCATACAGCGGGATAAGAAGCAGCCGGAGGCCAGGGAGAGTTCCAAGTAGTATGCTCGTCACCGCCGTGAACGCGTTTCCCCGGCACGCTCGCCGATGTCGCCGGGCCGGTGTCGTGGACGTCCGGCCGGGATATCATCCAGGCCGCCGCGTCAGGCCTTCATCCACCGAGACCGCGTTCCTCCGATTCGATAAAAAGCGCCCTGAGGCGCGGATTCATACCCGCGTACCCCCCGTTTCGGCTTTCGGGGCTATCGTTTAAAGCCCTCCTTTGGGGGTACAATGGACTAGAAGTCGCGAGGGCTTCTTCGAACATTGTAATGGAGGTGATCGCTTGGCAACCAAGCAGGATATGTTGGATCTGGAAGGCATCAGTGTCGAGGTCGAGGGCAAGGAGATCCTGCGCGACATCAGCTTTACAATAAGCTGCGGGGAGACCCACGTCCTCTTCGGCCCCAATGGCTCCGGTAAGACGACGCTGCTCATGGCGATCATGGGCTTTCCACGCTACAAGGTAACCTCGGGACGCATAAGGTTCGCGGGCGAGGATATCACGGACCTGCATCCCGATCAGAGGGCCGGGAAGGGTATAGGTATCATGTTCCAGAGGCCGCCCACCGTGCAGGGTGTATCCCTGCAACAGATGGTGAGTATATGCTCCCACGATACCCTGGATGTGGAGGGACTGGCCGAGGAGCTGAACATGGACCGCTTCCTGGACAGGGACGTCAACAGCGGCTTCTCCGGGGGAGAGATAAAGCGTTCCGAGCTGCTGCAGTTGATTGCCCAAGGCCCGGACATGGTCCTTCTGGACGAGCCGGAGTCCGGCGTGGACATGGAGAACCTGCAGGTTGTGGGAAAGGCCATACGCAGGCTGCTGCAAAAGGACCTGCACCGCAAGCGCATGCGCTGCGGTCTTATCATCACCCATACCGGATATATCCTGGATTACGTGGAGGCGGACGTCGGCCACGTCCTCTGCGAGGGTTCCCTGGTTTGCTCGGGCAATCCCCGGGAACAGATCGAAGGTATACGCAAGTACGGATTCGAGGAGTGCATGACATGCACGCGCTAGGTGAAATCAATGAGAGAGCGCGGGCGGCGGTGGACAAGCCGGCGGCCTACGGCAGCGACATCGACCTCGGCCAGTTTGGATGTGAGGCACAGGAATGCGCCTACGTGGAGCGTTTGGAGGATATAGAGGACCTGGACGCCGACGAGCTGGCCAGGTCGGGCGTGGACGTGAGCGGCGAGGAGCGCTCCGGTTCCTTCGTCCAAGTGGACAACACCATCGTGCATCGCAAGGCGCTGGAGAAGGGAGTGGAGATACTCGGGACCAGAGAGGCACTGGAAAGGTACGACTGGCTATGGGATTACTTCTGGAAGGCGGTCCCCGTGGATACCGACAAGTACACCGCCGACGTGGAACTCAACCCCTACGAGGGATACTTCCTGCACGCCCTTCCCGGCTCCCGCACTATCTACCCCCTCCAGGCCTGTCTCTATATAAAGGAGCCCCGCTTCGTGCAGAGGGTGCATAACATCATCATCGCCGAGGAGAACTCGGAGTTACATATCATCACCGGCTGTGCCAGCGAGCACGAGATCGACATGGCCCTCCACCTGGGTGTCTCGGAGTTCTACGTCAAGAAGAACGCCAAGATAACCTTCACCATGGTGCACAACTGGGTGCCGGGGATGGACGTGAGGCCCCGCAGCACGGTGGAGGTGGAGGAGGGGGGGCTCTTCCTCTCCAACTATATCGTCATGGAGCCGGTGCGTTCGCTGCAGTCCTATCCCACCGCCAGACTGTCGGGGCGGGGAGCTACGGCCCGCTTCAACTCCGTCCTGGTGGCCCAGCCCGGGAGCGAGATGGACGTGGGTTCGCGGGTCATATTGAGCGCGCCGGAGTGCAACGCCGAGATAATATCCCGCGCTATCACCCAGGGCGGCGATATCGTGGCCAGGGGACACCTCAGGGGCGAGGTGAAGGACATAAAGGCTCACCTGGAGTGCCGTGGCCTCATCATGGACGAAGGAGGTTCCATCTATGCCATCCCCGAACTTGAGGGAATGGTGCCTGACATTGATATGTCCCACGAGGCTGCGGTGGGCAAGATAGCCCAGGAGGAGATAGAGTACCTCATGGCCCGCGGCTTGAGCGAGGAGGAGGCCACCTCGACTATCGTGCGTGGCTTCCTCAACGTGAAGATTGAGGGACTTCCCCCTCTACTGGAGAGGGAGATGCAAAAGATGATGGAGATCTCGGAGGAGAGCGCCTTCTAGAGGCACAGGGGTCTGAGAATATGCTTGACGGTAACACCGGGTTTCCTCGTCACCCGTTACGTCATACGATGTACGCCACCATAACGTGTTATCGAGAGGAGCTCGGCGACGAAGCGCCTCCGGGGCAGTACCTCCTCTCTGCTCTCCAGGTCATGGTTGTGGAGACCACCTTAGTCGAGAGGGAACGAGAGCTTGATGTTAGAGGCAGCGCGAACCGGAAAAGAGAAGGGCCTCCCTTGAGATTTCCGTGTATGTCCACTTATTTCCATCCACTCGCGACGACCTTATCGGCGCCGGCTGGAACCCGAATCCGTTAAACTTGTATATGAAGAGGTTCGACATAGAAGGCGTAGTGGACCGCGACGGTTCGACGAAACGGGTGAACAGAGGTATTTCGTTATGGGGATTCTGAACCTGTTCCGCAAGAAGCCCGGCGACCGGGAAGTGGTTTTCACCGGCGAGCGCATGGAGGCGGAGCTGGTGTTACGCCTCCTGACCGACCAGGGCTTTCATCCCAACGAATGGACCGATCTCCCGGGCCCTTATACCGGCCCGGCGGGCATGGCCCGCGTGGTGGTGCCTCGGGAGGAAGGGGAAAAGGCTAAGGAATTTCTGGCCACGCTCAAGGACAAACCCATAACCGACGAATGACGTTAAGCACGTCCCGTTGCCCTTATCGAGCCTGAGACGATACACGTATATACTATTTGTACGTTACCGTTCCCGAGCGATTTCCGCCTTTCACCGCCCTTTTGATACCGCTACTGAAATTCTTAGAAGCCGATCGTAGATATTAACGATTGAAAGCGTAGAAGGTTTTGTGAATCGGCCTTTGCAAGTACATCATGATAGGAGGAGCGAAAATGAAAGGAAAAACAAAACTGATTATCCTGGTGGGAGGGTTGGCCGCTCTGCTTCTATTGGTCTGCGGGTTGGCGATGGCGGCGAACCCGGAAAACGTGGATGTCCAGGCCAACGTGGGCCAGACGATCAGGCTCTCCGTAACCAAGAACCTCGTTGACTTCGGGGGCGGGAGCCTCAACCCGGAGACCGGGAACTACAGCGATTCGCTGACGGCGACGGTTCGCGCCAACGTTCTCTGGCGTTTGCAGGTGGAGAAGGATCAGGACTTGACGGGGACAATCGACCCGGGTAACGTCATACCTTCCAGCCAGCTTACCTTCACTTCCTCTTCGAGTGACGCCAGGGTCACGGCAGTCCAGAGCAGCGATACCGAGTTCGGTGCCACCGGTTCACCTACTATGGTGGCCGAGGGAAACCGCGGCAGTGGAATGGACGTTGACATCGACTACGCGCTAACGATCAACTGGGAAGACCCGCCGGATACCTATGAGTCTACCCACACTTATACGGTAGTTTCTCAGTAGAAGCGGTTACATGAAGCCCGGGGTTTCCGCCCCGGGCTTCATGCTATAGGCGACACGGGTTGACGGGAGCGGTCCACAATCCCGCCCATACCGGCTTGGCCGTGCATCAAGGGACGGGCAGACCTTACCATTAAACGCATGAATCCAGTATAATCCAAGTAATGAAAAGAACAATCGCGTTGGTACTGGCCCTCGCGGCCATAGCTCTCTTGATGGGTGTTCCACCAGCTCATGCCCAGGATTTCGATCTGGCGGTAACGCCGGCGAAAGTGGAGTTGACGGTCGATCCCGGGCAGACGGTGGATTTCTCCATCGAGCTCTTGAATCAGGTCGATGAACCCCTGCCGCTTTCCGTATATGCCATGGATTATTACGTGGAATCCGATAACACCTTTATTTTCGAGGAACCTGGTTACTATTCCTATTCCTGCTCCAGCTGGGTGGATATCGCTGATGGGGAGGTTTCCGTGCCAGCCAACTCCAGCCTGGACGTGCCCTTCAAGCTCAACGTGTCCGAAGACGCGGAGCCGGGGGGCCATTACGGGGTCATCTTCTTCCAGGATGCGAGGGAACCGGAGCCCGGCCAGGGCGCCGCTCCCTCCCCCCGCATCGGCGCGCTGATCCTCCTCACCATCCCCGGTGAGATAGTACGGGAGGGCTCAATTGCGGGATTCGAGGTGCAGAACGATTTCTTCTCCCTATGGGGTCCCCCGCGGGGAGGGGAAGGCGGATGGCCGGCGCGGAGCATCTCCTATCACCTGGAGGTGGAGAACAGCGGAAACGTGCATATCACCGTTTGCGCCGAGATACATTACCGGTCGCGTTTCGGTTTTGGTTCGGGGACCGTAGGGTTGGGAACCATGACCATACTGCCGGGAACAGTGCGCTATTTCGACGGGTTCCTCCCTTCCCCCCCCTGTATGGGCATATATAAGGCCGAGGCGATCATACAATACGGGCCCGACCTGGTGACCTTTGACGTCGAGAAGAGGGCCGAAACAGGCTTTGTTGTTATCCCGGTCATCTGGATCGTGCTCGTTATTCTGCTATTGGCGGCTCTCATATGGGTGATTGCGCGACGCAGGAAAAAGCGGAAGATGGGAATGGGGCCACGGGGCGAGGAGGGCAAGAAGAGCAGCGGCAGGGCCGAGATAAGGGAGCTGATCGAGGGGGAGACCGGTGCGGGTAGTCCAGCCGGGGTCGAGGATGAGACCAAGGGTCTTATCCAGGAAGGAAGGATGCACGAAAGGCCGGCGGGGGGAGAGGACGGGGGAGAAGCGGGGTATGCAGCCAGGCTCGAAGGGGAAGGGGAGCCCCCAGGGGAGTGACGCAACCACGGATTCTAAGGGCAAACACCGGCGCTTGTTTACGTCGAGTCGCGGAAGACCATCACCGGTAAAAGGGTTAGTCCATCCTGAAAAAAAGCGGTTAACAGCCGGATGGCACGCGATTTTATGGGACTTGACCGGCTACGATGCTATCGAGCTGTCTCGCGGGTGTAGGGGTTTGGAGCGATCCAGGGCCTCACGGGCAGGTCAAGGGACTATGTCGGTATAAGGGATTCGGCGAGGGTGCAACATAAGAGCCGCGCGGGGCTGGCAGACTGTTAGGGGTTGCCGCAAGTACCTACAAGGCGATGACGGTTAGCGTTCCCGTCGACTCCAGTGAAGCCGTGGATACGTTGCTCCTGACCGTTCCGTCCTGGGAGACGTGTATGCAGGTACCTATAGTTACACCAAGCGTTACGGTTCGTACTTCCCCCGCGATGGATGCGGGGGCCAGGATGCAAGCCAAGATGGCGCAAAGGAAAAGGATGATGAAGAGTTTCGAGATAATTCCCCGTGCCGTATATTTGGTGTTCATGTCCCGTCTGACCTCCACCTTTATCAACGACCAAAGTGAGCCGTCACATCATAGGTAAAATGGGTGATTCCGCCGCGACCGATGTGTGAACGGGGCATTAAAGCCCGTCGGCACGTGGATAACGCAAAATGATTGTCCTTCCGATTATAGTAATAGGCGGGGATAGACACTTTCAGGCGAGAAACCGATTACAAGGAAATGCCGTTAACGGAAAAGGCATGAAATTGTAATAGAACGGATGTCGGGTAGCCGGGGGATACGGTAGAGAAGCCGCGTAGTGGGGGAAGGAAGCGTGTGAAAAGTATAAAAAAAGAGCCGGAAAGATGGGAAGATGGATCATGGGGAAACATGAATCGTCGAGAGGGAAGATCGATCGTAGAAAGAGGTTCGCGTTTTCGGGGATCAACGGGCGGCAGTGCGTGGTTCGTAACCGTGCCTGCGTCCGTTTCAGCCGCGATTGCGGCGTTGTTTATGCTCACGCTGCTGCTTGGGCCGGCTTCGGCGGGGACGGCTATCGCCATAACTCCCACCCGTATCCCGGCAAGCCTCCTGCCGGGTGAGGGCCAGGCCATGGAGGTGAAGCTGATAAACAAGGGTACGGAGGAGGTGAGCCTCCTCCCCCGCGTGATGACCGTCAAGGAACATTCCGATGGCATGCCGTTACTCGAGCCGGATGGCACGTGTTCCTGGTTCTCCCTGGAGGAAGAGGCATTTCAGCTGACGCCATCGCAGAGCGAGCTCTTCGCCTTTTCGGTCACCGTGCCCCCGGGAGTCGACCCGGGACCATATCATTTCGCGGTTACCTTCGAGACCTTCGAGGAGGGCATGGAAGGTATTGGGTTGACGGGAGGCCTTGCGGTGCTCGTCGACCTGGTGGTGTTAACGGAGGAAAAGGGCGATGACACCGGCATGTCTGGAGTGCTCCAGGGCTTTTTAGCCGTCTTGGCCGTTTTACTCGTCGGCCTCATGGTGCTGGTGGTAACCTGCGTGCACAGGAGCAGAAAGAGCGCGGAACAAGAGGGCGCGAAAGAGGAGGAAGGGCGATGAAGACCCGCCGCCGCCCGGGTTGCCAGTTTCGGTTCGCCCTGGCCGCGTTGTTGCTGGTAATTACCCTGCAGCCCTTCTTTGTTATCGTGCCCGGCGAGGCGGATTCCGTTTACAAGGTTCCCACGGCCAACCCCAGCTTTAACATGGGCTCGATAGTCTCGGGAAGCTACGTCAATGTTCAGGCCGAGGACGGCACATACATGATATTGCGCGAGCAGACGATTTTCTACATTCTGAATTACCTGGATGCGTCGTGGAACAGCTGGCAGGCTTTTTCCGAAACCACCAGGGAACACCTCCTGGATATCCAGGTCGATATGGTGGGCTACCAGTCGGAGGCCAGCGAGAGTTGGTACCTCCAGTTCTACGATTACGACGCGGGGGCATGGGATTCCACTTGGTATTCTCTGGGAAGCCTGCCCACGTCCCCCATCGGGACCTTGCAGGTTACGGTAGGGGACGCCGCGCTTGCCAGGAGCTTCGTCAACGCCACCGGGCAGTTCAGGTTGAGGATAGCGGACAATAGCTACGTAAACGGGGGTTTCGATTTCAGGCGTACGGACCTGTATATAGACCTCCTGCGGGCTCGGTTCGTCTACGATATAACGCCGCCGGTTTCCAGCATCACCGCCCCGTCCGATCAGGAACAGCTTAACGTAAGCGCTTACACCATCCAGGGTAACTCCTCGGACCCGGCGCCCGATCCCAGCGGGGTTTCGCTGGTGGAGGTCTCGCTGGATGGGGGTACGGCCTGGGCCCCCGCCGACCCGGTGGTCCCGGGCGATTTCTCCACCTGGATCTATGATTGGGATCCTATCTCCGCGGAAGGAACCTACAACCTCCGCAGCCGGGCTCGGGACGCGACGGGTAACGTGGAAACCCCTGGGCCGGGAGTGACGGTGGTAATAGACTGGACCCCACCCGAGGTCCTGTCCAGCGATCCCCCCGCTGGGGAGATAAACGTCGGTGTGAACGACAGCATCCAGGTGGCCTTTCTAGAGGCGAACAATATGCTGGAAAGCAGTATTAACTCCTCCACCTTCACCCTTGTCGATGAAGAGGCGACCCTCATAACGGGCGCCATATCCTACGACCCCGCCTCCAAGACCGCCACCCTGGATCCGTCGAACGATCTCTTCTACGGTTATAACTACACGGCCACGGTAACCACGGGTATAACCGACCTGGCGGGAAATCCACTGCCCGCGGATTACTCCTGGACCTTTAAAACCGCGGATATCCTCAGCATGAGCCTCGTGGACACCTACAATCGGAATGGGACCCCGGGCGGCGGCTCGGTGAGTTTCGGTGACATGAATCCCGAGAGTTCACCCTTCATAATCGGGGGAGGAAGCCCCCCCTATGCGGTCAAGCTCTGGATACTGAGTTCCACAAACTGGAACCTGACCATCAGGGCTACCTCCAACTTGACCGATAACTCCCAGGTGCCCCCGGAGATTATTCCCATCTCGCAGATGCAGTGGAGCTTTACCGGCAGCGGCTTATGGACTCCCTTCACCCTCATGGACATGGAGGTCTTCCCCGACGCCCAAACCAGGACACCCCAGCCCGGCGGAAGCGATTTACTATTCGATTTCAGGATGGACCTCAACTGGGAGGACATTCCCGGTGGCTATTCGACCTCCTCAGTCTTCATCCTGATAGAGCAGCCATGAGAGGTATCGGGCCGGAGCGTTTAACCATGTCGCGGATGCGCCCTTACAAGAGACGGCAACGTCGAGGCGTAGCGCTTCGTATCCCGGTCGGAGAGAGAATAATATCTGGATGCTAGGAAATACAAGCTTTAATGAACCCCTCTTTCGGAAAATCGCTATGGCCGGGGGATACCATTATCTCTTAATGACTCTCGCCGGCTGTTACGATATTCACTATAGGGCTCAAAGGCGGGGTGGAGACGGTCGGTTCTTGAATACCTGGATTAAGATGGGTATCGATCGGCGAGAATATATATAAGCGCATATAAGCGCGCAGGCGGCTTTGTAGCGGTGGTCCCCGGGACTGCGGGCTGGTTGGCGATGTCCTCGTGGCAAGAGAAGGGAGAGCGCCATGATACTGAAAGCATTGATAGAGCTTACGGGGAGGTTCGTAAGCAACAGCCGGCTTCTCAGCGGTTCGATAGCCTCGGTAACCCCCGATATCATAGCCGCTACCGTCAACAACAACCCGAACTTGATCGTGAGGATAATGGATGAGCTGGATCCGGCGGCCCTGGCCCGGGCGTTCAACGCCAAGCCCGGCTTCGTCAACAGCATCATGGACTATCTGGACCCGGTGAAAGTCGCGGATATCGTCAACGAAAACCCCGATTTCGTGGTCGAGATAGCGGATTCACTCGACCCCCTGGCCGTGGCAGATATCCTGGGAGGACAGGAGGACTTCATATCCGATATAGTGGGCCTGATCGATCCGGAGATTCTGGCCTCGGTCGTCAACCTCAACCCGGCCCTCCTTGCCAATATCGTGGGCAGACTGGAGCCCGCCGCCGTGGCCAACGCCGTTAACACGAATTCCCTTTGGCTGAGCAAGCTCCTGGCCAGCCTCAACAAGAAGACGCTGGGGGCGGTGGTGAACGCCAATGCGGAATGGTTCATGGACCTGGTCAGGGAGATGGATCCCGACACCCTGGCTTATATGCTGGAGGCCATGGAGGAGGTCGCGGAGGATATCCTCAAGAGGATGGATCCGGCCAGGATCAACAGGACCGTGGACGCGTACATGGGATTCTTGACGCGTGTGGCCGAGATTATGGGTCCGGAGGTTCTGGCCAAGCTCATGAACCGGCTGCTCGTATCGCCGGCGGCTCGAGACCTGGTCCTCGACCTTTACGTGGAGATACCCTTCACCGGCAGGGCTATACAGACCAAGACGATAATCTCGGGGTGCCATGTCCGCCAGCAGGGCGAGATGCAGCAGGCCCCGAGTTGAGATCGGGCCCGCATTACCGGCGGAACGGGAGGCGGTTCGAGCCTTGGCGGATGCGGCGGCTACGTTGGTAGGCCGCTCCCGTACCCTGCCGGCTCGGGCCGGGGCGGGTTAGGCGGGTTGGTGGTACGGGGAGATGAGCGCTAGGCGAACCCTCGTGCCGTCGGTATAGTCTTTTTCCGCCCTCTCATGAGCCGGTCCTGTCCCCGGAGCCCATCTCCAACGGGTATTCCTCGAACCCCTTCCCCGAAGTATTGCGGACATCATCCGCGAGGCGGGAAGGGTTTTTTCGATATTGTCGGTCATGCGGTGCACCTGGAAACGGCACCGGCGGGGGAGCTCGAAAGGGTTTGAGAAAAAACCGGATGGAGATAGTTATATACAGCATCGAGGATTTCAGAAGGCGACGAATGCATAGAAGGTATATGGATACGCGCTAATGGTATATTGGTTGAACCATATAACCAATTCTTGATTTTGCAGGGACATTATTGTAGAATCTAGACATTATCTCCATAGAACGGGGATAAATAAAAAGTTTCAGGGAGGTGAAATGATGGAGCCCAAAGATATTCCTTATCTCGTCCTGGGAGCCATGTCTACCGCAAGGTCCGAATCCAAGAAGATGGTGGACGAGCTTGTCGTAAAAGGCCAGAAGCGCTTCAAGGAACAGCCCAAAGAGGCGGCCAAGAAGAGCGAGGCCTACATCTCGGAGCTGGTCGAGAAAGGCCGCAGCCAGCAGGAGGAGTTCGCCAACACCGTGGCCAAGGAGGTGCAGAGAGTACTGGGAAACATGGGAGTGGTCACCAAGGCGGACCTGGACAAGCTGAACGGCAGGATTGCCAAGCTGGATAAGAAGCTGTAGGAAACAGGAGGATTGATGAGATGGCCGGAATAGAATTGACGGATTTGCCCTATCTCATTATAGGCACCTTTGCCGAGCTGCGCGAAAGAAGCGAAAAGCTCGCCAAGGGCCTTGTGAACAAGGGCAAAGGGGTGGCACCCGAGGCCGGGAAAAGAGCCGCCAAGGGTAAGGAGAGCAGGGAGATCCTGAAAGAGAGAGGGATGCATTTGTCGGACGAACTCACCGAGACCATAGGGAATACAGTGGAGAAAGCCCTTGGCCAAATGGGCCTTATTACCAAGAGCGATATCGAGGCTCTGGATAAAAAACTGGCCTCTCTGGAAAGGAAAATGGCCAAGAAGGCCAGGGAAGAGAGCGAGGAAGCCAAGTAGCTGTAACAGCAATTGCAGCCTGGTATTGACCCCGCGAACCTGGTTATAGAGGGCGCGGCTCACGCCGCCGCGCCCTTCTCCAGCGGGAGAGGTAGGAGGAATATAGGCCCTCCCTTCTCAGCAGGGCTCCTGTCTCCCCCGGGGTGGCGCAGGCGTCGGCCTCGGCTAAGATCTTGAGCTTATATTCGGCGGTCAGCTTTCTACGGGTGGGTCTTGCGGTGACCTCGGGGTCGGGGCGTGCTTCTTTCGCCTCCTGACCCGGGCTTTGGGACGACCTATCCCGATCTTTATATATTCCCTCCTTTTCCTCCAAAAGAATCCCTCCCCGAGTCTCCATGATATCTCTCTCCTTCTCGCCCTCTTCTACCTTGAATTATAGGGGGGCAGGTGTCTCACTCATGTTGGCACGGAGGGGGTTCGCCGCATCGATGTAAGGAGTGGCACGAGAAAAGGTTGTCTAAAGTGGCGGCGGGAAGCAGTCGATATGGTTTTAGGTGTCCCTTGCAGGGAAGCAAGGAAGGCGGCGAAGAGGTTAAAGGCGAATAATTGCACGAAGAGGGCGGGGCGAAAAGAGGAGCATACAAATGAAAGCCGCCGGCGGATACAACGAGGACCGGAAGAAGCTGGAGCTGGTTTCTACCCCCGGCACACGTGGCGGCGATGAAGGGAACATAGATATCGCCCCGGATGCGGGTACGGATAAGCCCCCCGATATACCCCCCTGTTTCTTCGTGCATGGTTACGCCTCGACGCCGGCACACTCGTGCATCTTACGCGCGCGCCTGCGGGGGGAGGGGCTAGTGGTCAGGACGGCCCGGCTACCCTGGATGGCCATGGGGGATATCGCCCGTTCCGCCGAGGTGGTGGCCGAACAGGTGGAGGAGATGAAGCGTGACCTGGGCGTGGAGAGGGTAAATCTCATAGGACACAGCCTGGGCGGAGTCATCATCCGTTACTATCTGCAGAAGATGGAGGGGTGGCGCGACCTAAAGCGCGTTGTGTACCTGGCCACACCCTTTCACGGTTCATACCTGGCCTACCTGACCCCCCTGACCAAGGCGGGGAGGCAGCTACACCCCGGCAGCGATTTTATAACCTGCATGGAGAGGGAAGGCTCGCGTTGCCGCAAGCCGCGCTGCCTGTCCATCTACAGCATGCTCGATTACATAACCATTCCCCATACCACCTGCCACCTCGATTGCGCCTACAACCAGAAAGTGTGGTTGCCGGCTGGCCACCTGGGGCTCCTGCTCAGCAAACGGGCGGTTGAATGGACCACCGACTTTCTGCAGGGAAAGCTCAACGGGGCCATGGAGCCCATGACGGGAAGGGACGGGCGAGATATCGCCTGCTAACGACAACCATAATCCATGTCGATATCAATAGGTAGTGAACAAGGCTGTGCTATATTTATGTCAAATTATATTAATAGATAAGGCAGGTAAGAGAACGGAAAGGAAAGCGGTTTGAGGAAAGCTTTTGTGATCACCCTGGTGATTCTTCTCTGCGCGGGCGGTATATCGCTGGCCGCCTGGAGGATAGCGGATAACGGGGACGACGGCCAGGAGCGTGCCACCGGCGAGGAGGACGGCACCTTCCAGTCCGACCTGGAGAGCACCACCGCCCCCGACGGTGCCATCTCGGGAGGGGAGGAATCCGGGGACGATGTCGGTGTTTCCTCCCTGGAGGGCACCGCCGAGGGCCAGAGCGGCGAGGACCTTTCCTATACCAGCCCCGATCAACGCTATGTCTCCGAGATCCAGCGCCACCAGAACTTCTTCAAGGCCCTGGCGGAAGGCGAGATCTCCAGGCTTGACGTAACCTCCACCGATTACCAGCCGGTGGGAGACCCCAATACATCCTACGTCTATTTCACTGTGGCCACGGATTCGGGTAGCAGCGACGGGACCTTCGTTATGAAATACGAGGGGGGGCTGTGGCGCATCGCCGCAGTCAACCAGTTGCAGGGAGACCTGGGCGGGGGCACCAACTACATGGTTCCGGACAGCTTCGAGGACGACCTGGCCAGGGAGATACGGCAGTTGCAGGAGTTCCTGACCAAAGTAGCGGAGGGCAGGTTGGCCTACATGACCGTGAATACGGTGAATCGGGTAGGCGAGTGCGAGGTGGTCCTGAGCGGTGTGGTGGTCAGTAAGGGCGGCCGCACCGAGCCGGCCGAGATGCGCTTGCGCAAGGATTATGGCCTCTGGCATATAACCGACATCCAATGCCTGTAGGAAGAACAAGGAACAGCCGGAGCCGTCACCTGGAGTAATATCGAATATGTCGAACAAGCACCCGGGAGTGGATATGAAAGAAGATAGGAGACCGGCGTCCAGGCTATACGTCATCCTGCTGGCCCTGCCGCTCGTTCTCCTGCTCTTCTCGCCCCTCGCGTCCCTGCCGGGTTCCATGCGGACCGCCCATGGCGCCGCATCCGGAACCGAAACCCTGCAGTATCCCCTGGACGGGATGCCCGGGAGCCCCGAGGAGGCCCATGCCCTGCTGGAGGATCGCGAGGAGGCCTGGCCCGACGACCTGGGGGCTAACACCGGGGATTTCGAGGCCGCCAGCGTGCAGTCAGGGCTTAGGGTATCCCTGCCCTTCGATATCGTAACCGGAAACACCACCCATGCTAACGCTCAAGTTAAGGTAGAGCTTATCAGGGGTGGGGGCACCATTAAGACGGTGAATACCACCACGGATTCCCAGAAATTCTTTTCCGCCGACTTCTCCACCGTATCTGGCGATATACAGTCCGGGGACAAGATAAAGGTAACGGATATGGCCGGGGGGGCAGCGGTTGAGGTCGACTGCACCCTGACCGCCGTCGTGAGTGCGGCGAACAACAGGGTCAGCGGTGCAGCTAAAACGGGCAATAAGGTGGACGTATACATACAGGCGCCCTCGACTTACTACGGTGATATACCCCCTGGGGTCGCCAGCAAGCAGGTCACCGCCTCGGGTGGCGCCTATAGCGCTACGATATCCGGATTCGATATCCGGCGAGGCGACGTGGCCTTCGTCTATTCCACGGACGGCGGCGGCAACTCGGTGATGGAGGCGGCCAATACAGGGGGTACGCTGGTGGTTTATCCCCAGTACGATGAGGTAATGGGCTACTACCTGCCCAGCACCAACCTCACCGTCTATGCCGGGTCGGAGTCCCGCAATACCACTACGGCGGGGGATGGATTCCTCGACGCCTGGTTCGTGGGATATGACATCGTCCCAGGTGACCAGGTACGCTGTAACATGGGAGGCAACCGTAGCATCACCGTCCAGGACATATCCTCAATCGCGGATCCCTACACCAACATGGTCTCGGGAACGGCGCCACCGAATACCTACCTGAGGATAACCATGGACGCTTTCGTAGATCCGGTGGTATTCGAGGTCAATACCGACGGCAGCGGCGCCTTTAGTATAAACCTCAACGATAGGTATAGCATTTCGGGAAACGAGGTATATAACGTGGCCTGGTACAACGGCGCCGGCGACTGCGTGGTATACGGTTTTCAGACCTTCAGCTGGTACCTGCCGGAGGGATATACCGGAAAGGGCTTCGACGAGTGGGTTCTGGTGATGAACCCCACGAACAGCAACGCCCAGTTCAGGGTGGTCTTTCAGACCCTCACCGGTCCAAGGGAGGGCCCATTGATCGACGCTCTACCCAATTCCCGGTCCACCATCCACGTCAACGAGTGGGCCCCGGAGGAGCAGGTCTCCACCATGGTGACCTCGGTGAGAGGGGCCAAGATAATGGCCGAACGGGCTATGTACATGTATGGTACGCCGGACGGTAAGTGGGGAGCCCATGACTCCAAGGGTATTCTCACCCCCAGCTCCGTCTGGTACCTGGCCGAGGGAGCCACCTACTACGGCTTCGACGAGTGGGTTCTCATACAGAACCCCAACGATATCGAGGTGATGGTGAGAGTGCAGTTCCTGGGCAGGGGAGGGTTGGAGAAGGAGCTGGAGATAGGTATCGGGGCCCGCAGCAGGTTCAGTATCCACGTAAACCCGGAGGTGCCGGATAAGGAAGTCTCCACCAAGGTGGAATGCCTGACCCAGGTGGCGGGGGAGACCCTGCCGGTCTTCTGCGAGCGGGCCATGTACATGGCAACGCTGGACGGCAAGCGGGGTTCGCACGACTCCATCGGCCTGTGCTGTCCCAGGCAGGAGTGGTACCTGCCAGAGGGCACCACCCGCCCAGGCTTCGACGAGTGGGTGCTGGTGATGAACCCGAACGATTTCGGCACCAAGGTGAACGCCAAGTTCCTTACCCCCGAGGGTATCGGAAACGAGTTTAGGTTCGATATGGGGGCCAACTCGCGCTTCTCCATCCACGTGAACGACTTTATTGTAGACAACGACGTTTCCACTGTGGTGGAGTCGCTGGACGGGGCGGGCATCCTGGCCGAGCGGGCCATGTATATACACACCACTGACGGCAAGCAAGGGGCACACGATTCGATAGGATCGTCGGAGACGCAGACCTACTGGTACCTGCCAGAGGGCACCACCCGCCCAGGCTTCGACGAGTGGGTGCTGGTGCAGAATCCCAATGAGCAGACCGCGGAGATACAGGTTACCCTGCTGGGTCCCGACGGACCCGCCGCGCAGATAGTATTTACCATGCAGCCCGAGTCCCGCTTTACCGTCCACGTTAACGACATGGTGAACAACCTCGACGTATCCACGGTGGTGGAGTCCATCGGCTCCTCGCCGGTAGGCGTACTGGCCGAGCGGGCCATGTACATGTGGACCACCGACAACAAGCAGGGAGCCCACGACTCCATAGGCATCCCCTCCTTCTAGAAGATGGGGTCAGGCACTGACATCGGACATTTCGCAGGTCAGAAGATAGGGTTAGGCACTGGCATCGGACATTATGGCCTCTATAAATAGGATGAGATTAGAATGCGTAGAAGCCGGCTGCGATAAAGCCTGTAAATCAAATATGGTATGGGTATTGTTATCGCTGTCTTACTGCAAGCATTTGAGTTTCCGCTCGAGAGAAGAACCAGCATTCACGGTGAGCATGCGGGCGGATCATAAGTATTTAAACAGCGGCTACTCGATTTATGTCCACGACGCAAATCGCGTATACATGGTATGCACATGGTTGGCGGATCAATATGGGTCAGAACCGCCGACGTCCTCTCAGGATATGACCGGGCATATGTATAAGGCCGCGAGCTCTTTCACGGAATGTATCCGCCAGCAGAAAGAACAATAGGTTGGAAGGACTGAAAGCACGGGCACGGCGATCAGGCAGATCTTCCACGGCTAGTTCTCTCGAGAAGAGCTTCAAGAGCAGGTAAGTGGGGACAGGGATACTTAAATTATCAGTCAGATCGGTTGAGTAAGCTAGGAGTCCCTTTAGGAGGCTCAAGCCTGGACTCACGAAGCTCACGACCTTCCAGGTTTGGCACCATTCGATTACGCTTGCCCAGTCGATATCCATTTTATGCATTATCTCTACGATATCCCGGAATTTGATCAGAAGCGCGTAGCGGTGGTTTATCGCCACGTCCAGCAATGTTGTGATAACCAGGTGTTCCAGGCTCATGCTCCAGGTAACTGTTCCTTCGTAGTTATACGGGCAAGCCTCCGACCACAGATCCTCGGGGCGCAGGGAGGTGCGCCGGAAATACTCCTGGGGCCAGTGCAGCCCTACGTGGATGTCGATCTCCATGTTCAAATCGCTGTTCTCCATGGGCAGAAAATATACCGTATATGCGGGGGCGGGCACAAAGGATGGCCTTCCTGGATGGGGCAAGAATCCGGAACCAAGTAAAGCTTCGTTCAATGCTGGCAGTGCATCTCTTTCCACAAGGAGATCCAGGTCGCGGAAAGAGCGAGCGCCTTCCATTTCATAGAATCGGGATGATAAGTAGACTCCCTTGAGTGGTACAACCCTGACCCCGGCATGCTCGAGAGCTGAGAAGGCTTTACGGGCACCGTGGAGGATGATCGCTGAGCGGGCCAGCTCTCTGTCGTAAACGGCTGACAAGTGGTCGAGAAAAGAATCCGGTATATGTAAGGGATAGCCGAGCTTCATACAATCCTCACAGATACAATGTAACAGCGGTTCAAGCTTATGATACTCGGCATTTCCGATCACCCTCTTCAGGTCAGATTGGGTGAGGATTTGCGATATGCTAGATAGCCTGGAAGCCTCTTCTTCGCAGCCGAATGCGTATACAACTGCAGAAAGGATAAAATGGCTCGCCCTTTTCTTGACATCATTCATCAAAGAAAGCACCCTTGTATAATCGACTTGCCTATATTTAAACATATACAAGGCAGGTATGTGATTTGCGAAATCATTGATCGATAAGCGAAATGATCGTGCTTATTACCTCGTCCATTCTAGTCCTATAAGCTGGATTTTCCGCAAGTTTCTTTTTCATCCTGATATACTGCTTCGTAATTGCGTCAGCGTCTATCCCGCCTAGCATTTCGATGATATCCCGGTAGAATGATGGCGTCAGCTCCTTGGCGAGATAGATAAATAGCTTTCTGGGCTCCCTGCGTTTATTGTGATCCTCACGTGTACCGTCATAAACAATCCTGAGGTTCTCGAGCCCGTAATAATCGCATATCGCTTCATGAAGGTCGCTTAGCTTATTCCGCTTCAGGAAATATCTTCTTCCAGTTACATTCTCCGATAGCGAGGTTACATTCATGCGTAATAAGACTTCATCCAGGAAATTTGCTTTTCCCATGATAGATTGGGCCACAATTCTTTCCTTGGGATAAGCAGGAATGTCTTCGATTCTAGACTCCACGAATTCTTTGTATCTGGCTCTTGCCTCGAATAATTCAGTTCCAAAGTGATCTATCAGCCATTCGGTAAAAATCCATGGTGGCTCTTCATCCTCACATACGTAGACGGGATAACTCGACCAGAAATATTCCTCTGGCCTTTTCACGATTCCGGCCTCAACGGGATTCAGGTGGATATATCTACTTAGCGTAAGAAGGTATTCTTCTCTATCCACGCAAATGGATTTGTACCTACCAGCGAAAACGTGGCCTATCCACCCATTCTTTACTATATGAGTGGCGTATGAAGAGCCTAGATAATGCATAAACTCGGACAGATTGTTTTCAAGAGTCTGAATAAGAAGGTGATAGTGGTTGACCATAACACAGTAAGCGTAGAGCCTTATATGATATTTACACACTCCTTTACTGAGCAATTCAAGGAAATAGCCTTTATTGTCAGCACACTTGAATATATCGTCGTTCTTATTGCCTCTGGAAAAGACGTGATATATAGCTCCCTTGTACTTGGCTCTTAAAGGCCTCATTATATTACCTAACATACTAATAATTATTATATTACCTAACTTATAATATTACTTGATAGAGACAACCGAAAGTGGATACTATCTCGAGGTCCCCTTATCTTTTGATGAAAATGTCCGATGTCAGTGCCTGACCCCATTTTCTGATATTTGGGGATGGGCTGGAGGAGTAGTGGTGGGGGGTGTTGAAACGTTGGATAGGGAAATACAGGTAGATGATCGGTATTTCGACAGGGGGCTCGAGGGCTGACCTCGTCGATAGTAGGGGGTATACTGTAAGGGTTATGTTTCGCCAGGAGAAATGGTTAATCGCCTTATGGAAAGATAAGGGAATCGAGTGTCGGGAGGCCGCCCGCCTCTATGCCAGGTCGGGGATCGCACTTCTGCGCTCTATCCTCTTCCCGGGCAGGGAACTCAGGAAGCTGGATGGCCGCTTGATAGACAGGCACCCCACCAGGGAGGACCTGGTTATGAACCGGGCGTGCAAATGGTTCTCCCTGTTGGAGAGGATAGGCTTGCGCCCCTCCTGCCTGGTCCGCTCGCTGACCCTGGCCCGGGTGCTGCGCGAGGAAGGTCATGACGCCCACCTGGTCTTCGGCGTGCGCGGTGACAACGGGCAGATGGAGGGCCACTGCTGGGTGGCGGTGGATGGAAACCCGGTGAACGAGCCCCCGAGCAGCTTCGAGGAACTCGGGAATGAGTGAGGGCAAAAAGGGGCTTCAGAAGCCGGGTCCCGGAGACAGGCTGAGACGCCTCCCGGATATCGCTTGGCGCAAGGTGGGGGAGGAGACCATCCTGGTAAACGTAAAGCAGGACGAGGTTATGCAGCTGGACTCCGTGGGCTCCTTCATATGGTCCCGCCTGAGTGGTGACGAGACCCTTCGGGATATCGCCGAGTCGTTGGTCGGGGAATTCGCGGTGGGGATGGAAACGGCCCTGGAGGACACGCTCGAGTTCGCCGCGAGCCTGGTGGATCGAGGCGTGGCTAAGATCATCGAGGCGGGACGAAGCTAGAAAATTGGATACAGGAAATATACGGCTAATATACGGGAAATATATGTGGAAAGCCGAACACCTTATAGCCGGAATAAAAGTTGAGATATCCTCGAAAGCGGGAGACGCTTCGGGTTTTCTTCCTACTCGCATGGGGCATTTCGCCCCACGAAGCCATACCTCGCATCCAGATATCGTTATCGCCTTAAACCATGACGAGGTCGTTCAGGCCGACCCGCTCAAGCATTTCTTTCCCTCCAAGTTCGTGCTCACCAGTAGAGGCGACGAACTTCTCTTCGAGGGGATCAACGGCAAGAAGAGGCTTCTGGCCGTCATCAACCCCCGGGAGGCCAGGGGGGAGATGGCCGTGCCATCCCTGCGGGGACCTTGGCGGGTGGTGGAGGAGGAAGAGGCGGTTCGCGAGGCCGTGCAGGCCTTCATGCTGGCCTGCCTGCAGCTCCGTCTTCTCGATGAAGGGGGCACGCTTCTTCACGCCGCCGGCGTGGTAATAGAGGGTGAGGCGTATGCGTTCGTGGGTCACACCAGGGCTGGGAAGACCACGCTGGTCCGGAGTTTTCACTCCTCGGAGGTCCTGGGGGACGACCTGGTAGCGGTGAGGGAGTTAGCAGACAGGCAGCGCCTCTTCGGTACTCCTTGGCCGGGCAGGGAGGGTGGCAAAGTGGCTTACGGCGGCCTTCCCCTGAGGGCGGTTTTTATCCTGCATCGCGAATTGCCCCCGGGCTTGAGGTATATGTCCGCCGCGGAGGCGGTGGCCGAGCTGGCCGTAGACGCGCCGCGACTCGGCCACAAGGGCGAGGAAAGCAAGCTTCTGGAGAATATTTCAAGATTAGCCGATGCCGTCCCGATATTCAAACTGAGTCTCAGGTTGGAGGACGACGTGGCCGCATGGCTCAAGGATTTCTCGCTTGAAGGAGGAAAAGGACCATAGACAGAGGATTCGTAGACAGGATACAGGAGAGTTTCATGCCCTTCTCGGGGAGTCTGGAACTGACGCACCGCTGCAATCTCTCCTGCCGCCACTGTTACCAGTACAAGCCCGCCGGTGTAGAGATGAATCTGGAGCGATGGATCGGAGTGCTGGACGAGCTGGCGGATGCCGGGTGCCTCTTCCTGGCCTTCACCGGTGGGGAACCACTGCTGCGGCAGGACCTCTTCCATTTGCTGTCCGCCGCGGTCGATAGGCACTTCGCGATAACCCTGCAGACCAACGCCACCCTGCTGGATAGGGAGAGGATCCGCCTCCTTGGACAGACGCCCACCCTGATGATCGATGTGAGCATCTATGGCGCAAGCCCGGAGACCCACGATTTCCTTACCGGCGAAAAGGGTTCCTTCCTGGCCACCCGCAGGGCCCTGGACCTCCTGAAAGAGGAGGAAATACCGTTTATGCTGAAGACTATCGTGGGTGATTTCAATCTCGAAGAAGTGGAGGAGATAGCCGGATTGGCCGGGGAACTCGAGGTTCGTGTTATGTTCAGCTCCCTCATCTTTCCCCGCAACGACCGGGACCCGGCCCCCACCCGGCTGCGCCTGGATGATGAAGGCCTGGAGCGTTTCATGCGTTTCGAGGTCGATTATCTACCTGGCTATCTCAGCCAGGTCCTGGGGGAGGAGATAGAGGACGTAGTCGAATACGTGCAGCGATGTGTCATAGGGCCGGAGGACCCCGACGCCGTGAACAAGCGCTACTGCGGAGCGGGGCGCACCGTGTTCGCCATTAACCCTTACGGTGACGTCTATCCTTGTGTAGCCTTCCCTCTTGTGGTAGGAAACATACAGCAGGAAAGATTCGTCGAAATATGGAGGAAATCCCCACAACTGGAGGAACTCCGGAGAAGGGAGATGGATCTCCCGGAAGAGTGCGATGAGTGCTCTTACCTGGATAAATGTGGCATTTGTCGGGCGCTTTCCTATCAGGAATGTGGAGAGATAATAGCCGTAAGCCGGGAGAAATGCAGGCTTACGAAAGCCTTGATGAGGGTGTTGGACGATGTCTAGCAGGATACAAAAAGGCAGGAAACCATATAGCAAACCCCAGATAAAGGTCATGCGCATAAACCGTTTTTTCTTCGGCGCGTGCCAGATCATCTGGCCCGATTGCTATTCCCAGTATCTCACGCTTCACGGCGCTCCCCGCTGCCGCTAGGCTGGGGTATAATAGCCCGGCTTCGAGCCCGCTAACCGGAAAAACGCTCTCCGTGCCCCCTATACGCCGTCCCGGCCATCGTGCCTTTCCGGCCATCACCCTGACGGAAAAACCACTGGTCTCGGCACTGCCATACCCGTCCTGAGCCACAAACAACGCCAGTGGCATGATATACACCGCACATATCTAGCCGGACCGTTCAATCTATCGAGATGCAAACGTACGCTAACCCCGGGCAATGTCTAACCAGCCATTTTAATACCTATGGGGGTATCAAGAAGCAAGCCTTCCGCTTGCCTCTAGATAGGCACCTTTCACCGTCGAAAGGCTCCGCAGCCCAGGAATTTGTGAACGCCGTCAAATAACAGGCCGTTTTAAAAGTGAGGATGCAAAAAGGCTCACAGAAGCGGTTAAGAAAGGAACGTAAAAGGTGGGAAGGTTAAAATGAAAGGGTTTAAGAAGCACATAGCGGCAAGCATAGCCATCACCGCCGTTTTTGTGGTTTGCGCGCTCACCTTGAGCGTGGCCGCGGTTCCCGTATCCTCACCCGACGAGAATAGCGGGGGGACGCAGGTACACTCCGTGGCCTCACTGGTCCCCGACGAGATAATCACGGCGGCGGGCGAGGCGAGCGCAGCGCTAACCGCGGTGGAGGAAGAGGCCGCAGTCGAGGCCCCCCAGGCGGCGGATCCGGTACCGGTGACGGCTCCCGCTCCCGATGTACCGGAGGATAACCCCGGGAAGGATAATGCCGACGTTGAGACGGCCAAGCCTCCCAGCGTTGAGCCATCTCCCGTATTGATCATCAATCCGCCCAAGGACCTGGCGGGGACTTTCATTCCCGAGAAAGAGCCCTATATCCAGCTGACCTGGGACCCGAATAACAACAAAAAGGTCTACAGCTATTTCCTGGTCTACCGCAAGTTGGCGGATGACGATGTAGTACAGGATGGTCCCACCAAGCCCATCGCCAAGACCAAGAAAGCGGAGTACGAGGATTACGAGATAAAACCCGGCTGCACCTACCGCTACTGGGTTACCGCCGTCTCCAGGACCGGAGAGGAGAGCGAGCCCTCGAAGGCTATCGAGGTCGAGACCTACGCGCCCGTTCCCCCGGTGGCGCCGGCCAACGTAACGGCCGTGGCCATCGATCCCGGCGTGAGCATCGACTGGGACGCATCCTCAGAGAGGGGCCTGGCCGGCTACAACGTCTATGAGCCTCAGGGCTCCAGCGGTAAATGGAGCAAGATCAACGACGAGCCCCTTGTGGATAACCACTACTACGATGTCGAGGGCCTGGCCGGCAGCGTCTACGCCGTAGCTTGTGTGAACTTCTACGGTGTGGAGTCCGAGTACGTCAAGGTGGAGGCCGCCCAGAGCGTCGCGGTGGTCTACGAGGAGAACGATCCCTCCATCACCGTTGAAGGCTTGTGGGTGGAAGAGACCTACGAGGGTCCCACCAACGGTAAGATCAGGGTGGCGGAGGATACCGGCTCCAATCTTTACTTCACCTTCAAGGGCAACCAGGTGAAGATGATCGTGGCAAATTACTGGACCTGCGGTTCCGCCAACGTATACATCGACGGTGTCTTTGTGGATACCATCAATCAGTACAGCGCCGACCCGATCTATCAGGTGGTTGACGTGAACGTACCGGGGCTCAAGAGCGGCAAGCACGTACTTACCGTGGAGGTGCTCGGTTCGGGAAACCCCGAGGGCGACTACAACTTCGTTAACATCGACGCCTTTGAGGTGCGATGAGGTTTCTCGTAAAAAACGTAGGAGGCAAGAAAAAGACACGCAGACGATTTACACAAAGGCCTGCAAAACCGTAGCCCGCAAAAGGGGCCGCTCTCAGAGCGGCCTCGCGCCTTTCCCCGGGCACGGGAATAAGCCCAGTAAGCGTGCCCGGGGTTTGGGCTCAGGTGTCGCTTCCGGGTCGGATCCGTGCGGTACCGGCGATGTTTACCCTCTGCGATATTATTCCCGGTACTGGAAAAACCAAACCTGATGAATATGCCCGCATCAATAAATGTGATACATCGCTGGACCACGGCGACTTCGAGACCATTTCCACTCTAGCCTGCAAAATGTCCGATGTCAGTGCCTGACCCCATATTCTGAATAGCCTGCAAAATGTCCGATGTCAGTGCCTGACCCCATATTCTGAAGTTTTTTAGGGGTCGGTTTTAAGACCGCTGGCTCACTACGATACCACGATTAATATACAGAAGGCAATATAATGTTTGAACTGGGCTTTTATAGCCTTTCCCATCCCCGAAAACCGGTGATCCGGCCGGTACCTTTTACCCCCCCGAAATGAGCCGTTCACCGTCCCATTCGACCGAAACCCAAGTTTTATGGGTACGTAACTAATTAGGTGTCGTTTTAAAAGATGAGCCCACAAAAACCGCTGACAAGGCCGGAGGAAGACCGAGCAAAACGGCAAGGTGATAGAGATGAAAGGATTCAGGAAGCATATAGCGGCAAGTATAGCCATCACCGCCGTTTTCGTGGTCTGCGCCCTTATCCTGGGGATGGCCTCCCCGGGCGCCTCACCGGTTCAGGAGGAGCGGGCGGCGGAGACCGCTTCACTAGAGGCGTTTTCGAACCTCGATCTTGCCGATATGATATCCGTGGAGATCCCCCAATCCGAGGCACTCGAAGCGGCGGCAGTCGCCGAGACGGCCGTCGCCGAGGAGCCGGCCGTGGCCGTTGACGATAACATACCCGCGGTCCCGGGCGAGGAGTCCGAGACCGCGGATGATAACCCCGAAGACGTCGATACTGCCAGGCCCAAGGATGAGGAGCCGGAACCCGCGAAAAGGATAATCAACCCGCCCAAGGACCTGCGGGGCGAGTTCGTCCCGGGTAAAACGCCCCAGGTCCGCCTGAGCTGGGATGGTAACAATCCCAAGAAAGTCGTGGACGCCTACCTCGTATACAGGCAGGAGGTTAAAGAGGGCGGCCAGGAGAACGGCGACCTGGAGCCAATAGCCAAGACAAGGAAGACCAGCTACAAGGATAAGGATATCGAGCCCGGGGCCACCTACCGCTACTGGGTTACCGCGGTGGCGAGGTGGGGGGAGGAAAGCGAACCCTCCGAGGCAATGGAGGTGCAGACCTACAATAACCTGCCCCCGGCGCCCCCGCAGGGCGTGGATGTGGTGGCTATCGATCCCGGCGTGAGCATCGACTGGGAGCCTAACAGCGAGGCGAACCTCGCCGGCTATAACGTCTATGTCCAGGTGCATGGCCGCTTTAGGAAGATAAACGGGCAGCTTCTTGGCGATAATCACTACTACGATAAGAAAGGAGAGGCCGGCACCGTTTTCGCGGTGAGCGCCGTCAACGTGTATGGAGTCGAGTCCGAGAAGGTGCAGGTGGAGGCTCGCCAGAGCACCCCCCAGATCTTCGAGGAAAATGATCCCTCCATCAGCGCGCAAGGCCTTTGGGTGGACGAGTCATACGAGGGCCCCACCAACGGTAAGATCCGCGTGGCTGAGGACCTCGGTTCCACGCTACAGTTCCGCTTCCGGGGCCGCCAGGTGAAGATGATCGTGGCCAAGTACTGGAGCTGTGGATCGGCAAACGTCTACATCGACGGCGAGTTCGTGACCGAGGTCAACATGTACAATCCCGATACCACCTACCAGGTGGTGGACTTCAACTCAGCAGGACTGAAATACGGGGAGCACGTGCTCACAGTTGAGGCGCTGGGCTATGGCAACCCCGATACGGACCATAATTTCGTGAACGTCGACGCTTTCGAGGTACGATGAGGGTTCCTGCTAAAACGTAGGAGGCGAGAGGAAGCACACGAGTATTACCCGCAAAGGACAGCAAAACCGTAGCCCACGAAAAGGGGCCGTCCACCCGGGCGGCCTCGCCCCTTTCCCGGATGGGTTCAGTGCGTGACCCCCTCTTATGACATTTTACAACCATGATATGATGCTACTCTAATACCCTTATGGGTATGCCGGTTAATCCGGTAAGGTCGCCGTTCACTCTTGCATCCAAACCGCATCCCAGAAATCGCTCAGCGGAGTCAAATTATCCGCCGTTTCTTGAAACGAGAGGTGATTGTTGTGGGTTATGTAAGGACAAGGACTTTAATAGCACTGGCTACATTCGCGCTTTTTGCCGGTGTCTGTCTCATGCCCTCCCTGGTATCCATCTCGGGCTCAACCGGGCAGGCGCTGGGACAGGACACCGGCTGCGATATACTCGCCACTTACTCTCAGTGTGTGGTGGAGATGTTCAAGGAGGTTGGCGGAGAGGCGGTCACCGTGGAGGAGGCACGGGTTGAACCCAAAGCCCCCGTAGCCATGGTTACCGCGCCCATCCCTACGGCTCCGGTGCCACAGCCTGTTGCCGACGTTCCGGTTGAGGTGGAGGAGCCGGATGAAGGAACGAAGCCCGAAGATGTCCCCCCGGACGATTTCGCCGTCAGCGCGGTAAATCCCGACCGCCCCGTCCCCTCCAACCTCAACGCGGATTACAGGTACGGCTGGTTCTACCGCGTTATCCTCACCTGGGACGGCGTTGACGATCCCGATTTCCTCAGGTACTACATCCTGAGGTGGACGGGGGACGATTTCGAGGCTATGGTGGGCGTTTTCCAACAGCTGGCGGAAATCGAGCCTTCCGCACAGCCCTACGTCGATGACCTGTGGTACCAGGCCGAACTGCTCGGCCAGCCGGGGCTCACCGACGCGGAGAGGCGGGATTTCCTGGAGGACGTCCAGAGCGACATCACCAATCTCTTCGCCATCATGGTAGCCACTCCCGGTAGTGGCGATCCGCTCAACCAGTTGGTGAGCCTGGCGGACGTAGGCAATACCACCAGCACGCGCTACACCGACTGGAATATAGAATACAGCCAGCACTACATGTACGTGGTGGCGGCCGCGTTCGGCGGCGGGGACACCAGCGCACCTTCCAACTGCGAGACGATCTATACCGTGTATGTGGACACCAACAGCCCGGCGCAACCCAAGGGCTTCACCGCTACCGCCTACGATCCGGGTGTGGGCCTGGAGTGGAGCCGCAACACCGAGGAGGATCTGGCCGGCTATAATGTCTACCTGGTTGACGGCGGTTCACCGGTCGTGCTCAACAGCGAGCTTATCGAGTTCGGCACCACCTTCTTCCACGATGCTGGATTGGCGGACGCCACCTACCAGGTGGTGGCGGTGGATATCGCCGGATACTCCAGCAGCCCCGCCAGCGCCACCTCGGTGTTGGTACCGGCCACCATCTACGAGGATGATGATCCCGCCTGGCAGCTCGCAGGCCTGTGGGTGACGGAGAACTACGTGGAGTCCGGGGGCGACGAGCTGCTGGTGGCCGAGGACGCAGGCTCTACGGCGAGCATCTCCTTCAACGGCAGGAGGGTCAAGATATTCACGGCCAGTTACTGGACTTGCGGCGACATGCGCGTCTACGTCGACAGTGAAGATATGGGTCTGCACGAACTTTACAGCGCCGAGACGCTGTGGGCAGTCGAGGCTTTTGTGGTCACCGGCCTTGACGATGGCACTCACACTCTGAGCATAGAGGTGGCGGGAACGGGAGGTGCCGATGGATACAATTTCGTGAACTTCGACTACGTCGAGGCGCGATGAGGATTCTCGCGATAACGTAGGAGGCGAGAGAAAGGCTGACAAAAACGTTGCTTACGAAAGGGCCGCCCTCCGGGGCGGCTCGCCCTGTTTGGGGCACCTGTGGAGATGGCGGGCCGAGGAACTATCACGGTGCTGTTGATGTCTATCATATAGGATGATATAGATAGTGAAGTCAGCCTGATAATTCCAGGTATAATATATGAAAACCGAAAACTGAATAGCGAGAACTGATCATGCGAAAAGGGTGGGGTGGCGGCAAAGAAATGATGAAGGTCAAGATGGGACGCTATAGGAAAAAGACCGATACGATTAAGAGATCGTACATGATCGTAGCCGGTTTCGGGCTGCTGGCGCTGGTGCTGGTTGTTACGTTCTTTTTGTATATGGGCAGGACCAGGGGCGTCGATACCACCGACGCCCGAACCTCCGGAGACGTGGGCGATTTCGCGTATGGGCAGATGAACCTGGAGTTGCCCTATCCCGATGATATATCGGTGGCCATCGATAAGGGAGCCAGGGTCAGGTGGGTCGAGGAGGAGGACCCCCAGATCATCGGCTATAATATCTACCGCTACAATCAGAATGGCGGAACCGGTGTCAAGGTGAACATGTCCATCGTCTCCGACACGGTCTACTTCGATGACGACGGCACGGTGTTTAACAGCTACGCGGTCTCCGCCGTGGACAACGATGGCAGGGAGGGGCGTACCTCCGAGCCGGTGGCCGCGGTTACGGAGCCCTTCACCCTGGAGGGGCTGGCGCCCACCGCGACGGCCGAGATCGTGGAGGACATCACCTTCGAGGCCGGCTCCTCGGGTAGCCCACAGCCATCACTTCCGGCCGATATCGTGAACTGCACGGCGGAGGGCATGAGCTACGAGGGCGTTTGGTACCTGGAGCGCTACACGGAGGTCATCGGCGGTACCCTGATGGTCACCCCTTATTACGGGGACAACGTCTCCTATACCTTCAGGGGTGATACGGTTACGGTGATAGCGACGAAGCATTACAACTACGGTATCATGGACGCCTACGTCGACGACGAGCTGTGGCAGACGGTGGATCTTTTCGCCCAGGAGGTTCAGCCCTCGCAAGAGGTCTTCACCGCCATAGGGCTGGGGGCCGGGTTGCACAAGATCGATCTTGTCTGCACGGGCCAGAAGAACCCCCAGGCCTACTTCAACTTCATAAACCTGGAAGCCCTCAAGATCCAATAATGTGAGAAGACGGGGTCCAAATCGATGTCAGTGCCTGACCCCATCTTAAAGGGGCTGCCCCGAGGGGCAGCCCCTGTTGCTGCGTTAACTGTAGGGCGCTATTCCATGAAGATCTGGGGTACTCCGACGGAATCGTGGCCGCCCTGCTTGCCGTCATAGATGAAGTACTCAGCCCGTTCGGCCACCACGTCGGCCGTCTCGTAACCCCTTTGTGCGGTAACCTTGGTTGATACCTGAGCGTCGGAGAGGCCGTCCAGCTCATCAAGGTGTACCGAGAAGCGTTCGCCGGCGGCGAGGGTGAAGCTGTAGTCGGGAGCGCTGCCGTCCTGTACCTGGAACTCGAGGGTAACGGTGCAATCCTGGGTACCCGGATTCTGCACCAGCACCCAGGTGTCGAACTGGCCCCCGGTGTAGCCTTCCGCCAGGTACCAGGTGTCGGCAGGTGCGTCAGCCGCCCTGGAATCGTGGCCGCCCTGCTTGCCGTCATAGATGAAGTACATGGCCCGCTCGGCCACCACATCCATGTTAGAGGTAACCTTGGTGGATACCTGGGCGTCGGAGAGGCCCTCGAACTCGTCCAGGTGGAAGGACGTACGCTCCCCCGCGGGAACGGTGAAGCCCCTGGAGGGCGCGCTGCCGCCCTGCACCTGAAAGTCCAGGGTGATGTCGGCTGGCTGGGTACCCGGATTCTGCACCAGCACCCAGGTGTCGAACTGGCCCCCGGTGTAGCCTTCCGCCAGGTACCAGGTCTTGCCGGGGCAGGTTACGCCGATGGAGTCGTGGCCGCCCTTCTTACCGTCGTAATCGAAGTACTCGGCCCGCTCGGCCACCACATCCTCGTCCGAGGTAACCTTGGTGGATACCTGGGCATCGGAGAGGCCCTCGAACTCGTCCAGGTGGAAGGACTTACGCTCCCCCGCGGGAACGGTGAAGCCCCTGGAGGGCGCGCTGCCGCCCTGCACCTGAAAGTCCAGGGTGATGTCGGCTGGCTCCGTACCGGGGTTCTGTATAAGCACCCAGGTGTCGAAGTCACCACCGGTGTAGCCCTCGGCCAGGTACCAGGTAGTGCTGGGCATTATGGTACCGATGGAATCGTGGCCGCCCTGCTTGCCGTCGTAATCGAAGTACTCGGCCCGCTCGGCGATAATGGTGGCACCACTGGTGGAGGTGACCTTGGTGGATACCTGGGCATCCGCCAGGCCCTCGAACTCGTCCAGGTGGAAGGACCTACGCTCCTGAGCCGGTATGTCGAAACCCCTGGCCGGCGCGCTGCCATCCTGTACCTGGAAGGTCATCTTGATGGGTACGTCCTCATCTCCCGGGTTCTGCACAAGTACCCAGGTGTCGAACTGGCCGCCGGTGTAGCCCTCGGGCAGGTACCAGCTGAAGGTCTGGAACTCATAGACCACGCAGTCCGCATCCGAGTCGTACCAGGTGATGTTGAACACCTCGCTGCCTATGGCGGTATAGCGGTCTCCCAGATCCACGGTGAAGGCGCCCGAGGCATTGGTGGTTGTTTCGTACACCACGGGATCCACATAGGGGGCCATGATGAGCCTGATCGTTCTGTTGGGCGGCCCGGTGCCCTCGACCTTGTTGGTGTCGGGATCGCAGGTGGCGCTTATGTCAGCCACGGTGATAGCGCGTCCGCCGCCTATCTGTGCGCAGCTGACGATATCGCCGGGCACGATGTTGTAATCGGTGAACCAGGCCTCGAAGAAGCCGTCGCCGGCCGTTCCCACAGTCTGGGAAGTGCCGTCGACGTCGATGGTCAGGGACTTCGCGGGCTGGTCGTAGCCCATTACGTCGTCGTACTGTGGATAAACCACCAGTGATCCGCCTGCGTTGCATACGTCCAATACCACGTTGCTGTTGCCGTCTATGGAAAAGACAAAGGCCGCGTCGCCCCGCAGCAGGTTGAGGGTGTTGGTGAAGTTAACGCTCCAGTTGCCGCCCGTAGCCCTGGTGGTAAGGTAAGCCACTCCCGGCGGGATGTCACCGTAATAGGTGCCGGGGGCGCTTATCCATACGTCTATGAAGTTGCCCGCCTTGGCCGTGCCCGAGACCACGTTGGTACCGGTGTTCATGTTGCCGGTGAGGGTGGTGTCGATATCCACGGCCGCTCCGCCACCGGCGTCTTGTATGCGGACGATATCTCCGCTCTGGATGTCACCGGTGGAGAGATCAGCGGAGAACCACTTGTCGGCGTTGGTGGTGGTGTTCACGGTCTGGATCTTTACGGCGCCCCTCCACAGCTCGACCGTGACTCCGGTGTTGGCGCTGGTCGTATACCCTTCCACCGTATCAAAGGGGATGGCGGCGAGCACGCCCGATTGTACGGAAGCTACGTCGAAGGAGTCGCCGTCATCAGCGTGACCTTGCCAGCTTATCTCTCGGCTCTCCATGCGCTGGTGTGCCTCTTCCGGAGTGGCCGGCAGCCTGCCCAGTGGATCGGCGTTTATCTCCGAACCCGCGGGGGCCGCCGTTGCGCCGCCGCCGCCGGTGGTCGAGGATACGACGGGTATGGCTACCAGGAAGGACAGGACCAAGATGGAGCAGCAGATGTGTATCCCGAATGATTTTCTTATCCCGCTACCCATTGTACTCACCTCAGGTTCCTTTCCGCCCTCACAGGCACAAGATGTAGGTGATGTGCCAGAGGTTGTAATCCTTGCGCAGGCACATCTCCGCCGGGAAGACCTTACCGCCCTTCGACACCACAGTGCCGTTGATGATTACCTCGCAGGCCCCGGTTTGATTCACGGAGTCCACGGTCAAGTAACCCAGCCTTCCCTCGGCCACCTTGGTGAGGAATTCCTGTAGCTCCCGCAGCTCCCGCGCCAGGTCGTCCTCGAAGCTGGCGGGGACCATGTAATTGGTGCCACCCCCGAGGTCGCCGGCGAGCTGCCGCACTGCGCCGATGCGCCACAGGCCGTCCTCGTATTTCATTACCATCATGCCGTCCGACCTGCTGCCGTCCGTGCAGGTCAAGGTGAAGTATACATAAGAGGAGTTGGGATCGCCCACCGGCTGGAAGTCGGTGGCGGTTACGTCAAGACGTTTCACCTGCCCCTCGGCCAGGGCTTTAAAGAAGTTCTGGTGTCTCTGGGTCTCGGTTACGTAGCGATAATCGGGGCTTGTGTACTGAAGGGCCTCTCCCGTCATCGGCACTCCCGACGCGCTGACCTCTTCTTCAGCCGCATCGCCCCCTTCATCGGATTCGGCCTCGGGTGGGGCCGGACCCTCGGTCACCGCCGGCGCGGCGGCCGCTTCAGCGCCTACTTGCTCCTCGGGCTCGCCCCTGATCCAGTCGGCTATGCCCCAACTGGCAAGGGCTACTGTGGCTGTAGTGAGCAAGATGGCCAACACCAGGATCAGTGTCTTACGCACACTTCTCACCCTCTCCTCTAATCGCGGACGTCTTGAACGGCTTACTGGAACACCCGTTTACCCGGAAAGCGCTTAAGGAATCTCGCGAACCTCTTTTGTCAGCAGATAAAAATACCTACAGCATTCGAATTTATACAGACTTTTGCCGACCCTATTAGTGATACCCTATCTTTCAAAATTATATACTCACTGCGCGAAATGTCAATTGATAGCAAATAATGAAAGCAACATGCATGATACCATTCTATTAAAGCTGCTACACGCTATGATCACGCAATAACAACGTGGCCATTTTGGTGTGTATCAACTCCCTCGGTTTCCGGCGCTTACCCATTACGTTTATATCGCCAGATCACCAAAGCGACATTAATTATAACAGGAAAATAGCAAAGCAAGATAGTTTCTTGGAGCTGGATGTGGCCCATGGCAAGAGATCCCTTTCCTGTTGGTGGCGGATGCGTTACTTTGGCGGGCGAAAATTTCAGATTCCCAGGGCTGACCCCTCTTCTAACGTTTCGGGTTCGGGGTCGTCCACCGTTTCGTCCACTTCCACGGGGTCGTCCACGATGTCGTCTTCCTCCACGGATCCAACATCGGCGCCGTCCCCTTCCAAGGGGTCGCCTCTATCCACCGCGGCTTCATCGCCCGCGCCGTCCCCGGCGTCTTCACCATCCGCATCGGCATCTTCCCCGTCCGCATCCGCCTCGTCCTCTACGTCGGAGCCGCCGCTCGTTCCGATCGTGAATCCCGTCCCCCTGCAGGTGCCCCGGTCGGTGGTCGCCGTTACCTCGACCTCCCCCGAGGCCCCGGCTGGCACCTTTACCTCGATGCGGGTGTCCGTCCATAAATCGTACTCGGTGGCCCTGTGCGCCCCGAAGGATACGTAGGAGTCGCCCTGGTTCTCACCGAAGCCGGAGCCCTCGATCACCACCACCTCCCCGGCGAGCGCCGAGGCGGGGGATACGGAAGTGATCGCGGGCATGGGCGTCCAGCCTTCGTCTTTGATCCTGGCCTTGTATCCGCCGTCGCCGACCACCCAGGCGAAGCCTCCCACGGCCGAGATGCCGTTGAGGGTGGAGGTGGTTCCCGATGACAGGGGCATCCAGCTCTCTCCGCCGTCGTGCGACAGCAGTACCATGCCGCCGGACCCCGCTGCCCATACGGTCGAGGCGTCCACCGCGTCGACGGCCAGCAGGGTGGCCGTCGTGCCAGAGTCTTTGCCCTCCCAGGTGGAGCCCCCGTCGTCCGTCTTCAATATGGTACCGCCGGCTCCCACAGCCCAGGCCGTGACACCGTCCATGGCGGCCACGCCGTTGAGGTCGGTCGAGGTGCCCGAAGCCTGCTTGCTCCAACCGCCGCCGGACAAGCCAAGGATTGTACCTCCCGTGCCCACCGCCCACAGCTTGCCTCCCGCGGAGTCTATATCCCTCAGGTCTCCGCCGGTGCCGGAGGCCTGGGGGGTCCAGGATGAGCCCCCATCCCCGGTATGCAGTATAGTCCCGCCGCTTCCCACCGCCCAGGCCCTGGCGCCGTCGGCGGCGTATATGCCCCTCAAGTCACTGTCGGTGCCCGAGGCCAGGTTCATCCATCTATCGCCCCCGTCGTCCGTCTTCAATAGGGTACCGCCGGCTCCCACAGCCCAGGCGCAGCTTTCGCCCGTCGCGTCCACGGCGTAGAGGTCGGAGCGGGTACCAGATATCTGGGGGAACCAGTGCGCGCCGCTGTCCATGGTATGCAGGACTGTGCCCGACATACCCACTATCCACCCCGTGTCCCGGCTCAGGCCACGAACGCCGTAGAGGGAACCCAGCTTGGCTGTGAACGAGGAGCTATTGGAGACGCCACCGGCGGTGTTTACGGTGATCTCCACCTGCCCATAGACGCTCGCCGGGACCCTTGCCTCGATAAGGGTGTCCGTCCATTGCGGGTACTCGGTCGCCTCCACTTGCCCGAAGGCCACATAGGAGCCGCCCCGTTCGGACCCGAAGCCCGACCCATTGATAACCACCGTGTCCCCGGCCGTGGCCGCCTCGGCGGAGAGCCCGGCGATGGCCGGCCTGGGCCGCTTGGGTTTGTTGGAACCCGAGGCGGAACCCGATGACGGGGTAGTCGACGGTTTCTGGATGACCGTGAAATCCATCTGGTTGGAGGTGCCCGCCCTGGTGGTCACGGTTACCTTTGTCTCGCCCTTGCCCACCCCGGGCACCTTGACCTCGATGCGGGAGTCGGACCACATGCCGAATTCCTCGGCCTTGACCCCACCGAAGGATACGTAAGAGGAGCCCTGCTCGGAGCCGAAGGCCGAGCCGCTCAGTACAACCCAGGAGCCGGGGTACCTGCTCCTGGGGCTTATGCGTTGGATGATAGGGGGTACGCCGAAGGACCTGGCTACGGAGGTGCCCCTGGACGTGGTCAGGGAAACGTCGACACTGCCGTAGGCACCGGAGGGAACGATGACCTTCACCTGGTTATCCGCCCAATGCATGTACCGCTGGGCCCTGACGCCCCCGAAGGATACGTAGGAGGAGCCCTGCTCGGGGCCGAAGGATATCCCGGACAGGGTGACCAGTTCGCCCACCCCGGCGATGGAGGGATTTAGCAGATCGACCCGGGGTGTTTCGCGGTAGTGGAGGATGGTTCCCCGCCATCCCACCGCCCAGGCGGTATCGGCGTCGGCCGCGGAGACGCCCCACAGGGGCTGCTGAGTGTTGTAGGAGACGTCCTCCCAGGTCTTACCGCCGTCGCGTGTCTTTATCAGGGTTCCGCCGTCCCCCGCCGCCCAGACGTTGTCGGCGTCAATGGCGGATACGCTCCACAGGTTTAGCTCCGTGCCCGTGGAATAGCGCAGCCAGGTCTCCCCGCCGTCCGCGGTAACGAAGGCCGCGCCGCCGACCCCCACCGCCCAGGCGGTGCTGTCGTCGATCGCCGATACCCCCAGTAGGTCGGATGCCCTCTCGGGGTAGCGGGTCAGCCAGGTCTCCCCGCCGTCGCCTGTCTTGAGGATGATGCCGCCTTCGCCTACGGCCCAGGCACTCTCGCTATCCAGGGCGGAGACCGCGCGCAGGTCCATGGTGGTCCCGGCGTCACTGGTAAACCACTCGAAGCCCCCGTCGATGGTCCTCAGAACGGTGCCGTTCCACCCCACCGCCCAGGCTGTCCTCCAGTCCAGGGCGGATATGCCGTAGAGGTTGTTGCTCATTTCCCCGCTCTCGATTAAAAATTCGCTCTGACCGGTCCACGACCTGCCCCCGTCTGAGGTCTGTAGAATGGTGCCCATCTGGCCTACCGTCCAGGCATACTGGTGGTCGGCGGCGGAGACGCACAGCAGGTCGTCCCGGATGCCGGTGCTCTGCTGCCTCCATGTGTAGCCACCGTCGTCGGTCATCAAGATGGTGCCGCCCTCGCCCACCGCCCAGGCCGTATCCCGATCCACCGCGCACACGGAGTGGAGGTTGTTCTCGGCCCCCATACCCTGGGGCACCCAGGTCTCCCCGCCGTCGACGGTCTTGATGACGGTGGAGGAGAAGCCCACCGCCCAGGCGGTGTTGGAATCCACCATCTCCAGTGCGAACAGGTCGTTGGCCCGTCCCCAGCCCTGGGGGAGCCAGGTCCTGCCGCCGTCACGGGTGCGGCGGATGAATCCCAGGCTGCCCACCGACCAGGCGTTTTTATCGTCACAGGCGGCCACGTCGTAGAGGCGGCCCTCGGTGACCGAGTCCTGGAGGCTCCAGGTGCCGCCGCCGTCACGGGTCCTGGCCAGGGTGCCCTTGGCCCCGGATACGTAGACGTTGTCGGGGTCCGCGGCGCACACCCCATTCAGGTCCAGCATGGTGTCGATGTCTATGTGCTGCCATGTGTCACCGCCGTCGACGGATTTGAGCAGGGTGCCCTCGCGCCCCGTTACCCATACGTTGTCCTCGTCCAGGGCGGATACGCACAGCAGGTCTATATCCGTGTTGGTTTCCAGGTTTGTCCAGGTTTCACCGCCATCCGCTGTCGTTACCACGGCTCCTCCGTCTCCCACCGCCCAGGCGGTGGAGGGGTCGATGGCCGAGACGTGGTTCAGCGAGGCGGTAGTCCGCGAGGCCTGAGGATGCCACTTACGCCCTCCCGTGGAGGTCTTGAGCACGGTGCCGGACTCTCCCACCGCCCACACGCTGTCGGCGTCCAGGGCGTATATCCCCAGGAGATCCATCTGCACGCCGGATTCCTGGGGTATCCACGAAGTGCCCCCGTCGGTGGTGCGCAGAACCGTGCCGTCCTCACCGGCGAGCCAGGCGATGCTAGGGCCGGCGGAGGAGATGTCGTGGTAGGAGATGGACTGAACCAGCTCGGTTACCGTGCTCTGGGCGGTGGTTGTCTCGCCCCCGGAATCCCTGCCCACGAAGGGAAAGATCATCAGGCTGGCCACCAGGAAGAAGGAGGCCATGATGTGGGTGAACGACCGAGCAAAGGGAGCCTTTTCGACGCGGTAGTCTTTCTCCCTCTTTATGGAAATCTCGGATAGGAATCTTTTCACCCTGTTCATAATCTATAACCCCAAAGATCCTTGTCGGTACGTACGTTCAGCACATACAGGGTAACTTCTACCTTACCCGCAATATCCCCGAAATTCAAGGACACCGTCGTGGGTGTCAGGCTTGACCCCTGTGCCCCGCAAGCGGTGCACTGGAAGCAGGAAGGACGGACGGACCGGGTGCTGGAACACGACTCGCCATGGGCACCCCATGGGAAACGATATGAGGATAGAAGGGGAGCTCCTTCCCCGCACCGCTTTCATCGTCACCAATCTCAGGAAGAAGCCGGAGAATGTGGTGAGGTTCTACGATAAGCGGGGGAACTGTGAACAATACATGAAGGAGGGCAAATACGCCCCGGC
>JAXHVT010000026.1:16285-104986 GCA_034188985.1 Actinomycetota bacterium | reverse complement strand
TGATCGATATACTCTTTCTTGACCATCGTCTCTCCCTTCTGCGCTTGTCTTACTAGTGATAAAACATTCGCAGATGGTGGACGATGGTCCTCGTTTCACCCATACTTTATGGAGAAGAACCTTTAATATTTAGACTGGTCTACGAGAAGAGGTGAGGATAGAAATTGTTAAGGCTCTTGACGCAAAACGACCATCGTGCGACCGTCGCTTTTCTGGACCGTGACCACGAGACCAACCTCATCATGATCTATGATATCGAGAATTACGGCATGGACAATCGGGGCCATATATTCCAGGGATATTATTACGGCGCCTTCCGGGGAAGTGAGCTGTTGGGCGTGGCCTGCCTGTTCAACTTCGGATCCATGTTCGCCCATTCCCGGGAGGAGGGAGCGCTGATGGACCTGGCGCGTCATATATTCTCGCTGGGGGGCAGACCCCGCTACCTTCACCTGCGCTCGGAATGGATGCCGGGAGTGCTGGCCAAGCTGGCCCATCGGGGCATCAAGCCAACCAGGGTCGAGGAGCAGGAATACCTGATGCTGTCGCGGGACAGCTTCCGGCCCCGATCGGAAGAGAGGGCCCGCCCGGCCAGGCCCGAGGACCTCCCCACCCTCTTCCGTCTCCACCGCGCCTTTCAGGAGGAGTACTTCGGCACCTACACCGAGACGGAGGAGGAGATGGGCCGCATGGCCGAGGAGCGCATTTCGGACACGGGGGTCGCCGTGGCCGAGGCCGGCGGAGCGGTGGTCTCCAAGGCCGAGGTGCTGGTGCGTACCTGGAGGATGGCCCTGATAGGCGGGGTTTACACCGAGCCGGAATACCGCGGCAAAGGCCTGTCCCAGGCTTGCATCTCCCGTATATGCCGGGGAATACTGGACGAGCGGGAGAAGGCCTGCCTCAACGTGGCCAGGAACAACCCTCCCGCGATCAGCGTTTACAGGGGCGTGGGTTTCGAGTACCTGTGCGACTATTCCATGGCCCTCTTCGACTCCCGCGGCTGATACCAGGGGTTTCCGGTTAGAGCATCCCCCCATTTCCCAACATCCCGGGCGGCGTCTCCCCGGTTAATGAAAGCCCCGGGGTCCGCTAACGGACGATGAGCACGGGGCAGTTGGCGTGATGCATCACACGGTCGCTCACCGAACCGAGCAGGAAGCCCCCGAGGGCGCCACGGCCGTGACTGCCCATCACCACCATGTCGTAGTCACCGTCCTCAAGTTCCTGCAGTATCTCTGCGGCTGAATGGCCGAAGCGGATCTTGGTTTCCGCCTCCAGCCCCGCCTTCCTCAATGGACTGGCGCTTTCCTTCAGTGATTCACCCGCGCAGCGGTCCATCTCCTCCCGCAGCTCCTCCGGCGGCGGCATAATAACCTCGGGGGCTATGAGCCCGTCGGACCAGAAAGTAGAGTAAACCGGCTCCTCGACAACCGACAGCAAGGTCACCTTGCAGGAAGTGCCCTCCAGCAATATGGCCGCGAAAGCCACGGCCTTTTCGGCGGTCTCTGAACCATCCGTTGGAAGCAGCACCTCTTTCAGCATCTCACCCTCCCGTCTTAAACCGGTATCTCCCGGTGCCAATAGACCATCCCGAGCCCTCACGCCGGGACGGCGGAATACCCGGAGTGCCGGGCTTCTACCTATAATATACGATATCCAGCCTCCTTCTATGACCGGACCTGAGGGATTTTTCGTCCCGTGCTGCCCGGATTCTCCAAGCGGACTTGCGCCGCGACCGTCGCTCATTCTAATATTCACATAGCTCGACACAATGCTGGAAAAGGAGGTAGACGTGGAACACACCATCGGTTACCGGGAAGAAGAGAGTGGGTGCGAACCCCATCCCAATTCCCTTATAATGGCCTGCCGCTTCGCGGCATTCGGTCTGGGGATACTGGTCGCCCTCTCCGGCATGTTAAAGGAGGGCAAGTATAAACACCTGACCTCATGGCTGGGTATCTGGGCCCTGTTCCTGAGCTGGCCCCGCTATCTCATCTGTTCGCGCTGCGACGGCTATGGCAAGAATTGCTACCCCTACTATCTGGGCAAATACACCTCGTTGATCTACCCACGCGTCGAGGGCAAACAGGTGGGCAGGGCCGCTGCGGCCCTGGAGGGGGTGTGCCTGAGCGGTATTTTCTGGACGCCGGTGCTAGCCCTGCGCCACAACCGCGAGCTGCTCATGCGTTATCTCCTGATAATGCAGCTGGTCCTGGCCGGCCAGTTCTTCCATGCCTGCCGCTGGTGCGCAGCCAACTCGCGGTCGGAGTGGAAGAAGGACTGCCCCGCCTACCGCGCTTGGAAGATGCTGCAAGGCTAGGAATCGCCAAGTGCGTGCGACCTTTTTATGGCCGGCGCCGCTCCCAATCAGGGTGATCGAAGGTGGCCAGCGGTTGATTATCACTCATCATCCCGATGTACGTTTGTGGGCGAAAAGGCCGGAAGGCACACGGCGATATATTGAGCACCACCGGGATTTGGGGTGCGATTGCGCACCCAAATGTCCGCCGGAACGATAATGGCCTGGCCAGGGCCTCTTCGTCGATAACCTCCCCCTTGGCCAGGTTGAGCAGATAGGCATCGGGTTTCATCAGGGCCAGCTTTGCCGCCTCGACGATATGGCGGGTATCCGGCGTAAGAGGTACGTGCAATGTCACAATATCCGACTCGCGCAGGAGTTCCTCGAGCTCCATCCATTCCACGCCGAGTTCCCCCTCCGGCTTCTCCGGCAGGGAGACAACGTCGTTATACGCTATTCTGCAGCCGAAGGCCCGGACCCTGGCCGCCACCTCCCTTCCTATATTTCCCACTATTCCCAACACCTTGCCGTGCAGTTCGCTCAACCCCACGGTGATCATATCCTGCTGCCCCCATTCGCCCCGGGAGGTCATGTTATGGAAGTAGAGCGCGTTTTTGAGAAGCCTGAGCGTTATGGTATGCTCGGCCACACCTATGACGCTGGCCGCTCCCGCGTTGGCGACGGGTATCCCCAACCTGCGGGTAGCCTCCACATCGACGTGCTGATACCCCACGCTGGCTTGCTGAACCAGGCGACATCCCTGTGCGGCTTTGGCGACGCTCTCGTCTATAGGCAGCCTGAAAGTGAAATCCCCGATTATTATATCGGCGCCACTTGCCACCTGTTGGAGTGCAAGGCGGGGGCAAAGCTGTCGGGCAAGGTAGACCATGCCTTCTACCCCACGCTCTTCGCCGCGGATGTCTGCGGTGCCTTCGAGAGCTTCGAGGGCGTACGGGCCAAGCTCGGATACGGCTGTATCGGAGATGAACTCTTCATAGACGTCAAGACCTGGGAGGAGGCACCGGAGGAGAGGCTACGGGTGGACGAAGGCGCGATGGTATCCGCCCAGGCTGACTTTAAAGGGTGCGGGGTGTGCGGACTTTCCCTGGAGGTCTCCAACCTGAGATGGGAACCGGATACGGGCAAGCTCTTCGACCGCAGGACGGGGGAGCGGCTTTTCGTACAGGGTATCGGGGCCATCGCCGCCGTACTGCGGCAATTGGAGAGCGAGCTGGGCGATGAGATACCTCATCTGATATCGGATTTGACTTACGGATTTTACCGCCGCCTGAAGAAAGAGCATCCCCAGGCGTTCGAGGATTTGCACTATATATACATGAGGGAATTCGGAGTCCCGGACAACCCGAAACCCACCCCCGCCGAGCTGGAAGCGAGCCTGGATATCCGCAACGGCTTCAACGGTCCCATACTGGCCGGCTTGGTCGCTGCCATCTGCGGCGGGGAAAACCTCACCTGGAGCTGGGATTATCCAGCGGAAGGCATCGTCAGGGTCAGGTCCGGATAACCGAAAACCACAGCGCTCAGGTCTCGAATATCGAGCAATCTACCATTATGGCAAGCAATTCAAGATCAAAGATGTGACCCTGTTTCAGGGGATTATTTCCATGTGGAACGAGGTGTGCCAGGGGGGAGTGCCGTGACTCATGTAGACTATACCGCTTCCCCTCAGGCCCAGGCTCTTGGCGTCACGGTAGACGTAGATGACAGCGTCCCGGGCCCGGGCCCCCAGCTCGGCCCCGGCATAGTGCACGTGTATTTCCAGGTCGTGTGAATCCAGTCCGGCAAGGCGCCCCACACGGCGGGCGTCCACGTAGCATCTCCGGGACTTCAACAGCAGCCAGTCCCCGGTCTCCCTCGCCCTCAGGCGGAGCCCTTCACCCTCCTCGCCCAGACACTTACCGGCCATCTCCACCGACACCCCGCAGGAACAGGCGCGGCGGAAGCAGTAATCCCCGACCACATCCGCCTCGAGGTCCAAGTAGCGGGCCCTGATCCCCGCGAAGTTGCCCACCCTGCGGGCGGTTATGGACAGCCGCCGATCCGGTGCCCCCTCCGCCTCCAGGCCCACGTAGTCGAGGTCGCTGGGCACCTCCATGGAGCTTCCCTCCAGGCGGGAAAATAATTCTGCACCGATGCTGGTGAGATAACCAACCGCCTCGCGCTGCCACTGCATGCGCAGCTTTAGATAGTCGGCGGCCGCCTCCTCAAGCAGCCTCGATACCAGCTCCACCACTTCCCGGTCGTCCCCGACCGGCAGCGCACTGCGAACCCGCGACTTGGAGAGGCGGTCCCGTGAGCGGAGGTTGATGAAGAGCTCGCCAAGCCTGAACTCCTTAAATCTCCTCAGCCTGCCCTCCTCCTCCTTGCAGTTATCCTTGATGAGATTCTTCAGAGATTCCGAGCTGCCCTTGAATACCGGGCGAGGCAGATTCATGACACTCCTTACTTTTTCCTCACGCCATGGGGGCGGGAAAACCGTTACCGCGTCCCTTATCAATTATACATTTCTCCGATCTGATACGTGAGAAGAGAGGCCTCCGCGGCTCGCCGGGCACCCGGAAAACGGATAGCGGTTGAGCGAACGGCGACATGAATCGACGATCGGTTATCCCGCGGATTGACCGCACTCCACCCGGAAGAGCGCGCCGCAACAGGGTCCGCCGCGCCCGGTCTCCGTCCTCATGTATACAGTTCCCGGGCCTTCCCGGCCACGATCCTGACCAGGTCCTCGCCCCTGGAAACCGGAAATACGTCATAGCCGACATCGCGGATTACCTCCGCCTTCTCGTTGTAAGCCTGGTCGATCAAGAAAACGGAGCCTGAGTTCTCGGGATGCGCCCGCAGCGCCTCACCGAGATGCAGGGAGGCCTCCACGATATTGGTTATCTCGGTATCCGAGATAAGGCAGAAATGCTTGGGCCGGTGTGACTCCAGCGAGGCCAGGTGCCGGAATTCCCTTACCGGGAACACCGTGCCCCCGCCGTAATAGGTGACCAGTCCGGTCTCCACCCGCCCGATATCCCATATGGGGTCGATGACCAGGGAGCGCTGCTGATCGGAGTAAACCACCAGGCCCACCTTGGCCCCCAGGTTGCTGGCGCTCCTGGCCATCACGAAGCCGGCCAGTACGGCGTTGGCCACCTCGGAGGTGGGGTTGGTCATCGACCCGGAGGCGTCGAGGATTATGGCCACGTCCGGTGGAGTCCTGCGCCTGGTTACCACGTCCAGCATTTCCTTCTGCCACTGCTTGGTGGTCAGGGTGGGAACCGCCTTGCCCGAGGTGTACAGGGTATAGGGGAGATCCAGCCTCTCGAAGGGGTCACCCATCCCCCATGACCTGGGGGCGTGGGGCACCTCCTCGCCTGCCTCGCTGCGAACGGGGCGGAAGCGCACCTCGTAGCGCCGGGAGAGGTCGCGGTAGTATAAGACCAGCGCCTGGGTCTCCGATCCCGCCCCCATGCCTCCCACCAGCTCCTTGAAATCCTGCATGCCCATGTCCATGGCCAGTGAGCGCAACATCTGCTCGGCGGAACGCGAACGCATCTCGTCGATGCCGTGCTCCATCATCCGGGTATCGTCTATCTCAGCCGGCTCCTCGTAATACTTCTGCAGGTATCCCGCCAGTATCCTCACCTTCTCCTCCCACCCGGAGGCGGCGAAGGGCCGCTCGAGAAAGCGGAGAGCCAGGCCGCGAGCGTCCTCTCTTACCTCCGGGGGCACCTTGCCCGCTAGGGCCCCTTCGCATTCCCACATCTCCTCGAAGCAGCACAGGACGAATTTCCACATGCTGCTCGCCTTCCAGCCCCTGGACCTGTCCAGGGCGTGGTAGAGGGAGATCATCCCATCCTTCATGCCGTTGCGGGCGGCGTAGGCGACGTTGACCATATCGCAGAAGAGGCGCTGCACGGAGAGGGCTTCCTCGAAGGTTATCTTCTGGCCTTTCTCCTTGACCTCCTCCAGGGCCAGCTTGGCCGAGGCGGTCAGGCGTAGGGCGGTCCGTACGTCGAAGGGGGCCAGGGCGTAGTGCAGGAGCTGGTAGACCACGGCGGCCTCCAGGTTCTCCAGGCCTAGCTTCTCGTATATCTTGGAGACGTTTATGTACACACGGTTCTCGGAGGGCTCCCAGATTCCGAACTCCTCGTTGAGCTTTTCGGCAAGGGCATGACTCGCGGGATCGAGCACGAACTCGGGATCCATGATACGGGGGTAGCCGCAGAAGGCTCTCGCCCTCTCCAGCGTCTCCTCCAGATCTACCTCGGACCAGCGCACTCCGCTCTCACTCCTGGATCTCCTGAAGCACCTCCCGGTAACCCTGCCGCAGCATGGTGGCTATGGGGTACTTGGCCGGAGAGTCGTAGTTCTTGAGAGATACCAGGGCTTGCAGGATGAGATCCGGCTCCACCGGCTCGTTCTGCACCGCCTTCTCGTAGAGCTCCAGCACTCCGTCCAGGGTCTTGATCACGCGCCGGCTCTTGAGGTAATGGTTGCGCGAGGTGTCGAAGAGGTTCTGCACCAGGGCGATGCGGTCGTTCATGAACTCAGGCTGCACCGCCCAGGCCCGGTCGGTGGGGATGAGCTTGAACCACAGCACGTAGGGGACGACCGCCTCCACCTCCTCGATGGTGGCGGTGTTCCCGCCCCTGAACCAGGCCAGAGCCTTGGCATAGCGTTCGATGGTCTTCCCCGCCCTTACGCTGACCTCGTTCTCCGTCTTGTAGCAGATATTTTCCGTATTATGGTAATGGCAGCCTCCCAGGTGTCCCTCGCCGGGCGCCCCGCCGTCGTCCACCTGCGCGCAGAGGATGGGGGGCTTCACGAACCAGGCGAAACCCTTGCTCTTGCGCTCTATATCCGTGGAGGCCAGGGCGCAGCCGTTGAGCTCTGAGATAAAATTATAGAGCACATAGCGCGCCTCCGGCTCCATCTCCACCTCGGCGATCTCGCCTCGGATGATCTCGAAATCCTCGCTGCCGAACTCGATGTCAAGCTCGCGTCGCAAGTGGGCTACGTACGCCTCCTCATCCCCGGTGAGCTTGCGGTCCTCCCCTCCCGCCGCCATATCCAGGAAATATGGATTCAAGGTAGGGGCGAAGACCCCCACGTCTATGCGATCGAGAAAGGGAGGAGTGAGGTCCGACGAGGCCACGTCGCGGAAGTTGGCGGTGAGGAAGGTGGCTCCCTCCGCCGCGTATATCTTGGAATCCCCGTAAACGGAGAAACCGCGGTCCATCATTTCCAGCAGGTTATTGGTGCGGCCGGGCGTGAGGCGGTTCACCTCGTCCACCATGCGAAAGGGGGAGAGCACGAACTTACGCGGGATGATATCCTCCTCTCCCTCTCGCATCAGCTTTCCCAGGTGTGGCCGCCCGATCATCTTCTCCTCGGTCAACTCCTGGTGGCCGTGGATAGTGGCCTCGTGGATGGCCTCCATGACCCGGAAATCGTCCCGGCCGTCCCCGAAGGTCTCCTCCAGGAGACTGCCGTGCACGAATGCCCCCACGAACTCGGCCGAGGTGGTCTTCCCCGAGCCCGGGGATCCGTACAGTATCATGGTGCCGTTGCGCAGCACCGCCGTGAGAAGAGCGAACAGCAGGGGTGAATTGTAGGTTTCCTCCGCCAGCACGATGGACTCCGTCTCGTTGAGGTTCAGGGGCACCTCCCTTTTCTCGCGGAAGCGGACATCGTGGTTGAGGTTGATGTACAGGCCGCTCTCCTCGATAGCCCGGTAGATACCACGTAGTTCTACGCTCTGTGTTGAGGTCATTTATCTCGTTCTTCTCCTTTAAATCCCGCCCTTTTCAAGTTCGCTCCGCTCCCCTTACCGGGCGCGGGCCTCTGCTATAATGATTTTACCTTATACCCGATAGGTAGGGGATAATCACCATCACTTCTATTCAGAAAGGGGTAGTCATGGAGCAGTCAGAGCGCGTCAAACAGCTGATAAATTTCCTGGCCATATCGCACTTTTTCGAGGCCTTGATCGCGGTTCGAGCGGCCAAGAAGCGGGGGGGGAATCGTGTTATATATTTCTTTCTGACCTGGATGTTGGGGGTCTTCGTCCTGATACCCCTGCTGCGCAAGCCCAAGTTGGAGGATTAAGAGGCCCGATACCCCGTTTCATGAAGCGGGGCGGCTATATCCGATCACGCACCTCTTTGCCGTGGGTCTCCAGCATAAGGCGCACCACTTCCTTGCTGGTCCAGCGCGGCCCTAGACCCAGGGCTTCCCTGGTGATCTCGCCGGAGATGGTCCAGCGGTAGCGGATGAAGTCCAGCATGGCCGCGGGGGCCTCCACCAGGGGGGCGTGCAGTCTCCATGCGATGTCCACGGCGGGATAAAGGATGCCGGGGGGTATGTCGATGACGCGTTTGCCGGCCATGGCGGCGAACTCCGCAATGTTGATGACCCCCTCGCCCACGGCATGGAAATTACCCTCCGCCTCCTTCTCCAGGACCTTCATGAAAACCTCGGCCGCGTCGTCCTCGTGCACGAACTGCATGTCCGGCCTGGCACCCCCCACCCCGGGGACAAAAGGCAGCTTGAGGACGAAGCGCGATATGTAGTTATCAACATTGGGGCCGTAGACGATGCAGGGACGCACGACGGCTATCTTTACACGCGGGTTGTCCTCCTTGAAAAAGCGGCAGTTTATCTCGTTCTCGTACTTGTCCGAGGCGTAGGTGTAAGTGCGCATGCAGCGGATATGGTCGTTCTCGTCAAGCCACTCCGGGTTGTCGGGAAAAACCCCGAAAGCCGTGCTCGAGGAAGCTATGACCAGGTGCCCGGCCCCGCAGGCGGCGGTGGTGGAGAGGACGTTGCGGGTACCGTTTACGTCTATGTCGTGCATGAGCGTGTCGTCGTGCAGGGGATCGACGACGAAGGCCAGGTGAACCACCGTTTTCACGTCGTTGAGGGTGAAAAGGTTGGTGATAGCGGGGTCCCGAACGTCCATGTGATGGAAATCCAGCTTGGATATGGATTGCCGGGGCGGCTTGACGTCCACCCCGATTATCCTGGAGAATTTATCGCTCGATTCAATGAAGTCGAGAAGGCGCGATCCTATATAGCCGGAACAGCCGGTCACCGCCACAACAGACATCTGGATACCCCCTTGGTAGGTCCGCCTATCGCTTCAAAATCTATCAGAAAGGGGGCTATGTGCACAAACCACGTCGCCACGAATTCCCCCGCTGGAGTCATGTAGCGCGGCACAATCCGTCGTGGCTCGACGGGTCAACACGCCGGTGATATAAGTTAGTTAATATTCACTAACTTCTTTATACCGAGGCGATGGCAGAGAAAAAGGAGAGGCTGAAAGGCCCCCAGCGCAAGGAACAGATAATCCAGGCCGCCATCTCCATAATGACGGAACGGGGATTGTCGGGAACCACGACCAGGCTCATAGCCGAGAAGGTGGGGATAAGCGAGCCCGCGCTCTACAGGTACTTCCCCAGAAAGAAAGACATCCTGCTCGAGGCGCTGGACGAGATAGGCGACCGTCCCCTCACCATACTCTCCGAGGTGGGAGGCGAGGATGAACCGGTGCCGCAGCGTATCCTGAAACTGGCCGGCGCCTACTACGAGTTCGTCACCGCAAACGCCGGGGAGTCCATGCTCTTCTTCGAGGTGTTGACGGGGTCGAGGGACCCCGAGATCAGGGAGGCCCTGGGGCGGAAGTTCGTCAGCCGTACCAACCTGGTGGCGGGGATGTTCGAGGCGGGAAAGCGCCAGGGCTCGGTGAGAGAGGACCTCGATACCAAGGTGGCCGCCTGGCAGATACTGTCCCTGGGCATCACCCTGGTTTTCGCCTTCGTCATGGGCCTGGAGGGTATCCTGACCAAGGATAAGGCCCTCCTGGCCGTGGAGGAATTGATGGAGAACATCGTGAGCAACGCCTCCGCCGCGGACACCCCCTGAGGGTCCCGGAGAGGCGGTAGCTCGACTCTGTAACGCTTAACCCCTGCCCATGGGGGGCGAACCAAGTCGTATCCAGCTGAGCGAAAGGAGGCTGCAAATGAAAGCACTGGTCATGGGAGGAGGTATGGCAGGTCTGGCTACGGCGATCAACCTGCTGGACCTGGGCCTGGAGGTGGAACTGGTGGAGGCCGATGAGATCTTCGGCGGCCGGGCCAGCTCCTGGACGGACGAGGACGGGGACATGATAGACAACGCCCTGCACGTCTTCTTCCCCTACTACTCGAACCTGCTCAACTTCTTCAGGAAGATGGGAATCGAGGAGAACATCCTCTGGAAGCAGACGGAGTTCTACTACATGCAGGAGGGCGGCAGGGAGGCCGTTCTGAAGTTCTCCGCGCTACCGGCTCCCTTTCACGCCCTCAGCGCCTTCGCCACCCTGCTCAAGAACTACACCAACCTGCCCAAGTGGAAGCTCCTCTTCACCGCGGTGGGTATGGGCGGGGCCATAATGTACTCCGACCGGAAGCTGGAGAAGCTGGACTCCTTCACCTTCGGCCAGTGGCTGGTCAGGAGGGCGCCCGCGGACGCTTTCCTGCCCCTGGAGCCCGGCATCAACGGGCTGACCTTCACGCCCTCGTGGATGATCTCGGCCAAGGTTATGCTCAACTGGTTCCGCAAGGTGGCCGCCGATCCCGAAAGCGCCCGGGTGGGATTCGCCAACGGAGGCCTGGGCGAGATCTGGGTGGACACCTGTCTGGATTACATACACGGAAAGGGCGGAAAGACCGAGCTGGGCAAGGCGGTCACCGCCATCAACCTGGACGGCGGCAAGGTCAGAAGCGTCACCATCGACGGCGAGGAGCGGACGGCGGACCTCTACGTCTCCTCCATCAGCCCCTACGCCCTGAGGAAGGTCCTGCCCCCGGAGGCCTTCGGCTACGAGTACTTCCGCGACCTCCATTTCTTCCGTTACGCCCCCTCTCTGTCCCTGCAGGTATGGTTCGACCGCAAGCTCACCGAGGTGGACGCGACCTTCTTCTCCAACAACTGCATATTCAACACCTACGCCGACCTGTCCAACGTACAACCCGACATCTTCAAGGGAGGCTCCATGTTCGAGATGGTGCTCTCACCCGCCGACAATATCGAGGGGCTGCCGGACGAGGTCATCTTCGATATCGCCATCAAGCAGATACGCTCCCTCTTCCCCGCGGCCAGGGAGGCCGAGGTGAGCAAGTGGAAGGTGGTAAGGGAGCGACAGGGCGTTTACCGCGCCCTGCCGGGGATGGAGAAACACCGCCCTTACCAGCGCACGCCGCTGGACAACTTCTATCTCTCCGGCGGTTACACCAAGACCCACGTATCGTCCGGGGGCATGGAGGCCGCCATCTGGACCTCCAACCACTGCGCGGAGTTGATCGCCCTGGATAAGCTGGGTAAATCCGCCTCCCTAAACGTGGAATGGAAGCCCAACAGTGGTTTCGTCTCCCTCATCAAGCCCGCCTCCTACGCGGGCGCGGCCCTGGCGGGGTTGGCCCTGGCGCGGGGGGCATGGAAGCTCCTCAAGGCTTCACGCGACAAATAACACCATAAACCCCGAGTTCGGAACCGGAGGGGCGCGGCCGCAAGCCGCGCCCCGTCCCTTTTACGCGGCCATCCCGCGGGGAATAATCATGGCAAAGCCACCGGCGCCGACGGATGTGACGGAAGGAGGCGGTAAGATGCCCGTGACCGATTTCAACCCGGGGCACAAGGAGATCCTGGATTCCATGCTGCTGGAGATACCGGGGGTGGAGCCGGGCTCTCACCATCCGAAATCATCGGGGAAGAGGATGGAGGCTATCCTCATCAGCACCCCCATGGCGATGCTGGTCTCCTCCGCCTTGTTGAGGAGGGCCACCAGGGTAGTCTCCCGCTCGGGATAGTAGAAAACGGCGGCGTCGTACCCCGGCTGGCGCCCGTCGTGGCCGATGAGCCCGTCTATGTACAACACCCCCAGCCCGTACCCGGTGTCTATCTCCCCGTCCTCGGGGATGTCCACCCAGCTCAACTGCTCGCGGTGGGAGGCCTCGCTCAACAGCTCGCCCCCCGCCAGGGCCCCGGCCCATGTCTCGAGATCCTCCAGGTTGGATACCATGGCTCCCGCCGACCACACGATGGAGGGATCCAGGTAATCCGTCCTGTCCACCAGCTCACGGCTCTCCTCCGAGGCGTACTCGTAGCCGTGGCTGTAATCGCCCTTCATCTCCGGTTCCGTGGCCAGGTAGGTGGCGGTGAGGCCCAGCGGCTCGATTATGCGCTCCCTCAGCTCCTCCGCGAACCCGTTTCCCGTCACCTCCTCGACGATCATTCCCAGCAGGACGAAGTTGGTGTTGGAGTAGGCCCATCCCTCCCCGGGGGCGAAAAGGGGCGGGTGGGACACGGCGATATCCACCAGCTCCCGGGGCGACCACACCCGGTGGGGGTCCTCCTCCAGGGCGGCGGCCAGTCGCTCGTCCTCGCCGTAGTTATAGAGGCCGCTGGTATTGTCGCAGAGCTGGCGCACGGTGATCTCGCCGCCGCCGGGAACGCCGGACACGTAGGCGTCCAGGGGATCGTCGAGCCCCAGCAATCCCTCGTCCTTCAGCTGCAGGATCAAGGTGGCGGTGAATGTCTTGGTGATGCTGCCGATGCGGAAGCGGTCGTCGAGGTGCATCTCCTCCCCCGTGTCGATATCCGACCGGCCCAGGGCAAGCACCAGCTCGCCCCGCCCGGGGACCCAGACTCCCACCACTCCCCCCGGTATGTCCCTCTCCTCCATGATCTCCTCGACGTCCCGCTCTATCTCGTCCCGGACCTCGGGGCTGAGGGACGGACCGCCGCATGATGACAGCAGGAGGACGGCCACCGTCACCAGGGTCAAGAAAACCGCCGCGATCACCGTTCTCGATGATGTCATTTTATCCCGCCTTTACCCGTCCACCGAGCTCTATCGTAGATCCCGCCCGCACCCTCCAAGCTCAGCTAAATTGTAGCGGATGGATCGGCCCCGAACCACCGTCTATCTCCGGCGGTTACGAAAACGTATCACGCTCACCGAGTAGAAGACCGCCCCGAACGCCACGAGGGCCAGGAAATCCAGCCACAGGGGGAAGTAATTCGCCTCGCCCAGGGAACGGTACATCAGGTCGGAGCAGTAGGAAAGGGGGCTGAAGACGGAGAGCACCCTTCCCCAGTAGGGCATCTCGGCTATGGTCACGAATATTCCGCTGACGAACAGCATGGGAAGGCGCACCACGTTGAGGATCAGCATCACCTTGGGGGGAGTATCGGCCCTGACGGTGGAGAAGAGCATGCCCAGGGCACTGAAGCACAAGGCGGAAACTAGTATGGTACACACCAGCATAACCACCGAGGTAACCTCGGTATCATAGCCGATGAGGCCCACCAGCAGCGGGACCACCGAGATGAAGACGCCGTAGAGAAAGGATGCGAACAGCTTGCCCATGATCAGGCCGTTGAAGGTTATAGGCGCCGTGAAATACCTCTCGAAATTACCGAACGCTATCTCCCAGGGAACGCTGAAGGGCGCGATGGTCGTGGTGGAGAAGAAGACGGTCATGGCCACGAGCCCCGGTATGAGTAGCTCGGTGGGGACATCCCGCCCCAGGGCGAAAGCGAAAAAGAGCGCCAGTGGAAATATTATCCCGAAGATAAGGATGGGGGATTTGGTGTAGTAGATCTTTATGTCCTTCTTGGATATGGCCCAGCTTCGCCTGATTTCGCCGGCCAGGCTGAAACCACCCGTCAATTCGGACATACGGCCCTCACTCCCTCGCCTCGGTAATCTCCAGGAAGACGTCCTCCAGGGAGGGTCCCATGGTGTTTATGGACATGATGCGCAGCCCCTTCTCCCGGGCGAAATCGTAAATCATATCGAGCACCCCGGGAGGATCGGGGGTGTTTATCCTCACCCGGCCGCCCGCCATCCTCACCGCTTCCACCCCCCGCAGCGACCGCATGCCTTCCCCGTCCTTCTCCGAGATGGGGGGATTGAAGGCCACCTCCACGGCCTGCGACTTTTTAACCGCCAGCTTGAGCCTCACTGGGGTATCTATGGCGATGATCTCGCCCCTGTTTATCACCGCTATCCTCTGGCATAATTCGTTGGCCTCGAACATATTGTGGGTGGTATAGAACATGGTCACGCCGTCCCGGTTCAGCCGCCGCAGCTCCTCGCGAATGGTCACCGTGCTGTGCACGTCCAGCCCGCTGGTGGGCTCGTCCAGGAATATAACCCGGGGCTCGTGGACGAGGCCCATGGCGATGGACAGCCTGCGCTTGAGGCCAAGAGAAAGCTCCTCGGCCTTGACGCCGGCCTTGTCCTCCAGGCCGAAACGCTCAAGCATTTCGGCCGTTCTCCTCTTCCTGTCCCTCCTCGGCACCCCGTACAGCTCCGCAGTGAACAGGAGGTTGTCGAACGATGTCAGCTCGGCGAAGACGTTGGGGGCCTCGGGCACCACGCCCGTCCTCTCCCTTACCTTGATAGCCCGCTTACTCACGGGCATGCCCAGGATTTCCGCCTTTCCTTCGCTGGGGACGATGAGGTTTGTAAGCATCCTTATCGTGCTGGTCTTACCGGCCCCGTTAGGACCCAGGAAGCCGAAGAACTCGCCGTGTTCAACTTCGAAGGAGATATGGTCGACCGCCAGCAGGTCGCCGTAGTACTTAGTAAGGCCCTCCACCTCGATGGCCGCGGCTGCCATCAGGCCTCCTCCCGCCGTTTCTTCGCGCCCCGGTAACGCTTCTCCAGCCTCTTGAACCTGGAGAAGAAAGAAGCCAGGTTCGCGAACCAGGCATCCAGGACATCGTATCCATCGGCGGTGAGTTCGTATATCTTCCTGGCCGGGCCGGGCCCGCTGTCGTCCAACCTGGTGGTGGCCAGCCCCTCCCCCTCCATCATGCGCAGCATGCGGTAGATCATGGAGGGGTCGATCCCGTCTAGGCCCATGTCCAGTTCCCCCAGCCTGCCTATGAGCTCGTAGCCGTGGCAGGGACTCTCGGCGATCAACAGCAATATGAGGGGACGCACGAAATGGCGGGGTGCTCCCATCCCGCATTCGCAGAAATGGGCCTTGGAGACATGTTCTCCCGCGGATTCCGTGGCGCCGTGACAATCCCGAGGTCCGCACGGTTGATGGGCGATCCCGCACATCTGCTTCTCCCAGATACTCGCTCTTATACATTACTGACTTTTTGCCATTATAATAAGAATGCAACTAGCTGTCAAATGCGGATACTGCATCGTCAATATCTCTGATGCCGTAAGGCGTTGAGCACATTTGAGGAGCAATCGGCCCTCTTTCCAGCAATGCAAGTTATCCGGGTTGTTTTGCCCTTGATCGTCCCTCGCGCCTGGAAGTCCGTGAAGAACCATATAACGTCTTGCCGGCACATGAACAGCCCATCCCGGGGTCCTATCGGCTCTTCCGCCGGCGGGCGGCTCGATATGCGCCGCCATCCTGCCAGGAGGGATTATCGTCGATCGTCGATGTGTTGAAATCACATAATCGGGAGGAGCATTATTTGAAAATCCCTGTAAAAGAGAGCGGCATCTGGTCTTTTTTCCTTCTTATGATCCCGGTGGGGATCATTATATTTCTGATACCAGCCACCATCAACATGGTCATGAAGCACTTCGGCCTGTCCGAGGGGATGGGCGGACTTCAGATATTATTCTTCCAGTTCGGCTTTCTCCTGAGCACGATCACCGTCACGCGCCTCCTCCAGAGGTTCACCGTCAAGCTGGTCTCCTTTATGGGTATACTGCTCGCTTCGTGTCTCTAATCGGGGGCCGCGCTCTCGCCGTGGTACTCCTTGCTGCTCACCTGCTACACGGTGGCCGGTTACGGGAACGGCGTTCTTTTCTCCCTGTCCGGGGTGTACTCCACCAATGTCCTCCGAGAGGAGAGCTCCCTTATCCAGGGATATCTTTTAGGGTTCATGGCGGCCGGATACATCGTGGAGCCGCTGGCATGCGGCCTGTTGGAGCGCTCCGGGATATCGTGGTGCTGGGCGATAGCGTTCCCCGCCCTGTTTATCCTGCCCTTCCTGATACCGATGGCAGTGGCCGAACCCAAGCCGCTGACCGGAATCGTGCCCCTGTCCCGGCGGTCCCTCCGCGAGGCTTTCACGTATGACCGCAGCCTGTTCACGGCCCTTTTTCTCTGAGTATTCCTGGCTGCGGGAGGTTACATGTGCATCATCAACTGGTCGGTAGCGTACCTCGAGAACCAGCGCGGCATGGTCATGGGATCGGCGCATATAGTCCTCGCCATAATAGGGTTCGGGGTCGCGTTCGGACGGATAACCAGCGCCCGCATTGCGGAGGGGTATCGGCAGCTCCCGGTCTTGATGACCGCCGCCTTCGCGAGCATGGTACTTACTTTCTTCGCGCCGCTTCCCGCCAACGGAGTGGCCGATTCGACGCTCATCATACTGGCCAGCGTCTTTTCCTCGGGTATCTACCCGATTCTTCTCGGAGACGCATCCATGTTTCCGCCCTCCCTCTCCCCCGCCGTCCTCTCCGCTATGATGGCAGCCCTGGTATCCGGAACCGTGCTGCTGCCGTTTCTCGTAGTATTGCTGCGGGAGCACGTCGGCCGAGTCCAGGGGATGTGCTCCATCTCGGTCGTCTTCCTGTTGCTGATAATAAGCCTGTGTTACAGATAGTGGTCCTCCATGGGTACCGGCGATCGCGTGCATACACCATGAGGTGAACGTGCGGCGGAGGCTGCCGGGCATCATCGGGGGCAAGAGCCGATCGACGAGAAAGGGCTTATGTGCCCATATGGCTTTTTGAAGGATGCCATGGATCGTACTCTTAACGTCTCGATGCGGTCGGATTCCCACCGGGGCCGGCGGATCGAGGGGCCGGGAAACCTGAGCCGGGCCTCTAAGTTTCGGGCGCCACGGGGCCGATGGAGGAGCTGAAGCGCAGAAAGATATCGATGATCTCACCTATGGCGTCCTGATTCGGCTGGTTGGATCTGACCTCCAGGCATTCCCGCATGCGGTGAGTGAGGAGATGAATACCAACCCGATCCATAGCCGACCGGGCGGCCGCTACCTGCGTGAGGATATCCTCGCAGCCCTTGTCCTCCTCCACCATGCGTATTACGCCCCTTACCTGACCTTCGACACGGCGAAGCCTGCGGAGCACGGCTTCCTTGTTGTCATCTTTGTCAGACATAAGACCTCCTCACCCTAAGCCCCGGAATATGATATACCGCCCCGTCCACGTCTACATGGCCCTTAATCCTCCGTCCCGGCCCCCTGCTCGTCGATCTCCCTCTCCACGGTAATACTCGGCGTCGAGGTCCGCGTACATGCCCTCTATGAGTTCGCCGTAGCGCTCCATGACCGCCCCGCGCCTCACCTTGAGGGTGGGGGTGAGCTCGCCGTTCTCTATAGTCAAGTCCCTCAACAGGAGCCGGAAATCCTTGATGGTCTCGAAGCGGGAGAGCTCCCCGGCGTTTACGCGTTCCACCTCACCGGCTATCAACTCCCTCAGCCCGGGGGTTGAGACCAGCTCCTCGTAATTCTCGTAGGCTATTCCCTCCTCCTCCGCCCATTCTTCAACCCGCTCCCTCTCCAGGGTGATGATGGCGGTGAGGAACTCGCGGCGGTCCCCGATGACCACCGCCTGGCTGACGTAGGTTATGCTCTTCAAGAGGTTCTCGATGTTCTGGGGGGCGATGTTCTTTCCCCCGGCCGTGATGATCAGGTCCTTCTTGTGGTCGGTGATTACCAGGAACCGGTTCTCGTCCAGAACCCCCACATCCCCGGAATGCAGCCAGCCTCCCCTCAGGGTTTCCTCGGTAGCCCTGGAGTCCTTGAAATACCCTTTGAATACGTGGCCTCCCCTGACCAGTATCTCGCCGTCATCGGCGATGGTCACCTTCGAGCCGGGGATGGGTTGTCCCACCGTCCCCAGCTTGATACGGTTCCACCGATGGATTGTGGTCAGCCCCGTGTCCTCCGTCTGCCCGTACACCTCCCGGATGGGAATACCGATGGTGTGGAAGAACTCCAGGATATCCCGGTAGATGGGTGCCGCACTGGAGACGATGATCTTGATCTTATCCAGCCCCACGCCCCCCCTTATCTTGGCGAAGACCAGCCTGTCCGCCAGCCCGTATTTGAAGCTCAGCCAGGAACCGACCTCCTGGCCCGCCTGCTCCGCCCTCACCTTGCGGCCTCCCGTCTTCAGCGCCCAGTCGATGAGCCTGCGGCGCATGCCCTCCTCCTCCGCGAACCTTAACCGCAGGGCCTCGTGTAACTTCTCCCATACGCGGGGAACACCGAACATAACCGTGGGCCTGGCCTCCAAGAGGTCATCCCGCAAGGTCTCCACTCCCTCGCCGAAATGGGTGAGGTAGCCATTGATGACGGCCTGAAAGCAGGTCACGTTACGCTCCGCTATATGCGACAGCGGTAGATAGGACAGTATCCTCTCTCCCCCGGGCTCGAAATCGAAACACTGGTTGAGGGAATCGACCGTCCAGGCGGCGTTGTAATGGGTGAGCATGACCCCCTTGGGGGGACCGGTGGTTCCGGAGGTATACATGATGGACATCAGGTCGCCGGGCTTGAGGTTCCAGATATGCACATCGAGTTCCCTGGGATAATCGCGGGCGTACTCGCGCCCCGCCGCCTTGACCTCGTCGAGATCGACGACGTTTTCAATCTCCACCTCCGTCGGGGACGGTCTCATCAGGATTATCTTCTCCAGGCTCGGGAGCTGCTCCAGCATGTAGCCCACGCGGTCCAACTGCGCCCGGCCCTGTACGACGAGGAACCTGGAGTCCGAGTGCTGCACCACGTACTCCAGCTGCTCGGGACGGGCCGTTATGTACAGGGGCACGGAGACGCCCTCGCAGGACATCACCGCATAATCCGACACCACCCATTCGTAGCTGTTTATCCCCAGTATCGATACCTTGTCGCCCCTTCGCATCCCCAGCGAAAGCAGCCCGTTGGCGGTATTCCTAACATCGTCGCGGTACTTGTCCCAGGAGTAATCCACCCAGTTCTCGCCCCTCCTCTGGCGCACCGCCACCTTGTCTCCATATTCGCGCGACAGGCGATCGAATATGGCGGGTATGGTAAGCTCGAGGTTCAGCCTTTCTATAACCATGGCTCCCCTTTCCGAAGATAGCCGGCCCGTCTCATGTGGCGTACTCTGGAATAGTTGGGCGCCCCCCCTCGCCGACCCGACGTCCAGCCGCGTTTTCGGTACCCACGGCGCCCATGCCGTGTTAATTGTTGCGAACGAAGCGACAAATCCTGATGTCTATTTTAATATCCATCCCGCCTTGCTTTCTACCTATTCCCCAGCCGGGCTCACGTAAAACATCGCCGGCGCGGGTGGAGGATTTACTCCGGGTTTTCCCGAAATAAGGCTTGAAGCCGGAGAGGGTCGGGCTGAAATGGCCGGTCGGGAGACCGCGTTAGTCCCCACCCCCCTATGGTTATCGATGCAACTATCTGAACGGCGAGGGAAGCGCACAGGTTTCACATACATATTCTGGTTGGAGAGCCACGGCGGCGCCGGGCGGGACTCGGAAAGGAGGTGAACCATGGAGAAACAGGTGGGAAGGATAACCCATTATTTCGGCAACATCAACGTGGCCGCGGTGGAGCTGGAGGGCGAACTGGCGGTGGGCGACACCATTCACGTCAAGGGACATACCTCCGACTGGACCCAGAAAGTGGAATCGATGCAGATAGAGCACGACTCGGTCGAGAAAGCCGGACCGGGTGACGAGATAGGCATGAAGGTGGACGGCCACGCCAGGGAACACGACGTCGTTTACCGCGTAACGGAGGAGTAAGCCCGAAAGCGGCGGCGATGCCCTCAGAAGACGTCTCCCCATGGGTTATAATGGCTCTTGAAATGTGTCCGGCCCCGAACGTACCGGTCTTCGCGAGGAGGTAATGCCGTGGAGGCGGCCAGCGCCGAGAGTATGGAACTCGAGGTCAGGGGAGGGATGTGGGAAGGTATCCACGCCGTTCTCTTCTACCTGGCCGTGACCTTTGCCATACTGGCCACGGTCGGCGTGATGCGAGTAGCCACGGGCATCGGCTGTGTCTTTACGCTCTTCTACAGCATGTTCGCCATCTTCTCATCGCCCGTTTACGTTCAAATCGATCCCTCGCACCGGGGGGTAACTGTGGAGAGATATCATTACTTCATCCCCCACCGCCGGCATATAGAGCAAGGCGACCTGGAAAGGGTAACGGTGATAGAGTCCTCCAGGCCCCCGAATCCCCAGGGCGAGCAAACCTCCGGCAAGCGGGACCTCACCTATTCCGTCAAGGTCTACCTGGAACCCAGGCAGGGCCACCGTCTCAAGATATTCCGCTCCGGCCTATCCGGCGCTCCCTTGGATGCCCGCGAGAAAGCCTTCCTGGTGGCGCTGGAGGTATCCGGCGCCCTGTCCCTGCCCGTGGTCTACACCGTGCGCCACGACGGCGGCCCGCTAGAGGACACGTAGGGGGTCACGCGATAATGAAGGGTATGATCTGCGGGAGAGCCCGCGCGGTCTTCGTCCTGGTTACACTGGCAACCCTCTCCCTCCTCGTCTCCGCCTGCGGCGGAAACGGGAACGGCGGCACCACCTCGTGGGAAGACGACCCTATCGTGCCCGGTTACTCCATAGCCGAGATAAACATAGGCGACCCCTTCTCGGCGGTCAAGGTCGTGCACGGAGAACCGGATGAACACCGCAAGGACGGCGGTTACCTGCTGGCCTATTACCAGAGAACCAGGGAGAACGGGCAGCTGGACGATCCCGAATCCTGGCAGCTGGTGGTAACCTGTTACGACAACGGAAACGGCTACCTTGACGACGACGACGAGGTAGGGGCCGTGGAGGTCTCCGCCCCGTACGGCGGGCTCACCTCGGGGGGTAACGGGCTGGGGGACAAGCCCGGCGATATCGAGGATGAGTTCGGGCCCTGCCCGGGCGTAACCCCCTCCCAGGGCACCCTGGGGGAACGCCTGGAGCTCTACTCCTACATCGAGAGAGGGGTAGAGTTCCTGACCTCGGAGAAAGACGGGGTTATCACCGTTATCGTGACCGCCTACGGGGGGCTGCGCCAGGTGAATGAGCCGGACGACGACCAGGACGCCCAGGGAGGCCTCTTCGGAATCTTCGGGGAGGATCCCGTAGTACCCGGACAGTCCGTGGCGGGTATACACATCGGTGACGACTTCGCCATGGTCAAGCAGGAGTACGGGATTCCCAACAGCTCGGGGTTCACCACCGAGGGATTTGTTTGCGCCACTTACACCGGGGGCTACGGTAGCTGGAAGTTGAACCTCTACCTCGAGGACAAAGACGAGAACGATTCCCTCGGCGATTACGACAGCGTGGTATCGATAAGCGTGCGAAGCCCTTACGCCGGCCGGACGGCGGGCGGCGTGGGCATAGGATCGGCGGAGGCCGACGTATTGACGGAGTTCGGCACCCCCCAGAACGAGAGCACCCTGACGCATCAGGGCGAGGAAATGCATATACTGGAATACAACTCCATCGGAATAGTCTTCGCCATCAAGACCTCCAACACCCAGGTGGAGGAGATAGACGTCAACGTCCCCCTATAGACGGCGGCGGATAAAGCGGCGGTCCCGCCGGGCCGAGCGGCTCCTGTCCCCCGCCAGCGATAACGTCTCCAGGTCTCCCACCCTGCCGGACAGGTCCCGCCGCTGCCTCTGCAGGGAATCGAGCAGTCCCTGCATACGATGGTGGTATCTCAGGTGGGGGGTCATCCTCTCTCCCGCGCTCTCCACCAGGGACTCGGCCGCGATGTTTCCGCTCTCCAGGGCCAAGCGTATACCGAAGCCCCAGGGATCCAGCAACCCGGCCGCCTCCCCCACCAGGAAGGAGCATCCCGCGCCCAGGTTGTAATGACCGCCCGCTCCCATGCGGTTGGAGGCGGATATGAGCCGTATGGGCTCGCCCTCGGGTTTCAGCCCCTTCCTGTCCCTCAGGAAGGACAACAAGGCTCCCAGCTCGTCCTTCCATCCGCAGCGAAGATCGTAGTTGACGGCCATGCCTATCATGCCCTCTTTCAGGAATAACCGTCCGATGCCTTTTCCCTCCTTCAGAAACACCAGGCCTATCCACTCCGGGTCCCAATCGATCTCGCCGGCGGTAAGCACCATCATGGTCCTCTCCAGTCCCGGCTGCGCGTAGAGGCGGTGGAACTCGGGGCGAAGCAGCCGCGAGACCAGGGAATCGGCTCCATCCGCCCCCACCATGTAAGTGGATTCGATCCCGACCTCTCCCTCCCGGGTTTTTATCTCGGCGCGGACGTGGAAACGTTCCATGTCGAAGCTCTCCACCTCCGAGGCCACCATGACCTCCGCTCCACATCTTTCAACCAGGTGGGCATCCATGCGGGAGCGCAACACGGAGCGTCCCGGCGCGGAGAAAGGCAGCTCGTACTGGCCTCCCCCCTCGACGAGCAGGCGAGCGCCGAGTACCTCGGCGGGATGGGCGAGGCAGTCCCCGGGAAGGGGACCGAAGCTCTCCTCGATCATCTCCACCGCCTCGGGTGATATAAACCCGCCGCACGGCTTCTCCCTGGGCAACTCGCTCTTTTCCACCAGGAGGACCTTGAAACCGGCGAGAACGAGCCTGCGGGCGGCCATACAACCCCCGGGACCGGCTCCGACTATGACCACGTCGTAATGCATGCTTTCAACCTCGCTATCCATGTCACGGGGCCCATTCCCTTACCTTCCCCGCCAAAAAGGCACCGGGCTCATTATATTATTCCCCAGGCGGGCCCGGCGAAAAGTCCAAGCCCGGCTTTCACCCCGGATTACGATGCAAGCCGTTACGCCGGGAACACGATCGCCTGCTTCCATACCCCCGCGGGGAAACGCCCGATACGGGGAGGACCCACGCCACATGGTCGCCGCACGGGTGCTTTTCGCCCACGACCGGTCCGGTGGACGAAAGCGGGCTCGAGGCTATGAAGACAGGTGTGCCTTGAAGCGCAAGCGGTTCAGGGGTCGCCGGGCCCCGCGGCACCGCTCGTATCAAGAGATATCGAGTATCTTCACGCTGGGGCCCAGATCGATGGTGATATCGAAGGGTTCATTCAGCTCGAATATCTCCCCGTCCAGGCTGTAGCCTTCGCCGCTCCGTAACTTCAGCCTGGAGGCCCTGCGATTGTAATATGCATCCGGCGGGAAAGGCGGTTCGTCGCCCCGCACCCAGAACAGCTTGTGCAGGTTGGTGAAGATCTTGCCGAGAGGCAGGCCCATGGCCAGGGTAAAGAAATCTCCTTCCCCCTCGTCCCGGAAGGGATTGAAGGTCAGCAGCATCTTCTTGAAGACCATGGCCAGGACGATGATGAAGCTCTCCCGCGGCATCTGGAAATCGTCCATGGACACCCGCAAGTCGGTCATCCCGAATATGCCCCTGTAGCGGCCCCTCTTGACCATGCCCTCCCCCAGGCACCTGAGCACCAGCTTCACGGCCGGCAGAGTTCCTCCCTTGGTGTCGCGGTAGTAAACGCGATGGAAACGGTAGAGGGCGCCACTGCCGAAAAAGAAGCCATATTCCCTCTCCGTCCCGCCGGCCATCTCCCGCACCACGCGCAAGGTGGGTATCTCCACGTAGGGGAGCTCCTCGCTGAAAGCGGCCGTTTTCATGGCCTCCCTGAGAAGCTGGGGCGCCTTCCCCTTGATACCCAGGTTGTCGGCCAGCAGGTTCATGGTCCCTCCCCTCAGGGGGAAAAAGACCGGAAGCTCGTCCTCACGCTCCCCGCAAGCATTCATAATGCTGGTAAGGGCCCTCTGCACCGTGCCATCCCCGCCATTGAGGCATATCAGGTGCTCGCCGCGAGAGAGAATGCGCTCGATGGCGCCGTCTATCTCCTCCATGGTCTCCGTCTCGATGACCAGCCCATCGTCTCCCACTATCTCCGGTATCCCATATCGCTTGTAGCGGCCGAACCTGTTCTTTCCCGCCTCCACGTTGGTCAGCACCGCGATGCCCGTAAACGAGAAAGGGAGAAACATGCACCACCGGGAGCCGCTCCCGGAAGAGAGGATGAAAGCCGCCACAAGGGCCAGGCCGGCGGAACAGAACAAGATATGAAGAAGCCCGAACCGGCGCCGGTCGGCGCCAACGTTTAAAGAGCTCATATCCACGTAAGCACGGTATCGATACCGATGTGACCCTGGTATCTTATCACCCTGCGCCTCGCGGCTCAAAGCCGCCTGGGCGAGGTCAATCGGCCATGGCCATGGAACCTCCTACCAGGCCTATCAGGGAGAAGACCACGAACAGCCACATCCCCACGCCCATGCTTATTCCTTCCTGCCGGAATATGGTGGTCATATTGGTGATGGACATACCCAGCGCGAAGATGGAGAACAGTATGGCCATGCTGCCTATGCCCTTGCTGCGGAAGATAAGCATGAGCGCGCCGACCAGGGCTATAATGCCCCCCACTATGAGCGAACACAGCCCGGTAAACAAGGGGTATCCGCTGGAGTACACGAAGAAAGCGTTGGCCACCTCACCCGATCCCGCCAGGCCCTGGTTGCCGATGTCGAACCAGTCCCATCCGGTGAGAGAGAGGATTCCCGTGGGTCCCGTGCCCCAGGACAGCCAGGTACTGATCAATACCACCGCTCCCGTTACCAGGACCATCAAGGCGCCTATCCAGAAAAGGGCGCCCCTGGTACTCGTCCCGGTCGCGTAGGCTGCGGGAGCCGCGGCGTAGCCCCCTCCCGGCACGGGCTGCTGCGCGTATACGCCCGTCTGGGGCGGGGCCACGGGCGGTGCCGCCTGCGGCGGTGGTGTGGGCGGAGTCTGCCGCGGCTGAGCGGCCGCCCCGGGAACCGGCGTTTCCGGCTGAACCGGCTGAGCCGCGGTCCCAATACTGGCGCCACACTTGACGCAGAAACTGGAGCCGGGCTTGTTCTCGAAACCGCACTGTGGACATGTGCTCAATCTCTTCACCCCCTGCATCGCGTTTTCGTTCAACCAAGTATCTTTTCGGGGAACACCGGAGGGGGCGCCCCCGCATTTCTGCAGTCGTTTATTATTAACACTCATCTCCAGCATATCGCAACCAGGGGATTGCCGCGCTTGCCTGACGCGCCCCTTGTTTTTATTGTTATTCCCCCCGCGGCCGAGGCCTTCCTCCCCTAGACGAGTTCCACCACCCATCCTCTCCCCTCCTCTATATGGGATCGCGCCTTGGCCGCGGCCCGGTGGGCCGAGCGGTGAGGCCGGAAGCCGTAGCTCGCGTCCGAGAAGCGGGGGTCGAAGACGGGGGTGAGCACCTCCAGGATGGCCTGCTGGATGAGGCGGTCTACGACCTATCCCGGTCTTTGTATATTCCCTCCTTTTCCTCCAAGAGGATCCCTCCTTGAGCCTCCATGATATCTCTCTCCTTCTCGCCCTCTTCTACCTTGAATTATAGGGGGGCAGGTGTCTCACTCATATTGGCACGGAGGGTACTATGCCCTCTTGCTGACTCCTGCGCCGCGGTCAGGGTCCCTCACGGTTCCCTCAGTCCTCCTCCGAGGACACGGCGTAGGCCTCCCAGGGTAAGACCGACCGCCTTCCCCGCACACCCGCCGGATCTACGTCCATGGCCTTTGACGGATATGGACTTCGCGATCGTGTGCTCGCTCGTCCGCCCATAACCGCCTCATATCCGGTTCCTGTCCATCGGGTCGCGGTTTTGCTCTACGCTTCCTTCAGACAACACCTCGCGATGTTGCGCTTCGCTAGTCCTTCACCTCCGTCAGGTTGGACAGGGGACTTTCACCCCCAAGCTGCCGGCCATGCCTGGCACACGCACCGTGTCGCCGCCCTCCGGGCGGCGCCGGCGCTTTCGTGCTGCATTCTATCGATCGTCTTTGGACATTCGTACTCTTGCCAGGCGCTACGACACCGTCGCTATATGCATTATCATGTAAAAATGAAGGTCTTGGAAAGAGAACGCCGTTCTCCTACCTTGCATGACTTTCCCTACCGAGGTGAGGAACGCAAATGCTATCACAAGTGGATAGTGAACGTTACCCCTCCCGGCGCAGGCAACTGCCTGCACTCCTGCCTTTACTGTTACGCCAGGGACGCCGTCTACTCACGCGGCCAGGAGGGAAGTATGATCGTTTACTCCAACCTGGCCCACCTGGTGGAGCGGGAGCTGGCCCGCCTGAGGCTGTGTCCGCCGCTGTCCATCTCCAACGTAACCGATCCCTGCCAGGACGTGCCACAGCTGAGGCGGGCGGTGAGCGATCTTGTCGGCGTGCTGGTCGAATGGGGAGTCAGCTTTCATATCATCACCAAGGGAGACCCCTCTTTCCTGCAGGAGGTGAAGGGATTCCCGGGTGAAGGTCGATTTTTCCTGGCGGTGACCATAGAGGGCCCGCCCGAGATCCTGGAACGTCTCTCGCCCCGCGCCCCCTCCTACACCGAGAGGCTCGATTCCATAAGATGGGCCGCCTCGCTGGGCCTCCCGGTCCTGGTCCGCATGGACCCGATGATCCCTCCCCTCTGGCGCTCGCTATACGGGTCGGCATGGATGGACAGGGCCGCGGAGCTTCTGGGGGACTGCGCCTCGGCCGGCGCCGGCCACGCGGTGAGCTCCACCGGGCGTTTCACCCGCGCCACCCTCACCCACCTGCGCGAGCTGGTCGGCAGGTTGTCTGGTAACCAGGCCGAGGCCCTGGATAAGGAATATTCCTATGACCGCTCCTATACCTCCAGCGGCTACATGCTCGAACACCGGCGCCGTCTCGACCTGCATCTCCACATGAGGTCTGCCGCACGGGACAGTGGTATGACCTACGCGGTCTGCCAGGAGCTGGCGTCGGGGGAGGCGGATACTCCCGGACTGGACCACTGCGAGGCTTTCCCCATGCCCTTCTCCGCCAGGGCTGGCCCGCGGTCATTCAAGCCTATCCCCGGCTGCACCGCGAATTGCCACGTCAGCTGCCTCCACCCCACCGTACCGCCTTGCGGCAGGCCGGAGCTGGTGAGGCCCGAGCCCTACAGGCCCGTGTACCTGAGATAAGGCCGCCAGGACACGAAGGCTATCCGGATACAAGCCCGGCCAGTGACGAATGCCCGCGAATCGCGGCTCAACGGGGCGGATGGAGCCGGCGCCACGCCCCTTTCGTGGCATCGCCTCATGCCGGATCAATACCAGAGGCCTTCAACCGCATTAAAGGGCTGGAGGGTACACCGCATAAAGGCCCGTCAATGCTGCTACAAGCCGGAGGGTGCCTCCCACATGATGGAGAGCAGGGAGACCGGCACCACGGTACACGTCTGCACCGGATGCTACGGCCAGGCCCTGGCCAATCTTCCCGAGGGCGACGGGAGGGAGGTGCTCATGCTCCCAGAGCTTGTGGAGCGGGCACTTGCTTGACAGCCGGCGGTCAGCGCATTATCCCGATGTCCCATCGCCGTTCCGTGTTTTTTCCGGCTTTCGTTTTCTCGATCCACAGCCTATGACCTTGTTCAAGGCGAACTCAAGAAAACCGTGATGATCCGGGCCATCTGTTCAGGATATTGAAACATCACACCGTGCCCGCCCCCTTGAAGCTGCACCAGCCAGGCACCAGGTATCCTATCCACCATGATCAGGGAGTTCTCGGGCGGAGTCAATATATCATCCGTGCCGGTCAGAAGCATAGTATCGCTTTCGATCTCCGGCAGCCGGTCATAGCTTCCCCGCCACTTTTCCATTGCCTCGGCCTGGCGGGCGACGTTCTGAGGGGAAGCCTGCTCCGTACTACCGGAGAATATCTCCTCCAGTTCCTCGCCGTGCTCGGCGAGCCAATCCATCGGTACTAACAGCTTCAATAATCTTTCCCCTCTCTCACGAACGGTACCCGAGGTATCCTCCAGCTCCTTCAAGACATCGGAAGAGGGCTGCACGGCCTGCTCGCCGCCCGGGTCCGCCGCGTAGAGAATCAATCCGTTCACCTTATCGGGGTAATCCAAGGTCAGCTCCTGGGCGATCTCGGTCCCCATCGACCACCCCAACACGTGGGATCCATCTATACCCAGGGCGTCCATGAATCCGGCCGTGTCTGCCGCGAACCGTTCTATGGTAAACTCCTCGGTGCCCGCGGTGGTCTCCCCCATGCCGCGGTTGTCAAAGACGATCACCCGGTAGCTCCGCGCGAGGTTATCGATAAGGTCGGGGCTCCAGATATCCATGGTACCACTGAAGCCCATGATCACGATCAGGGTCTCGCCCTCGCCATAAACACGATATGCAACCTCTATGTCCTCCACGTCCACCTTCTCCAACGGTGCTTCGGCCTTCTGCTCCGCGATGGTTTCGGGTCCTTCTTTATCCTTAGCCCCACAGCCGCAGAAAGCGGTCGAGGCGACGGCCAAAACGATTATTGACGTGAGGATGCAAGGAACTCTTCTCACCAGAAACCTCCTCCGAAAGCCGCCTGTATACGCACCATGGATCCCCGCACGAACCGGACGCGTCCCGCCAACTCGTCTATTCCTACTAATCGGAACCAGCAACCCATAATATAAGGAAACAGCAAAAAGGGAGGCGCTCAAAGCGCCTCCAAAAGGGGAGCTATTAGCCACCGGCGGATAGGGCTATTTCAGGGGGTGGAATGTGCTGATTCCATCTCATGCTATAGGGCATATGGGGTTGGCCGGCAGCTAATAGCGTAGGGCCTTATTTTCAATGTACATGGCCATGCTTAATTCAACATAGCCTCAGATGGGGCTTTTCCGCTTCACTGCATATGTCCCCACCCGCTGCTTAGAAATTAGCAGAGATAAATATATGTGTCAAGCACTCATGTCAATGTCCATACAAAACTGGTATGAGCTTTATTATACCATCAGTAGAATACTAGTGACGGGTTTTGGCCGTCTGGCGCATCTCCCTCTTCATGGATTTGGCGGCCTTGCGGGCCTGGCGCCTTTCCTCCTTCTCCATCCTGCGCATCTTCACCCGGCGCCTCCTATCCTCCCTGCGCTCGTCCTTCTCCAGCTGCCTGCGCAGGCGCGCGCTCTGGACAAGACTCTCCACCCTAGCTTTAACCCGTCTGGAAAGTTCCTCCAGATCTTCCGCCACACCATCCCTCTGGGGAATGAGGCGAAGCTGCTCCGGCTCCGAGGGCTCCTTCCTGGGAATGAAAGGGAGCTTGCGGTTCTTCATCGATTCCTCGGGCACCAGAACCTTCAGGGACTGCGGCACGACGGAGAGATGAATGACCCTGCCCGCGTCAAACCTGTAGACCTCCCCGTCTATCTGCACGTAGGTATCGGTCTTGCATTCCACCCGCATGTTACGTACCTGGTGGAAGGATACCTTCCTGGAGAAGCCGTGCCGCCCCCCCAGGCAGGCGAAGCCGAAGAGTATCAGGCCGTAGACGTTGGGCATCTCCTTTCCTATGGTCAGCCCGAGAATGCCGTCATTCATGCAGGCTTCGGGGTGTATCTTTATATACCTACCGAAGAGGGGAGCGTTGCATAGGATGGAGATAAGGACCCAGTCGTCGAAGGTCTGTCCCTCGTAGTCGAAGCGGACGTGGTAGCGCTTGCGGCGGTTGAAAAAGCATTTCCTCAACCCGCTGTAGAAGTAGGCCGGAATCCTGAGTTTCTTCCACTTGTAGGCGCCGTCGGCGATCTCCGAGTCCACCCCCAGACCGAAGGACACCGCGGCGTACTTGTTATCGTAGCGTATCAGGTCGATGGTGCGGTAAGTATCCCCGAGTATGGCCTTCAGGGCCTGTTCCCTATCCCTCCTGTCATAGCCCATGTTGGAGGCGAAATCGTCCGCGGTCCCCGCCGGGAACATAGCCAGCTTGAGGTTGGCGGAGGGAACCTTCATGATACCGTTAATGATCTCGTTGGTGGTGCCGTCACCGGACACGGAGACCACTACATCGAAGTCCTCCGCCCAGTTAACCACCATCTCCTCGGCATGGCCGGCTCTTTCCGTGAAAAGAGCCTCGTAATCCACGCCCTGCCTCTTGAGGCGGTTGAGAAGCCATATACCCTCAGTTTGCGCCTTTCCCCCGCGGGAAACTGGGTTGACTATAACCAGATATCTTTTCTTCTTGCTCTCCTCAGTCATATATAGACCCCCTATCATGGATGTTCAACAAAATATCCTATCATGCGCTTCTAGCGGCAGCAAACATATTGCCGTGCATTTTATGGTCTCAGGCCCAAGGTACGGGATATCCCCCGGGCTCGAGGATTACACTGATGTATGGTGGGGAATAATAATGCCAGCCGTGCTGAAAGGAGGTCCCATGCTGGCTAAAAACGCCATGAACCGCAATCCGCCCAAGATCCACGACAAAGCCACCATCAAGGAAGCCGCGGAGATGATGGCCCTCACCCAGGCGGGAGAACTGGTGGTGGTGGAGGCCAACGGCCGGGTATCGGGAATGGTGGGCGCGGACGAGATCCTCCGCTACCTCATACCCGAATACGACGAGATCCTGGCCAGGGGAGGGTATCCCTCCAGGCTCACGCCCCAGCGTCGCTCCACCGACACCCTGCCCCGCATGAAGGTAAGGCAATTGATGCGTATCGTCGAAACTCCACTGGACCCGGAACAGACGCTGGAGAGCGCCTTGGGTATGTTGCTTAAAGAAGGGGGCCGTCCCCTCCCGGTGATCAGCGGCGGCAAACTGGTGGGAAGTCTGTCAACGGCGGATATCGCCCGCTCCCTGATGTGGCGCGATCGGGTCTCCCCCTCCAGCCTCCGTCCTCTGGAAGAGAGAAGAAAAGACATATAGTATAAATCCATCAGCAGGAACTCGATTCATCATAAGCACAAAGTGGACGCCACACCAAAGGAGGTTTGACCTTGAAGATCGCGATAACCGGCAAGGGGGGGGTGGGCAAGACCACTCTGGCGGGAGGGCTGGCGAGATTGCTGGCCGAGCAGGGCTATAACGTTCTGGCCGTCGACGCCGATCCCGACGCCAACCTGGCCTCCAGCCTGGGTATACCCATTGAGGCAATGACCGACGTCGTACCAGTAGCTGACATGAAGGACCTGGTGGCGGAACGCACCGGGTCCAAGCCGGGAACTTTCGGCACTTTCTTCAAGATGAATCCCAAGGTGGACGACCTTCCGGAGGCCCTCTCCAGAACCCACGAGGGTGTCCGCCTGCTGGTCATGGGGACGGTCAAGGAGGGAGGGGGCGGATGCGTATGCCCCGAATCGGTGATGCTCAAGGCCCTTCTGCAGCACCTTCTGCTGGCACGAAAGGACGTGGTGATCATGGACATGGAGGCGGGCCTGGAGCACCTGGGAAGGGGCACCGCGGGAGCAGTCGACGCCATGATAGTGGTTATAGAACCCGGCATGCGCAGTGTACAGACCGCCAATACCATCAAGAAACTGGCCGCCGACCTCAAGGTGCCGCGCACCTACGTAGTCTTGAACAAGGTGCAAAGCCCCGAGGAAGCCGAGGTGATGGAGAAACACTTGGGTGATTTCTCCCTGCTGGGATCCATCTCCTACAATCCCGAGGTACGCCGTGCCGACCTCGAGGGGACCAGCCCCTATGATGTCGACCAGTCCTTCGTGGAGGAGATCCGCATGATAAGGAATAAGCTCTTCGACGACTTGGGAGTTGAGGAATGATGTTCGAGATATTGCGGAAAGCTGAACTCGCCGAAAAAGTATACTCCGTCCACGTCAGGGCGGATCATATCGCGGCCCGGGCCAGGGCGGGGCAGTTCGTGATACTGCGCCTCGACGAAACGGGGGAGCGATTCCCCCTGACCCTCTGTGACTGGTCACCCGGCGAGAGCTGGATAAAGCTGGTCTTCCAGGTGGTGGGCCGGTCCTCCCATAAGCTCAGCATGATGGAGGTGGGCGACGAAATCCTCGACCTGGTGGGACCGCTGGGAAAGCCCTCCGAGATCGAGGATTACGGCCACGTGGTATGCGTGGGGGGAGGCGTGGGTATCGCCGCCATCTATCCCATATGCCGCGATATGCACCTGGCGGAGAACAGGGTCACGGGAATACTGGGGGCGCGCAGCGCCGACCTGCTGATTCTGGAGGAGGAAATGGCGAAAGCCGTCGACAGCCTGGTTATCTGTACCGATGACGGTTCCAAGGGGATCAAGGGAAGGGTGACCTGGGCCATGGAGGACGTGCTCAAGAAAGACCCCGCCGACCTGGTCGTGGCCATAGGGCCGGCTATAATGATGAAGTTCAGTTCCGCCGTGACCCGGGAACTCGACGTCCCCACACGGGTAAGTCTCAACTCCATAATGCTTGACGGAACGGGGATGTGCGGCACCTGCCGAGTTGAGGTGGGCGGTGAAACCCGCTTCGCCTGCGTCGACGGCCCCGAATTCGACGGCCACGAGGTGGACTGGAACCTTCTCCTCTCCCGTCTCGACCAGTACCTCGAGGAAGAGGAGACAGCCCGCAAGCTCACCTGATCGTACCCTTCATCATGCTCATACTGCTGGCCCCCGATAAGTTCAAGGGCTCTTTGAGCTCCAGCCAGGCGGCTCGATCAATGGCAAGGGGCTTGCGGGAGGGTTGGCCCGAGGCGTTCATCAAGACCTGCCCCCTTGCGGACGGCGGCGAGGGAACCATGGAGGTCCTGGTCGAGGCCACCGGCGGCGAAAAAATACCGTGCGAGGTCACGGGGCCCCTGGGAGAGCGCAGGGAGGCCGAGTTCGGGGTTCTGGGCGAAGGCGACACCGCTGTCGTGGAGATGGCCTCTGCCTCGGGCCTGGAGCTCATTCCCGGCCGCAGCAGGGATCCCATGCTCACCACAACCCGCGGCACCGGAGACCTTATACGCTGCGCCCTTGACAGGGGGATCAGGAACATCTTCGTGGCCATCGGGGGAAGCGGCACCAACGACGGCGGGACGGGAATGGCCGCCGCCCTGGGGGCGCGTTTCACGGACCGCTCCGGCGCGGAATTACCCCCAGGGGGAGGACACCTGGCGCAACTGGAGCATGTGGACCTCTCGGGTATGGACCCCCGCATCGGGGACTCGAGGATTATCGTGGCGTCGGACGTAGCCAACCCCCTCCTGGGAGAGCGGGGGGCCACGAGGGTATATGCTCTCCAGAAAGGGGCCGGGGAGAACGAGGTTGATACCCTGGAGATGGGTCTGGAACGCCTGGTCGAGGTGGTTCGCGGGGACCTGGGCGCGGATGGCGAGAACCAGCCTGGAGCGGGCGCCGCCGGTGGTCTGGGCTACGGCCTCATGTTTTTCCTGGGAGCGGAAGTGAGGCCGGGGGTGGAGGTGGTTATGCAATCCGTCGGGTTCCACCAGCTACTCGACGGCTGCGGCCTGGTCATCACCGGGGAGGGCAGACTGGACTCACAGACCTCCTACGGCAAGACCGTCATGGGGGTGGCCAGGAGCGCGCGGGAGAAGGGAGTGCCCGTCCTCGCCCTGGGAGGCGAGGTGACCTCGGAGGCCGAGTGCCTTCACGAATCGGGGGTAAGCTCCCTTATAGCCATCCCTTTCGGTCCCATGACCGTCGAGGAAAGCATGGCCGGAGCGGCGCCCCAGCTGAGGCGGACATGCCGCGAGATCGGCTCGCTGATACGATCCGTCCTGTCCGCCGATCCCTCGAGTTCAGGCTGATCCGGGCCCCCTCCGATCCGGCCCCCCGCCGTTTATATGGACGTGGGGCAGAGGGTTCACGTGGACCAGCACCGAGCTTACCTCGCTCATCATCTCGAGGATCGTGTCCTGAACCCTGTGAGCGATGTCGTGCCCCTCGTCCACCGTCAGGTCGGGGTCCACCTCTATCTTCATATCCAGGAGGACGTTTCTGCCGGAAAGCCTGCCTTTTATCTCGTGCACCCTTCCCACCTTGGGCACCGCTTCCGCTATTGCCACCGCCCTGTCCAGTACATCCGCTTCGGGTGTCCCGTCCATCAAGGCGTGGACGGAGGAGCGATACAGCCTGATGCCCATGTATACGACCATCAGCGCCACGGGGATAGATACTATGGGATCGAGCAGAGGCCAGCGAAGCACGGCGCCAACGATACCGGCGAGTATCCCTATGGATACAAGCACGTCGGAGCGGAAATCGGCGGCCACGGCCTGCAAGGCCGGGCTGCGCAGGGCCTTTCCCCTGGCACTGGCGAAACGATACATGGCCTCCTTGGCCACCACATTGGCGGCCGCCGCCCACACGGTTATTATCTCCGGCCGGTACGGTTCCCCTTTCACCAGGCCGCGGATGGAATGAAAGAGCAGGTAAGCCCCGAACAGCACCAGGACTACTCCCATGAGATTGGCCACCAGGTCCTCGATCCTTCCGTGTCCGTAGGGGTGCTGGTCATCGCGCGGGCGTGTGGCAGCGAACAGGCCGAAATAAACCAGGACTATGGTGAAGACATCCCCCAGCGAGTTGACCGCGTCAGCCTGTAGAGCCACGCTGCCGCCGAGGATCCCGGCCAGGCCTTTTACAGCGACCAGGATGACGTCACAGGCCAGAATAACCAGCGCCGCCAATAGCGCCGGGTCGCGTGTTAACGCCAGGTGGTAACGAGACGGCGTTTACCTCACCCCTCTCTGACTACGCCCTCAGGTACTCCATCATAGATTATAATCCTAATCCCCGCGGCGTCTTGCAACCCGCCACCTGAGACCGGATATGTCCTCGCTCCACGTCGTTCATCATCATGGCGGCGGTGGGGGCTGTGCTATAATGTCACTACGCGCAGGATACCCCGTTTGAGGTGGTGAAAGATACTTGAGGCGAGGGATAATCCCGGTACTTATACTGGCCGTTCTGATGGTGACGCCGCTGCTGGCCATGGGCTGCGGCTCCGCCAGTGACGCCGCCGGGGAAACCAGCGGCAAGCCGATGGTCATCGATTTTTGGAGGCCGGGCTGCCAGCCCTGCGAGGAGATGGAACCCGTCCTGGAACAGCTCGAGAAAGAGTACGGAGACCAGGTGGACTTCATAGCCTACAACACCATGGAGGAAAGGGGTAAGAGCGAGCAATACGCTATAGAGTTCGTCCCCACTTTCATCTTTCTTAACGCGGAGGGCGAGATAGTCGACCGCATGGTGGGCCTGGTGGATATAAATACCATGCGCGATAGTATTAAAAGGATTTTACCCGACACATAATCGTTGCTATGACCTTACTTTTAGATCCATATTCCAGGAAGATAGACTATCTCCGGCTGGCGGTGACGGACCGCTGCAACCTGAGGTGTATTTATTGCATGCCAAGCGAGGGAGTTCCCCACCTCGATCACGACGATATATTGACCTACGAGGAAATCGTCCGTTTCCTCGGCATCGCGGTCAAGGCTGGTATCACCAAGGTCCGCCTGACGGGAGGTGAGCCCCTCGTGCGCAAGGATCTCGCCTACCTCATCGAGGAGATATCGCGGCTGAGGCCGGAGTTGGACATCTCACTGACCACCAACGGCACCCTCCTGTCAGGGCACGCCGAGAGCCTCGCCTCGGCGGGTCTCAGAAGGGTCAATGTGAGCATAGACTCGCTGAACCCGGATACCTACAGGCGCATCACCCGGCGGGGCAGGCTGTCGGATGCCCTGGAAGGTGTGGAGGCGGCGCTGGATGCAGGCCTGCACCCGGTTAAGATCAACGTCGTGGTGCTGGAATACGTGATAGAGGAGCTGGAGGGCTTCGTCGACCTCGTCCACCGCCTCCCCGTGCACGTGAGGTTTATCGAGTACATGAGCCCCTGCGGGACCTTCGACAAGTCCTTCTACGTGCCCGCCGGGAAGATCCTGGAGGGCCTGGCTGGCTTCGGTGAACTGAAGGATTCGCATCCGCCCTATGGGGCCGGTCCGGCACGCTATTTCAAGCTCCCCGGAGCCAAGGGCCTGCTGGGATTCATATCGCCGATAAGCTCCCACTTCTGCCCCACTTGCAACCGCCTGCGTCTCACGGCGGACGGCAAGATGAAACCCTGCCTTTTTTCCAAGGACGAGGATGACGTCCGGGAGATCCTGAGGACCAGTGAGGGAGATGTTCCGGTATTGGACGCCATCCGCGCCTGCTTGAAGAAGAAGCCGCGCGACCACGGCGGGCTGAAGGGATTCACGGCCAGGACCATGTCCCAGATCGGAGGTTGAATTGACCGCGGAGAGTGAGGGGAAAAAGGAGTCGAACCGCAAGGCTCTGTCCCACCTGGACGATAAAGGCCGAGCGAAGATGGTGGATATCTCGTCCAAGGAGATGACAGAGCGCACCGCGGTGGCACAGGCCAGGATCAAGATGAAGAGAGACACCCTCGAGATTATTCTCAACGCCGGGATGGAAAAGGGGGACGTGCTGGCCGTAGCCCAGGTGGCTGGGATAATGGCGGCGAAGCGGACCGGACAGCTCATCCCCATGTGCCACCCTATATCCATAACGGCCCTGGAGATGGACTTCGAGGTGGACGAGCTGGAATCGACCATTACCGCCTCGATGACCGCCAGGACCAGGGACCGCACTGGCATAGAGATGGAAGCGCTCACCGGCGCGACTGTGGCGGCCCTGACCATTTACGATATGTGCAAAGGAGTGGACAGGTCCATGACGATCACCAACGTACAGCTTCTAGAGAAGACGGGCGGCAGATCGGGCACCTATATCAGTGACGAGAAACGAGGTTGAAGATGAGCGCGGGAGAGATAACATCCATATGTATCAGCGGGGCCAAGCACGTCAAGAAGGAGCCGGTGGACGAGGCTCTCCTGATAGAGGAGTATGGCATCGAGGGCGACGCCCACGCCGGCTTCGCCCACCGCCAGGTAAGCCTTCTGGCCGACGAGAGCATAGAGGAGGTACGAGCCCAGGGCCTGGAGGACTTGAAGCCCGGGGATTTCGCCGAGAATATGGTCACCCGGGGCGTGAACCTCAGGTCGTTGAATATCGGGGACCGCCTGGGTCTGGGTGAAAGGGTGGTCCTCGAGGTGACGCAGATCGGCAAGGAATGCCATGATCACTGCTCCATATTCGAGAGGTTGGGAGACTGCCTCATGCCCCGCGAGGGCGTTTTCACCCGGGTGGTAAAGGGAGGCAGGGTCGCTCCTGGCGACGAGATAAGGATAATGGAGAGATGACGGATATCCGTGTGGCTGTCCTCACCGTCAGCGATCGCGGTTCGAGAGGCGAGCGTGAGGACCTCTCCGGCCTTGCGGCGCAAGAAGCCGTGGTAGGTATGGGCTGGACGGTGGAGGAACGTGATATCGTCCCCGACCAGCTCGAGGCCATTGCTTCAAGGCTCAGGCATTATAGTGACCGTCTAGGCCTGGACCTGATCCTCACCACAGGCGGTACGGGCATGAGCCCCAGGGACGTCACCCCTGAGGCCACGCGCCAGGTGATAGAAAGGGAAGCGCCGGGATTCGTGGAGGCCATGAGGGCCGCGTCGCTGAACAAGACCCCTCACGCTATGTTATCGAGGGCCGTCAGCGGCATCCGATCCTCGACCTTGATAATCAATCTGCCCGGCAGCCCCAAGGCCGTGAAGGAGAACCTGGAGGTCGTGCTTCCCGCCCTGACTCACGGATTGGAGAAGCTGCGCGGAGACGAGAGCGAATGTGCCGAGTAAGAGCCCTTCGGGCCATCCAACGATAATTAAACGGGGCGATACGCGCGGGCTTAAGGAAAGCAGGCCTGGTTGAAGTAATGCAACTGAGCCCGGCTTTGCCAGCCTGATTTGAAAAGGGTTATGAAAAAGGTATAATATCTCTGCTCTGTCTTTCGCCCCGGCGAGGCAGCGGGGAGGTTTCACGTTCCGGGAGGTTACAGTGCTTGCCAGAAGATTCATCAAAATGATCGAGACCAGGGCGGACAAAGTAGCCAAGCTCTGGCTGAAGGAAGTCAGGCAGTCCAGATACACCCCCACCTATCACAGATTCCCGGAGGAACTGGTCTTCGAGCGGGCCATGGCGGTTTACGAAAGACTGGGCTACTGGCTCAGCCCTGAGACCAAGAAAGAGGAGATAAGGCATTTCTATATGAATCTGGGACAGCGCCGCTTCCAGGAGGGATTCCGCCTGGAAGAGGTGGTCTTCGCCCTTATACTCCTGAAGCGCTACCTCTGGCTGGAGGTTATATCGGAGGGCCTTCTCCAGACCAACCTCGAACTCTACCAGGCCCTGGAGCTGAATAACCAGGCCGTGCTCTATTTCGACCGGGCCATTTATTATACGACCCTCGGTTACATGGAGGCCCTGGACGCGGCCAAGATAATGAATCAATAGGGCCGGCGCCCCGGGTTTTTGCCCGCCATCATTTATCGTTGGATTACGGAAACCCTTTTCCATATGCTCGCGAAAATATCTGGAGATCGTGTCCAGTCGAGGGGAGGTCGGATGGAACTAGTACTGGTCAGGCACGGTGAGACGGAATACAATCGGGCGGACATGTTTCGGGGCCGCGCCGACCTGGAATTAAACCACAGCGGTATCATTCAGGCCCGTGCCGCCGCCGAATACCTGTCCGGCCTGGACTTCGAGGCATTCTACGCCAGCCCCCTCTTGAGATCCATGCACACGGCGGGGGAGATAGCCGACCCCCACGGGGGGGAGGTTATTCCGCTGGATTACTTCATCGACGTGGATTACGGGCAATGGAGCGGCAAGAAACTGGGCGAGGTCAAGGCACGCTGGCCGGATGAATTCGCTCTCTGGGCCGACCGTCCCGAGGAGGTCATCTTTCCCGGCGGAGAATCCCTGAGGGGGGTGAGGGAACGCCTGGAGGAGGGCCTGGCCTTTCTGGCTGGGCGGCATGGTGGAAGAGTCCTAGTAGTCGGCCACAAGGTCATAAATCGCCTCACGCTGTGCATCGTATTGGGATTGCCCACCGCCGGTATATGGCGCGTCGAACAATCCAACGGAGCCATTAGTATCATCAACAAGGGAGAGAGGGGCTGGATGCTGGTGCGCATGAACGACTCCAGCCATCTCAAGGGTATCGCCAGCATAGACCAGGAGACATAACGGGGTTACCTGGAACGGCACCCTAAGCATGGATTCGGCACTAAGCGCCCATGTCCATCCCGAAAACGCACACCCGCTAAAGAGCTATTATACATTCCGGGTCGGCGCGGCAAATCCGATAGCCCCGTGGGGTATAATTAACCATGGTTAGTAAGGAGGACAGATGAAGAGCGTAGCCACTACGGTCGATTACACACTGCGCAAGAGATCGACCCTGCGGGATTACCATATCGGCCGCCTCTCGTATTGGGAGGTCTGTGACGCTCATCCCGAGATAAACCGCATAGCCCGCAACGTCGGCGAGATAACCGCCGTAGTATGCCCAGTGTGCCACAAAGAGCATCTTAGGCTTCTCAATTTCGTCTACGGAAAAGAGCTGGACCGCGATAACGGGCGGGTTTTCTCCACGGCCGCCATCTTCAACGGCCTGCGCGAGAGATATTCCTGCTTCACCTGTTATGTCGTAGAAGTCTGCACGGGATGCAACTGGAACCACTTGGTTCGCAGCATCCGTTTCGATAGAACTGGAGGGAAAGAGGATGTGTGAATCCCACGCCTATCTGATCGACGGTGAAGAGGAGAAGCTGCTGATGGAGGACGTGATTAACGTCAAGGAGGAGGGCGGAAAGGTTACCATCTCCAATATCATAGGCGAGGAGAATACCCTGGATGCCGAAATAGCAGCCATAACCTTTCTGGATCACCGTATCCTGCTCAGGCCTACCTCGTAAGGAGGGAGGTCAGCCGTTCGAGGGGGGGCCATCCCTCCGGTTGCGCTCGTGCGCTGACGGGAAGATACGCGATATCAACGCTCCATTCTATCTCAAGCTTGTGGATGCTCTTCGCCGCCGGACTGGCCTTTCTTCCTGCGGGAACGCCTTATAATAATCCATCCCAGCAGGATCAATACGGCGATTATGATGATGTATGGCAGGGCATAGAATAGGCCTATGGCGAGGTTACGCATGCCCCTCCCGAAGGTCTTGAAGGCCTCCTTCACCGCATGCCAGAAACCCTCTCCTTCCTCGTCGGGGGAAACCTCGTCCACGTTCAGGGTCAGGGTCGAGTAGGAGATCTGCTGATCGAGGTAGTCCTTCCTTCCCTGTATCTGCTCCTTTTCCAACTGGATGGAGGAGAGATGTTCCCTTATGGATATCATCTCCTCTATGGTCTGGGCCCTGGCTATGAGGTCCATGTAAAATGCTTCCTCCGCCTCCAGATGCTTGAGTCTGCTCTCGAGATCCACGTACTCGCTGCTTACATCGCTGGTGTTGACCTGGGTGGAGACCACCTCCCCCAGGGAGGACACCTCCGTCATCACCTCGTCGAAGTTCTGCGCGGGAACGCGCAGGGTTATGGAGGCATAGGTGTAACCATCGTCATTCCGGCTGCTGCTCTCGCTCTCCACGTATCCCCCCACCAGCGAGGCAACGGATACGGCGTCCCTTTTTATATGTGCGTAATCACCCTTCTCCACCTCCATGGTTACCAGGGCGGTTCTGATCACCATGAGCTGCAGATCGGGAAGGGAGGAGACATCCTCGACCGCCTTCCCGGTCTCCAAGGCGGCGTAACTCTCCGCCTCGGCCCTCTCATCGGCCATCAAGGGAGTTTCCTCGCCGGCCCCACACTCCCAATCGTCCTCGAAAACGGAGAAGGTATTCTCTCCCGGGCTCTCTTCGATCTCGCCGGCCCCACACCCCAAGACCACGGCCGCGAGGATGATCGACAGGAGTCCTACCACACCCAACAGTGCAACGATCCTGTGTTTCCTCATAATCTCCTACCTCCGGTCCAATAGCCCAGCATATCGACGACCTTAAGACGGCCCATCACCGCTCAAGGGTTCCCCGTCCCACCCCGAACTCATTGGCGGGCCAACTGCGGTTAATGTATCATCATCATTGATCTTTATTGTTGCCGGCCGCCGATCAGGATGGTGAGCATGAGTTCCGATAAGAAACAGAAGAAAAAACACCTGGAGCCGCGCGCGCCCATGAAGGAACAGGACCCCGGGGAACGCAAGGGGAATTTCAGCGAGGTAGCTCTTGGCTACGGCGAAGAAGAGGCGGCGGTCGAGGCGTCGCGCTGTCTGCAGTGCAAGAAAATGCCCTGCGTCGATGGTTGCCCCGTGGAAATCAATATCCCGGCTTTCGTAAAGCTGGTGGCGGACAGGGACTTCGCCGGCGCCGCGGCAAAGATAAAGGAGAAGAACAACCTTCCCGCTATCTGCGGCAGGGTGTGCCCCCAGGAGACGCAGTGCGAGACTGTTTGTACGCTGCGCAAGAAATCCGATCCACTGGCCATCGGCAGGCTGGAACGCTTCGTGGCCGACTACGAGGCCGAACACGGAGAGGTATCCCTCCCCCCCAAGCCGCCTCCCACCGGAAAGAAGGTAGCGGTCATCGGCGCCGGTCCTGCCGGCCTTACCTGTGCCGGGGACCTGGCCCGCATGGGCCACGATGTAACCGTCTTCGAGGCTCTCAACGCATCGGGGGGCGTGCTCACCTACGGCATCCCCGAATTTCGACTTCCCAAGGCCGTGGTGAGGAGGGAGGTCGAATACATCAAGAGGCTGGGGGTCGAGGTGGTCATGGACCGCGTTATCGGGTGCAGCCTGTCGATCCAGGACATCTTCCAGGATGGATACGAGGCAATTTTCATAGGCATCGGAGCCGGCCTGCCCATGTTTATGGGAATACCCGGTGAGAACCTCAACGGCGTCTATTCCGCCAACGAATACCTGACTCGCTCCAACCTCATGAAGGCCTATCTCTTCCCCGAGTACGACACTCCCATCAAGAAGGGCAGCAAGGTCGCGGTGATCGGCGGCGGGAACGTCGCCCTAGACAGCGCTCGTACCGCCCTTCGCCTGGGAGCGGAGGAGGTAAGCATCGTATATCGCCGCTCCCGCAAGGAGATGCCGGCGCGGGCCGAGGAGGTCACCCACGCCGTCGAGGAAGGGGTGGTTTTCAAATTCCTGACCTTGCCCACGCGAATCATCGGAGAGGATAACTGGGTAAGGGGCATGGAGTGTCTGGAAATGAAGCTGGGAGAACCGGATGAGAGCGGCAGGAGGCGCCCCATACCCATCGATGGATCGGAATTCGAGATCGAGGTCGAACTGGTCGTAATGGCCATAGGAACCAGGGCCAACCCCCTTCTGCCCTCCACCGTACCGGAACTCGAGCTGACCGGCCGCGGTTACATAAAGGCGGACCCCGAGAGCGGCCAGACCTCCATATCCGAGGTGTTCGCGGGCGGTGATATCGTTACGGGCTCGGCCACGGTGATCGAGGCCATGGGGGCGGGAAAACGCTCCGCCCGGGCTATACACGGGCTGCTTACCGGCGAAAACCCCCCGGCATGATGCCCCTGGATATACCGGCGGCTACATGCCCCGCCGCCCGGGTGGGAAGGATACATCCCGCGCGGATTCTTTTCGAAGGGAACCCTCGCCGCATATCGCCTATCATAAATCCCTGAGACACCTTTCATCCGCCCGGCCGATGCTGTGTGGCGATTACGGTTGTTTTATAATACTTAGAAGGAACGTTTCTAGTAAAAGAGGTGAAGAGATGGGATTCCTAGACAAGTTGAAGGAGCAGGCCAGCAGCCTGGGCCAGCAGTTGGACACCGCCCTGGACGGGACCAAGCAGAAATCTCAGGTGGGTTCGCTCAGGAAGAACCGTGGAGAGCTGGTGGCCCAGCTCGGCGAGGATCTCTTGAACCAGTTCAGGCAGGGTGAGGTCGATGTGGAGACGCTGCGCCCCAAGGTCGACCAGATCTTCGGCCTGGAGAACCAGATCATTGAGGCCGAGAAGCAGATCGAAGCCCAGAGGCAGGCAGCGGCCCAGGCCGCGCCGCCGGTGTCTCCACCCCAGGCGGCCCAGGCCCAAGCCGCTCCGCCACCGCCGCCTTCATCAGCTCCTCAGAGCGAGCCGGCGCCACCGCCGGCACCTGTGACGGCGGTCGGAACATGCCCCTCTTGCGGTGAACAGGTTCCCGGGGAATCGGCCTTCTGCCCCAACTGCGGCAGCAAGGTCGGTTGATGATCTGCTTTCCCGGATGCCATGCCCGACCAGCCAGGCGGAGGGCGTTCGAGCATGAGATGGGTAGCTCCGCTCATGGTCTCTATGGCTTTTACGCTGTACGCTGCTGCGGGTTGCGGCCAGGCCGATCCCAAGGAGACGGCCTATAAATTCCTGGGGGCGGTGCAGTCCCAAGATTACGCGGCCGCGCAAGGCTGCGTTAATCCCGAGGCCTTGCGCAAGGCCGACGAGGCGGAGGACGACCTAGCTTATCAACGGGAGGAGTTGAAGCGCAGGTATGTAATTGATCCCGTTACCTGGCGCATGGAATTCGACAATATAAGGCTGGAGGTAAGCTTCCTGGACTCCGAACATGCGCTGGTGAGAATATGTGGTGGAAGGTGCGTATTGTATAACCTGAAAGACGATATATGGGTCGAGGAGGGGGAGATAGATTTTTCCACCGATGACTTCTCGCCCCTCTACATGGTCATGAAAGAAGGGGACTGGTATCTGGAGGCCCTGGACCTGTACATTATATACGGCCTGGAATGCCTGGCCAGAGTATGATATTAGGGGGTTTTAACTTGCGCTGTCCCAACTGCGGATATGAGAACCCGGAAGGGCGCCGCTACTGCGAGGAGTGTGGCGAGAGGATCACCAATATCGAGGCAATTAAGGCTCGCGCCCGCAGAAAAAGCCAGCGGGAGGCAGCCCGCATTAGGCGCGAGGCAAAGGAGGTGGCCCAGGAAAAGGGCCTGGACGTGAAAGAAGCGGAGAGGCGTATGCGCCGCACCCGCAGGCGCGTAGCCCCCTGGATGGGCCTGGTAATTCTAGGTGTGATGATCATTCTGGTCGTGGTCTTGATCGTCGTTCTCCAGCCCGGGGGTAAGAGCGGCCCGGAGAAAGCGGTGATCGATTTCTACCAGGCCATAGCCGACAAGGACATGATGACCTACCTCAAGTACACGGAACCCGAGCTGTACAAGATGGCCAAGAACGGGGAATATCAACCCGATCCCGTAACCGAGGGGCTGACCTACGATTCCTACCGACTGGAGGAACTGGACACCCGCCTGGTTAGCGAAGAAGGCGACCAAGCGGGGGTGGAGGTCATCTCAGGCTACCTCGAGGGATTCAACAGCGACGGAAGCGGCAGCGGCGGCGTGAATTTTTCGGAGTACCCCCGCACTATTTCGCTGGTCGAGGTGGAGGGAACCTGGATAATACGCGACTATGGCATAATGAAGCTGCCCTATCCCCTGCCGGAGATACTGCCGGAGGAATCGGAGTTTCCCGAGGTGCAGGAAGAGCAGCCGGCCGAGACGGAGGAACCCAGCTGACAGGCGGGGCATCGTAAACTATACTTAGACGGGACCAATCGAGATCGGGAGGTACGAATTGAGCCGCAAACGCATGATTACATACATAATAGCCGCCGCTCTTATCATCCTCAGCGCGGGATGCGGCTGGCAAAGCGGCGAATCCTTCCTGGGCGAGTTCAACCCGGACGACAAGACCCCGGTCACGGCGGTGCAGAAATGGTTTAAATCCCTGGAGTGGCTGAGGAGCGAGAACGAGGAGGGGGTAATGGCCCCCAACCCCGAGAACGGCAGGGACTTCGAACTCTACCTCGAGGTGGTGAACCCCGAGGACCTGGTAAAGCAGCTGGGGAACGCCACCCTCACCAAGGCGGACCTGGAGCAATTGAACCAGGACGTATGGCAGTCCAACAGCTGGGAGGTGGAGTTTCTGGACGTACAGCTGGAGGAGTTGCAAAACGACGGCGTGAACGCCACGGTGAAGATCACTGGGGGAAAAATCCGCTATATAGGCGAGGAGATGTTCGGCACCAAGGAATACAAGGAAGATAACTACGGGGACAAGGAGGGCGAGATATATCTGCAGTGGATCGATTACTCCGGCACTCCCGAAAAGGATCCCCTGGTTATATGGAACAGCGATACCTCCAAGTCCGTGCCCCGCTGGGTGGTGGTGGGAGGACTCGACCTATCCGAGGACAAGCCTTTCGGTGAGACACCCTCGTCCTAGTCCAACTAGTCCAGCCATACTATCTCCGGCTCCACCTCCCCATCCTTGATGGTCAACCTTGCGCAGGACAGCCGCTTTGAGAAGCGGCGATCGTTAGGGGTTCCGGGGTTCACCAGCAGGGTGCCCTTCCTCTTCTCCACCAGTGGTTTATGGGTATGGCCGAAAACCACCACGTCCATACCCTGGAAGCGGGAAAGAACGCGTCTCTCGATGCCGAAAGGCGACCCCCAGCCGTGAATCAGGCCCACCCGTGCCCCCTCCAGGTCCATGACCTCCCGCTCTGGAAGCACCGCCCGGACCTCGGGGCGGTCCATGTTCCCCGCCACGGCCCTAGTAGGGGCCAGCTCGCGCAGCCGCTCCAGTACCGAGACCTCCACAAGATCCCCGGCGTGCAGTATAAGATCCACACCGCTCAGGACATCCAGCAGGTAGGCGGGCAGGTTCGGGGCCACCTTGGGTATATGGGTATCCGCGACCAATCCGATCCTTATCAACTCTGCGCCAACTCCCCCCGATCACGCTTTCTCTAAACTGCATTCTACCATTTCTGAGAAAGCGGCCTCTTGCCCCGTCATAGACCACTCCTCTATACATTCTCATACCTATGGCGAGTTCGGTTCAACCATTTCTCCGTGCTTCTTACGAGAGGCACAATACTTCTATGCGAACCGAGGTTGCCCAGTCATCCAAGTCGGGTTCTACCCAGGTAGAATATCGGGCTCACCTCAGATCGCCACTGTTGTACGCAACTATTTTTGAGAACTCCTTTCCCTCCTTGAGCATATGGTAGACGTAGGTGGCGAGCTTCCTTGCCACGGCCACCCTGGCTATCTTGTTGCCTTTGCGTCTCTTAAGCTTGATATAGAAGTCCCGCAATGGCCCCGGCCTGGTGGAGGCGTGAATGGCGGCCTCCACCAGTGCCCAGCGCAGCCAGGAGGAACCAGCCCTGGTTATGTGGCCGTATCTGGTTGAGCTACCGGACTGGCTCACCGCTGGCACCAGCCCCGCACAGGAAGCGAGATGCTTGGCGGAGTGAAACCTCGTCACGTCGCCCACCTCCGCGAGGATAGTGAGGGAGAGTACGGGTCCTACTCCGGGGATCGTCTCGAGCAGCTGCGCCCCTTGAGAATGCTCTCGTGCCTTGCCGACCAGCACCTCGGCATAGCTTAACCCTTCTCCAACCGCCGCGAGGAGACGGAGGTAGGCGTCCAGAGCCTCCCGGTAGACGGGGAGAAGCTTAAGCCCCTCGAGATAGGCAAGCCCCTTCTTTCCGAACAGGTCGCTGTAGGGGCTGGGTACGTTCAGTCGTGCCATAAGAGCGTGCACTGTTCTTGGTGGCGGTCCTTTTACCTTGACCATGGATGCACGGTAACGCAGCAGCTCTCTCGGGTGGCGTGTGGCCATATCCGGTTTGTAGGCCTCGGGCACGAAGTCCATGCGGCCGAGGTGGGAGAGGATCCCCGCGTCTATCTTGTCCGTCTTTATCCTGGCGGAGGCTATGGCCTTGGCTTTCAAGGGATGACACAGGATGTTATCGATACCCATCCCGTCGAGGAGGTCACACATCCAGTACCAGTTGCCCCCCGCCTCGAGGACGACCCCCATCTCGTCCTCGAAGGACTCGAAGAACGACCGTATCTCGCCCTCATCGTTCTCCAGCCTTTTCCCCTTGATCACCTCCTCGCCGCTGCTATCGGTCACCGTTACCACACTGAATCTCTTGTGCATGTCCATGCCCACGTGTAGCATTGAAATCAGCCTCCTGCTACCGCCTACTGCTTTCCACAGAGATGGTAGCACGGGGGGTGCTTTTTCATGAAGTCATCCGTCGCGGCGGCCCTGGAAGCTCGTACCGCGCCTCGTTTTGACCGCAATCCCGTGGAGATCGGACCGCCCGATGCGCCGCCGAACCCTTGCACGCCTTGCTTTTATCACGGCCTGTTATATTATTAAGGAGGTTTCAGGACCAAGGGAGAAACGATGATCCACAAAAGGAAGAAAGAGCTGCGCAAGAAGGTCCAGGAGATACGCGACAGTCTGGATGCCGACCAGATCGAGACGCTTTCCGCACGAGTAGCCGATAACCTGTGGAGTATACAGAAGTTCAGCGCCGCAAGGACCACACTTTTTTTCCTCTCCTTCCGCAGCGAAGTTGACACCAGGCCCATGATCCTCCGTGCGCTGGAGGATAAGAAGGTAGTTTGTATCCCCTGCACCAGGAAGCAAAGCCGGGAGATGACAGCCTCCCGCATCCTCAATATGGACGGCGATCTCAGGTTGGGGAACTACGATATCATGGAGCCCAAGCCGGAATGCCTCAGACCGGTATCACCGGAGAAAATTGACGTCATCCTCATGCCGGGGGTGGCCTTCGACTTCACCGGGGGCCGGCTGGGATACGGCGGCGGTTACTACGACCGTTTTCTGGAGAAGTGCAGCCCGCGGTGCCTGCTTATCGCCCTGGCCTTCGAATTGCAGATAGTGGAGCACGTACCCTGCGCCGACCACGACGCACACATCCACAAGATAGTCACCGAGAGCAGGGTCATCGACTGCCCCTCGACCTGCGTGCTGCGTTAAACGGAATATGACCGCGGCCCTGAAAAGGAGCGCCCATGAAGGAGCATCCCTCAAAAAACACTCCATCCCTCCTCCCTGGCCTTCTACGGCGCCTCCAACAACCTCCTCAAGATGGGCACCATACAGCTGGCCAACGTGCTGGCCTCTGGTTACCGGGGATCTATCTACCCCGTACACCCCCTCGAGGATCGCGTGGCCGACATGCAGACTTACCGGAGCGCCCGGGACATACCCCATACCGTTGACACGGCCATACTGACCCTTCCCACCAAAGTGGTGCCCGAAGCCCTCGAGGACCTTGTCCCGGCAGGGATAAAAGGGCGGTCGTGATCTCGGGGAGTCTAGAGGAGATATCCGGCGAGGAGGGAAAACGCCTTCAGGACAAGATGCTGGAGACGGCATGGAAATACGGTATACGCTTCCTGGGCCCCAACTGCCTCGACGTCTTCAGCAACGACATGTCCTTGAACACCACCCCAATAGGCAACGCACCCGGCGGACGCGATATCGCCTTCGTATCGCAATCGGGCGCTTATACCTGCCAATCCTACGACCTCTGGAGCAATATCGGCGCCACCATCAACCAGACCATCAGCGTGGGCAACGAGGCCGATATCGACCTGGTGGACTGCCTCGAATACCTCGAGGGCGAGGGGGACGTGAAAGCGGTGCCTGTATGTGGAGACCATCCGGCGCCCTAGGGTTTTCATCAGGGCTGCCCGTGGACTAAGGGAGTCCAAGCCTGTAACCGCCATCTACGTCGGCGGCACGGAGGCGGGAGCCCGGGCTTTTCTTCTTCCCATACCGCCGCCGTCTCCGGCTCAGACGAGCTCTACGACGGTATCCTTCACTAAGCCGGCGTGGTCAAAGCCCGGGACGTGGAGGAGCTCTTCGATATAACCTGGGCCATGGCCGAGCTGCCGCCGATGAGAGGGAGCCGGGTGACGATAGGTTCCAACTCAGGGGGTCCCGGGGCTTCCATGGCCTACCAATGCGTGAGAGGGCTTGGACGTGCTCCTTTTCTCCGATTCCCTGCAGGAAGAACTGCGGATAATGCTGCGTCCCACCGCCTATTGCGTCAACCCCGTGGATCTCACCTTCGAGCCCGATCTGCTTATTCTAAGGGATATAACCAGTCGGATCCTTGCATCGGGGGAGGCCGACGCTGCCCTTATCTATGACATCTTCGGCAGGTAATTCGCGGAGGATCCGGCCAGGGATCTTACAATCAGCCGGGGAGGTATTCTCCAAGGGAGCCAAGGGCTTTTTTCAAGAAGCCCTGGGGAATATGGCGCTTCTTCCGAGCGAGCTGGGTAAGCTGGTAATGGTCATGTCTTTCGCAGGGATGGCCAGTGACGCTCTCCATCACCTGGCCGGGAGCGGTCTTCCCGTATTCCTCAGCGCTCTGCGTTGCGCCCGCGTTCTGAGCGCTCTGCGCAGCTTGGCGAAATGACTCGCTCCCGACCTTTCCCGAGAGACTCATTCCCTCCCGTACCGCTTCCCACGACACCGAGTAAGCAAATCCCAGCTATGCAGGCGTGTTATAATCTTCGCCAGAAGTAAAACAAGAGGAAACTAAGAAGCGGGAGACAGCCTTGGAGGAGCAACATGTTCGGCAGGGGGAGCCGCATAGAGAGACGGCTGGGCCGCAGGGAACTGCTCATCTTCCTGACTGTTCTCGGGCCTGGCCTGATAACCGCTATGGTGGACAACGACGCCGGCGGCATAGCCACCTATTCCGTGGCCGGCGCCCGCTTCGGCTACGAACTTCTCTGGGTGCTGTTGTTCACCGCCTTTCTGCTGGCCCTGGTCCAGGAGATGACAGTGCGCATGGGCATGGTCACCGGGAAGGGCCTGGCCGCCCTAATTCGTGAGAGGTTCTCCCTGCGCCTGACCGCCTTCATAATGCTCACCCTGGTGATCACGAATTTCGCCAATACCGTCTCAAACTTCGCCGGCCTGGCAGCAAGCATGCAGCTCTTCCACGTACCCCCCTATATCGCTATCCCTCCCCTGGCTGTCCTCATATGGTGGCTGGTTGTCAAGGGTACATACAAGCGCGTGGAAAAGGTGTTTCTGGTGGCATCACTCGTCTACATCGCCTATATTATATCCGCTATCATGGCCCGCCCCGACTGGGGGGAGGTGGGAAAAGCCCTGGTGACTCCTTCCCTGCAATTCAACGCCACCTACCTGGCGATGATGGTCACCATCATAGGCACCACTATCGCCCCATGGATGCAGTTTTACCAGCAGGCGGCCATCGTCGACAAGGGGCTCGACGCCTCCAAGATCAGGTACGAACGCATCGATACGGCGGTGGGAGCTTTTCTCATGACTGTGGTAGCCATGTTCATAGTCATCGCCTGCGCCGCCGCTTTTTTTCATAACCCCGAGGTAGGGGCCACGACCATAACCACCGCCGAGGAAGCAGCCGCGGCACTGACGCCCGTAGCCGGGAACTACGCCTCTTACCTCTTCGGCCTCGGCCTTCTCGTGGCTTCCCTGTTCGCCGGCTCAATACTGCCCCTGTCCACCGCCTACACGGTTTGCGAGGCCTTCGGATGGGAGGCGGGCTTGGATCACGGATACAGGGAGGCCCCCAGATTCTATTTCATCTATACCTTCTTCATAGCCGGCAGCGCAATGCTGGTGATAATCCCCGGCCTGAACCTGGTCCTGATGATGGTGATATCGCAGACCATGAACGGGATCCTGCTACCGTTGATACTGATATGCATGCTGACCCTGATAAACGACCGCGACATCATGGGCGCCTACGTCAATCCAACCTGGCTCAACGCCGTGATGTGGGTTGTGGTCGTTTTGTTGACTATTCTGACCTTGGCCATGATCGCGTCATCGTTTTTCGCGTCCGGGTGACCATGGAGGTGTCTTGAATGAGCGAGAAGCCCTCGCCGGATGAAACGGGCTTGACAGCCCGGGTAAATACCGGCGGCGGACGGCTTATGTGCCGCCTGCGTATCTTTCCATGTTCTTTTTTCCACCAACCCTATACCCCGGGGTTGACAAGGGAGGTGACCTCTTGAACGAGGAGAATGTCTTTCCCCTGACTTTCCTCCTGAAAAGGGATGTGAGGGATGCGGAGGAGCGCGAGGTGGGTCACATCGAGGACCTTGCCTTGGATATGGCCGCCCGGCCTCCGGCGGTATGCGACCTCGCCGTTCACTTAAAATGGACGGATCGCATCGGGGAATTGATACTTCCCCGACCAACGGAGGACATCGTGCTGCTACTGCCCTGGTCGCAGGTGGAATCTCTGGAACCCGATGACCTCTATCTCAAGCATTCTCATCCCCTTTTCCAGGTGAATAGCAGCGCGAACAAGATCTTCGCCCGAAGGGATATCCTCAACAAGCAAATAGTGGACGAGGAGGGCAACCGACTCCACCGCGTGGACGACGTACTCATGCGGCAGGAGGGAGTAATGCTCTTCCTGGAAGGGCTGCAGGTAGGTACGGAGTGGCTTCCCGCTGGCGGCAGAATGGGAAAGCTGGTCGGCAAGCTGAGACGCCGCTACAACCGGCCCGGCGATACCAACATCATTCCCTTCGAGGCTATATCGAGGGTAGACGAAGAGGTCCTCGTCATCACGTCTGCCAACGAGGTATGAAAGGCTACATCGCGTAAGCGCCGACGCTGACGGTACCCCAGCGCCTGTCACGGGTACGAATACCTTCAGACGATCGACAGCATTCAGCGCTAAAGCACCGTCGTCGGTACTCCGTTTCATGTATGCGGCGAAACACCGAGAGTACCTGTGCCCGGACATGTTAATTGGACCTTGGACTTCCGTCGAGGCTTTCGGATATGTCCGGGCCTGGCACGTGTACGTGCGGAAGAAAAAGAGGGGCGCTCGGAAGCGCCCCCCGTTGTTGATTTTCTTAAGCCTTAGTAATCTCTCTCCTCGCCCTCCAGGGGCTTGAAGCGTTCCTGCAGCTTCTCCATCACCTTGGGCATGGTGGTGTACTCCATCTCGTCCAGCGGCAGGCGGTGGGGCTCGAATGGACCATGACGGCGCATGTAGTCGGCTATCTCCAGCGCCTGCTGGCGGGCCAGGTCATAACTGGGATCGGCGAACATGTCCCTGGGTCCCACCAGGCGTCCCTCCTTGAGCTGAAATCCCAAGGCCACTACCCTGGGCGGTCCGTCGAAGCGGGTTGGTTTATCGTTATCAGTGCCAACGGGCAGGAAGGGCCCGTGATGGCTTCCACGCATCCAGCCAGCCACGGTATAGGGGAAAGAGAAAGGCTCCAACACCTCGCCCACGGCGGGAAGCCCGCTCTGGCAGCGCACGGCCATCACCGGGTCGTCCTTACCCACATAGCGTCCGGCCATGAGGAAAAGGCGCTGGGTAGATGTCACCGCCACCGGCTCGTCGCTGTCCTTGCGGAAGATGTGCTTGATTACGTACCTGGAGGGTGCCCCGATGAACACCAGCATGTCGTAAATATCCTCCGGGCAGCTGAAAATGATCTTCTTCTCCTCAATGAGGTCGTGTACCTCGAACCGGAATCCGTCGTGCATGGATGGATCTATGACCAATCCCGCGGTGTTGAAGGGATCGGCGAATATCTTGTAAAGGGGGAAGTTCCAGGATCCGGGCTCGGTCTTATCGGCCAGGTAGCAGATGATCGGCTCCGACTTCCGCTCCTCGATCTCCATCTCCGCATAGCCGGGTCCCATGCCCCTGAGGTTACCCGAGAAGGCGTCGCTCAGCAGGTCCTGTCCCGCGCCGTACTGCCCCAACTCCTCGGCCAACTTGGTAACGTACATGAAGGTATCCCAGGCGAACTTGTGTATTTCCTCGCTGTCCGGGCCCTTGGTGTGGGTCATGATCATGGCGATGTCGTCACCGCATTTGGCCTGTACTCCATCGATGATCAGGCCCTTTCCCTTGGCCTCTTCCAGCGCCTCCCGGGTACGGCTGAGCATGGCCGGATGAACGTCAGAGTGGCCGACAAACCCCCCCACATCAGCCTTGATTATGCTGAAAGTCAATTTCATACTGGTACCTCCTTATATCCTCGCCGATTTTTCCTTCGCCCGCCCCAGCACAATTCTTATACCGGCCGTTTAAGCGAGCCCCAAATCGGCTTTTACGGCCAACATTCGCCATTATAATGACATTGCTGTATCATTTCAAAGACACGCGAACGGAGGACACGCCTATTATGCAATCATTGTATATGCTACCCACATGCGGGGAGGTGAAAACTTGGCGGGAACCGTACAAGACCGGGCCTGGTATACATTCGGCGTCGAAGAGGTCGCCGGGCAGCTGGACACGGATCTTGAGCGGGGCCTCTCCGATAGCGAGGCCTCCGACAGATTGTATAAATACGGTGCCAACAAGATCCGTGAGGAGAAGCGCACCCATCCCCTGTCCCTCTTCCTGAACCAGTTTCGGGACTTCATGATCTACGTCCTTCTGGCGGCGGCGGTTATCTCCGGCGCCGCCCTGCGCGAGTACCTGGACGCGGCAGTGATCATGTTCATCGTGGTGGCTAACGCCATCCTCGGCTTCGTCCAGGAATACCGGGCGGAAAAAGCCCTAGAGAGTCTGAAGAAACTGAGTGCCCCCACCGCCCGGGTAATACGAGAAAGCCGGGAGGAGGTCGTTCCCTCCCACGACCTGGTTCCGGGCGACCTGATACTGTTGGAGGCGGGGGACCGGATACCGGCTGACGCTCGCCTGTTGGAGGCCCACAGCCTGCGGGCGGATGAGGCCTCACTGACCGGCGAATCCACGGCAGTGACCAAGTCGACGGCGGCCCTGGATCAGGGGGAACTACCCCTGGGTGACCGCCTCAACATGGTCTACACAGGTACCCATGTGGTCCACGGCCGGGGTTCGGCCCTGATAACGTCCACGGGACACGGGACCCAACTCGGATTGATCGCCGAGATGATCGGCGAGGCGGAGGAGGAAAAAACACCCCTGCAGGTGGAGCTGGGAAGGGTGGGCAAGAGAATAGCGCTGTTGTGCATCGCCATATGTGTATTCATCTTCACCGTAGGGGTGCTGCGCAGGTTGGAATGGTCGGAGATGCTGCTTTTCTCGGTAAGCCTGGCGGTGGCCGCCATACCCGAGGGCCTGCCTGCCATCGTGACCATCGCCCTCGCCCTGGGGGTGCGCCGCATGGCGGACAGGAGGGCCCTCCTGCGCAGGCTGCCCGCCGTTGAGACCCTGGGCTGCGCCAACGTGATATGCACCGATAAGACCGGCACCCTCACCCGCAACGAGATGGAGGTCAAGGAGGTAAGGATACCCTCGATCGATCCCCTGAAACCGACCGACATGGATGAGGCCGGCGGCGATCCCGGGATAGTGATATGGCCGCTTCTCGCCACGGCCTCCCTGTGCAACGACGCCAGGATGCAGGAGGGAGGGTTCATAGGTGAGGGAACGGAGGTCGCCCTGCTCCAAGCTGCGCTTAGACTTGACTTTCCCATATCAAAGGCAGCCAAGACGTTTCCTCGCAAGGAGGAGATACCCTTCGAGAGCGAGCGTAAGATGATGAGCACCATCAATACTTTTTCCGGCACGGGCATGGACGGGAATCCCTTCGCCTTCGCGGACGCCCCCTTGATAGTGCTGACCAAAGGGGCGCCGGAGGTGGTCCTGGAACGCTGCAACCGTTTTCTCGCCCCCGATGGGATCAAGGAACTCACCGCCGCTGACCGCAAGGGATTCACCACCGAAGCCCTGGATATGGCCGACAGGGCTCTGCGCACCCTGGCTTACGCCTGCCGCCCCCTGCAGTCCTTACCCGACGAGGAATCCCTGGAGGAATTGGAGAACGACCTCATATACCTGGGCCTGACCGGTATGATGGATCCGCCACGTCCGGAGGTTTTCAAGGCCCTGGATGTGTGCCGCAAGGCAAGCATAGAGGTGGTTATGATCACCGGCGACCACGCCGCCACCGCCCGCGCCATCGCCCATGAGCTCTCTATTCTCGTCCCGGGCAAAGAGATGGTGACCGGGGAGGAGCTGGCCCGAATGGACGAGGGGGAACTAGCGGAGCGGGTGGAGAATATAGCCGTTTACGCCCGGGTGTCGCCTGCCGACAAGGTCAAGATAGTACGCGCCTTGAAGGACAGAGGAAAGACGGTGGCCATGACCGGTGATGGCGTCAACGACGCGCCAGCCCTGAAAAACGCTGACATCGGCGTAGCCATGGGGATAACCGGCACCGACGTCAGCAAGGAAGCCTCGGACATGGTCCTGGCCGACGACAACTTCGTCACCATCGTGGGGGCGGTGGAAGAGGGACGCATTATCTACGATAACCTCAAGAAATTCATATACTTCCTGCTCTCCTGCAATATGTCCGAGGTATCCACTATGTTCCTGGGCATGGTGTTCGCCTCCGTAACTCCTCTGAGAGCGGTTCAGGTACTGTGGATGAACCTGGTGACCGACGGATTCCCCGCCCTGGCACTGGGGGTGGACACGCCTTCTCCCGACGTAATGATACGCCCACCACGTGATCCAGCCGAGGGCATACTGAACTGGCGCAAACAGGTGATGGTGCTCTGGCAGGGCTTCATCCTTTCCCTGGGTGCCCTGGCCGCATTCTTTATCTCCTACTATGTGCTTTTCAACAACCACATCGGTAAGGTGCAGACCGTGGTCTTCACCACATTGGTCCTGTCCCAACTCATACACTCCTACAACTCGCGTTCGGAGAACCTGTCATTTATGGAGCTTTCCTTTTGGGACAACAAGGCCCTGCTGGCCGCGCTGGCCATCTCCCTAGCCCTGCAACTGGTGGTGATATTCATACCCCCGTTGATGCGCCTCTTCGGTACCGAGTACGTAGGAGCCTCGGGGTGGGGTCTTATCCTGGCCTGTTCCATCCTCCCCGTCGTCCTCATCGACCGGGTAAAACTGTCCCTGCGAACGCGTTCGGGCTCTGGTATCTCAGAATCCCGATCATGATCCGCGGGGGACGAATAAGAATGCCGGTGGTTATTTTGCTGTACGAGATGCGTGTGAAGATATAGAATACGGATTGAGCGGGAGGAAAGACCAGCGTGCGGGCTAAGCGGCTGTTCTTAATTTCCTGGCCCACTCAAGCTCTCTACCCTGCCGAGCGGATCGGTAACGATCGGTTACTTTATCATCTGGCTTGGCTTGCATGACGACAGTGCCAACCTTGATGATGATCTTCTCGGCTTTAAGCTCGAGCGATATCACGACAACCCTCCTTTCCTGCAATATATTGACCGGCTATCCTGCCGAAACCGTCTATATACACCTTAAGTGCCAGATTAACTACCTCCTCAAGCTCCTACATTTCTTAGAGAATCATTGCCTACACACATGACATTATAATTAAAAAGCGGTGATGATAAATGTTGTCTAGGAGTCTCACGCTTACACACTGTAGTATTGCATCAGTTCACATCCTATGTCCTGGCCATGGAGTCTTTATCGCACACAAGGAGCATCTTGCACGTATTTCCCATCGACCGTCCAAGCCAAGCAAAGCAAGCGTCGATAATGTTTATCATCCGAGATTTCCCATATGAACCTCCCGATGCCGATATTCCACCATCCAACGGGCAAGTTGACGCATCTAAGCAACGTTTTTCTCCTTTCCCTTCGAGCATTATGCCGGTAACGGTACCGGAGGCAACATCTGGAACGATATCCTGAGAAGCTTGACCGCTCAAGGCGTGTTTCATATGCAATTACCTTTCGTTACTCGCTGCTTCAGGTCGGAGATAGGGCAGGGAGCGGATGCGGGCAAGGACCTCGGCGAAGAGCTCACCCGGAACAGCCACCTCCGCCATCTGGAAGACCGTCATGCGGGCATGGCATCCGATCCTCGCGCCTGTCTTTTTCAGCTTTAACCGCACGCTGCGGAGAGACCGGTGTGATACCTCCCCGGGTAGGGCGAGGCGCCTCAAGAAGTTGCCCAGGTTATAAGCCAGAACGAAGGGCCAACCTGACCTGGTTGGATGCATACCCGGTGCAGGATAGCCTGGTCCAGGAGAGGGCATACTTGTCCTCCTTGATCTTATGTTGTAGAAACGCACCGCCTTCTCCACCCTGGCGCCCAGGTTGGTGATGATGAAACCCACCCCTGGGAAGGGCTCTCCAGAATGCCACGTCTACTAATTGAGCCACTTCAGGCATCATCCCGGTTGGTTTTAGCTGGGTGAGGAAGATGGCGGAGGCGGCATTTCAGCCCAAGCGGTTTCCCGTGAAGGAGCCGCGGACCCCAAGAGCCACATCTCAGCCACCACACCATGTTATCCTTTTAAGAGATATCATTCCGCCGATAAATCCGATGGTAGACCCCGGATTCCGACGTCTTTGGGTGGGGGTTACTGGGGTTGTTCCTCGGTGGGTGTTTCCTTCTCGGTCTGGGCAGTTTGGAGGATATCCTCGGTGAAGGTGCAATGGGGATCCCAGAGCAGCCACTCCTCGATCTCCAGTTCGTAGCAAGCGTCGATCTGGGCCTGCACCTGAAGCGGCCCGTACTGAATCTGCATCGAGAAATCCTGCAGCCAAGGCCTCAGCTTGCACTGGGTGCCCTCCAGCTTAGCCTGGAAATCCTGCAGGCTGTGCCAGACCGTATCGTGTGGGTTGGCCTCTGGATCTCCGATCCCGTATTCACCGGTGTTGTAGTGGGAAGGGTAAACCATGGGACAGAGGTAATCCAAGTGTTCTGCCATGGCATGGATATCCTGTCCTATGCCCATGGCCCCCTGGTCGGAGGCGGTGAGGCCGAAGACGTCGGCGGAGAAGACCGTGCCCAGAGGTTTGAGGCCACTGCGCATGTACTCCAGGAAGTCCTCTATGGTCCGCTCCTTGGTCCTGCCGTCATTGCTGGGATATACACATACGTCGGTATTGCCGTCGGAGGGGAAACGTACGTAATCCAGCTGTATCTCCTTGAACCCCTTGCGCGAGGCCTCCAGACATATCTGGAGCAGGTAATCCCAGACCTCCTTGCTGTAAGGGTCCAACCATTGCCCACTGCCCCACAGGCCACCGCCCTGGCTCTGCACGGCCAGATCGGGTCTCTTGCTGGCCAGAACGGGGTCCTTGAAACAAACCACTCTCGCTATAGGATAGATATCGTTGTACCAGCACTTGTCCATTACCCTGTCTATATCTATCCCCCCCTGGGTTATGGAGCTTCCGATCTCCATAGCCAGTGGAACCTCGCTGGCGTATCCCATGCGTCCGCTCTCGTCCTTGACGTCTATCTCCATGCCGTTGAGCTCAGTGGCGTTGACCAGGTCTACCATCCGCTTGAAAAAGGATTTATCCGCCGCCACCCATATGGAAACGTGGATGCCCTTGATCTCGGGGGGAGGCGAGGTTTCCAGGAGCAGCTCGCGGCGGTTGCCGGCGCCATCTGTGGCAACGATCTCCACTGCGGAGTACTGGTAGCGGTCCACCTCCACCTGGAAGGAACCATCGGGATTCAATTCCACGTTCTTGTTCTCCACCAGGAGAACGTTCGCGCCCTCCACCCTTCCGTCGATGAGGGTTATGCCGTCATCCCGGCTTTCCCATTCATCGATGTGAACGATGGGAGGCGTATTATCCACCACAAAGCGGGAGTTAGCCTCCAGTTTCTCCCCAACCTTTACCTCCACCAAGTGCTCGCCATCCGCCAGCTCCACTTCGGCGATCAGCATGGAGGCCTCGATCCGCGCCTGTTCCGTCTGGTCCTGGCCATCCACGATGAGCTTGACCTGTCCCGGATCGGTCCCCCCCCTGAGTGCCACCTCTATATGAACGGGTATGCCCGTCACCTGCGTGCCCTCGGGGGGCGTGATGTCGCTGACCGCCGGGGAACGTATAAGCAATACGAGCAGAACGATCAGGAATATCGCCGTCCCCGCTCCCGCGATGGCCCATAAGGCACGGGGGGTCAGCCTCACCTTGCGCCGGCGCAAGCGGGGTTGAGCCCGGGCTCCGGTTATCTTGGCGCGCGGAGTCATGCGGGAACGCCACCGCTTGCGAGTGAATATCTTCTTGCTGCTCTTCTGGGTGTAAGTCACTTCGAGAAAGACGCCGGGCCCTTAGGACAGGGCTCCTGCTCCTCCTTTCCTAATAAGTTCTCAGCTCCTTGTCTCCCACTTTGTCCATATCAATCCTGTCCGTCATATGCTTGGGAATGGTGACTATCTCGGGGGCACCGTCGCTGTAGTACCTCCGCTCCGGGTTTTCCATGAAGTATTGCAGCCAGGAACAGATACCGCAGCCGCCGCTGTCCAGCGAAGGATCAAGTGCCTGAACTCGCGGCATACGCATGGGATCAAAGGATGGGTCGCAGGGGGCGGGCGCCGGGTTGGCTCCCACCAGCAGGGAAGCTATGAAATGATATTCGACACCGTCCAGGGACCCCTCCACCAGTAGAGAGGGGTTTTGAGGCTCCGAACCGTTGGGAAGGGCGATACTCAGCTCCTGGTAATCGGGCAGGTAGCTTTGAATCAACTCAACGTTGCCGGTTATCTCGTCCAAGACCGTCTGGTCGTCCAAATCGGCGAGAGAAGGGTGGTTCATGGTATGATTCCCTATACTGTAGCCCTTTTCCACCAGGTAATTCAGCTTCTTCTCGACGTATTCCTCCTGCCCGAACAGCTGAGGAAGTACATAGAAGGTGGCGGTCATGTTGAAATCGGGATGTTCGCTCGCGAAATTCTCCATGATCCCCATAGCGCAATCCGGATCTATTATCAAATCGCCATCCTGCTCGATATACGTGAACTGGCTGGGATCGGAATCATCGAATGTCAAGATCACCGGCGTATATCCCGGCTCCACGTTTATATAGTTGGCGGCCAGGTCGGAGAGCCTTATGCATTGATAGCCGTCCTCGTAGAGGGTCTCCAGGTCGCTGAGGAAGTTCTCGGGGGTACGTGACCACCTGCCTTCCTCACCGATGCGGTGGTATTCCAGCACCATAACAGCCCCCAACTCGTTTACCTTCAGGCGGTGAAGGTCCCCTGTCACCAATCCGGCGGCCTGGCTGGCCTGCTCGAATTGAATATCTCCTCCCGATGAAGCGGCGGCTATAACCACGATGAGCATGATAACCCCCAGGGCTACGCAGCCCAGGAGGATATAGAAGCGGCGGGTGAACTTGATCCTGCCCCTCGAGGGCCTACCTCTGTTTCTTGCCGCCCTTACCTCATTACGGGATGAGCCTTGATCCATTTCAAGCCTTCCTCAACAGTTAAACGTATTGAAATATTTTAACATCACAGCTATCCTCGTCCAATGATGTGGAACAGGCAACCGGCACGCCCCCGCCCCTCTCCGGACGGGGGCGTGCCCGTTAAAGTCCTCGATCATCATAGACCCGCCCGGGACGGTCGCGGGTTCCCATCGACATCAGTTGATGCCCTGGGTCCGGGAACCGCGGCGTCTCAGGCCAACTCCACTACCATCCTGGTATCCGTACCTCTGACACCCTCCACGTCATGGAGATCCGCTATCACCACCTCGGATATGCTCCTGGCATCCTCGGACTCCAGAACGGCGATTATGTCGTCCGGCCCGGTTATGCAGAATGCCTCCTTAACGGTGCGCATTCCGGATACCTTGTCTATTACCCCTTTGACCTTCCCGGGCTCTACCTTGATCAGCACGAAGGCTTTCAAAATCGCACCTCCTCTCTCTCCCAATGCCTTGTTAAGATTATGACACAAAATCCCCACTTGTTAACTTTTTTATGCGCGATTCTACATCGCATGCGGCAAGTAGGTCGACGTTCCGCTTGCCCATCCCTGCAGCCTGAAAATATAATGAGCGAAACTGCGGGGGCGCGGGGGGATGAGCCGGGAATAACGATTGAAAAGAGGGGCGAGGAGGTGCGTTTTGCGAGAGGTAGTTGTTGTGGATGCCGTCCGTACTCCTACGGGCGTGAGGAAAGGGGCCCTGAGCGTGCTTCGCCCAGACGACACCCTGGGTATGCTTTTATTTCACCTGGCGTCCGAAAGGGTTGGGCTCGATTTATCCCTGGTGGAGGATTTCATCTGCGGCTGCGCCACCCAGATCGGGGAACAAGGGCTCAACATCGCGAGAAACGCCCTGCTTGCGGGCGGCTTCCCCGTATCGATTCCGGGGGTCGCCGTAAACAGGCAGGAGGGCTCCAGCCAGCAAGCAATCGCCTTCGCCGCCCAGGCCATATCCTCCGGGGAGATGGACACAGCGCTCGCTGGAGGGGTGGAGTTCATGAGCAGGCAGCCAGCGGGATCCGATGGATTCGGGGATCATATAAGCCACCTTGGCGAGGGAGTCAGTCCCCGGCTCTTCGAACGCTTCGATACCCTCGAATCGCCGGGTATATCCGCCGAGATGATGGCCGAGAAATGGAGCATGAGCAGGGAGGAGCTGGACGAATACGCCCTGCGCTCCAACCGGCTGGCCGCTTCCGCGATCGAAGACGGCCTGTACGAAAAGGAGGTAATGCCGCTGGAAATCACCACACCGGAGCGCGAGGCCGTTATCCTTAAAATGGACCAAGGTCCCCGCGCGGATATCGGGCGGGAGGATCTGGGTTCCTTGAAGCCGGCCTTCAGGAAAGACGGCGTAGTCACCACCGGAAACTCGGGACAGGTCTCGGACGGGGCGGCTGCGATTCTCTTGATGTCGGCAAAGCGCTGCTCACAGTTGGGGCTCCGGCCCAGGGCGCGATATATATGCACCGCCGTCAGCGGCGTGGATCCCTCCTCCATGTTGACCGGCCCCATCGATTCCACTCGGGCCGTCCTCGCCAAGGCCGGCCTGGACCCGGGGGATATCGACGTATTCGAGATCAACGAGACGTTCGCAACTACTCCCCTGGCCTGGATGAGGGAGATGAGGACCGTGGACCCCGGGCGGGTAAACGCATGGGGAGGCGCCATCGCCAACGGAAACCCCATCGGAGCCAGCGGCGCCAAGCTAGCCTGTACGCTTATCTCAGAGCTGGAGTACCTCGGGGGCAGATACGGCCTCCAAGCCACCGCCGCCGAGATGGGTATGGGTATCGCCACCATCTACGAGAGGATCGACTGACCGCGGTACCGGCCCCTTAGAAGCCATGGGCTCCCGGGATAGAGCCGCGACTGCGGCGTGTTGTTCTTTCAGCCAGCCCTCCGTAAACGTCTTCCCTCGCCCCGAGGCTGTATAATGTGTTATGACTGGATACAGTACCTGTTACCCGCGATACGGCAAAGCAAGGTTTGAAGTGACCGTGGGGATGTAGCTCAGTGGGAGAGCGCCTGCCTTGCAAGCAGGAGGTCGGCGGTTCGAATCCGCTCATCTCCACCATTTTGTTGATGGTCCCTGCCCCGGAATCGCTGAAAAAGATATGCGGGTGATACGGCACCCGCCGTAAAAACGGAGGGCGGTCCAGGTACGGGCAACCGCCGAACGTAGCATGCCACCGGGCTGCTTATTCCCCATGACGAAGGCTTCCTCCTACAAAGCGGCTGGACCTTTCCGGAGTATTCGAAGCGATGAGGGCGTATGATCCGCAGCCTCGAAGGCATGGAAACACCCGTTCCCTTGCCAGCGTCAAAGAAGAGGTGGGTGAGGGGTTGAGCTCCTTGTCAGCCCGCCGTTGCTAAAATACAATGAAGCAAAACGAAAGGGAGATACGCTATATGAAGAGATACGCGATCCTGATGCTCGCATTCCTGTGCGGTTTGATCCTGTTATCCTCCAGTAGCCTCGCCTTCGCTCAGGAGGAGGAACCCCTGACCTCGGAGGAAGAGGGACAGTCATCCATGAGTGTTTACTTCTACCTCGACGGGGAGCTTTCGGCGGTACAGCGCGATGTAGCAGGCGGAGGCCAGATGGTGGAGTTCACCGTGCTCGAGCTCCTCAACGGACCGAGCGAGGAGGAAAGCGCCCAAGGTTACCTGACTTACATCCCGGAGGGCGTGAAGCTCCAATACTCCACGGTCAAGCAGGACAATTCGGAGTACAGCGTATGTCTCTCGGGGGAACTGCTCGAGCTGAAGGGAGACCCGGAGACCGCCGCCAAAGCCCTGGCCCAGATAGAAAGAACCGCCATGGAGGCCTCCGGCGCGCCGAAGATAGGTGTAACCGTGGCCGGGGAGAATACGGGCGATCAACCCGAGGATGCCTACACCGCGCTGGGCGTTGCCAGGGAGGAAAGCGAGGAACAAGAGGAGGGCGGGGGCGGCAAGACGGTTCTTATCGTGGCTATAGTGCTGGGTGTGATCCTCGTCGGCATCCTGGTTTTTCTGGCCATCTATATCCCGAGAAAACACAAGGGGGCGTCCACCCGATCAAAGGCAAGGGGCGCCCGATCGAAAAAAACCCGGTCCGGAAGCGCCAAGAAAAAGCCCTCCGGAAAAACAAAGAGATGAGATGTGCCTGAGAATAACGTCGGTATTGATCGCTTTTCTGCTGATGCTTTGCGCATTTATCGGCTGTGGAAGCCCTACCCCCACCGAAACGGACAATGAGTCCCTGCTTGAGCTGGCGGACGAAGTGGGCGTTAACCGCATGATGGAGGTTATCGAGTACCTTTCCAGCCCGGAGCTCGGAGGACGTCCAACCGGATCTCCCCAATCCGCCCAGGTCGAGGATTACCTGGAGAACAAGCTGCGGGATATAGGCCTGGATGCGGTGGGCCAGATGGGAATGCAGGGATATCGCCAGGAATTTCAGGTACCCCCGGAGAGATGCTTTCTCGAGAATCCGCCGGCACCGGACCAGCCGGTGATCGCCGCCAATATCCTGGGCGAGATACCGGGACAGGCAAGCGATGAGATGATCATCATCACCGCCAACTACGACGGCCTCGGCAAAGATGTGGAGACCGGGGATATCTATCCCGGCGCCGACTACAATGCCTCCGGCGTCAGCTCCGCTCTGGAGATCGCCACTATCCTAAGCGCCCAGGATAAGACTCCCGAAAAAACCTTGGTCTTCGCCCTACTCGGAGCGGAGGAATGCGGTGGTTACGGTTCTCAAGCCCTGGCGGAAGCCCTGGAGACAAGGGATCTCAAAAACAGCGTCCACATCATCAACCTGGAAGGGCTGGGCGCCGGAGACGGCGATTACATGGACTTATGGGATCTCAAATACCGTAAAAACAGGCCGGTTGTGAAGGCCGTTGACGAGGCTGCCTCCATGCTGGACGTGGTGCTCGAACTGGGAGGCTCCGACCCTGGTACTTCGGCCTCCGTTTTCTTCCTATACCATATACCGGCCGTTACCTGCGACTGGTCCTGGTTCGAAAGGGACGAGCATCCCGATTTTCACCTGCCCAGCGACCTGCCGGAGAGGATCAACCGGACCGGCCTGCTCGAGGTAACTCGGGTAGTGGTGGTAGCCACCTGGATACTAGGCGGATGACCTGCGAATCGGGCAGGGGATGCGAGTATGCCCGCGAGAAAGTGAGCACCATCATATGTGCTGGCGTATAAGCCTCTCGCTCTCCGATCTATCGATGCGCTCGATCCACAGGTAGGCTTGCTTTATCTCCTCGGCCGTGGGGAGGTTTTCCCGGCGTATCCAGGCCTGGTTTAAGAACTCCAGGCCCTTTTTCTCCACCACTTCTTTACAGAAAAGCTCTCCCACCTGGTACTGCTGCAGCTTGAGATCGAACCCCAGCATCCTCTCCACGAAACGCTCCGCCCCCGATTTCATCTCCCTGCGGCGGTTGAAAGCCCGGCTCATCTCGTCGAAGGAGGGCAGTATTTCCTTGCCCACCATATCCATTATCAGGTTGCTGTATCCCTCCACCAGGGACATGAAACCCTGGATCTCGGAGAGGATCTCCATCTGTTCGGGGGAATGTACGATGGATATCAACCCCCCCTGGTTGATGATCTCGTTAAGGCGCCGGGAGTTCCGCAGTTCCTTCGAGCTGAGCCGCGTGCCCATCTCCTCCAGGCGCAGGGAGACGCTCTTGAAATATCTCTCCATGAGGTCCTTGAGGTAATGCCTGAGCCATGGATTGGATGCGAACTCGAAGGCATGGGTGACCTCGTGCAGGGTTATCCACAACCGAAACTCGGAGGGTACCAGCCCCATGTTTTTCTCCGCCTTGAGCAGGTTGGGATAAACGATATAGAGCTTTGCCCCTTCCTCTAGGCGCGGCAGGCCCAGGTCGAACTGGCCCAGTACGTTTCGTGCCAGGTAACCTATAACCATGCCCAGTTGGGCGGTGAGCAGCCCATGGGTGAACTTTCTTCCCAGGTGCATGGGCTTCTTTCTCTGTTCCTCCATTCTCTCCAGTGTCTGGCTGTAGCTCTCCGCCAGAGGTTGAAATATCAGCTTGAAGCTGTTCAGGTTGGCCTCTATCCAATCCGGGCGATCGAATACCAGCAAAGGGCCTATTTCCTCGCCGGGAACAAGGAGAGAATATTCCCTCACCAACTCCTCGCTACGACCGAGCATGGCCTCGAAGGATTCCTGGACCTCCCGGGCTGGCGGTCCTCCGGGGGCGACCTCCGATTGGGCTACAAGAACCGCGATCTCCCTGGCCTGCGACCAATTCAAAAGGCCTCCGGTCTCACCCTTGAAGGCCTGGTGAAGGGAGCGATAGAGCGGCATCCGCCGCACGAATCCCTCCACGAAATCGTTTATGCCCCGCAGGCTCCGGTCCCAGGTGTTCTCTCGCTGCTCCTCAACCATCGCTATCCGTCAAACCTCCACTTCCTCCCACGGCTCCGGCGAAACCGCGGCTTCGAATACGTCCTTTACCCGTCCAATGAATCAATAAGCCCCTTTAAGGGGCATTAAACTCCACGAAGCTAATATACCACGGTGACGGGGTCGGCTTAAAATGAGGATCGTCAGCATCCGATTGTCTTGCCGTCGGCAATGCTTATTACATCCTCCAGGTAGGCGGCACGGCATTTTCCGGCGCGAAGGGCCTGTATCAATTCCTCCTCGTTCCATACATCGTCCTGCAAGACCGTCACGCATTTTCCCACCTGGGAGGCGATATGGGCATCGCTGCCTCCTACCTGGGGAAGCCCCAACTCCGAGGCAAGTCTGGTGGCCATGACGTTGGCCTGGTATGAGCATCCGCCGTTGAGGGCCTCGATAGCGTCAACTTGCTCGAGAACTTCACGGGGGGGGTGCCCCTTGTACTTACGATGATGCCCCCAATAGCCACGTGTGGGATGAGCGGATATTATAATCCCCCCGTCTCTCCTGACTATCTCGAGCAGCTCGGAGAATTCCATGTCCGGCATAACCTCCGCTTCGGTGCCGAATACCAGCATATCGCCGCTGGTAGTGTAGACCTCCACCCCCCTGAAGACGGTGAAACAGAGCTCCTTGCCCATCTCGTACGCTATCTGGGCCCCGTGATGGGTACTGTGCTCGGTCACCGCCACGGCGTCCAGTCCGAGTGTCTCCACCCTGTCGAACATCTCATCTGGAGAGAGACTGCTGCAATACGAGGAGCGATTAGTGTGTATGTGCAGGTCTACTATCATTCCTTGCCAACCTCTCCTTGTCTTTTTTCCTTGGAAGGCCGCCACTAAGTTTAGCACAACCCAGGCCCCCAGCCCTTGAATCCACCGCCTTACATGCAGAAAAGGAAAACTTGTATGTCCCGCCTACGGCGTCCTCCACCCGCATGGCTTAAGATCCCTGTCAACTCCTTAAATATCCAGCTCAAACCGCTTTCTTCCCCACGGTCCGCGGCGTAGTCGAGAAAGTGATGGTTCGACGGCCAAATGCGCTCTTCCCAGCGTGAATAAGTGGACTAATACCAGAGTATTAGTCCACTTATTAATTACTACCTTCGAGGAATGGTTCTTCTTCCCCGCATTTTGTATGTTTTTATCAGGAAGTTGGATCTTTGAAAAAGGCCCCAAGCGGACACCGGGGAAATAGTGCCTTAGAAAATAGTGTTGAAACGTCATGGGCGAGTCGGTATCAGCATCAGTCGCAGCCCCTTAAGTAGACACAGTAGCATTCCCCTAGCACCATCCGAAGCCGACTAGCCGAGACAGCCATCTACCCCAATAGCTATTGAATGCAGCCCAGACGAACTACTTATCATGACCCTCGCCCATGACGCTCGATTTTTCCCACAGTAACAAATGCAGCTTATACGCAGCAATTAACATGGCAACTATCGCAGCAGAATCGCAGCTTATCCGATCGTCCCTGAGGCATCCCCTTAATCCCCATTGGAGTCCGCATAAGCGGAAGGCCCCGTTCCCCCTGCGGGGCCTTTTCACTTGCCAGGGAACCCAAGGCATCGCGGGATAAAAGCCGCTTGCGCCGCCTGAGGCTCTTCTATAACCTGTTGGCAGGGAGGTGAACTGATGTCTCGCAGTCATGACTGCTCGTTATGCGGTTTCCCGCGCGCACTAAATCGCAAACTGGTCTGGACTACGGACGGAGGCATATACTTCCAGACCCGAAACTCCGACCGGTTGATATTCCTGGACGAGGGTGATATCTCGAGCATCATGGGGGTTGCCGAGCGTGAATGCGGCGAGAATATCATGGAGCGGCTACGCGAGTGCCGCAGGTCCTTCTCCCGCGAGGAGGTATCCTCCCAGCTCTCCGGGCTGCGCCGCTTCCTGTTCAGGCGCTGGCCTCTCGCTAAACGAGTGGTGACCTCCACCTTTAGGGAGGCGGCGTTTTTTGGATGTGGAAACATCACCATCTCGGACATATCCCCCAGAAAACAGCTTATCATCAAGGCACGACACCCCTATCACCCCCATCTGCTTGCCGGAGACATCTGGGGTTTCTGGGAGGGATTGTACGGAGTTGAAGCGGAGCTTTCCATAAGCCCCGAATCAGAGCTGGAATGGAATATCACCGTGCGAACAACCAGCAAGAGCAAGCGTAAAACGGCCCCCGTGGAGCACCCCAAGCGGCCCGACCGGGACTATAACCTGGAGGTATGTGAAAAATGCAAACTTCCCCGCTTTTATTGGGATCTGCGTTGGGACAGCGAGCTCGGCACCATATACGAGGCCGGCAGCCACCGACACCTGACCATCACTTCCGTAGAGGGATGGCGCCGGGTTATCGGGGTAATACGCAACTCCCTCGGAGACGGATTCCACTCCAGTATAGGCGCGGCATTACCCGAGAGGGCGGCCTCCGACTTCGCTTTGCTCAAGGGTGATAACTACAAGACGGCCTATCGAAACTTTTTTCTGGGGCTCTCTTTTCTCGGCTGGGGAAGGCCGCAGAGTGTTTCCCGCAAGCCGTTTCTAATCGACGTCGATATAATCGGGGTTCCCTTCCCCCAACTCCTGGCCTGGAAAATGGCCGGGGTATTCGAGGCCCTCGAGAGCGAGCCAGCCGAAATCCAGCACGAAAAAAACGGTGAGTCGCAGTGGAGCTACCTGGTAAGCCCCCACCTTAACGGCGTCTTCCTGGAGATTGAGCGCATGAAGCCGGAGCGGGGAGATCCCATCTACCCTCGTCCCATCCTCCCTTATTAACACCCACACGCCCACATGTTCCACTCCCACCCTGGGAACCATGGTGTCAGCGGAGACTTTACCGCAGGCCTTGGTTTCTACTAGTAACGGCGGGCCGAGCGCAAATCGGAGCTGGACACCGAGCCTTCAGGAGTTAGAAGCCATGTAAATGCAAGAAGCTGGACACCAGAGCCCAAGGAGTTATAGCGACAATGTAAAAGCAAGAGACCGGTTACAAAGGAGGCTTGTCGGGCTTTATGCTCTCGTTATCCTTGAGCACCAGCCCCCTCTCGATAGCCCACAGCACGGCGTTGGTGCGATCCACCACGTCTATCTTGCGGAATATATTGCGTATATGCACCTTCACCGTATGCTCGCTTATGAAAAGCAGGTCCGCTATCTGCCGGTTGTTGTAGCCCCTGGCCATCAATTTTATGACGTCCACCTCTCTCTGCGATAATACCTCGAACCCTTCGGCCCTCTTCTTCTTCTTGCCCACCGGCTCGGTTATCTCGTCGATGAGCTTGCGGGCCACCGAAGTGGAGATAAGAGATTCGCCTTTCGCGGCGGCGCGAACCGCCTTCACAAGTTCGTCCTTGGCCGCGTCCTTTATCACGTAACCGATGGCCCCCGCCTTTAAAGCCTGCTTCGCGAACTGCTCGTCATCGAAAACGGTCAGGGTTATGGCCTCTATAATGGGGTGATCATCCTTGATACGCTTTATGAGCTCAATTCCATTCATTCCGGGCAGTTGGATATCCACGATAACCACGTCGGGCGGGAACCTTTCGAGTTTCTCCAGGGCCTCCTCGGCGCTGCGGGCCACACTCACGATCTTGATCCCGCCCTGTTTCTCCAGTATGCGGATAAGCCCCTCCAGAACCACCTCGTGGTCGTCGACCAACATGACCTTGATGGATTCGCTTTCTTCCTTTACCATTTGCGTTCGCCCTCATAGACAATAGGGAGCCTGACACTGATCCGCGTTCCCATGCCCGGGACGGAGTCTATATTCAGATCTCCCCCCAGAAGCTCCGCTCGCTCCCGCATGGCCATCAATCCCAGGTGTTTACCGCTTTCCTGTTCCACCTCCACCATCTCGGGATCGAATCCCACGCCGTCGTCCTCCACCGTCAACACCAGATCGCCTTCCGAGGTCTCGGACTTTATCCTCACCGAGCCCGCGTTGGAGTGCTTGCGAACATTGGTCAGCTCTTCCTGCAAGATACGAAAGACCGTCAATTCGACCGACGGTGGTATGGATTCTAATCCACACAGATCCACCTCGGTAAGGATACCGTATTCCTCCTCGAACTGCTCTGCGTATCGAGAAATGGTTTCCCTCAAGCCCAGTATATCCAGGGACGTGGGCCTGAGATTGGCCATGATAGCCCTCAGCTCGCTGAGGCATTCCTTGGCTCTCTGCTGTACTTCCTCGATCTCGTCCACCGCCAGCCCAGGATCCTCCTTGAGGAAATCCTGAGCGAAACCCGCCGAATAGATGATCTTAAGGAGCATCTGGGCCACTGAGTCATGCAGCTCCCTGGCGATACGCGCCCTCTCTTCCTCATGAGCCGTGTTCACCCGGGACATCAAATGATCCATGGCTTTTCTCTTGGCCAGCACCTCACGATAAAGACGGGTGGTCTCCAAGGCCATGCCCACCGTATCGGCGTAACTGCTCAGCAGCTCCAGGTCTCTCTCCCCGATTATCATCCCGGAGGAATCCGCCTCCAGGTAAAGGAGGCCCTTGGGGGATCCGGTGGGATTAACCGGAATCAGGGCGTAATAGGCGCCAACCTGGGGCCTGATGAAAGCGATCATGCGACCGGCCTCCGCTCTCGACACCTTGATGGCGGGTTCGTAGAAAGCCCTCGCCTCCGGGGAGTCGGCCAGGGGCGAGAGGGGATAGCGCTTTTTGCTGCTCAATATCCACTCCCCCCAGGAGGGATCCAGCCGATCGTAGGCGGAGAAGGGAGTCAGGAGGTCGTGCTCGAAAAGGAAAAAGACGGCGCGGCGATAACCCAGCTTGTTGCAGGCACCCTCCGTGATGTTATTCAATAGCTCCTCCCGATCCTGTATCCCCCGAATACGGTTGAGGAGCTGGTTGAAATCCTTCGTCAACCTTTCGCGCTGCTTCATATAGCCTTGGGCCACGGAGTTGGCCGACTGGAAATAGAACTCCCACAAGAACTCGCCCACCTGCACCGACTTCTCCGGGGAGAACCCGGCCTCCTTCATGGCCCGCTTAATCCACTTCCAGGCTATCTCGCTGCCCAGCTGGAAGGAACGCAGTATATCCCCGAACTCGAACCCTCTCAGATCCCCCCAGTCAAAAGCGCCTATATTTATCTCTCCCCTGTTGAACTGATCGAAGAGAAGCTCGCAGTCCGCGATGACGGCATCACTGAGGGTGGACCTGAAATTTTCGGGCATGTTCGAGAAGGCCGGTATCTCATCCACCAGTTTCGTGGTTATCTCCTCGACGATGAGATCCAAATATCCCCGCAACCTTTCCAGTACCGATGAAAACATGGGAGTTAAAGCGACACCCCCGCCTCCAAGAATCATTGATCACTCTAATACGAAGTATATCAATTTCTCGTTGTTATCCACGAAGGCTTCCTGGGGTACCGGGTCGACCTTGACCTCCAGGATATTGCGTACTCCACCCGCCGTAGGCCTCAAACCCTGGAAGTTTACCTGGAGAGTCTCGCCGGGTCCTATGGAGGGGATGACTTGTTCCTGCTGGCTGGGCGTGAGGTCGGCCTCGGTATAGAGGCTTATGGCTACCTTCACACCGGTCTCGATGCGGTTGCCCTGATTTTCCACGTTCACGGTAACGCTCACCTCGTCGGTGGATGGAAGATGATGAACATTCGAGTTGTCGATACGGCCCTCGGGATTGAGGGTAACCGCCCCGATGGACAGACCGTGAAGCTCCGTCCCCTTGAGCGAGGTCAGGAAAGAGATAGCGCTTTCCGGGGACACCTCCTCCCAATCGGATATCCATATGGAATCCGGGAGCTCCACCTCCGATGCGTCTCCCTCGTCCCTGGCCTCCGTGATCGACCGTTTGAAAAATCTGTAATTACCATCGGAGTGCACGAGTTCCTGCATGTCCTCGGAGAGACTCTGGGCGTAGACCTCGATGTCGACGGCGGAGAGGGCGTTTATAAGGTCGGGCCGGTAATTCTTCATGGCACGGTACCGCTGTTCCAGGCAGATGAGTAAGGCCGAGTGGGCCAGGCCCATTCCCTCGGGAATCTCCACTTCACCTGCCTGATCCAGCAAGTCACCGCACTGCTGTTCTATATCCTTGAGTTGTGTATCCAGGTTATCCGGCTCCGCTATTAGCTGCGGCAAGGTCTCCTTTATCTGGTTCCAGGTCTGACCCAGGTTGTTGGACGCCTCTATGATGGGCCGGGTACGATTGACATATTCAGTGACCTTGGAGGTGTCCACCTCGTCCCCGCCGCCGCAAGTCAAATTGAAGATCCAGCAGCCCAGCAGTAGAAAGACCACGGCGAGAATAATCGCCGGGGCGGGATTCCTCTTGTGCCGGGAAAACCTGGGCGAACTTACCTGCACGTACAAAAGGCTCTTTCCCCACCCTTCAACTCAAAGCGCGAACTTATACAGGTTATTTCTTACAAATAACCCTTCTTCCTCCTTATGACGACGTAAACAAAGGAACGGCCCCAAGGCCGTCCCTTTTCGCCTGGTGGGCGAGGCGGGACTCGAACCCGCATGCCCTTACGAGCACTGGACCCTGAACCCAGCGCGTCTACCAATTCCGCCACTCGCCCGAGACTTAAGTATCGTCTTTCGCTTTCATGGAATTTGCCAGGGCAGTTTTATATTATATCAGAGCTTCAATGTTATGGCTCCAGGATGGTCCCCGATATCCCCCAGATCCTTCGAGCCGCGGGGGGGGATAAGGTTGACGGAACGGTTCTTCGTAAGGAGGAGGCAATTGCGGATAAAGGAGCCCCAGGAGATTATCGCCCGGACCTACAGAAACAAGGACGCCACCCGGGGAGAGATAGGCACCTTCGTATGGATGGTGGAGGAGGTTGGCGAGTTGTCGAGGGCCTTGAGGAGGGGCGATCAAGACTCCCTCGAGGAGGAATTCGCCGACGTGATGGCCTGGCTGTTCAGCCTGGCCAGTCTACGCGGGGTGGACGCGGAGTAAGCCACAGGTAAACACGCCGCAGGCTGCCCGAAATACCGGCGTATACCATGTTCCTGCCCAGAACTAGAGACCCGCGGCGATCCGGGTCAGTTGACCAGGGCCACCTCGACGGATAGATCGTTGTCCTCGACGAGTTCCCAGTCCACCCTGGCCTCCCGGCCCGAGGCCAGCTCTAAGAACCCCTGTACCAGCCCCACCAGGACCTGATACAGGCACGGATTCTCAATTCTTATCTTCAGACCCTTCTCGTTCCAATCCATCTCCCTCAGGTTGCCCATCCCCCGGATAGCCAGGGCGGCGCGGAATTTCTCCAGGGAGCTGACCTCCTCGAGAGTGTAGAACCCCGTTTTGACGAAGCGCCTCTGCGCCTCGATGATGACCCTGGGGATGGTATCCCCCAGTTCCTCCTCCAGATCGTCTATCACGGCCTCCAGTGCCGCCGGACCCAGCAGGGCCATGCGCCGGTCGTAGATCTTATCCATCACCACTCCCCTCTCCAGGTCCCAACCATACTGCGAGAGGTCCTCGGGACCGCCGCAGGAGGGGCAGGTCTTATAAGCGATGCCCCCCGGTTTGTGGCTGTAGGTTCTGGTCTGGAGCCGCTCCCGCAGCTCCAGGGGATGCTTTGAGATAACGCCGGTAATACGGTAGGAATCCGAGGATACCTTCTCATATTCCACGCCGACATCGCGGCGGTCGATAGCCTCGAACGTGCCCGCGAGGTCTCCGCAGAAGAGGGGGAGAGAATAAGGTTCCCGGATAAGAAGGGTGGCATGGTCGCCCTGATCGTGCATGCGGCGTAAATCGACGAGGGTAAGGTCACCGTAACCCATTACCCTGCCCAGGCTGGCCACGTTGCGTATAACCGGCCTTAAGCCAATCATCCTCACCACGGCCTTTACTATACCGGGAAGCATATGATCGATAAAATCGAAGGCGGCCCTGCGCTTGGCCTCGATTACCATACGTTCGATGGAAAGACCTATGATCTCCTCGATATTGCTGAAGGTGGAGTTTATATTCTCGCTCTCTATGAAAACCATGCGGTGATCGGGATTCTTGGCCTGGGTGATGGTCCCATCGTCCAGCCACTTATGTTCCCGGACCACGCGCATCGGTACTCCACACCTGCCGCAGGTCCTGGCCCTCATGGTAATACCACCTCTTCCAAGCCGCGATGGAAATCCATTGCTTCGCGAACACGCTCGGCGTCTTGCCATATATATTATCGTCCCCCACACCTTGTTGAAAAGGGCATGAAGCCGGGTGATCATGACCATGGAGGCGGCGGTTCCACACGGTTGAAGGGGCATAAACCACGACGCGGTCGGTGGGAATAGATCTCCACCGCCGGATAAGCCGTTTACATGCTCCCCTCTCGCCCGTATGAAGTGAACGGGTTGCTCAGTAATCAATCCATTCGAAACGGGAATGGTGATCGCCCCAGTCGACGATCCTCGAGAGCACGAAGCGCCGTGCCACCCAAGGTATACCGTCGCTCTGGAGAAGGAAATCGATAGCTCTCGCGGCCAGGCCTCCCGCGCTACCAGCCTCGTAAGCCCTGGAGTAAACCTCGGTCAGGGGATAGAACTTGTCTTTGGCGAAGGCATAGGCCGGCTGCCTGAAGGATGGGCAATCGAGGGCGCTGCGCCCGTCGAAGATGGTGTCGACGTGGCGCCCGGAGAGATAACCCCTGTCCTCGCAATACTGGTACAACTGGGTATTGGGATAGGGATGATAGGTGGAAACCTGCATGCTGTGAGGGCGAGCCCTGGCGTTGACCTTGATGGTATCGAGGAGCGACGCCAGGTCCTCATCCGGCAGTGAGGTCATATTGGTGGAGACGGTCTTGATGCCATACTGACGACACAACCTGAACGCATTCACTATGCTCTCGTTGCTCATGCGCCGCCGCAGCACCCGTCCCCTTATCCTCTCGTTCCCGCTCTCGATGCCCATGCATATAACCGAGCATCCCGCCTCGGCGAACATCCTCACCGTCTCCTCGTCCAGCACGTTGACGCGGGAATTGCATATGAAGGGCAGCTCGATATCGCGGCGGTAGCGCACGGCTAACTCCTCGAACCACTCCCGGTCCTGGGTTAGTATATCGTCGTCGAAGCGAATGTAGCGCAGCCGACCGTCGATATCCGCCGCGATGATTTGCCTGATCTCCCGCATTACGTTATCCACGCTGCGAAAGCGGACGTATCTACCCTTGTTGGGGTAGATGCTCCTCTGTGCATGGTTCGAGCAGTAAGTGCAGCTATAGGGACATCCCCGCGAGGCCATCAGGGTGCCCCGCTCGTGCTGCTGTTCACAGAAATCAGCGGGGTTGAAGATACCACGATCCGGCGTAGGCAGCGAATCCAGGTCCTCGACGAGAGGGCGTACGGGATTACGCTTTATCTCCTCGCCCTCCCTCACCCACAGCGAATGTATACGTGATGGGTCGCGGCCTTCCTCCAGGCTGGAGCAGAGATCCGCCAGAGCTTCCTCCCCTTCGCCAAGGCAAACTGCGTCGATGGGAGCCTGCTTCATGGCGCCCTCGGGATCCAGGGTGGGATGGGCACCTCCACATATGGTGAAGAGATTCATCTCTTCCTTGATCCAGGACACCCAGCGCCTTACATGGGGAAACATGTGGGTGGTACTGGAAACCGCGAGCACATGTGGCGATTCATCCCGCACCCTCTGCAGCAGCTCCTCCCTCTGTACCGGACTCACAAGGTGAATCAGGGACGTGTCGTGACCCTCGTGCTTCAGAAAGGCGGAAAGGTAGCCGATTCCCAGGTAGATGCGTCCCTCGGGTAGAAAACGCTCCTCGTCGTACCGAAAGAAATCGGGATAGAGAAAGACGACTTTTATGCCCATAAAATCACCTGTTGCCACTCATCTCTGTACTCACGCGAGAACATACGACGCCGCTATGCCGCGCCCCGACCCTCCGGGCGGTGCCTCGATAAAAGCGCGACGTTGAAAGCGGCACCAAGGACACGGCTGACCCGGTCATCCCTTCTCCTTTAATCGGGATGATCGGATCTCCTACAGTTCATGAGAAACCTGCCCATCTTGTTCCCCAGCTTGCGCTGTCTCGAGGTAACGGAAAGCAGGGGGTTGATAAACCAGGGGTTGTTACCGTACCTGATGGCTGCGGTGCCGTAGTGGAAATAGCCGTCATAACGCCAGTTCAGGATACGCGGGTATACATCCAGTATCTTCAGTTCACCTCGATGCAGGGCCGCAGCCAGGGTTTCGCCAGCCCAGCGCCCACTCTCGAGCGCATAGGTTATACCCTCGCCGCTGATGGGATTGGTAAGCGACGCCGCATCGCCAACCAGAATGACGTTGGCTCTACGTTTCACGGATCCGCGAAAACCCACCCTCAGAAGGGCGCCGCGCAGTCTGCCCAAGGGTTCGGCGGCGTGCAGCTTCTCCGCCGCATAGCGGGTACGGGACATGAAGTCCTCGAAGACCCGGTTGAGGTTGATGCCGCGTTTGCGAATGGCGTAGAGCATGGCCCCCACCCCCACGTTGGCCGTGTTCTCGTCAACGGGGAAAATCCATCCACAGCTGGGACTGATGGCATCCTCGGGGTAGATCTCGAGGAACTCAGCGAGACCCTTCACTCCGGTCATGTAGCTACGCACGGAGACCCCCATATACAGGGGATCGTTCATGAGCATATTCAACTTGCCGCCTATTGTCGACGAGGGACCGTCCGCGCCCACGATATATCTCGCTCCTATCTCGATGCTTTCTCCTCCATACTCGGCTTCCACACCCGGGAAGACCCCTTTCCTCTCCGGTAATACGCCCGTGACCCTGCAGCCTTGCAATACCTCAGCCCCCGCCTCCTCGGCATGACGCATCAGGATAAGGTCCAGGTCCCTGCGGGGTACTACGTAGCCGTGATCCGGATAGCTGCTGCCCATGGGGTAGAATACCTCCGTAAGCCCGCCCCTGGTCGAATAGAAGCGCATGCCCGACGTACGCTTGAAGCGCCCATTGAACTCATCCCGCAACCCCAGCCGATAGAGGGCCTGTACCGCACGCGGCGCGATGCCGTCGCCACAGATCTTTTCACGGGGAAACGTATACCTGTCCACCACCAGGACCTCGAAGCCATATGCAGCGAGATGCAGAGCGGTGGAGCAACCTCCGGGCCCGGCGCCCACTATCAATACATCATATATGTCCTTCATGGCGTCGATTATAGCACGGCGCAGACGGCTTCAATTCCCATGGGAGGGTGAGGTATCAGGGTTCCTGCCCCACGAAAATTCTTACCTCGTATCCGGCATCCACTTCCACCCCGGCAAGCGGTATCTGGTCTAAGGCAATGCCCACATCCTCCGGGTTCGTAGTGTCCTGGTATATGACTATGACGTCCAGGCCGGACTCGGTGATCTTCGTCCGGGCAGCGCTCTCGGTCATCCCGACTACTTCAGGCACGGTCACCAGGGAAGGTCCCGTGCTGACCACGATGTTCACCGTGCTGCCCTCCATAACCTTCTGGTTCGCCAGGGGGCTCTGCCTTATAATCCTCCCCTCGACCACGTCGGAGCTGGGCTCCTCCGAGACGCTTACCTGGAAGCCGGCCTCCTTGAGGTTCTCCTCGGCGTCCTCCTGCTTCAAGCCGACCACGTTGGGGACCGCCATCTTCTGCTCCTCCACTCCGACCTCGAGCTCCACGCCGACGGAGGGGGAGATATAGGCGCCGCTGGCCGGGTTCTGGGAAAGCACCTTGTCTATGTCGTCCTCGTCATCCACCGGCACGTTGGTCATCTCGATCACGGATATGCCCAGATTCTTCAAGGTATTCTCAGCCTGGGATCGAGTCATGCCGGTGACGTCGGGCATCTTCAGCTCCCTGGTAACGGTTATACCGACCTTTTCTCCCTTGGCCAGCATAGTACCCCATTCCGGGTCCTGAGAGATTATTATCCCGGCCTCCGTGTCGCCGTTCTCGATATATTGTTCCACCACATCACCCAGCTTCAATCCCAGGCTCTCCAGGGTTTCCGCGGCCGCTTCCTCGGTCATTCCCTCCAGGTTGGGAACCTCCACTTTACCCCCTCCTCCACCCAAAACCAGGGCAAGGACTATTCCCAGGATCACCAGGGCAGCTACCGCAGCCACAACCGCCCATATCCATCTGCGTCCCCTCGGTCCAGGCTCCGGTAGCGGAGCCGCCGGTACCGCCCCGGCTCGCGTGGTATCCGGCAGGACCGGCGTGGCCGAAACCGGCATACCCTCTAGAAAGCGCAGAAGATCCGCCTTCAGCTCGTGCGCGGTCTGGTAGCGATTGGCGGGGTTCTTGGCCATGGACTTCATGGCTATAGCCTCCAGCGTGGGCGGGATCTCGGGATCTATGACGGAGGGTGGAACCGGGTCCTCCCTGACCTGCTTATAGGCCACGGTAACCGGATTGGTATCATCGAACGGCACCCTTCCCGTAAGCATTTCGTAAAGGACCACGCCCAGGGAATAGATATCGGATCTACCGTCGACGGCCAATCCCTGGGCTTGCTCCGGGGATATGTACTGGGGGGTCCCCATAACCATCCCCGTCTGGGTGATCCCTTCTCCCGTTCCGGCCCTGGCGATGCCGAAGTCCATGACCTTAACCTGGCCCATATTGGTTACAACGACGTTATGGGGCTTGATATCCCTGTGCACCAGGTTATGGCGATGCGCGAACTGCAGGGCGGCACAGATCTCCGCCGCTATCTCCGCCGCCCGCTCGGGAAGGAATCTTCCCTCGGAGGTGAGTATCTCCTTGAGATTGCGGCCTTCGACGTACTCCATGACGATATAGTAGAGATCACCCTCGTTGCCCCAATCATAAATGCTGACGATATTGGGATGATTGAGGTTGGCGGCGGCCTGCGCCTCATGCCGGAACCTCTGGATGAAAGAGGAATCTGAGGCGTACTGGGGATGCAAGACCTTTACCGCGACCTCCCTTCCCAGGAGAAGGTCATCGGCCACGAATACGTCGGCCATACCTCCGCTGCCTATTCTTTCCTTCAGGCGATAACGCTGGTTGAAAACCTTACCCAGCATGTTCTACCTCTCGCAAGCGCTTCCAGCCTCTGAGCGAATCCGATTGTCCTATATCTATTTATTCTTCAATAACGCCGATCTTCACTCCTTCTATACAGGCATAATGATGCTCTCCCGGCTTTCGTTTTGAAGCTGCGAACACGACCGGAGTTCCCGGTATCCAGGTGAATATCATCAGTGGATACGTATCAGCTCGGGCCCTTGCTCACGACCATGGTTACCGTACCGCCCTTCTCCAAGGTCTGTCCCGAGGTGGGATCCTGCGACATTACCTGGCCCTCGGGTACATCGGGGCTGACATCCTCCTCGACCTGGACATCCAACCCACTGTCCTCGAGTTCCTTCTTGGCCTTGTCCTCCTCCATCCCCACCACGTTGGGGACGGTCACGGTGGTGGGCTCCACGCCGACCTCCAGCTTCACCGTTACATCGGGACTCACGAGGGACCCGCCGGCCGGGCTTTGCGATACGACTTTGCCGATCTCTTCCTCTTCCTCAACCGGCTTGTTGTCGATCTCGACAACGGTGAGGTTCTGTTTTTTCAAGTTGTTCACCGCGTCCGATTTACTCAAGCCGGTAACGTTCGGCATCCTCAGCTCCTTGATAACCGTGAGCTTTATCTTATTCCCCGTCTTCACCTCACTTCCCGCCGCCGGATCCTGGGCTACCACCACGTCCGCCTCCTGGGACTCGCTCTCCATATACTGGTCCTCAATATCCCCCACCTTCAAGCCCTGCTGTTCGAGGGCGATGCTGGCATCCTCCAGCTTCATATTCACGACGTTGGTTACCTGTACCGTCTCTCCACCATCGCGCGTGAAAACGACGGCCAGCACGATTCCGGCCACGACCAGGATGGTCACTATCACTCCCGCCCATGCCCAGGCCGCCGCGGAGGATTTCTTGGCCTCCGCAACGGGGGCCGCCATAGTCACCGGCGCGGGCGCGGCGGGTATCTTCCCCAGGAAACGCATGAGCTCGTCTTTCATCTGCTGTGCCGTCTGAAAGCGCTCGGCCGGATTCTTGGCCATAGTCTTGAGTACAACCGCCTCCAGGACCGGGGGTATCTCGGGGTTAAGGGCCGTTGGAGGTACGGGTTCCTCTCTTACCTGCTTATAGGCCACGGTGGTGGGATCCGCATCGTCGAAAGGCGGCCGTCCGATCAGCATCTCGTAAAGCACTATGCCCAGAGAATAGATATCGGTTCTTCCGTCTACCGCCAAACCCTGGGCCTGTTCGGGTGAGATATACTGGGCCGCTGTTCCCCCGGATCCGGCCCTGGCGATGCCGAAGTCGGTGACCTTGACCTGTCCCGTCTTGGAGATAAGGATATTGGAGGGCTTGATATCACCGTGTACCAGGTTATGGCGGTGAGCGAAGTCCAGCGCCGAGCATACATCCATCGCTATCTCGGCCGCCCTGCCGGGGAGCGCTTTTCCCTCCACGGCCAGCAGTTCCTTGAGGTTGCTGCCGTCCACATACTCCATGACCATGTAATAGAGACCGTACTCGTTGCCCCAGTCGAAAACGTCGATAATATTGGGGTGGTTCAGGCTGGAGGTGGTCTGGGCCTCGAGGGGAAACCTCTGAACGAAGGAGGGGTCGGAGGAATACTGGGAGTGGAAAACCTTTACCGCCAACAGCCTGGGCTGCTGCAGGTCATCGGCTAGATAGACCTCTGATCTCTCTCCGACGCCGATCTTCCCCTTCAGTAGATATCGCTGGTTGAAAACTGTCCCTTCCATAGATCTCCCTTCACTGCGGAAGCTTCGGAGCCGGCAAGCTCTCTCATCTCCTCGGACCTGTATCCTAGATATGTAATTCCACTGTCGCGGCCTATTTAATCAGCAATCCATCGGGTCTTTCAATCCCCGTTCCTCATTCACGCCCTGTCGGCGTCACGCCCCACCCAGGCATAGCTTAAGAATCCGAGGCGCCCTTGCTCACAACCAGGTTCACTGCGTCCCCGCCGGAGAGCTTGGACCCATAGGAGGGATCGGTCTCCACCACTATATCCTCCCTGTATCCCGGCGCATCACGGTAGACGATCTCCCCTACGCGAAAGCCGCGGCTCTCCAGCACCATCCTGGCATCTTCCAGGCTTATTCCTATGAGGTTGGGCACGGTGAGGGGACCTAGGCTCTTGAGCACCTTGATCAGCGTTTTTCTCTTTACCATCTCCCCTCCCTTGGGCTCCTGGGAGATAATATGCTCCGCCTTCACGGCGGCATCGTATTCCTCTCCCACCACCATCAGCCCCAGGTCCAGATCGTCTGCCACCTTCACGGCCTCCTCCACGCTTACGTCCACCAGGTTGGGCACCTCCACCTTGCTCTGGCCTATGAAAACCGAGATGACCCAGAAGACGATCATTATCGCGGTAGCCGCCAGCACCGTGGCACCCAACCAGACCTGCCAGCGCTTCATGCGAGGCAGCTTCAGGGGAACGGCGGCCTCGACTTCCTTCGCCTGTTCCTCGCTTTCCATGCGCGGAAGGGGAGCCATGGGCTGTTCCTCCCTGAGGGTGGTTACTATCTCCCGCATCATCTGGTCTACAGACGCGAATCCTCCTTTTCCCGAGCCGCCTATACACATCTCCACCAGTCTCCGCAACCTGGCGGGCATCTCCGGTTCCCATTGCAGCTCCCCACTCCTGATGTCCTCCGCCGCCTCCTCCTTGCTCTTCCCCATCAGACAGCGGTAGAGCAGGTAGCCCAGATCCCTCAGATCCTGCTGTGAGTCCAGGGACATGGGGAAAGGTCTATCCCCGCCCCCCAGGATGGTGGGAAAACCCGGGTCGGATATCTTGATCTTTCTACCGGGGAAAATGAATATATGTCTTTCGTCGAGGGAGCCGTGCGAGAGACCCTGTGAATGCAGGTAAGAAAGAATATTTCCTGTCTCGTGGGCGAAGTAAAGCGCACCAAGCGGTTTCATCTTCTTGCCCTGCTTGAGCATCTCGTCCAGGGTACTCTCTTCGATCATCTCTATGACCACGAAGGGCCGTTTTTCCTCTATGCCATAATCCAGGACCTTGACTATACCGGGGTGGTTCAAACGAGTGGAGCGATGAGCGGCGGAACGGAAGCTGTCGCAGAAATCCGCATCCGAGAGCAGGTGTGGGAGGGGGAGCTTGATGGCCACCTCTCTCTTCTCCAGCAGGTCGAAACCCCGAAAGACCTCCACGGTTCTCCCCACCGCCATCCTCTCATCGAGGCGGTAGCGTTTCTTGAGGATCTTGCCCTTCCATGTAACCTTCGCGGCCATCCAGCCTCCTATATTCCTCCACCGGACGAAAAACCCTATCGGTATTGTAATGCATAACCACCATCTTATGACGACTATCCTCTCGAACCGATTTCTAGCCCCAACACCGCGCAGCTACCTCTTAAATAAACGTGTGAAAAACAGGAAGTCCCCATATATGCATCGCCCGACCCGGTAACCATTGCGTCGGCGCAGCCTTAACCACCATATATAAAAACACCATCTGTAGGACTATTATGTCAGTGGAGACTTTGCCTCCACCGCAACACATGTACCCCGCCCACACTGGTAATTATGGTTTCAGCGGAGCCTTTGCCGCAGACCTTGGTATCTACTTACCATGGCGGGCAGAGCGCAAATCGGAGCTGGACATCAAGGCCCCAGGAGTTGGGGCTAACATGTTTGAGCAAGATGGATTACCAAGGCGAGCAGGACACCAAGGCCCGGGGATCAAGGTAAGAACATTGATGCAGACCGCATGTGCTTGGCTCGCGCGGGCCCTTATTCCAGGGCGGCCTCGATCACTTCCCTGGCTATGGGCGCAGCCACCGAACCCCCGCCGCCTCCGCTGTTCTCCACTATCACCGCCACCACGACCTGTGGGTTTTCGGCCGGGGCTATTCCCAAGAACCAAGCATGGTTGGGCATGCCCTCTCCCACCTCCGCGGTGCCGGTCTTGCCCGCCACGGTCACGCCCGGGATGGCCGCCTGCGTGCCTGTGCCGCTCGCAACCACGTCCTTCATCATCTCCAGAACCTGTGAGGCGGTCTCGCTAGAAATAGGTTCCGTCCACACCTCGCTCTCGTAACGATTCAGTATCTCGTCTCCGTTGCGTATATCCTTCATCAGGTGGAGTCTCATCACCCTACCACCGTTGGCTATCCCGCAACCTATGAGGCCCAATTGAAGCGGTGTGAACAGCAACTGGCCCTGGCCCGCTCCCGTCCAGGCCAGCTCAACCAGATCCATTTCCCCGGGGCCGGGTATCGAGGATACGGCCACCGAGGGGTAATCGATGGGTATGGACTGGTTGACGCCGAAGCCGCGAGTGCAGCCCACCAGCGCCTCCCCACCCATATCCACGGCCAGCTGGGCGAAATAGGTGTTCACGGACAGGGTTAGAGCGGTATCCATGTCTATTACCCCGAAATCCTTGGGCGGGCTGCCGTAATTCACCACCCGCGAACCCCCCACCTCCCAGATCCCCGGACAGGCGTACTCGGTACTCACCGGAAATCCCGACGTGATCCCCGCGGAAGAGGTAACCACCTTGAAGCTCGACCCGGGTGGATAGAGGCCCATGCTGCAGCGGTTGAGCAACGGGCTCGAGGAGCTCCGGGCATAGGATTGCATCACCGTCTCGGCCACCAGGCCGCCCTCGGCGTCGGTCTCCTGGCTCACCAGCGCATTGGGATCGAAATTCGGCCAGGAATACATGGCCAGCACCGCCCCGGTCTTGGGATTGATGGCCATGACCGCCCCTTTTCTCTCTCCCAATGCCTCGGCTGCGGCTCTCTGTACCCCGGTATCCACAGTAGTGTAAAGGTCGAAACCCTCCTCGCGAATCCTGGTAAGCTGTTCCACCCAGCCCTGAGACGGTAGTCTACCCAAGAGGTATTCGTTGTACTCCTGCTCCAGGCCACTCCTCCCGAACTGGGGGCTATCATAACCCACCACGTGGCAGAGGAGCCATGACAGGGGGTAGAAGCGCTGATAGACGAGGGCTCCCTCCGACTCCACGCTCTCGGCTGCCACCTCCCCATCGGCGGTGATTATCCTACCGCGGTCTATACCGTACTCCTCCCTGAGCCGCCGGGTATTAGCCTGGTTGTCCCTCAGGCTCTGCTGGCCGAAGACCTGGATATAGGATAGGTTGAAAAAGAGAGCCAGGGTCAGTATTATGAAGAATATGCCCAGCTTTCTAACGTTCTTACGCAACCTCTTCCCCTTCCCGGGATATACACAACAATAGACCGATGAGCAGGAAATTACTGAAAAGGGAACTACCACCATAGCTCACAAAGGGCAGGGTGATGCCGGTAAGAGGCACCAGACGGGTTACCCCTCCCATGATGATAAAAGATTGCAGAGCGATGATGGTGGTCAATCCCACGGCCAGCAATAAGCCAAAGCCAATCCGGCTGCGCAAGGCGATGTACAGACCCCGGGCCGCCAGCATCAGGTAGAGCAGGATGCAAGCGGCGGCGCCGAAAAGTCCTAGTTCCTCCCCTATCGCCGCGAATATGAAATCCGTCTCCACGAAGGGTATTATCTCCGGGTATCCACGGGCCAGACCCTCCCCGGTAAGGCCACCTTCGGCGAAGGCGAAAAGGGACTGAGCCATCTGGTAGCTCTCCTCGTCGATCGTCTCCGGGTTCAGGGGATCCACCCACACCGTCACCCTCTCCTGCACGTGCCCGAAGATGAAAAAGGTCACCATGGCCCCCATTATGAAAAGGATCAGGCCTACGACCACGAAGGAGACCCTTGAGGTTGCCACGTACAGCATGGCCAGGAATATACCGAAAAACAGCAGGGAAGAGCCCAGATCCTTCTGAAAGATCAGCAGCAGTAGTGAGAGGGCCCACATGGTCAATAGGGGACCCAGATCCTTGAGGCGTGGAAACCTGAGTCCCACGAACGAGCGCCCCGCCGAGACCAGAAGCTCCTTCTTCTCGGCCAGGTAAGCGGCGAAGAAGACGGCCAGGAGGATTTTAGCCAGCTCGGAGGGCTGAAATCTCAGGGGCCCCAGGACCAGCCACAAGCGCGAGCCGTTGACCTCCTGGCCGATAACCGGCAGCATGGTGGAGAGAAGCAATAGCAACCCGGCAACCGCCAGGGTATAACGGTATCTCTGCAATATCTTGTAATCCTTCAAGAAGGCGAGCAATACCGTCATCGCGGCAACCCCCACACCCATCCAGATCATCTGCAGGTTGGCCATATGCCGGTCCAGACGGAAAAGAAAGGTGATACCCACGAAGCACAGGGCCGCAGTCAGGGGAAGCAGGAGGTAATCTACGTCAGACCGCAGGAACCTCAGAAAAAGGTGGGCGGCGATGAAAAACGCCGTCAGAACGGCCGGATACACGGCATCTCCAGCCTGGACCCGTCCCTCCCTGGCCAGGTCCACGGACACCCATCCCACGAAGGCCAGCGTCGAGGCCAGTAGCAACAACAACAGTTCCTTGTTACGCGGGCTCGATCTCAAGTTGAAAGCCCCCTCTCCGACGTGGCCGCATGCCGCTCCGACCGACCCCATGCCACTCTCCAGGGCCGTTTTCCGCCGCATCTTCCGTAAAGGCGATACCGCGCAGGGCCAACCCCGGCGTCGGTCGCTAGCCTTTCTTTGACGAGAAAATTCCTCTCCACCAGCCGCCCTTCTTCCCCTGCTTGCCGTCGATCACATCGCCCTCCTCGAATTCGACCAGCACGACGGTGATGTTATCCGTCCCGCCGCGGTCGTTGGCCACGTCCACCAGGGCGCGGCAACATTCATCGAGGTCCGGGAACTCGCACAGGATCCTGGCGATCTCCCCGTCCTCCAGCGACTCGGTCAAGCCATCGCTGCATAACAGCAGCCTGTCCCCGGGCGCGGCGGCATAAGAACGCATATCCACCTGGACCTGATCGGAGACGCCGAGAGCGCGCAGGATGATATTTCTATGGGGATGGTTTCGGGCTTCGGTTCTGGTTATCCGACCCTCCTGCACCATCCTCTCCACCAGGGAGTGATCCCGGGTCAGGAGCCTGAGTCCGCCATCCCTCCAGAGATAAGCGCGACTGTCACCGACATGGCCCATGAACACCTCGCCCTCCACCAGGACGGCGGTAAAAGTGGTGCCCATGCCCTCCAGGCTGGTATCCCCCATGGCCTGTGCATAGAGCTCACGATTGGCGGCAAGGATACCTTCCCGCATTCTGTCCACGGGCTCCAGGGAAGCGTTGGCCTCCTCGAAACGCAGGAATTCCTCGATGGCGGCGGAGCTGGCCACCTCCCCGGCGCGGTGGCCACCCATGCCGTCGGCGACTATGAAGGTGCGCTCATCGACATGGTAGCTGTCCTCGTTGTTGTCCCTTACCTTGCCCGTCTCGGTAAGAGCTGAGTACCGCAATCGCTACCTCCTGAACTCCAGGACCGTCCGGCCCACTTTAACGAGATCCCCCGGCCTCAACTCGGTGGGATAGGTGATACGCCTGCCGTTTACATAGGTGCCGTTAGTGCTGCCCAGATCCTCTACGTAGTACCTGCCCTCTTGCTGGTATATCTTGGCATGTAAGTTGGATGCGAACTCGTCTTCGATGGATATTCCGCACTCACCGGCCCGGCCCACTAGCATCTCGTCCCCCAACTCGAATACCGGCGCTTTCCTGCGGCTCGAAGAGCCGGACACGACCAAGCTGGCCTTGCGGCTCCTCTGCCGGCGCTGCTTCAAGATCCTCTCACCACGCGACGCCCCTCGCGCCGGACTCATCTCCCTGTATATCACCCAGGACACCGCCAGAACGAAGGCGATGAGCAGGATCAGAAAGACGTACCTGAGGATGATATAGGCTATCTCCGGCAACGTAACCTCTCCTCTTTTCCGGCCCGCCGCCACGAAAGCGGGCTCAGCGTGCACGCGTATCGGTTATGAGGCCAAACCTCATCTCCGTCTCTCCCATAACCAGGGTGTCCCCGTCCTGAAGAAGTCTCTCCTTTACGTGTCTCCCTCTGACCATGGTCCCGTTGGTGCTGCCCAGATCCCGTACCACGTATCCCTGAGTGGCGCGTTCGATCTCGGCATGAAAACGTGACGCCCGGGGATCGACTAACACCACGTCGTTCTCATCCGATCTACCGACAGCGGTCCTGTCCTCGTTCAGATAGTAGCTGTGGCCCGCCTTGTCTCCCTTCAGGATGGTCAATACGCCCAGACGGTTTTCCTCCTCGGGCAACATGCGCCCCATGCCTAACCGCTCCGTAAGAGGCTGATCCCCCGCGGGATCTTCCAGCGAGGCCAAAAGCGAGAAATCTCCTTCCACCAAAGCGTCATCGGGCTCGAAGCGCAGGCGTGGCCGGGTGAGCAACCGGTAATCCTTCTCATTGGCATAGGTAATGACCAGGGACTCCATCTCGGAGGTGAGCGAGTCCAGATAACCGGATAACCTCTCGTAATCACTGAGGCTGAGGTGAATATCGTAGCGGTTCGGCGCCAAGGTCTCTTTCACTCCCAGGGCTTTCCCGTAGTCTATCTCCCTCATGAGCCGGCGGGCTATCTCCAGTGGATGCACTCCGCCCTTGAAGGCCTTGGTAAAAGGTCCCTCGAAGATCTTCTCCAGCCTCTTCTCGAACCTACTGAGTATACCCATTACTCCAACTCCGCTATAATCCTCTCCACCCTGTCAAACCGGCCGGGGAACCTGGCCGACTCCACCAGGGCCAGGATGACGGAAACGCCTATCAATACCACGCCGCGGGTGACGTCTCCTGAGAAGAGGTAATAGAAAAGGCCAAGCACCGACACCATACTCGTCCCCACCCCCAGAAATCCGAAAACCCCCATGGCGTAGGAGACGGCCTTTTCCCTAGTGGTTACATCGGGGTAAAGCTTCCATAACCTGCCATATAAATATTGCCCGAAAAACAGCCAGATTCCCAGGCCGATTAGGCCCAGGCAGGCCGCGGCCACATTCAGCACCATGGTGGACACCTGGGCTTTCTCAATAGCCAGGGGGAAGAAATACAGCGCGAGCACGAAGACCAGCAGGGTGGTCGGGATCCCCAGGGCTATCAGGCAGAATCTCTTGAATACATTCCTTCCTTCCTTGCTGATGATCACAGCCCGCGGCTCCTTTTCAAGGCCGAGTAAGACCTCCTGAATACAAATGCATTATACCAGTGTTGCAATACCTCTTTAAAAACCCAGTATTTGCTGCCGATAACAAAGAATGATCGAGGTTTGACATCGGAGATGGCGGGACAAGCGCCGCCGTTCTCCAATTATTAACGCGGTATTAACGCGGTAATGACAATGAGTATATACTGGGAGTTAGGCGAGGGATATGAAAGGTAAAAGGGTTGCGGCCATAGAAAATAATTATGGAATCGGCCTCGAGTCGTCAGCTTGGAGGTGGCGCTAATGGAATGTCCTTTTCACGCGGGCAATGAAGCCATCACTACCTGCGTGCAATGCGAGACGCCCATATGTCCTCTGTGCGTCTCGGAGACCAACCAGGTCCATCTCTGTTTGAACTGCTATGGCGCCCATGTCGAAGATATCTCCTCCAGGCTAGGGAGCGCATCCATACGCCACGCTAAGGACAGGCAGAAGTCCGAGGCCAAGGCCTTGAGAAAAGGCGAGAGAAAGAAGGCCGAAAAGCATGCGCCTCCCGTTCCAGAAGTGAAGCCGGCCTACGGTATCGGTACCGAGGAATCGTTGTGGGAAAAGGATGAAGTGGGTCCGAGTGAGACCTTGATCGAGGCAGCTCCCACCTTACAGGAACCTCCTCCATTGGCTACTCCAACCGAGGCCCCACCTGCGTCTGCGGCCCCGCCACCGCCGGATATCATACCTCCTCCGGTTCCCTCGGCGACGCCTCCCTCGGAGGCTCCGCTACCGATGGAGGCTCCGGCCGCCGCGGCGGAAGCCCCCCTGAGCAAAAAGGAGCTTGCCCGCCTCAAAAAAGAGGAGGCCAAGCGCTTAAAGGAGGAGAGGAAAGCGGCGAAGAAGGCTCCGGCCGCCGCCGCGCCCCCGATGGAGGCTCCGCTACCGATGGAGGCTCCGGCCGCCGCGGCGGAAGCCCCCCTGAGCAAAAAGGAGCTTGCCCGCCTCAAAAAAGAGGAGGCCAA
>JAXHVT010000026.1:0-16185 GCA_034188985.1 Actinomycetota bacterium | reverse complement strand
TACCGATGGAGGCTCCGGCCGCCGCGGCGGAAGCCCCCCTGAGCAAAAAGGAGCTTGCCCGCCTCAAAAAAGAGGAGGCCAAGCGCTTAAAGGAGGAGAGGAAAGCGGCGAAGAAGGCTCCCAAGGAGGCTCCGGCCGCCGCCGCGCCCCCGATGGAGGCTCCGCTACCGATGGAGGCTCCGGCCGCCGCGGCGGAAGCCCCCCTGAGCAAAAAGGAGCTTGCCCGCCTCAAAAAAGAGGAGGCCAAGCGCTTAAAGGAGGAGAGGAAAGCGGCGAAGAAGGCTCCCAAGGAGGCTCCGGCCGCCGCCGCGCCCCCGATGGAGGCTCCGCTACCGATGGAGGCTCCGGCCGCCGCGGCGGAAGCCCCCCTGAGCAAAAAGGAGCTTGCCCGCCTCAAAAAAGAGGAGGCCAAGCGCTTAAAGGAGGAGAGGAAAGCGGCGAAGAAGGCTCCCAAGGAGGCTCCGGCCGCCGCCGCGCCCCCGATGCCGGAGCCGGCGCCCTTCTTCGAGCCCACTCCTGAACCACCCACCTTCGAGCCACCTCCACCCGAGGTTTCCGCACCGGAGACCGCTCCACGGGAATTCTATCAGCCGGAACCACCTCCGGTTGAGGCACCTGCGCCTCCCCCACCGGAACCGGAGATACCCCTGGTTACAGAGCCCGAGCCGCCAGTCGAAGGCATCAAGCTCCCCAGACTCGAGGAGAGATTGGAACCCTTCCCAAAGGAGGAAAAGCTCGATAATGAAGCGGCCCCTCCGGACCTTGAGCCACCGGAAGGATTCTTCGACTAGAGTAAGACCGCCCGAGGTCTGCGCGATGCAATCGCTTCCCAAAGACAGACTGTATACAGCCATTCGATTCGCTCGCAAGCGCCTAAAGCGCCACCGCCGTTAACCGGAGTTGTTCCTCCTCGTCCTGGCCTTCCACCTCTCCAATTGGGAGGCCCACGGGCTGTAACGCGAACCGTGAATAACCGCGCCGTCCAGGGAAATCAGAAACTCCGACGCTCGCGAGAATTCCTCCATCTCCGTGTAGACCAGGCCGATATGATTCAGGCTGTGGGCGTCACTCCCCCCGGTTACCGGGATACCCAGCGTATCCGCGAAATGTCCCGCCCGCTTATTAGCTCCCCAGTAACGCGGCTTGCCGTTGACGGCCTCTACGGCGTCCAACTCCCCTTGAAGCTCCCTGAGGCGCCGGGCGGTCATCCTCCTCGCCTTCACGTAGTCGAAGGGGTGGGGTATTATAACCAGTCCTCCCTGTTCATGTATGAGACGCATGGTCTTGGGCGCTGACAACCCCGGCGGCACGTCTTTTTCCAGAAATAAGCCGATTATCTCGCCCTCTCGAGACCTGATTTCCGATCCAGGTATGATCAACAGGTCGGGGAGTTCGGCTGCGAAAACCAGACCGCCCCGCAGCGAGTCGTGATCCGTAACCGCCATCCCGTCTATACCCCGCTCCCTGCACGCCCTCCTCAACCCCTCGGGCTCAATACTGCTGTCGAACGAGTAGAGGGTATGTACGTGGAGGTCGAGCTTTACCTTCATCCCGAACACCCGCCCTATCGGAATTCCTCCGGTACGAAACAAAGTTGCTCTATATTCCGCACCAATTCCCGCAGCGCGGTCTCGTCGAGTATATATACGCTGGCGGCTCCCACCATCCCCGGTTTTCCCGGAGCGACACCGCCCTGTACATCCACGACCGGCAGCTCGGCGAACCCACGGGCGAGGGCTATGACCTCATCCTGGGTCAGGTTGGTCTCCAGCGGGTCTAGGGCTATACTCAAGAACCACGCGGCCCCCGGATACGAGGCCATCTCCTTGCCCTTGTATAAGGCCTGTATTATTATCCGCTGCTGCTGCCTGACCCTCTCCAGGTCGCCCTGGGGATAATCCCTGGACCTGGCGAGCATCAAGGCATGCTCTCCGTCCAGTTGCTGGCCACCGGCGCCTATATAGCCCACCTTGGGATCGTTCAGCGGCTCTTCCATGGTTACGGGTACGCCCCCGAATAGATCGACCAACCACATGAACTCGTCGAAATCGACTACCACGTAATTACGTATCCGCATGCCCGTCACCTGCTCCACCGTATGCACCGCGAGATCCACGCCGCCGGCTTGGTATGCCTCGTTTATCTTGCTCTTTCGGTAACCGGGAATACTGACGTAGCTGTCGCGCGGGAGGCTCAAGAGGACCGCCTTACCTGCGGCCTCGTCTATGTGCGCGATGATTATCACGTCGCTTCTCTCGTACCCCTGCACCGGTCGGTCCAGACCGTGATCCAACCCCAGGATAAGAACGTTGAAGGGCTCATCGCTTACGGGTTCGGCCGGTAAGGTCATGGGCGGCTCCTCAACGCCGGGAAACACCACGAGCTCCGAGGCGGCGATATTCTCTTCCTGCAGCCATCCCCAAACGTCCAGGAGCATGAAGGCACAGCCCGCAGCCACCAGCAGCGAGAGCATGAAAACGGCGATATTCAAGCCCGTCCTCTTCCTCATAACCATGCTCCAGCAAATCTCTCTTCCTGCCTTCAAGGGCCGTGTCGATGGAACCTCCATCCAGGCCCCATAATTAATGACCCTTCCAGAGCCTCAGTGGTTCCTATATCCTGATATCTTCTGAGTAAGAGAAGCTTTTTCCTTCCAAATAGCGCGTGTATAATTACCCCAGCCTGAGAAAGGGTCATGGAAACCCGGCCGGAGGGTGGTATGTTTACGTGGATCTTGAACCTGGATTACACCGTTTTCACCGGGATAAACGGCCTTACGGGTAGAAACCAGCTCGCCGACGCCGTCATGAAGACGTTCTGTAACGACCATCTCATCCCCTTTACGCTGGGTTTCATGGTCATTATCCTGGCGCTGCACGGCAGGAACCGTGTCAAGGACCGCGACAACCTGTCCGCAGTAGTACGTCTCCTGATAGCAATAGCCGTCTCCACGGTCGTGATGCAGTTGATAGTGTCCTTCGTGCATCGCCCCAGACCCTTCGTGGACCACGAGGTCAACCTGCTGTTCTACCGTCCCACCGATTGGTCTTTTCCCAGCAATCCCGCCACTGTCACCTTTACCTTTTTCTTCTCCGTTTTCCTCTCCGACCGACGGTTCGGGCTGTGGTTTCTACCTCCCGCGGTGCTCATGTCTTTCGCCCGCATATACTGCGGGGTGCATTACCCGGGAGACGTCCTGGCGGGTATACTGCTTGCCGTCGCCAGCGCTTACCTCGTCCATCGCCTGGACTTCCTCAGCCGGCCGCTGGTGGAGATAATCAACAACCTGGAAAGCCGCCTGCGATCGGCCCTGAGTCTGAGGGAGTAAGATATGGAGACTTTCCATGAGGATATACTGGAGACCTTTCTCTTCTGCCTTATCGCCTCCTTCGGGATTATCCAGATCATGGTTGGGAGAAGGGGATGGAACGGCCTCAGCATCTACGGGGGCAGGGTGCGCGAAAACGTCAATAACGCCATGGGAGCCGGCCTTATAATCTTCGCCTATGCCTATTATTTCGGCGACCCCCTGCACAGGAACGTGCGCAATATCGAGGGCTTCATGAGCCTGTTCTGCCTAGGGGCGGGCATTCTGGCCGGGGCCGCGGCCACGCTTCTGCTGGCCTGGGCCTCCGAGTCGCTGAGGAGGGTTTTGCTCAAACGCCGTATCTCGAAGCCGGCCGGAGCGGAGGTATTGACCGAAATCATCGTGGCGGGAGAGAGGATCCTGGTATCCCCGTCCTGGGGTGAGAGGGGAACGAACCTCGTCCTCATAGCCGAGTCCGGCAGGGGAGGTAGCCGTATACCCCGCATCATGGCCGCAGCCATGCCGGCGGGGAGGGGCATGATCTGCCTGCAGCCCGCATCGGCGTCCCTGCCGGGACCCGACCCCGGAGACAGCGGCGGGGAGGTGATCTTGGAGACGTTGCGCGGCCTGGACCTGCTCGAGGAATACGACCTGGAGGGGGAGACTTTCATGGGACTCGGCTGGGGCTCGAACCTGCTGCTGCGGATGAGCGATAAGGTGGATAGCGATTTCAACCCGCGCAGGATAGTTGCGGTGGATCCGGTCGTGCCCGACATCGATCTCGGCCTGGTGGGAGATGCCCTTGCCTCCAATCCTCCTCAGGACATACTGGAAAGGGTGGTCGCGGATAAACCATGGAAGGGGAGTGAGTTCAGGGATCTTCTGAAGTTATGGTGGCCGTTGCTGCTCCTGTGCGTGGCGGTGGGAACGGTGATTACGTTTGCCTTCGATGTGAGGTGGAAGCTCCTGGCGGGACCCCTGGCGGGCACCCTGATCTCCCTCTGGCTGACCTACTTTACGGCTGTCTGGCGGGGCCGGGGACTGCGGGCGGAAAGCCCGGAGGCGGAAGCGGTCTCCGTCATGTCCGCGACGATGTCGAGGGGTACCGTCGCGCCCTCGAAAACCATCCTTACCCCGGAGGAATATAACGCCGCAGCAAAGCTGCCCGACGAGTTGAAGGGCCTTTATCTCTCCCGGAGTGTCGAGTTTTGGAGTGAGGCCTTGAGGGGAAAATTCCTATTGAGGAAAGGAACCATGACGCGCCTTGTTAATCTAATATGGGAAGATGAGGTGGGGGAATAATTCCTCGGCTACCCGCGAGGAACTCCCGACCCTATCGGCATGGCAAGGCGAGGAGGTAGGCCATGAGAGCAAACGTCGGCGGCAACGCCAGGGTGTTGAAGGTTTTTCTCTGCTGCTTTTTAGCCGCCATCACTGTTTTCTTCATCTTCCAGGTCGCCGACGGCTCTCAGCAGGGAAGAGGGGAGGCCGCCGGCCTACCGGATGACGCGTCAAGCAGGCGCGACACCTACTCCATCTCCGACCTCTTCCACGACCTCCTGGAGGAGGTCGAGGAGGTAAGCGTCCGCCAGGTCAACCCGGCCTGGGAGCTGCCGGTGCAGGGGGAGGTATTCATAGCCGCCGAGAAGGGCTCCCTGTTCCTGACCTCCACCCTAGGGCAGGTAATGGCCGTGAACGCCTCGACGGGGCAGATACAATGGGTTCTCGACCTGGGGGTATGGGTATCGGCATCCCCGGCGGTCGAGCGGGGGGTGGTATATGTCGGAGCCACCAACCATGTTCTCTACGCCCTGGACGCGGGAAGCGGGGCGCTTCTCTGGTATTTCACCTCCCAGGGGGAGATACTGGCCTCGCCGGTGGCCGACGACGACATGGTCTTTTTCTGCGCGGACAACGACTCCATATACAACCTGATGCACCGCCTGTATGCGTTGGACGCGCGAACCGGGAAGCTGTTGTGGTTCCACGACACCACCAGCTGGACCCCTTCCGCGCCGGCGGTGGGGGAAGGCGGCGTTTATATCGGCGGATACCGCCGCTATGTCTGCGCCCTGGACAAATATACCGGCCAGGAGCTCTGGACGTATCCGGCGTCCAATATCGTGTTGTCCTCGCCCCGGGTGATGGAGGACAAGGTTCTCTTCACGTCCATCAACGGCTGGGTTCACGCCCTGGATAAAGCCAGCGGCATGACGGAATGGTCGAGCCGTCTGGCCAGTTTCGTGTGGCTCGCACCGTACGATGGAGGAGACGATATATACGCGTGCTCGCTGCGAAACACCCTCGACGCTATCATGCTGGACAGCGGGGAGGCCAGGTGGAGCTTCGAGATGGACGATTTCCTGTCATGCGCCTCCCGCCCCGAAGATGGAACGGTCTATGCATTCGGCTCGCAGGGCAGGATTTCTCTCCTGGACTCCGCCACCGGTGAGCAATTCGGTTTGCTGATCACGCCCCACGATTTGAGCTCGCGTCCGCTTCTGGAGGGGAGCTACTTGTACACCACCTCGAGCGACGGTGTCGTGCGCAGCTATGCCCTCCCCGAGGCCGTGCTCATGGCGGGCGGCGCCGGTTATTGAACGGGGCTGGAGCCGCCGTGGTTTTGACCAAGTCCAGACCCAACTCCAACCAGAGCTGGAAAGAGCGCCTCTCCTCCGAATTCAGCTATACAGGAATGCTGTGTTTCACCTTTTTCCTCTACGCCGTCCTGGCCCTGCTCTCCCTTGCGCCCGATGGGACGGTGGGAAAGCTCTCTCCCATGCACGGCGCCGTTCAAAGCAACTCCTACCTGCAGAGCCTTCTGGATATAACCGGGGTAAACCGGGCCACTAACTTCCAGCTCCAGATATACTTCATGCTCCTCTTGATCTTCATGGTGATCGCCTACGCCTGGGCGGTCTTTATCTTCCGCCGGCGAGAGGACAAGGGCCTCTTCTCGATCCTATGCATAGCCGTCCCGTTATGCCTGCTGCTGGTGATAATCCCTCCCCTGGTCAGCAAGGACGTTTTCTCCAATATCTTCTACGCCAAGATCGCCGCCCGCTATCACTGCAATCCCTATATCGTCACCCCGCAGCGCTTCACCTCCGATCAGTTGATGGCCTTCGTCAGCCTGAACTGGAAGAATACCGCCATCGTCTACGGGCCCCTGCACACCTATTTCTCCGTCTTTCTCAACCTGGCGGCGGGACAAGGTATCACCGCCAACATCCTGGTCTTCAAGGGCTCCGTGGCCGTCTTTCATATTCTGAACACGCTGCTGGTCTGGAGCATACTGGGCTATTCAGCCCCGGGAAGACAGCGCTTCGGCACCATCATCTATGCCTGGAACCCCCTGGCTCTGATCATCGGGGTGGGCGGCGGGCACAACGACCTCATGATGATGACCCTGGTGCTGCTGGCACTGTTTTTCCTGGTCAGGGGAATGAAGTGGCCTGGCTATATCGTCCTTTGCCTGTCGGTGATGGTGAAGTATATCACCTTCATACTGGTGGTGGCCCTGGTTGTCTATCTCTTATCCAGGAAAACGCGCAACCTGGATCGGCTGCGCGACCTGGTTCTCTATACGGCGGTGTTCGCCCTGATCTTTTTCCTGTTCTTCCTGCCCTTCTGGGAGGGGTTCAGGACCTTCAGTTCCACCCTGCGCAACCTGCAACTGAATAATTATTCCAGCGTGGGTGGGGCGCTTTCCTATACGGTCTCCTGGGTGCTGCAGTATATCCTGCGATTATCCGCGGAGTTGGCCGAGACCCTGGGAAACGTCATGGTCAAATTGGTATTATTGCCCACCTTTCTCGCCGCTTTATGGTTCATACCCCGCCGCACCTATTCCTGGGAAGGCCTGCCCAACTGCTTTTTCCTGGTGACCCTGGTCTACCTGGTGACCACCAGCTACTACATGCCCTGGTATTTCCTGTGGATCCTCCCCCTCATATCCCTAAGGCCATGGGATCGGCTCTCACGCTACAGCCTGGGCATAGGGACGGCCACCATGTCCCTGGGCTGCGACCTGCACCCCTACTGAGCGTCAGGGAAAGGTTATAAGGACGGAGACGCTGAATCATCTTGCTCTGATAGCGAAAAGGGAGGGTCTTCACGGTTTTTAACACGCAGATTATCTTGCACAGAATATGCCGGTCAATCGCCTAGTGGCAAAAACCGGGCTGGACTTCAAAAAAACCGGCGACAGGGTATGCCATGTTGAGTTGCTTTTCTAGAACATAAAATCGCCTGGAACGATAGAAAGTGATGGCTAAGAATTTGGCGGTCACACTGACACAATGTCGGAAAACAAACGCCCGGCAGACCACCGAGAGGCTCTTACAGGAGTTTAAGAGATAACCCCCTCCTTTGATCATAAAATGCCTGCATATTAGCGTTTTCTGTTCCCCAAAAAGCGTAAGACCTAATGGGGGTCACTACTGGGGGTCACTACCTACTGGGGGTCACATCTTTAATCTTGAATTATTAGCCAATATATGGATGTTTATTTAACGAAGTCTGCGAGCTCAACTGATCAAGGGTGCACAATGTGTATTGCATGCCATATTTATTGGCAATAACTGGTTGGAGATTCAAGATCAAAGATGTGACCCCCCAAGTTTGACCCCCCAAGTTTCAGGCGGGAAAGGCGGGTTGAAGGCTCGGTACCTTTGCCTGATAATGAAATAGCCCAATAGACAGCGATCAAGGAGATGGATGCAATATGATGGATGATGTATCGCGTGGCAAGCAATCGTGCAAACCCTCCCTCCGTAAGAAGAACCGCCTCCTTTTCCGGGCAGTGCTCATCGTGATCTTCGTGGCGGCGGCCGTCGCGTCCATGTTCGTGATATCCCTGGACACAGCCCGTGCGGCGACCTATACCGTCATCAACACCAATAATTCCGGCGCGGGCAGCCTGCGGCAGGCCATCGATGACGCCAACGCCAACCCCGGCGCGGACACCATAGAGTTCGATATCCCGGGCTCGGGACCCCACGTCATCCAGCCCACCTCCTTTCTCCCCGCCTTCACCGACGAGGTGACCGTGGACGGCTATTCCCAGCCCGGCTCGGCGAGGGCCACCGCCACCACACCCGCGACCATCCTCATCGAGCTGGACGGCTCCTCCGCGGGAGCCAGCGTGGGCGGCCTCTACTTCTGGTACGACACGGAGGGCAGCACGGTGAGCGGCCTCGCCATCCACAGCTGGAACCGCGACGGCATCTACGTCCTCGGCACCGGCGGCGTCACCATAGAGGGCAACTACATCGGCACCGACGCCGGCGGCACCGTCGCCCACGGCAACACGGACTGCGGCGTGATCATCGAGCAGGAGTCATCCAGCGGTACCGTCGTGGGGGGTACGGACCCCGGGAACAGGAACATCATCTCCGCGAACACCGGCGCCGGCGTGTCCATAGTCCTCGCCAACAACTGCACCATCCAGGGCAACTACATCGGCACCGACGTCAGCGGCACCGCTATCATGTCCAACGGCGGCGACGGTGTGGACGCCTACGGCGACGGCAACGTGGTGGGCGGCGATGCGGCGGGCGCGGGCAACGTCATCTCCGCCAACCGGGGAGACGGTATCCAGGCCCAGACCATATCCTCGGGCTGCAACATCGCCGGGAACCACATCGGCGTCGACGCCACCGGGAGCGCGGAGCTTCCCAACGGCGGGCACGGCGTGAACGTCGCCGGCTACGGCGTCACCGTCGGGGGGACCACCGCCGGCGCGGGCAACGTCATATCCTCCAATCACAAGCAGGGCATCAACGTCGACGGCGTTTCGGGCACCGTCATCAAGGGCAACCTCCTGGGCACGAACGCGGCCGGCACCGCCGCCTTCCCCAACGGGTGGAGCGGCGTGTGCATCAACAGCGGCTCCAGCCACGCCACCGTGGGCGGGGCCACGGCGGACGAGAGAAACGTCATCTCCGGAAACGACATCTACGGGGTGGACATCCAGGACTCCACGCACGTGAGCGTGCTGGGCAATTACATCGGCACCGACGCCGCGGGGGACACGGGCCTGCAGAACGGGTACGCGGGTATAAGGATCTGGAACTCCGCCGAGGACGTGGCCGTCGGCGGCTCCGGCGCGGGCGAGGGCAACGTCATCTCCGGCAACGGAGAACACGGCGTCGACATGGACCACGCGACCAACGTCACCCTGGAGGGCAACTACATCGGCACCGACGCCGCGGGCACCTCGCCGCTGGCCAACTTCTATTGCGGCATCAACGTGGGCAGCGACGTCAGCGGCGTGGTCATCGGGGGCGGCGCGGCCGGACAGGGAAACGTCATCTCCGGCAACCGTACCGGGATCCATCTCTGCTGCAGCACCGGCGTCCAGGTCGAGGGCAACTACATCGGGACCGACGCCTCCGGCACGGCGCCCCTGGGCAACTCCGGCGACGGCGTGCACCTGATGAACGGTTCCAACGACACCATCGTGGGGGGCTCCGCCGCCGCCGGCAACCTCATCGCCGACAACGGCAAGGAGGGCGTGAGCATCAAGGACAGCAAGGACTGCGAGGTGAGCTATAACCGCATCGAGGACAACGTCGGCATCGGCGTGGTGGTGTGGGACAAGTACTCGTACTGCGACAGGATAAGCGAGAACTCCATCTACGGCAACGGAGGCCTGGCCATAGACCTGCTGGGCGACGGGGTGACCCCCAACGACGGCAATAACGACAACCACGACAAACCCAACCGGGGGTACAACTTCCCCGTCTTCTCCGCGAGCCAGTTCACGGCCGTGGGAGGGAGCGCCACGGTAACGGGTACGGCTCCCCCCAATGCCATCGTGGAGTTGTACAATACCGGCCCGACCCCCGACCCCAGCGGCCACGGCCAGGGACAGACCTTCCTGGACAGCACCGCCGCCGACGGGGACGGGGACTTCAGCATCGTCCTCACCGGCCTGGCGGAAGGAGACGTCATCTCCGCCATCGCCATCAGCCCTGCGGGGGATCCCTCCGGCGAGGGCAACACCAGCGAGTTCTGCGAGAACGCCGGGATCAGGGCGGGCTACAACATAAACGCCTCGGTGAGCGGGGGACACGGCACGGTGGACCCGCCGTCCCAGGTGGTCCTGCAGGGGAACGACGGCACCATCGACATCCACCCCGACGCCGGCTACCATATCGATTCCATAACCGACAACGGGACTCCGGCCACCGTCGCCAATCCCTACGTCATCTCCAACGTGCAGGAGGCCCACGACGTGGTGGTGACCTTCGCCATCGACACCTTCGACGTGGACGCCTCGGTGAGCGGGGGACACGGCGGCGTGGACCCGGCGTCCCAGACGGTGGACTACGGCTCCGGCGCCACCATCGACATCCACCCCGACGCCGGTTACCACATCGACACCATCACCGACAACGGGAATCCGGCCACCGTCGCCAATCCCTACGTCATCTCCAACGTGCAGGAGGCCCACGACGTGGTGGTGACCTTCGCCATCGACGAACAGACCCTCTACTTCGCCGAGGGCTATACCGGGGGCGGCTTCCAGGAATACCTCTGCCTGGCCCAGCCCTCGGACGCTCCCCTGCAGGTCACCGTGACCTATCTCTTCTCGGACGGAAGCGACCCCAAGGTGGAGAGATATGAGGTGCCCGCCCTCTCGCGCTTCACGGTGAACGTGAACGGCGTAGTGGGGGAGGGCAGGGAGGTGTCGCTGAAGTGCGAGGCGGACTCGCCCTTCGCGGCCGAGCGTCCCATGTATTTCGACTACACCGGGGGAGGATCGTCCTGGACGGGGGGCTCCACGGTGGTGGGAGCCACGTCCCCCGCGGACACCTGGTATTTCGCCGAAGGCTGCACCGGCTACGGCTTCGACGAGTGGGTCTGCGTGCTCAATCCCGGGGATACGATGGCCGAGCTGACCTTTCACTTCCTGACCCAGGAGGAGGGGGAGAAGACGGTGACCGGCCTCGATGTACCCGCCAACTCCCGCAGATCATTCAAGGCCAACGATCTGCTGGGAGGGGTCTACCAGACCTCCCTCACCCTGGAGTCGAGCCAACCGGTGGTTGCCGAGCGTCCCATGTACTTCGACTACGGCGGTACCGGGGACTGGGGATGGACCGGGGGCCACTGCGTCATCGGCGCCTCGTCCCTGGCCACGGAATATTACTTCGCGGAGGGCACCACGCGGGAAGGATTCGAGGAGTGGCTCACCATCCAGAACCCCAACGCCGCACCCATCACCGTGGACGCCGTCTACCACCCCGCCTCCGGTCAGGGCGACGAGGTCACGCGCTCCTACACCGTGGAGCCCGGCCGGCGATACACCGTCTTCGTGCCCGCGGAGGTGGGGGAAGGGAAGGACGTCTCCGCCTACCTCTCCAGCGCCGATCCCTTCCTGGCCGAACGCCCCATGTACTTCAACTACACCGCCAACGGGGCCTCGGGTTGGACCGGGGGCCACTGCGTCATCGGCTCCGCCGCTTCCGCAGACGGGTGGTTCTTCGCCGAGGGCTATACAGGGGAGGGCTTCCAGGAATGGCTCTGCCTGTACAACCCCGGTGACAGCGAGGCCGGGGTGAAGATCACCTACTACACCGAGGAGGAGGGAGCCCTGACCCCCAGGGCCGTGGACGTGCCCGCCCGCTCCCGCATGAACGTATACGTGAATGATAACGCGGGCGAGAACCTGCAGGTCTCCTCGATGATAGAGGTCACATCCGGCCCTGGCATCGTGGCCGAACGCCCCATGTACTTCAACTACAACGGCGTATGGACCGGCGGCCACGACGTGGTGGGTGGGCTCTACGACCACTAGCTCATATATCGCCTTTGCCTCCGATCGGATGGAAGCGCCCGGGATAGGGCGATCCGTGATGCAGATCAGCGGAGAGGTCGGGATACCTTTTCACCAGGTCCCTTTCAAAGCACGACGCCTTTCGAGACCTAGGTGTGCTATATCAGGTATTTCCTGGTAAATCTACACTTACCTTACCTGCATGTTTATCAGTCTTTCTATTCATATGTGCTCGTATCGTTGACACAAATGTGTCACAATTCCTTCAATACATAAAAACCGGAATGCGGGAATAATTGTGTAATTGAGAAATAATTGTCGGGGAAATATCATGAGGTCCCTGAAACAGGAGGATACGATGCCTTGTGGTATATTAGATATATGAGAAATGAGCAGAAGCATTATTTGGTTTGCAATATGCGTGACCATAAAACAGAAACACCACAATTCGATACAAAAGATCATGAAATACGCCGAGCATTAGTTCGTGATTTAAAGGTTGCCTACAAAGATGACTCTGAGAATAGGATTATTGAGGAATTAGGTATTAACCATGGTTCGGTACGAGCTGATGTCGCAGTCATTAATGGCATCATGGACTGCTACGAGATTAAGAGCGACCGTGACACCTTACAGCGTCTACCTGACCAGATTCGTGCATACAATGCAATATTCGATAAAGTTACTTTAGTAGTTGGCTTTACTCATATTTATGAAGCTCTGGAAATTATTCCTGATTGGTGGGGTGTTACTATAGCAAAGACAAATAACAAGGGTGCTATAGTCTTCAGTGTTATCCGCGATCCCATATCTAATACTAGCAAGGATAAAGATGCTATAGCACGTTTGCTGTGGCGAGAAGAAGCACTCCGTATACTAGAGGACAGGAAACAAGATGTCGGTGTACGCTCTAAGCCCAAAGCTGTGATTTACGAGCGATTAACTGCCATTCTCGATGAGAATGAGCTATCAACTATTGTCCGTCAGTATTTATGTTCTCGTCCATTGTGGAGAGTTGCCTCACCGTAAGGGTTAGATGGTGATTCAGCCCAGCTTTTAGCCAAGTAGTTGGATTACCTGGCTTTGTGCTATCAGCAGCTCTTTCTGCTATATATTTATCACCAGCACTATAGTCAGCTCCCTTGAAATAATTCTGCTCTATGATTAATTGAGCTAACGCTGGGTATTGCTGATGTCCAGCACCATTTTCATTACGCAGTCCTTCGCCACGACTAATCTCCCATTGCTGATCATCAGCGTAACGCACACTGGCACTCGTATTAGCTCTAGGAATCTGGCCATAGAATATAGGGTGTTGTATAGCGTAGTCTGAATAGAGAGGCATTCTTGGTTGGCTGGTAATACGTAACGCGTTCCAAAGTCGCCAGTCATATCTAACAACCTGGTTATGAGAGTGTTTTTCGAATTCAGATAAGTCTTTAGGAAACGCCCCACCAGACAATATAACTGTCCTCCAGTCATTCAGTGATGGTAGTCTTGCAAGTTGAGCGGACACATTCTTAGCATCATCAGATTCACTAATAACACCCAGGTCGATAAAAAGGTCAGTCTTTGAAATGTCTAGCTTATTTTTCCCAACAAAATCACTGATTACTTTATTTAGATCCTCATCATCAAGGTTATAACGGTCTATGCGAACACACAAGCCGTTATCACTACTAGACGCATAGTCAACAGCTACTTTACGCGTTGACATGTCAGCATCTGTACTAACAACTGGAATGATGTGAGTAACAGGTACAAGCGTTACCTGAGCGGAGGTCAATGAATCGTCCAGAATCTGCTTTAGCGTGGTCGCACGAAGTTCGCCATCAATAAGATGAACATCAACAAATGCGCTACTATCTATCGGGCAGCACTTATTTAGCTCTCCTACAGTACTTGGTAGATTGTTTTTAAAAACAGCCTTGGAGTCACTCAAAATTTTGTTATAGTCATCTTTATCTCGCTTTGGTGCAGGCATTATGAGCTCGAACAGTGGAGTTATATTCTCTCGTATTCTCACATCGAGAGTTGCTAGTGCATCTCGCTCTGCCTTTTTCCACCGTAGAACTGGTATGTAGTTTTTTATTGTGACCATATTTACCTCTTGCGCAAACTACCCGTTAAATAAATGTCGAACACGATTGTTTGTATCATTTACTATTTTCTTTAGGTAGAAATAATTCTGGTGTTTGTGGCGAATGTAGCCTGCCACTACTGCTACATGGATCCCAAGCTCGTTAGCAAGGCTTTGAGCAGCCATTGGAGACGGTATGATTTTTGCAGGGCTTATTTCCCATTTTGCAGAAGGGATTACTGCTTCTTGTGCCATGTCATCTGCCTCTTTCTCGCTATCATTTACATCTATTCCTAGACCATCTTCAAGTTCATCAAAGAATATAGAGCCTTGGTCGAGATGCAACGATATGTGAGCCAACTCGTGTAATAATGTGAACCAGAAGTTATCTACTCGATCAAAACGTAGAGACATACCTATAATGGGTTTCTTTTTATCACTTAATATCGTGACGCCATCAACTCGTGTTTTTGGCAGATGTGGCGTAACCACTAAGACAATACCATTATCCTTTAGCATTTTTTGGGCACGTAGGGGGCCGTCATTGTAAACGCTAAGTTTCAGCACTTCTCGCAAGAACTCAGGATTTACGGTGCCATCTTTATAATCTTTTGAATTGACTGTCGTGGCTTTTTGCTTTACGTATGTAGCCCAAGCAGTCAAGGCGTGCTCGTCGGTCCTCGGGGATATTCTTTGATCTGTCTTCCTCCAAGCTAACTGCGGTGTGATATCGGTGGTGCCACCAAAGAACGCTGTTAGTAGAGAATCTTTGTTCTTGCCATCGTATGATGCTTTGCCAAAGTAGCCAAGCTTATCCATCGCTTTTACCAGAGCATCACTCCATGTTTGGAATTTGCCACCAGCATCAGGTTTTTTAATTAATACATCTGCGGGTATACCCAATCCAGCTTCGAGGGCGCGAATCATCTCAAGGCTGAGAGGGCGTTTGCCGGATAGTACCTCAGAGACTTTGCTTCGACTACCTATAAATGGGACTAGGTCTATAGGAGAGAGGTCTGCTTGTTCCATGCGGAATTTAATTGCATCAATAGGGCTGGGTAGCGTAGATGGATATTGTTCGTTTTCATAACTCTCAATGAGAGTAGAAAGTACACTTAGTTTGTCACCATCCGCAGAATCGGGGTCTGGGTCGGAAGTAACTAGAAGTTCAAGCGCACGTAGCGCCTCTTCGTAGTCATTTTCGTTTCTAATCGGTTTGATATTCATAATATTTACCCCGTTATGTCCCATTTATCGTATTCTTTGTGTGTACCTATCCTTTTTACAAAAACTACTCCTGTCTTATATGCTATCTGGCACCATAGGCGATATTTATTGTTTGCGATATTAAATATCGTATTTCCACCGCCCGGCGTGTCAGCCTTCGGAAACCTAGCCTTTAGCTCCATGGGGTTTTTCCACTGAGCTTTTGTGGCCTCGTTGACCCAAGCGTTGATTGATGCAACAGAATCTGCATGGATACGCTTAAAGTCATCAATCGCTTTTTTATTTATTATTTTCATTCCGCTCTTTTGCGGTTACCCATATAAGTGTTCCCATATAGGGAACATATCATCTAGTATTAATGCGCGTCAAGAGCTTTCTTGTCGCACCGCCTGACGTATCGCTATGATGAACACTGTGCTTCTATACCGTAAATAAGCCTCGTTCTGGCAAATATGGCTCTCATTCCGCACATCTCGACGATGATTTCTCCGAATTAATTCAGACCACTCTTCAGCCCCGGCAACAGGCCGAAAGTAAAATCCAGGGGTCTACATCTTTATTATTAATACTCTTCCATAATATGGTTAGTAATTAGAAAAATAAGATGTGATCCAAAGACCACCACCGTGGCGAAGGTTGAAATCTGGCGGAGAGGGTGGGATTCGACCCACATTCCCCACCCTAAATCACGCTCGGAATAGCATTTTCCCGTTCGGGAATCAGCCCTTCTTCGACCCGCCGCGCCGCAGCTTCGCCAGCTCGATCTCGAGGGCAACCCACCTCGAG
>JAXHVT010000025.1:0-33072 GCA_034188985.1 Actinomycetota bacterium | reverse complement strand
GAATTCCTTCCCCGCACCGCTTTCATCGTCACCAATCTCAGGAAGAAGCCGGAGAATGTGGTGAGGTTCTACGATAAGCGGGGGAACTGTGAACAATACATGAAGGAGGGCAAATACGCCCTTTCCTGGACCCGGCTCTCCTGCACTAGGTTCTCCTCTAACCAGGTGAGGCTGGCTCTGTTCGTCCTCGCCTACAACCCGGGGGACTTTCTCCGGCGCCTCTCCCTTTCATGTGAGGTGTCCCGCTGGTCTCCCGGAAGCGTGCGGCTCAAACTGATAAAGGCAGGCGCGAGGATCGTATGCCATACCCGAAGGACGGTCTTCCAGATGGCGGAGGTGGCGGTATCGGGGTGAGATTTTCGCCGAGCTTCTTGCCCGTATCCGTCAGCCGGCAACCGTCCCGACCTGACATAATCGGCAAGAAAGGCTGAGTCCCTATGAAAGAGGAAATCCGGTCTTCCGACTCCGAGTATCGTCTTAATGAGCTGTTTTCAACCAATGGCCAAGGGGTAAACCGATGAAATGAAGGGAATCGCTTCCCGGAAGAAGATGGCCACTTGAATAATGAACAAAGTCATGATAGCAAGAGTTTTATATGGGGAAATGTCGCTTAATACAACCAAGGGTGGACATGGAAAAGGTCAGTATAAAATCAAGCCGAACCTTGATAGCTTTCGCCTTTATGCTTTTTGGGGGCCGTAGCCTTCCAAGCTTTTTATATACCTTCATGTATGAGCCATGCCGGCATATCTTCAAGCATGTACATTGAAGCTGACCAACCGCCGCCTCTGGTAGCGATGGATGTTTGTTCTGTTAATGAAGAAGAATCGTCCGCAACACCGGTCATCAGATTTCTGGATAAGATCTCTGGAGATGTCGGGGATGAAGTGACCCTATACGGTATGGGATTCGGCCCGGTTAGTAGTTCCTCCCATGTATTTTTCGGAGAGGTTATAATTATAGAGCATTCTTCCTGGTCGGACATGGAGATAAAAAGTATAGTTCCTAGAGAGGCATATGGCCAGACCGAAATCCGGGTGACAACGGAGGGTGCCTCTTCGAACAACCTATCCTTTTCCATCATCCCTCATATCGATTGCATCGATCCATTAGCAGCCAGATGGACATCGAGAGTCATGATTACCGGCTCCGGTTTAGGAGACATTTCTCCCGGGACAGAGATTCAAGGGAGTGTACTATTGGGGCCGAGAGAACAGGTTCAGTATGTCCATCGGAAAAACGATACCATTGAGTTTGTAGTGCCTCACGGACTTTTTGGTTATGTTGGGACTTTTCCGGTTTGGGTGGAGGTTGAGGGAATTGCATCTAATGAGGTGGAGTTCACGATCATCTGGTGTATGAGGGGGCGGTACTTCTCCGAGGGACATACGGGACCGGGATTTCAAGAATACCTCATCATATTCAATCCAGGAGCGGATAGAGCGGTTGATATCACCTATTGTTTCAGCGAAGGGGATCCCATAGAGATTGCTCATCTACTCCCAGCCGAATCATGGACCACGATAGATGTAAACGGGACCGTTGGGGAAGGCAAGGAAGTGGACATGGTGATTTCGGATCCAAATTATATATTCTACGAACGCTCGGTTTATTTCACATATAACGGGATTTGCACAGGAGACCACATTACAAATGGCGGGGATTATGTATCGCCGCTTTGGTGCTTTGCCGAGGGTTATACGGGGCCCGGTTTCGATGAATGGATAAGCGTCCTGAATCCTGGAGAGGAAACAGCTGAATTAGCCTTTCGATTTCAGACAATCGAGGAGGGGGAGGTTGTAAGAAGCGGGGTAAGCGTCAGGCCACGATCCAGGGCGACCTTCAAGATCAACGACCTTCTAAGCAATGGCTATCAGAACTCACTAAAACTCGAGTCTTCCAAACCCATCATGGCAGAACGTTCCATGTATTTCACATATAAAGGGAGAATCGGCGTGTAATGTGTGGGAGGACACTGTTCCGCCGGGATTCCGTGCTCTTCGGATGATTACTGCTATTTCGCAGAGGGTACCACCAGGCCTGGGTTCGAGGAATGGATAATCCTTCAATATCCAGGGGATCGGAACGCGACAGTCAGTGCCGTATTCTACTTCGGAGAGGATGGTGGCGACTACATTCAGAAGTCGTATGATGTGGCTGCGAAGTCCAGGTCCGCTATTTATGTTCCGAATGAAGTAGGTATGGGCAAAGATGTGTCGATAAAGATACATATGGCCTCGGAAGTGATCGCGGAGCGGTCTATCCATTTCGATTATAAGCACAAAGGCCTATCGGCCAATGGCGGCAATTGTGCCAGAGGTGATTACATTGCAAACAATAAGTCAACGAATATCTTCTTCGCTGAAGGTTATACTGGCGAAGGCTACAGGACCTGGTTATGTTTGTATAACTTGGGAACCGAGGATGCCTTGGTGGAGATCAGCTATTTCACACAAGAAGCAGGCCAACTCCCTGTCAGGACAATCGCCATACCAAGCAGGTCTAGAAGGACCATCTGTGTGAACGACAATGCTGGAGAAGACCTTCAAGTCTCATCTATGTTAAAGGTTATCTCCGGAGGGGGAATAGTAGTCGAGCGCTCAGTCTATTTCGACTGTAATAGCGCAAACGGTGGGCATGTTGAAATCAAGTTATAGGCCTCTTGCGGACCTGTATGCGCTACCAGAATCAAGGCCTCATAAGAGGGGTCTTCTCGCTTTAAATATAATAGAACCCTATCTAATAGGGGACAGTACTTCCTTGGGGATGCAAATCACCCACGCCCACCCTGGGAACTATTGTGTTCGCACAGCCTTCCACGTCGTATAAGGCCGGGTTTTTGAGCGGGGATACTCACGCGAAGGCGAGCAGAACACAAAGGCCCAGGGGTTGGGAGTGATGCGGTTGCAGCAAGATATCTCGTAGCTGGACACAAGACCTCCAGGAGATCCGGCAAACATGTTCGAGCAAGATATTCCGGAGATGTATACAAAGGCCAAGGGATTTATTGAGACTACGTACACGCAAGCCGGGGGGACGCGGGGGCTGCAACCCCCGCGAAGAAATTAGAATACTTTCCCATCCCCCATATCTATCAAGTAAGCTCCCCGGAATTCCGATTATTTAACTGCGGGGAGACCTACAAAAACGTGGGAGACAAAGGGCCTATCCTGCAAATCTTGGGTTGCGAAGAAGGAGATCGCGAGATTATGAGGCGCAATAATTCAAAGGTCCTATGTATCCCCGCCTTGTTTTTTATCCTTCTTCTACTCACATTCCTCGCTTTCCCCGCCGCGGCGGCATCACAGTCGGAATCAACGGCGCAAGAGGCCCGTATCCTGGTGGGCTTCAAGACAACCCCATCCATGGAGCAACTCGCCTCCCTGCGACAAGCGGTGGAGGGCTTTCTACCCTCGCTCCCCGAGTGGAATGAAACGGAGCTGATCCTTCCCAACGTGGGCAGGATGCTCCTGGAGAAGGTCCAGAACCTTCCCGGCCTGGAGGACTTGCTGCGCTCACTTCCCTTCATCAGCTTCGTCGAGGAAGACGGCACGGTGGAGATCTCGCGTCAGCCCAACGATCCTAATTACTCCGACCAGTGGCATCTTCCCTCCATCTCCGCTCCACAGGCCTGGGACGTGACCACGGGGTCCCAGCAGGTGATAATCGCCGTGATAGACACCGGGGTCGATCATACCCACCAGGACCTGGACGGAAAAACGGTGGAGGGGTACAACTTCGTGGGCCGGAATTCCAACCCCATGGATGACCACGGTCACGGCACCCACGTAGCCGGTACCGCCGCCGCCGCCAGCAACAACTCCACTGGAGTCGCGGGAGTGGACTGGTCGGCTCGTATCATGCCCCTCAAGGTCTTGGACTCCCAGGGGATGGGCTACGACTCCGATGTGGCCTCGGCTATCCGCTACGCCGCGGACAACGGGGCAGAGGTCATAAATATGAGCCTGGGAAGCCAGGATTATTCCTATACCCTCGAGGAGGCCTGCAATTACGCCTACAACAAGGGAGTTACCATAGTCGCGGCATCGGGCAATGATGGCTCACAGGTCGGCTACCCGGCGGCCTGTGACCATGTTATCGCCGTCGGGGCCCTGGAATCCAACGACAGCGTGGCTTATTTCTCCAACCAGGGGCAGGAACTCGACCTGACAGCGCCCGGTGTTTCTATCCTCTCCACCGCGCCCGGCGGCTATGAAAAGATGACCGGGACCTCCATGGCCTCCCCGGTGGTGGCGGGCTGCGCCTCCCTGGTACTGGCCTCCCACTCCGATTACAGCCCAAGCCAGGTGGAGGCCGCCCTGGAAAACGGAGCCAGCGATCTGGGAAGCCCGGGATTCGACACCGCATACGGCCACGGCAAGGTTAACGCCTACGCCGCGGTGAGCGGCAGCGAGCCCGCGCCCAGCCCGGATCCGGATCCCGGTGATGACGACTGGAATCCCCCCTCTCCCGGAGGCGAGTACACATGGTACATGGCCGAGGGCTATACGGGCGGCGGCTTCGATACCTACATTCTTATCCAGAACCCCAACTCGGAAACGGCCGAGCTGAGGGGGGAGTTCGTCAACACCGGCGGCGATTACATCGAGGAGCACTACACGCTGACCGGCCAGAGCCGCCTCAGCCTCAACCTCGAGGCAATCTTCCCGGACGACGAGGTTTCCTCCTGCATATCCTCCCTTAACCAGGTAGGCATAGTGGTGGAGCGCTCCATGTATTTCGACTACGCGGGTCGCAGGGGTGGGCACTGCACCCCGGGAAGCCCGGGGCTCGACACCAACTGGTACTTCGCCGAGGGCTACACCGGACCCGGCTTCGACGAATACATACTGGTGCTTAACCCGTGGTTTTCCCGCAACTCCATGCAACTCACCCTCTACGATCGCGAGGGCGGAGAGAGTACATATGACTACTGGCTCCTTCCCGCCTCCAGGCTGACCATTCACGTCAACGACCTCGCCCCGGGGAAGGACGTATCGGCCATGGTGAACTCGGAAAATGGCGTGGTGGCGGAGAGGGCCATGTACTTCGATTCCAACGGGCGCAGGGGCGGACACTGCACCATGGGGATGCCGACCCCCTCCGAGAACTGGTTCTTCGCCGAGGGCTACACCGGACCAGGCTTCGACGAATGGCTGCTGCTGTTCAACCCCGGCGACGATGACCGGACCGCCACCGTGACCTACCGCTTCCCCGATGGTGGTGAAACCCAAGCCAACTACATAGTGCGCGCCCGCAGCAGGTATACGGTGCACGTAAACAGCGAGGCACCGAACCGCGAGGTAGCCATAAAGGTCAGTGGAGGCGGTGATGGGCTCATAGCGGAGCGGGCCATGTATTTCAGGTACCGAGACAGGTGGGACGGCGGTCATTGCACCAACGGCGCTACTTATCCCGGCGAGCAGTGGAACTTGGCCGAGGGATACACGGGCCGCAACTTCGAAACCTGGCTGCTGATCCAGAACACCAGCCCATACGAGGAAGCAGAGATAAGGCTGGCCGTCATGGGCAATTCCGGCATCTCCGCCACCCGCATCTATACCCTGGTGCCCGGAAGCCGCACTACCATCTACGTCAACGATATATCTTCTCCCGGGGACGTCTCCATCTCGCTCTACTCAACCAACAACGTACCCGTGATCGTGGAGAGGGCCATGTACTTCGACTGCGGGGGTCGCTGCGGCGGCTCCTCGGCCCTGGGATGTCCCTGATTCCACTCAGGTTTGAATGATAAGCGTATCAGGCCTGCAAAAGGGACAAAATGGGCTTTATTGCCAGCCGAAAAGCTCCATGCTAACATCTAGGTACATGGTTGAAGGCCGCTTCTTATTCAATACCGTTTCTTCCGTGGCAGGCAAAAAAGGCGGGGAGGGAACTTCGGACGGTATCCCGGGGTCCAAACATAAGGGTGAAAAATGAATAGAATATCGCTTTGGTATCTAAGATTAAACCGCAGGTCAAAGATGTTGATCACCACCATGGCCGTAATAGCGGCTATCGTGGTGGGTGTTCTGGTTGTTTTCCTCATGTCCACACCCCAACAAGTAGAGGTTAAGGACGGTACCGTGGTATGGGACCCCATCGACGGCCATATATGGGAGGACAATACCAGGACCATGTGGGTGAACTCGAATGAAACCTCCAATTACAGCGTGGAATATATTGTAAAATACAGCCCGGAACACGAAGAGCAGCTGAAGCTACTGCAAGATGAAGAGCTGGCCGAACGGGGACAGGTCGAGGAGTCGCAAGGCTTGGAGTCCATATCGACGGCCGTTCCCACCCAGTATCTCAAGGACCTGGAAACGGCCCAGAACAACCTGGGTATAATGGGGCAGGATATTATCACCGGTCTGGATATGGCAAATATGCTCGAGGATTTCAAGTCATCGCTCCAGTACTGGCGCAACCAGATAGCGGCGACTCCCGCCATACCCGAGGTGGAGAATTACAAGCAACAGGCTCTCTCGGCCATGGACAAAGCGATAACAGCCATTGACCTCTACCTGCAAGGGATATCCACCGCGAATCCAGGTTATTTCGAACAGGCCAATGCTCTTCTGCAAGAGGCAGCCGTTATCATTCAGGATCTCAGCGACATCATCAAGACCCTCGCCCCCGCCACCGAGGAGCTGCAGAATATGCTCCAAGCGATTCAATAGACAGGCGGGGCGCGGCCGAAGCCATATCTAAGGGGCTCTACCCAAGATTCCAAAGATCATGTAAGGTTGACTAAATCGTTTTACATTACAGACATGAAAGCGGAAGCAACTTAAGTTGGAGAATCCGGATTCGGCACGCAAACTTCTTTTCGGAGGACAATTCTTGCGACGAGGACCGGCGGGAAGTACGGGATAAGCGGTAACTGAACGCCGCCCGTTTCGACGCTCGATCGTGGAGGATTGAGACTTGGAGAACGATAACAAAGACCGCTCGAAACTGCTTTTTACCATAGCGGATTACGCTTTCCTGTTTATCTTCCACCTGACGAGGTTGATGGCTCGTATCCTGCCGGCTTCCGCCATGTACTTGTTAGCCAACGCTTTCGGTTACCTGCTCTATTACGGCCGGCCGTTTATGCACCAGCGCCTGCTTGCCAAGATATCCGAATCCTTACCCGAGATCAGCGATCAGCACGAAATAGCTCTTATAGGCAGGGAGGCCTGTTGTAGCTTTTTCAGGCCTATTATCGAGCTTTTCCTCTTCAAGAAATACGAGGACAGATGCATGAAAAACCTGCAAATAGAGGGCATGGAATTCCTCGATCAGGCCGAGTCGGAATCCGATGGAAGGGGTATCTTGATGCTTCTGTCCCACGTGGGCAACTTCGGGCTCTTCCCCCCTATTATGGCCAGGCTCGACAGACCATGTCCTTTTATCACCTTTAGTCCACTGGATACACCGGTACCACGTTATACCATGGCCATGGGACTGCTACTGTGGTCCCTTGACTGCGGCCCCGATCCACCGGGTTTCTTCAAGGACACCATTAAACAGGTTCGCCAGCATCTGAACCAAGGAAAGCGTATCGGCATAGGTTTTGATGTGGAGGGTAACTATGTGGTCGAGTTCATGGGGAAACCGGCGGCCCTGGCCAGCGGCATCGCTCACTTCGCCGTCGACACGGGCGCTCCCATAGTGCCCGCCGTTCTACTGCGTAGAGCCAAACCGCTCATGTATACCCTGAAATTCTATAAACCCCTCACCTACGATCTTACCGGCGATCGCAAAAAAGACATAGGCATCATCATGCGGGAGGTCATAAAGGCGGGCGAGCGTAAAATCAGGGAGGCGCCCGACCAGTATCTCAACTGGTTCGGCCTCTGGCACTGGTGGGATAAGGCCAAGCAACTCTCAAAGGATACGGAATGACGGAATGGCTGGATGAGATCCTGCGATGTCCCTCCTGCAAGGGCTTCCTCGAACTATCCGATTCCCGGCTCGTATGCTCCAGCTGTGGTGCCCGCTACGGGAAATATGAGCAATTATGGGACCTCCTGCCGGCAGACGCCTCCGAGCTCAAGCTCTTGGAGCGATGCCATTACACGGAAAAAACGGATTACTACCTGAGCATGCATCGAACTTGGTGCGGCAGTCCTTTCTATCGCCACTACCACAGCTCTTTCCTCAATGATCTCCGACGTCTTCCGCCTCGCTCCCTCATACTGGAGACGGGCTGCGGCCTGGGCCACGACGGACTCGAGCTTCTGCATGACGACTACCGTCTGGTGGAGACGGATATAGCGCCAGGGCAGCTCGAGGAAGCTCAGAAGCTGCACCAAAACAGCGGCTTCGGCCGGGAATCAGCACATTTGCTGGCGGACGCCGAGAGGCTGCCCTTCGCCTCCGACACCTTCGACGGCGCCTTCATGGCAGCCTCCCTGCACCACCTGCCGGACCCTCCGGCGGCCCTGCGGGAGATCCGCCGCGTACTCAAGCGAGGTGGTATCTTCGCACTGGGCACGGAGCCGAACAGCTGGCAGAACTACACCATCTATCCCCTGGGGAAATCGCTGCTCGGACTGATAAAGCGCCTGACCGGCAAGGACGTGGACAGCACGGAGATGGTCTCGGAGGCGGACCAGTTGATGGAGGGATTTTCGCGCGGGCAACTCGACGATCTATTCGGGGAAGCCGGTTTCGACCGCTGGGAACTGAAGCCAGCCGGATATCTGTCCGCGGCCATCTTCTTCCTATCCACGGAATCCTCGAATCTGCTGGGGAGGAACATACGCCTTTTCCCCCTGGAGAGACTGGCCATATACCTGGACGAGATCCTGGGAGGTATGCCCCTGTTGAGGCGCTATCCCTGGCACTGGAACGCGGTGGCCAGTTAAGGGTGAGGTGGCCGGTTTTCAAGGGCTTTTATAGCGGTAGCCCGGTCGTAATGCCTCAACACGGTACAAGCTCGAGCTGGCGGCTCCGGTAAGTCGAAAGGCCGCCGATATCGGGTTCATAAAGCAAAACGTATCGAGCTGTTACGATTTTGTTACAACGACATTATAATTGTGTTACGAGTTATCGTTGAGTACTTGAATAACACGCCTTCAAACGTATACACTTGGTATAGGTGAAGGATGAGTTTCAACCAGGCAAAATCGTTTATCGTTCGGCGGTGTAGTTATCAAGAGACTAGTAAAGTGAGGTAAAGGCGGCCAGAGGGCATACAGTTGGGGGTATTTGAGGACAAAAACTTGGGTACAAAAGACTTAAGTTCGCTCGGGCGAAAATCTACTTAACAGGAAACCTTTTTATCCCCGCTCGATTCTTTTGAACCCGGGATTTTAACTCTCACTAACCCTTTCAGCCTCCCGCCAGCAGAAGGCAAGAATAACTTCGGAAGCGGCGAGTGGAAAGAGCGAGAGTGATGAGGGTAGCGCTGGTTCATGATTGGATGACAAATTTCGCGGGCGCGGAGCGGGTACTGGTTGCGCTCCACGAAGTGTTCCCCGAGGCTCCCATATACACATCCGTATACATCCCAGAGGAATTCCCGCAACTGGAAGGTGCGGATGTCAGGACGTCCTTCCTGCAGAAAATGCCCTTCGCCAAGAATCATCATCAGGCGTTCCCGTTGCTGAGAACGGCCGCCTTCGAAAAATTCGACCTGTCCGGATACGACGTTGTCATCTCCAGCTCCCACGCCGAGGGCAAGGGAGTGATAACCAAACCGGAGACACTTCATATATGCTACTGTTACACGCCCATCAGGTATTACTGGAGCGGATATCATCACTATCTCGACAACCCGAGATACGGACTGCTGAACCCGATCATCAAGATGGCCATGCCTTATCTCACCAACTACCTCAGGTTATGGGATCGCTGTGCGGCTGACAGGGTGGACAGCTTTGTCGCTATAAGCCACTACGTCGCGCGTCGTATAAAGAAATACTACCGGAGAGATGCCCAAGTTATATATCCTCCAGTGGATATTTCCTGGTTGAAAGCATCATCGACTATCGGTGATTATTTCCTGTTGGCAGGAAGGCTGATACCTTATAAGCGTGCCGATATCGCGGTAGAGGCCTTCAGCAAGCTGGGGATACCCTTGAAAGTCGTGGGGACTGGAAGCGAGTTGCAGCGCCTGAAGGATATGGCCAGGCCCAACGTCGAGTTCCTAGGCCGGGTATCGGACAGCGAGCTGGGCGAACTGTACTCGCGATGTCTGGCCCTTATCTTCCCCCAGGAAGAGGATTTCGGTATTGTGCCCCTGGAGGCGATGGCCTCCGGCCGACCGGTGATAGCTCACCGCAGCGGTGGGGCCCTGGAGACGATCGTGGAGGGGCGAACCGGGGTCTTTTTCGACAGGCAGGACGCCGACTCCTTGGCCGGCGCCGTGCGGGGTTTCAACCCGGCGGCATACGATCCCCAAGAGCTGCGCAATCACGCGGCGAGCTTCGAAACGGGGGTTTTCAAGGAGCGGATATGCAAACTTGTGAATGCGGCCTGGCACGAGTATTGCGAAGAATCGAAAACGCCGTCGATTAAGGGACCTTTGAACAACGTCCCTACTCTGACAAAGAAGATGGGGGTGGAATATGGAACAGCAGCTGACAAAGAATGGGCTATCTAGCGAAGATGCCGTGATATCCAGTACCCAGACTTCGATCCCTGAAACCGCGAGGATAAGCGAGGAGGAGCTGCAAGCTCTTCTCGCGGGAACCCGCACCGGTTTCCTGCACCAACCAGTACCCAGGCGAATAGAGATATACGCCGGTGTAGCAGTAAGGATCTTCGTGGATCTGATGGCCATCCTGGGGGCCACCTGGTTGGCCTACTGGTTGCGCTTCGAGAACGGCTTCATGGTATCGAGCTTTCCACCGCAGAGCGTACCCGCTTTCAACAATCTGGCCTTCGCCCTGATAGCGTGGTCCCCGTTTCTCCTGCTGTCGTTGAAGCTATGCGGGATGTACAACACGCGCACCCGCCTGCGTACCCTGGATAAAATCCCCAGGATCTTCGGAGCCGTGAACGCGTACATCATCAGTTTCCTCCTGATCTCGTTTTTGCTTGACATCCCGGTTATGGCACGCGGATATATCGTTTTCTTCTGGGGGCTGTGCGTGTTGTTCATTCTGGCGGGCAGGACCATACTACTGTTCTTGCTGTCCATGGCCGGTATATCCGACACGATTATACGCAACACCCTGATCGTGGGGTCGGGGAACGTGGGGAAGGACGTGGCACGCAAGTTGATCAAGCACAATGCCTTCGGCCTCAATCCCGTCGGCTTCGTAGACGACGATCCCCTCTATACCAAGTTCGAGGAACCAGAGCTGCGCAACCTCAGGGTGTTGGGGGGCCTCAAAGATATCTATCCGATACTGAAGGACTTCGAGGTAGAAAAGGTGGTCATCGCCTTCTCAAATACCACGTCCGAGCAACTGTTGGATCTGACTTCGAAATGCAACGAAATGGGAGTGGAGTGCTCTATAGTACCCCGTCTCTTCGAGGTTATCACCAATGAGATAATGGTAAACGAGATAGGGGGAATCCCGCTCGTACGGCTGCGGGAAAAGAAGATCGAGGGAATAAACCACGTCCTCAAGACCATTGAAGATTACGTGCTTGGTACCGTCATCCTCCTATTTGCTTTGCCCCTGCTCATAGCAACGTCGATAGCTATCAAGCTGGATTCCCCCGGACCGGTGTTTTTCCGTCAGAAAAGGATGGGCAAGAACGGAAAATGCTTTAACTGTCTCAAGTTCCGTTCCATGGTAGAGAACGCCGAGGATCTGCAGGGAGAGATAATGAACCTCAATGAAGCGGAGGGACCGCTCTTCAAGATAAGGAAAGATCCGAGAATCACTCGCGTGGGTAAATGGATACGCAAATCCTCCCTGGACGAACTGCCCCAGATCTTCAACGTGCTCGCGGGCCAGATGAGCCTGGTCGGACCCAGGCCACCCATACCGGAAGAGGTAATCCAGTATAAGGAATGGCACAAGCAACGCCTCAATGTAAGACCGGGAATAACCGGGCTGTGGCAGGTAAACGGGCGCAGCAACAGTCCTTACGACGAGATGATAAAATACGACCTCTATTACATCGAGCGCTGGTCCCTATGGCTGGATGTTAAAATAATGCTGCGGACCGTATCAGCCGTTTTCAAATGTGATGGCGCCTGTTGACACCTGTAACGGGGCATACGAGCTAAGGATGAATCAGATACAGGTGGTTTCTTTCGATCAACAAGGAGGTTCTCTATACTCTGATCATAAGATATGAATCGCGTTCCATTCCGGTCTTGCCGTTATTTTCGGGACACGATGATGAGGGTTCGTATTCTATCGCACCTCGGATACCATGGGATTCGAGGCCGTCTCTGGGCCATATTGCCATATCTTGAAGCAAGGACGCGACGAGAACACGCACCCCGTGAAAATCCTTATGAAACGCGCCGTGTAATTCCTCTAATAGAGCTTGTTTGCCCTCTGTAGCGCCCGTAAGATCATGAAGCGTGGGGATGCTTTTCCTATTTTGAACCAAAGATAGGAAAAGCGTAAGGGAACCTATGCGTATCAGCCTACTATGTATATTCCTGAAGCCGAACAGAAACGGCGTGATCGACTCGGTCGCTAATCGCTTTCACGCCAGCAGGTATGCTGTTTATCTGGCCGCTAGAGGTGGCTTGATGCTGCTGTGCAAGCTTCAGGCGGCTATCGTTTACCCCAGCCTGCTTCTCTTTTTACTTACCTCGCGGAAATCGCGCCACTGGCTGTGGAAAAAGGGACCCTACCTGGGTTTCGGTATCGCCATTCTGATGTTTATCCCAGCCTTTCCATAGTACCTTTCCAGCCACTTCGAGCCCATCACTTATCATTTGTCAAACCGTCCAGTCTTTCTCAACAACAGACTGATGGAATACATGCGCTCAGTCCTTACACATACGGGCAAAGAGATGCTGATTTTCTCCCCCTTCGTCTATCTCCTTTCGATGTTCGGCATAATATACGGCTGTTATCTCGTGTACTTCCGCGAGGATCAAGGCGATCAACGATACCAGTTGCTGTTCTGGATGTCAGCCCCCGCCGTTATTCTCTTTACCATCACCGAGGGCCCTCCCTACTGGGCCGGATCGGGACATTTTATCTCCTTGATAGCTGTCTCGGGCGCTCTGTCTTTGTTGCTTTCCCTTACCTCACGCCGATTCGCTACGGCCCTGTGGCGACCTGGGTTCGTCCTCCTGTTCATCCTGCCTTCCCTGGTATTAACCATGGGCACCACGATCATCGCCGGTGGAGACCGCATGCATAATGAATGGGAATCCCTCGCCGAAAAGATAGGAGGGATACGGGGAGAAATAGCGGTGGAGGACGTTTATCTGGCGGGATCCTATTATTTCATACCCAGTGAGATCGCGTTTTACGATAACGATGAATTCGAGGGCTATACCCTGGCCTTTCAGGCATAAGAATACAAGGTTATCGGGGCGGGCAACAGCGAGTACTCCCCCCGGACTCCCCTCGACGAACTGGTTGGAGAGCACTTTTTTTCGTTGACGCCGAGATGAACCCGGACGAGTTCGATACCCCTCCCTCCTACTACGTGCAGAAATTGCAGCCGTATTTCTATCATGTGGATGAGCCGATAATTTACGAATACCGGAAATGGAGCAACGACATTCGGTGTTTTTATATCTCCACCTGTTACGGCTTCGAGGGCTACACCGTCGAGGTGAACGATGAAGGAGAGGTAAGGGAATATATCGATCGCTTATCGACCAAGCTGTGACCATACGATACCATTCGTGACACCGGGGGCTTCGACGGATATTCCGGACGGCGGTAACCGACTCTGCGCCGTACTAAGCGAGTGCGGCGGCTTCTTATGTTTCACTCCCACTTCCGGAAGATCGCCCGATAGAAGGGCTTTCCGGCGGTGGTTCTTTACGTGGAGAAGGTGGAGGGATCGGTCCAGGAATCCTTTTTTCTCTCCGGGCTGGAGAGGTCGTGTTCAGGCGGTGGGCCCTCGAAGTCGGAGGGGTCGTACCTGTACCCTATATATTCCTTGGGATCCACCTTTTTCCCCTTAACCCTTATAACCCGGCCCGGATTACCCACCACGACGGAGTAGGGAGGAACGTCCTGGTTCCATACCACGGCGTTCAAGCCTATCTGGGCGTACTCGCCGATGGTGGCACTGCCCCCCACCATAGCGCCGTGATAGATCTGCACGTAATCGCGTACGTCCATAAACGGGTTCTCTTCCGGCAATCCGACGGCGCCCAGGGCGATATGGGAATATATCCTGACCCCCCTGCCTATACGCGTCCTTCTGTGAATGAGAACGCTCAAGGGGTGATCCAGATGAAAGTCCGGCCCGATGTCCGCGTCGGGATGTATCTCTACCCCGCACAGGAAATAATTCAACCTGTAGCCGAGAAAAGCTAGGTTGATATGCCCCTTCAGATAAAGCCAGCGGTATATCCTGAATAAAGCGATCGCCTGGTTGCCGGGATGCAGCAAGACATCCCTCATTAAACCGCCCATGCCTTTTCTCTGTAATGCCAGTCTCAGGTCGTCGAGAAAATGCGCTTGCGCTCCGTCCGCCATCATGTACTCCTTCCCTCGCCCTCTTCTTTGCCCAGCTTCGCGGCCAGCCACTTTCTCATGGTACTTTTGGAGCCGTATTTTATCATCGACGTCTCGTAAGGTTTGCTCTCCAGCATCTCCACGGTTCGCGGCGATACGACCTTCCTCCCCCTCAGCACCTCGGGAAGGCCCAGGAGGGTATCCAGCAGCCCCTTCGCGAAATCCTCAAAGGTGCTGTATTTAATCGTGTACAGCACGAAGAAAACCAGGTAGTAAAAAGCCTTCTTCAGGGCCGCTCCCACCGGATAAAAACGGGCCAGATACCATAAACCACCGGTCATGGTGATATAAAGGCGGTGGCCGGGATTGCGTACCTCCCTGGACATCTTGTGCCTTATCCTGGCCCGGGGATAGAAGACGATCCGGTATCCGCGGTCTATGGCCTTGGCGGAGATGTTCCTCTCGAATTGATAAAGGAGTATCTCCGGCTCGATGTAGTCTATCTCCTCCAGGACATCGCGGCGCATCATGGCGCCGTTGCCGTGAAAACTTGGTACGTCGAAGATCCGGTCAGAGGCATGTTCCTCGGGGGTAAACCAGTGCAGCGGGTCGTAGATCTCGCCGTTATCGTAGTAGAGATTCTCGCAATGTACCACGGCGATGCTGGGATCGAAGGCGAAAATACCTATCATCTTCTCCACCGCATCGGGCTCCAGGACACCGTCGTTATCCTGATGCAGGATTATATCGCCCCGGGCGGTTTTGGCCCCTATGTTCAGGGCCTGGATAACTATGTTGTGGGGGGACTGTATGAAATTCACCTCGGGGAATTCGTCCTCGATCATCTCCCTCGTGCCATCCGAGGAATTGTTATCGACGACGATTATCTCCTCGATGGGGTAGGTCTGGGCCTTTATGGCCTCCAGGGCCTCGCGCAAGTCGTTTTTACGGTTCCAGTTGGGTATGACCGCGCTGATCCTGGGGTGAAATATCTTGCCTGCTTTATCCTCAGCCATTTAGCCTCCTCGTCCGACAGCGGCAAAAACCTCCAGGGTCTCCTCCGCGGCCCTAGGCCAAGAAAAAGACGACGCCCTGGCCAAGCTCCGCTTTTCGAGCTCCTCCCTGAAGGAGCCATCGCTCGATATTCTCTCTATTGCATCAGCTATTTCCCCCACGTTTTTAGGGTTGAAGTACACCGCGGCCTCTCCCGCCACCTCCGGCAGCGATGTCGTGTTGGAGCAGGCCACGGCAGTGCCGCAGGCCATGGCCTCGATCACCGGGAGGCCGAAACCCTCATAGAGCGAGGGATAAACGAAAAGACCGCAGGCGTTGTAGAGAAGCAGCAGGTCCTCGTCCGATACGAATTCCACGTGCCTGACCCTGCCCTCCATACCGCAATGTCTCGTGGTTCCCTCGATGTCCACGGGTGGGCTGAAGGGAGCCGGCTTACCTAGTATGAGGAGCTCCATTCCCACATTCATGCGTCGCGAGGACTCCGCGGCGGCCTCTATGAGTCTCTCCAGATTCCGCCGGGTATGCACTGCCCCCACCGTGAACAGGAATCCCTCGCCCAAACCGTATCTCCTCCTGACCTCATCCAGCTTTCGTTCCTCATTCACGGGGCGGAAAAAATCGTCGGCGGCCTCCGGTATCACCGTGATCTGGGATGGATCGACCTCGAGTGCGCGCACGATATCCCGCTTGGAGTTCTCGCTCACGGTTATAATGGCTTCCGCCTTTCTTACCTCACGCCAGAAAAGTCCGTCGAATAGAAAGCGGCGGTCCCCGGCGAACCACTCGGGACGTACCTTGAAGGTGATATCGTGCACCACCACCACCGAGGGGCACACCTTGACCAGGGGCAGGAAGTAGGAGGGCGAGAAATGCAAATCCACCCCGTCATGGCGCATGGCCAGGGGTAGGCGGAGATGCCTCCAGGCAAAGGAGGGGGCATGACCGATAACCCTGAACTCCAGGTTGAGACGGGAAAAACCCAGGGGTTCGATGGACTCGGAGAGATAGACGATATAGCGATTGCCCTCGCCTATCTCCACCATGTGCCTGAGCAGGTTGGCCAGGTAGCGGGCCACCCCGTATCTTTCCCCCTGCAGGGTCCGCCCCTCCACTCCGATTATCATCTCGTACTCCTTTGCAAACGGTCATCATCCCGGGCTGCATTTCGGCAGGCACGGGCGATCTCACGCCTTTATCAGCCTCCGGACAATACCTCGAGTAATTCTCGTTCCATTTCCCGTGTGGTTTTCCCGATGTCGAAGAGGCGGGCGGCGCGTTTCAAGCCGGCGTACCCCATATCTCTCGCCTTGTCGGGATTAGAGAGTATCTCGGTCATCGCCCCGGCCATGGACTCCGCGTCTCCGGATGGAACGACTATACCGCTTTCACCGTCATCCACGATCTCGCCTACCCCGCCGCCCGTCGCCGCTACCACAGGCAGTCCCAGCGACATGGCCTCGACCAGAACCGTGGGCAGGGGATCCGGAAGCACAGAGGCGTGCACCAGCAAATCCAGGGAAGCCATGATGGCGGATACGTCCTCTCTGAATCCCGTGAAAACCACCCGATCCTCCAGGCCCAGCTCCACCGCTATGCGCTTCAAATCATCCACGAAGGATCTCTCCCCGAAGATGGCCCCACCTACCAGCATGAAGCGGGCTTCCGGCAGCTCCCGTGACACGAGCGAGGCGGCCCGCAGGAAATGATCGGGCCCCTTCCAATCCACCAATCTCCCCACCATTCCAGCCAGGGGAACGCCGAGGGGTATACCCCATTGCAACCGTACTTCCTCACTCCCCGCTTCAGCTTTTTCTCTCGATACATCCTCTAAAAGCCGTATGCCGTTGTACACGACTTTCACCTTCTCCCTTTTGACGCCCAGTGAGATAAAGGCCTCCCTCGCCGCCTCGGAGACGGCCAGAACCCGGCGGGCGAAGAGGTTGGCGGAGATACGGAAAAGCGTCATGTTGAGACGGCTGAAGGCGTCGCCGGTGACTATGTCGTGCAGGCGCCATACCACGGGACGACCCGACAGCCGGCCGGCCAGGCTGCCGTAGATATCCCCCTTGGCGCTGTTGGTTAAAACCAGGTCGTATCCCTCCTTCTTTATCAAGCGAGCCAGCCTGAACGCGGTCAAGGCCATGTCATAGGGATAGAGGATGGCTTCCCGCCGGCTGTTTCCCAGGGAACGCCTTCTTACCTCCAGCAGCCTGGGTGTGGGAAAACCCAGGTGGACCCGGATTCCCCGCCTCTCCATCTCCTCCACCAGGGGACCACGGTGGGGACATGCCAGGGCCGGCTCCAGGATCTCGCGGTCCATGCAATCCAGAAAGCGCAGGAGCACACGCTCCGCTCCCCCCATCTCCACCGCGTGATTCGCGATCAGACAACGGTATCCGGCCATGCTCTTCTCCTATATCCTGCGTGCCGAGAGCATCAGGCTGCGCCCCCGGTCCTTGAAGTAAGGCAGATGTACGAAGGCATGGTAGAGGGGCACTCCCACCTTGACGCTTATCCTGTCCCGATAGAGATGGGGGAATACGGTAAAGACCCTGTCCACGCGAAATCCCGCCTCCCGCACCGCCTCCTCCAGATCCCGTCCGTCATATATATGCACATGGGTGGGATCATCGAAGATATGGGGTCTCGGGTAAGGCCGGTTCGGCGTACAGATGGCCATGATACCGCCGGGCTCAAGCACCCTGCGCCACTCGCGCAGGGCCCCGGTTGCGTCATCCAAATGCTCGATGAGGTGATGGCTCGCCAGCCGGTCGAAGGAGGCGTCTGCAAAGGGGAGGCTGGAGGCCTCCGCCCTCAGCATGGTGCTCTCCGGAGCCTTTCCCTCGGCCAGGCACACCGCCTCATACGAGATATCCACGCCGGTGGCCTTGTGTCCCCTCTCCTCCAGGAAGGCCAGCAAGGCGCCGGCCCCGCATCCAACCTCCAGAATACGGGATGCCCTATCGGGCATCATCATCTCGTAGAGAAGCCTGGCCTCGACGAGGAAATCCCTGGTGGACTCCCTGAAGCGATAGTATTCCTCGTTATAGGCGTCTATTTCTATCTCTCCTTCTTCTGTTTCATGTCCAGGATAATGTCGAAGGGGGTACCGGTCCGTAATTCAAGGTAATCGTGTAGCTTGATATCCTCCTCCCGCCATGTGAGAAGGTGATCCAACGGCGTGCCGGGGGCCCGGGTGGGATTGGGGTGATCGTAATAGAGGTCGGGGCGCCTCCTCACGTCCTCCTGCCAGGCCATGCCGAGCTCCTCGTCGGTGAAGAAGTGCTGAGCGGGATCGCCGCCGACGATGGTCATATCCGGCACATCCTTGGTGACCACCGAGCCTGGGAGCACGCCGCTGTGTTCGCCGATGGTCACGCCAGGCATGATGATGGAGCGCGCCCCTATCGCCGAGTTGTACTTAATCGTCGTGGTCTGCACTCTCATAGGCAGATCGGCTACGGAGTTAATGGCGGCGTCGTGGGCAAAGACTATACAGCCGTAGGCTATCTTGGCGTAATCCTCGATGACAACCGACTGAGGGGTGGTCATCTCTATCCATACCCCCAGGTCCACCCAGGCCTTTTCCGAGATACGTACCCCGCGTTTACGCAGCAATCTCATACGGCTGTCCAGATCGGGATGCCACATGGAAAGCAGCATGAGGAGGCGGTAGTCGAGAAAGGCCAGGAGGTCCAGCACCTTGTTGGTAACCTTTCCCCCTAAAATGTTGCGGGCCAGGAAACCGTATGCCTTGGCCAGCTTGTAATAATTCTGGAAGTCCATAAACCCAGGCTCCTTTCCGGAAAACAGATGCCGTACTTCCATCCGACCCATCCCTTACTCCTTCTCATCGACTCGAACATCAATATAATGTAGGGGTTCAGTCGTTTCAATTCCCTTTGTGGCGGAGCAATCGCGATGAAAAGATGGCCTGATGGGTTCGTGGTATTGATATAATTAAGCAACATTCCGAAGAATGTATTAAAGAAATCGGCGAAACAAACGATAGCAGGCGAGAGGTTGTCGAGAAAGGAAAATAATGAGCCTTAGCGATGTCGCTAACGCTACAAGAAAGAGATACTGGATAATCGTCGTTTTAGTCCTGGTGTCCGTTCTCGCAGCGGCTTTGATAGGTTACATTCAGAACCCGGTATACAAGGTGGAGGTCACCCTGGCTGTCGTTCCCCCCGAAGATCCCACGACGAAACAACCGAGCGCAACGGCGGCGGCGATCATAGTGAGCAGCATGGCCTCTATAGCCAATGCCACCGAGAGCATCGGGGTGGCGGAGACGGCGCACAACGAACTTCTCAAGATCGGAATCGATATCCCCGCCGAAGAGCTCCTGGATAAAATGAGCGCCACCGCGGAGGAGAGCTCCAACGCCTTGACGCTCACCTTCACCGACGAAAGCCCGACACGGGTGACGGATATCGCCAACACCTGGGCCAAGGTACTGGCGCAGAAAACCCTGCCTCCGACCTCGGAGATACCCAACGAGCTCTATGACTCGGATTTCAAGGAAGTCGTCCTGGATGGGATAATCAGGATAACCAGCCCGGCGATCCCACCGCAGACACCCACACAGCCCAAGCCCCTCTTGTACGTGGGACTGGGTGCGTTCATGGGGTTGATACTGGGCATCGTCATAGTCATATTGATAGAGTATTTCAATCCACACTTTCGCTCCCCGGCCGAGGTCGAGGAAGCCCTCGAGGCCCCAGTGCTGGGGATGATCCCCAAGATAAAAAGCGATGAGGATAAGGCCCTTCTGATCTCCGCCGATGTAGACTCGTCGATCAAAGAAGCATACTCCGAACTTCGTACCGGATTTATATTTTCCTTCGACGAGGACGCCATGAAATCAATTATTGCTGCGGCGGCGATTCCTTTCGGCGCGGGACCCAGCGTATCAATCAACCTGGCCGCGAGCATCGCCGCTATCGAGAGGAGTACGCTGCTCATCGATTGCGATATAAAAGGGCAAGCCGTTACCAAGCTGATGGGACTGATGGATAAACCCGGCCTGTCCGACTCCCTCAAGAGCGGCAAGCTGGCCAGGGACAGCGTAGCAAAAACGGCGGCCCCTAACCTCAGCATTCTTCCGGCTGGAACTCCGTACGATAACACCACGGATCTGCTATCCCGGCCCTTTTTCGAGGATCTCCTGCGCGAGATGGAGAGTTGCTACGATAAAGTCGTGCTGTATGCTCCTTCCCTGAGTTCGGGAGTGGATGCCTCCATCGTAGCCTCCAAAGTCAACGCTAATCTGCTGATCGTGGACTCCGAGAAGTGCACCCGTCGAATGGCGACGGAGTCAATGAAGAGCTTCGGCCGCCTGGAGGTGAAGCCTGATGGCATAATCCTGACCAACGTCAAGATGAAGAGATTCCAGCGAAAACAGCTGGCCATGAAGACCGCGGAAGAGATGCGTATCAGGGAAGGGAAGGGGAAAACCGTCAAGCCCGCCGCGATGGAAGAAGGCGCCTCGAAGGCCGTGCGGAAAAAGCGCGCCAAGAAGATCGAAACTGCAGCGCCGCCAGCGGCTGAAAAAGCCCTTACCGTAAGACCTAAGAAGCCCACCCTGATCCCGGGATCCGAGCCCACGAAGCTGGATATAGAGGAAGAAGAGATGCGGCGCATGAGGGAGACGGTGTCAGAGGACTTCCACCGCCTGGGCGAGACCGGAGCTCCAATACCCAGACAATGGTTAAAGGCGCTCAACTCTGACAAGCCGGATATCAGGGAGTCCGCCCAGATAGCAATAAGCTCATACTACGACGCATTCTTGTGTAAATACAGCATAAGCGACGAGAGCATCAAGAATATCTCCGATTCCATAATCAAGATGATGCGCAGGGAAGGCGAGTTCTCCAGCATGAGCGAGGAGGAGGCTCAGCGACACCTGCAGCAGATGCTGGTGGACGCCGGCGCGAGGTTTTCCACCGGTAAGAAATACCACGATTCCTCGCCTGAAAAGAGTTGAGAGCGGGCTCGCGGAAAGCGGCGAGCAAGACAAGCTGAGACAACAAGACAGCCGTAAGTGAGTCAAGCTGTCGAAACCTGAGATCGAAACGTAGGGGGTCGAGGAGCATAAGAGTATCGACAAGGTCTTACATTTACTGGCAATACGGCCCCAATCGGACAAGGAGAGGGGCATAAACTGGTATCATGCCGTCGAGCCAGGCCTCGACATCCGGCGCCGTCGCCGTCAATAGGTCGGGCATCGACGCGGTGGGGTGTTGGGGCTTGGCCCTTTGCTGGAGGCGGAAAAAGGTGGGCTTAAACGTATTGCCTGGGGCGACCGGACGCTCGAGACACCATCCGCTTTATCCGCGTCTTCCCCGCAGCGTCGACTGTTCCGCGAACCGCGGTGTCGGGAGAGGCTTATGGAGAGGGTAGGAAGGGTATCGAAAAACGCCGCGGCCCTGGTGGGGGCCAGGGTAGTCACCTCCGGCCTCACCTTTCTTCTGGCCGTCATCATCAACCGCAACCTGGGCCCGGAGAAAGCCGGCATATATAATTACGCTTTCGCGCTTTACACTATCTTCCAGGTAATACCGGACTTCGGCATCGGCAACATATCCATCCGCGACGTGTCCCAGGAGAACCCCAGGATGCGCCGCTACCTGAGCAATATCGTATCCCTGCGCCTGCTGTTGGGGGTGCTGGCTTTCTGCCTTTTGATGCTGACCAACTTCGTAAGCTTCGCCATACAGAGCGGCGGCGCCCTGTCCGGCGAGAAATTCTGGGTGGTCTTCACCGTGGCCTTCTGCCTGATGATCGAGCAGCCCTTTTCCAACTCCCTGGCCGAGAATTTCATCGCCCTGGAAAGACTTACCTTGGTGGCCCTGGTATACCTGATAATGGGGATTGTAAAGGTGGGGCTCTCCATCTACATCATCACCTCCGAATTGGGCAATGTGCTTATTCTCCTCATCCTGGTATACACATTGACCTACGTCTATTCCATATTTCACTTCTATATCGCCTACCGGCGCACGGTGCGGCGCCAGGAACACGTCCCGTCGAGCACCAGTGACATGGCTGTAGCCGAGGCGTTCACCCATACTCCCGAGTTGCCGGGGGAGGTCATGTTCGAATCGCTGCTGGCCGACTATTCCTACTCCAGCATACTGGAGGAGGAGAGAGGCGAGTTCGAGCAAGGCGGGATTCCTCCGGAAGGACCAACCGTCAACATCCCCGAACCGCCGCCGGAGGGTGAGGGTGAACACATACACCGCTTAGCCAGCTTCGTCTACGACAGGGGTTTCTGGCATTATATCCTGGCCAGCGCCTGGCCCCTGGCCGTGGTGGCCGCCGGTATCACCATCTATGCCGGAATGGATATACCCATCCTCTCCTGGATAAAGGGGGACAGGGAGGTGGGTCTGTACAGCGCGGCCGGCATGTTCGCCAAGGCCTTCGTCTTCCTCACCCTGGCCATAAACATGGCCGTGTTGCCCGCCGTCTCCAAGGTAGGAGGGAAATATCCCCAGAAGCTGGGGGAGATATGGGAGCGTCTCATGCGTTATGCCTGGATAATGGTGATACCACTGGTGGTCATCACCCCCGTACTGGCCCGGCCTGTCCTGGTGCTGCAGGAACACCAATTCATCGAAGCCTGGAACGCCACCTGGCTTACCATGTTCGCCATGAATTTCACCTTTATGACCGCTATCAGCTTTCCCTTCTTCATCGTCATCAACAAACAGAAGGCCATAACCGTGGTCGTGTTGATCGGGCTGGCGATAAAGGCGGTGCTGGACGTGGTTACCATACCTTTAATGGGTTACATGGGAGCTGCCTTAACCGTGGCGGTAAGCGAGTTCGCGGTCTTCATCATGCTGTTCAGGCTGCTCTCCCGCGAGCTGGGACATCGCGTCAACCTGGTCAGATCCGCTGGCGCCCCCCTGCTCTCCCTCTCCGTGCTCTATGGTGTCGCCTTCCTGCTGCATTATATGCTCGCCTCGGGAAAGGATACCTTCATGAGCTCTCTGCAGTATGCCTTAATCATAGCCGCGGCCTTGACGATTCTATACATAATCCTGGTTCTGGTGACCAAGATGTTGAGCAGGACGGGTCTGCAGGAACTCAACGAGCTCTTAACGGTCTAAATGGTTGCCGTTATACTCGACACAGAGGTGGAACATGAGAAAGCCGCATACTCTACGGGCTGTGGTGGCGGTGGTGGTAATTCTCATCGCCGGCCTTATCCTGGGGAGTTGCAGTTGCGTCCTCAAGAAGGTCATCGACCAGGCCACGGTAACGGTCCGCGGTCTGGCGGCGGCCAACGAGGTAAGCCAGAAGGCCAACGAGGGCTACGACGTACGCGAGGCGCGGGCCAAGTGGCTGCAGGCGCTGGACGCCTATAATAACCAGGATTTCGCGCGGGCCAATCAACTCATAGACGAAACTTACAGCGAGCTGGACGACCTGGAGAAAGTGGCGGAGAGGGTTTACTATCAGAGCTCGGACGGATTGACCGTCTCCGGTCTGATCTTCCGCCCACTGGAAGGAGAAGGCCCATGGCCCACCATCATCGTTAACCACGCGGGTTTCGGAACGGCCGGGGACTTCAGCGACGTAGCCCTGACTATGAGGGACTGGGGCTACCTGGTGTTCAACCCGGACTTCAGGGGCAGCGGGGAATCTCAGGGCTCCCACGAAGGGGCCAAAGGCGAGGTGGACGACGTCATCTCTGCCATAGATTACCTCAAATCACAGGGCCTGGTGGAAGACAACCGGATAGGGCTGTACGGCCAGAGTCACGGCGCCGCTATCTCTCTACTCGCCGCCGGCCGCTGTCCGGATATCAAAGCGGTGGTGGCGGAGGCGGCATTCACCGACGCCGTCGATCTCTACGATAATGTAAACGCCTCGGACGATTCCTCCATACAAATGGTCAGGGACGAGCTTATCCCCATGATCGGTGGGACGCCGGAGGAGGTGCCCGAGGAATACGAGGTGCGCTCGGCCATTAACTACGTGGATTCCATACAGGCCGCCGTTCTGCTGATACATGGGGAGCAGGATCCCCTGATACCCGTAGACCAGGCCTACAGGATGTACGATGCCCTGCAGGCCTCGGGGAAGACGGTGGAAATAAAAATCTACCCCGATGAAGCCCACTGCGTAAACGCTCCAGAGGGCCGGATCGAGGTATGGGAGCTCACCAGGGCCTGGTTCGAGATGTTCGTGTGATCCAGTGCCCCGACCGCCATTCATAACCGGGCTTTACTTGCGTTGGAAGGTGAAGATGACAGCGAGGGACAAGGACGGAGGGAAGCCGGAGCGGGTTTCCCCACAGCTGTATACACGCGAATACTATACCACCGACTGCGAGGGATACGACCTCTTTCTGCAGGGTGTCGGCGAATTACCCGAAAGGATCGAGGAATCCCTGGAGGCGGCCGGGGACCTGCGTGGCAAGTGGGTCCTGGATATAGGCTGCGGCAGGGGTGAGCTGACCTGTGAAGCGGCCAGGCGTGGCGCCTATGCCGTGGGCATAGATTACGCCGAGGCGGCCTTAGATCTCTCGCGGGAGAGACTGTCCGGGATGGACGAGAGCCTGCGCCGGCGAGTACAGTTTTTGCTGGCCGACGCAAAGGGCCTTGCTTTTCCCGATGGGTCCTTCGACGTGGTCTTCCTGGTGGATGTCTACGAACACCTGTATCCCCGTGAGATCGCGCACACCCTGGCGGAGACTAAAAGGGTCCTTCGCCCGGGAGGAGTCCTGGTGGTGCATACCGGCCCCAATACCTGGTTCTACTGTTTCGGTTATCCGTTTATAAGAACGGCGGCGAGGCTCTTTCTGCGTAAAGAGCTGCCCCATGATCTCCGCGGCCAGTACGACGACATCATGCACGTTAACGAACAGAATCCACTCAGCCTCTACCGCGCACTCAAGTCCACCGGCTACCATGCCTCGGTCCTGCCACGCAGCTTCCTGACCGGTATGAATCCCTCCGGGTGGCAGAGGTTGCTGATGAGACTGCTCTTCACCCGTCCCTGGGGATACGTATTCTGCACAAGCCTCCTGGCCGAAGCACGACCGTGGGAAGGAGGAAGAGAGCCACAGCTCCGAGTTAACAGGATGCTGCGCATGATGGCGCCGGGACGGGACAGCAGAATCCTTCTTCTGGGCGAAGTGGAGGGGATGCTGGCGCAGCGACTGTCGGACCTGGTCGACGTGGACGTCACCTGGCTGGAACCCGGGGGAGCTGAAGGGGAGGAAGAAGCTGCCCCCTCGCTGCGGGCGTACAACTTCGCCAGGCTCTTCGGGGACGCCGCCCGCCTGCCCTTCCCCGACGAACACCTGGATGCCATCGCCGCCCAGTTCACCCTGGATTACGTGGAGGATCCTCAAGCGGTGCTCGAGGAATGTTTCCGCGTGCTGAAACGGAACGGCGTTCTGACACTGGTAGTGAAAAACCGGCTTTTCCACGGATGGGAGCCGAGGCCCCGCCCGAGTCCACTGCAGTCCTTCTCTCCCCGGGAACTCGAGCAGCTGGCCGGCCGGTGCGGTTTCCAGGTAACCGAGACCAGTACGCTCATACCCGACGTTAAACTGCCCGCGTTCTACCGTGGCGATCTCGACTTCTGTCTTAAAATGGAGAGGTTGCCTTATTATTCTTCCCGGGGCAAGCTGCTGTTTCTAAAGGCCGTGAAGGAAACGCGGGGGTGTTGAGGGATTTGAGTAACCTTAGAGTTGGGCTGGATGGCCGGGCCCTGGGCAACACAAACCGTTACCGGGGCATCGGTCATTACACAGCCCGCCTGGTGGAAGGACTGGTGCGCCAGGGGAGCGATCTTCGGTTCGTGCTTTTCTCATACGGCAAACGTGGCGACTGCGAACTCCTTGACCGCGATATCCTGGACAAGCTGGAGTGGAGGGAGATCCCCACTGCGGGAAGCCTTTCTTTACCGTCCCTGCTGAAGGAGCACCTGGTCTTCGCCCGGACCATAGATGATGCCGGCCTGGACGTCTTTCATGCCATAGACCATAATATGACTCCCTTCCTGCGCTGTCCCAGCATAGTAACCGTACACGACCTCATACTGCTGGTCCTGCGCGGCCCTTATCTGGGGCCCACCGCGTGGCTGTGGATGCAGGCCCACCGCCGCGCCGCCGGGAAGGCCTCGATCGTCGTGGCTGTTTCGCACAATACTGCCCGGGATATCCAGCGTATCTGGGGCATACCGGAGGGGCGCATACGCGTGGTGCATGAGGGTGTGAGCGAGAGATACCATGCGGTTTCGGCTCGGGAAGAGGTCGAGGGCGCCCTGGCCAGGTACGGCATACGGGAGCCTTACTTTCTCTACCTCGGCGGATTTGATCCCAGAAAGAACATCCATAATATGCTCCTGTCCTTCAAGCGTTTCGTCCTGAGGGGAGGAGACGACTATCGAGTGGTCATATGCGGGGATGCCGTGGGTTTCGAGGATTACCTGGACGACACCCTGGAGGAACTGGGCTTGAAGGACAAGGTGATACTTACCGGCTTCGTGGACGAGGATTATCTTCCGGCCCTGTACTCGGGTGCCACCGCCTTTATCTGCGTTTCCCTCTACGAGGGGTTCGGACTACCGGTCCTGGAGGCGATGGCCTGCGGCACCCCGGTCCTCGGCTCGCGTCGCTCATCCATTCCCGAGGTTGTGGGCGATACGGGGATACTCGTAGACCCGCTGCGGCCCGACGAGATAGCGAGAGGCCTGGAACGCCTGGCCTGCGACAGGGAAACCAACAGGGAGTTGTCGGAGAGATGTAGAATAAGGGCGCGGGGATTCATCTGGGATAAGGCTGCTCAGTCTGTAATCGCACTGTACCGGGAGGCGGCGTGGGGGGGTGAAAGAGATCAATGTCACAACCCTTGATGAAAGCGCCACGAGAGCGGAGTCGAGAAGCATACAGACGTTGATTCTCATCGGCCTGGTAGCGGCGGGATTCATCATCGGACTGGTATCCTCAACTCTCCCGGTACTTATAATTGTGGGAATCATCACGGGCATTGCCCTGTTCATCCTGTTCTACAGGCGCCCGGAATGGGGATTGTACCTTTTTCTTATTCTCAACATGACCGTTCCACAGGCCGGTCTGAACTGGAACATAGGCATACAAACCCCGGTCGGCGAACGCGGCTTACATTTCAACTTCCACGAGATAGTCGGCGCCATAGTCTTTTTAACCTTCCTGATAAAGGTCATCCTCGATTTATTGAAGATGAGGACGAAATACCCCATGTGGAAGAATGTGGGAGAGTATTTGTTTGGATTGGTGAACAACCCGTTGACTATCGCTTTGATTCTATACGTGCTCACATCGATACTCGCCGGCTTCGTGGGCATGATCCACGGAGGGGATTTTTTCATTCTGGTATATCGCCTCATCCGAACCGTGTTTTTCGTTTACATATTCTACCTGGTAATAAACATCATAAAGACCCGCAAGCAATTGCAGGTCATGGTGATCATCATCCTTATCACCAGCACCCTCGTGGCCGGGTTCGGCCTGGCACAAAAAGCCGCTGGCCAAGCTTGGACGGAGGAGTTCTCGAGCACCTGGCTGGATAAAATGGGTTACCCCGAGGAGGTCAACTACGTGGCCGGTGAGGTGGGTGAAGTAAAAACATACCGCGTCAACTCCACCTTCCTTCACCCCAATGTCCTGGGAGGATTACTGGTCTTAGCTCTACCGTTTATCATCAGCTTCATGTTTATGACTTGGGGGAAGCGCCGCTATTTACTTTGCGTGCTGCTCTTCATCTCATTGCTCATAAACGGATCTTGCCTGTTCTTCACGGGCTCCCGCGCCGCCTGGATAGCGGCGGGATTCATAACCTTCGCCTACGGGCTATTCGGCATACTGGAAAAGCGCATGGTATTAGTGGTGGTAATGGCGGTATTGTTGATTCTGCTGTTGTTTTTCCTGATCGCGCCGCCTGATTTCGTCAAGAAACGCATGACGAGCGTACACGCTCAAGAGGCCACACAAGCTAGAATCTACCAATATAGCATGGCCATGGACCTGTTTATGGAACATCCCATACTCGGGTTGGGCGTGGGCATGGAAGGGCAAGTCATCGTGCAAAACAACGTTCGACAGGAGTGGGCGGCGGTCGAGAATGCCTTTCTAACCTACCTGGTTTCCCACGGCATTGTCGGCTTGATACCCTTCCTCCTGATTTTCTTTATCTTCTGGAGTATGCTGTTTTACGCGCGGGGTAAATCAAGGGATGATCCATTCATCTATTACTGCAGCGAAAGCTTGATACTAGCCGTGCTCGCACTTGCCATGTGTAATATGTTCGGGGCCTGGCTGCTCTTCGCCATCCCCATGCTAACCCTCTTCTGGTTCATAATGGGCATGGGTGGGAGCTTGTATAACCTGTTCCGCGAGCAACAGAAAGAAGCAGCGTCATGATATTACGATCCTGTTACATTTTATTTGCGATCCTGTTAATTCTCTAGATAAAATTGGTATTCTTGTCCTCAAAATGGTATATATATCTTAGGATTTTATCTAAAACATGCTTTGATTCAAGGCGTTTTTAGGTTATAATTTACAGGAGGACAAAAGAATAAGCCAACGATAGGGAAGCGTCGATCCGGAGTCTTCGGCATGGTCACCTGGACTGCGGGGAGCTAGTGGTGAAACCGGCCCGATCGTTTTGACGGTCGGGCTTTGTTATACAGGGTGTGAAAGGCGAAGAAAGGAGACAAGCGGTAGGACGCAATAGGGGTAAGAAGGGCCAGGAAAAGGGGCAGGTTTTCCGGTCTTGACTGAAGCTCACTCGGTGTGGATATTTTAAGTTCGGTTAAGACCAGCCTTTTCCCTCAGATAATCATCATCTGGATTATCCTTCCATATCCCGCTTCTACACCCACCCAACAAATATTGGACATGGATGTCCTGGCAGACAAGAGACATTAAGCGGAGGTGACGTTGATGGAAAGGTCAAGGAAATGGTTGGCCCTGATCTCCATCACGGTGTTGGTCCTTCTATCCCTGCTGGGCGGGATTATCTCCGCCTCGGCGGCCGAGGGTCAAGCGGCTTCCACCGAGGAGCAAATCGTGACGGAAGATGGGGGAAATACGGAATGCGATGCCCAACCGGGCGAAGCGACCGCTGATGAATCCTCACAGAAAGAGGAGGATTCATCGGACACCGGCGCCGACGAGGAAAATGCGGCCGGCGAAGATTGCGAACAGACTTGCGGCGAGGAGGAAACTGGGGCCAAAAGCCAGGAAACGGCGCCGTTAACGGGGTCGCTTTCCTGCTGCGAGAAGGGCTCGATCTGCGGAACGAAATACTTGTACGAGAACGGTCAGAACGTTGCCTGGAACGGCGGGCAGGTCAAGATCGTTCTGGACGCCTGCGGGATCCACAAAGAAATATATACGGATCCCGTGACCAACAGTTACTGCTTCGAGGGTCTAGATCTGGATATCACCTACACGGTGAGCGAGGAGGTTTCGGGTGGTTATTACGCCGTCGATCCCTCCGACGAAAGCCATGAGGGAATCACGCTCACCAGGTGCCACCCCGATGAAACCGGGGTGGACTTCGTCAACGCGGAGTGCACTCCCTGCTATTGTTTTATCGAGGGCTGGAAGCTGAAGGACGACGGGAAGGGGAATACCGAAGCCTGGGACGAGGGGGTTGACGGTCCCGTCAACATCACCCTCACCCCAGAGAGCGGCACGCCGGTAACCGTATCCACCTCCGGTGGTGGGTATTTCTCCTTCGGCGAGCTGGAGCCTGGAACCTACACCGTGAGCGAGGAGGTTCCCGGCGGTTACACCCAGACATTCCCCGAATCGGGGAGCCATGTGGTTGATCTGGAGTGCGACACCACGGTTACAGTCTATTTCCATAACGCGCCGATTCCCGAGCCCGCCTGCGACTACGGCGTGCTCGACGTGCTGGTATACGAGGACTTGAACTGCGATGGTATATTCGATTCGGGCGAGCCGCTGATCGTGGGCGAGGCCACCCTGGAGCTGTATCACGCCGACGGCACTCCCGCCGACGGATACGACGGGTCCTACCAGAAGCAGACCGGATCCGGCGCCTATGGAATGTGGGCCCCCTGGGGAGTGTTCCCCGCACCATACCCGACTGGATGGGCAGGTTGGATGAACCTGCCTCTGGAATACGATGGACAACCGTTTGCCTATTACACGCTGAAGATGACTTCCTGGCCGGAGGGTTACACGCCTGTTTTCGGCACGGTTATCGAGAATATACGTTTCGCCTGCCCCGTGTGCTATTGGAACCAGATTTATATCCCCCTGTGCCGCTGCCCGGGCTCCATCACCGGCCTCAAGTACGAGGATATGGGGGCGGACGGCATCAAGGATCCCGATGATCCTCTATGGGGCGACGGCGAACCCACCGTCACCGTCGAGCTGTGGAAGGACGCCTTATTTACCGGCATGACCGCCATCGTAGGCTCGGACGGCAGCTTCACTTTCGATGACGTGGAGCCGGGAGACGGCTACGAGGTTAAGGAGGTACTGCCAGAAGGCGTGTACTCCAACGCATCCACTATCATCTCCGGTATCACAGTTACGTCCGGGGAAGAGACGGTCCTGGATGAGGAGCCTTTCCTCAATTATCTGAAGGGCTCCATCACCGGCCTCAAGTACGAGGATATGGGGGCGGACGGCATCAAGGATCCCGATGATCCTCTATGGGGCGACGGCGAACCCACCGTCACCGTCGAGCTGTGGAAGGACGCCTTATTTACCGGCATGACCGCCATCGTAGGCTCGGACGGCAGCTTCACTTTCGATGACGTGGAGCCGGGAGACGGCTACGAGGTTAAGGAGGTACTGCCAGAAGGCGTGTACTCCAACGCATCCACTATCATCTCCGGTATCACAGTTACGTCCGGGGAAGAGACGGTCCTGGATGAGGAGCCTTTCCTCAATTATCTGAAGGGCTCCATCTGCGGATGGAAGTACTGGGACAAGAACGAGAACGGCATCTTCGATGAAGGCGACGAGCCGCTGGTCGGCGTAACCATAGAGCTCTACGAGGGAGAACCGGTTGGCGACCCCATCGCGACATGCGAAACCGATGTCGAAGGCAGGTTCCGCTTCGATGACCTCAATCCCGGCATTTACACGGTGGTTGTAGATGAATCCACCGCCGTCGGTTATTACCCGACCAGTGACTTCTCCATTGAGGTGGAGATCGAGAGCGGCCAGCACGAGGAGGTCTACTTCTCCGAGTCACCCTACGCCTCCATCTCCGGCACCAAGTGGCTGGACGCCAACATGAACGCCATATGGGACGACAACGAGACCATGGTCATAGAGGGTATCACCGTCAAGCTCTACAAGGGCGATCCGCAGGATGAATTGGTCGCGGAGGACGTCACCGGCGAGGACGGCACCTACACCTTCACCGACCTCGAACCGGGAACCTATACCGTGATGGAGGAGGGCAAGGAAGGTTACTTCTCCTGTACCCCCGACAGCGTGGTATTGCCCTTGTCCGCGGGCGAGGGAGCGATAGTCGACTTCGGCAACTGCCCCTACGGCCGCGTCGAGGGTCTCAAGTTCGAGGACCTAGACGGCAACGGTTCGCAGGACGCCAACGAGATCGGCCTGGAGGGTGTGACCATCACCCTTACCGGCGAGGGCGAGATAGGCGCCATGGCCGTGACAACCACCGGCGAGGATGGGACCTTCTTCTTCAACAACCTGATGCCCGGTGACTACATCGTGGCCGAGACGGTACCAGAAGGCTACTACGCCACGCGTCCCATCAGCGTGGACGTGGTTGTGGGACCAGCCGAGAGCATCAACGTGGTGTTCGCCAACGCCCTCTACGCCTCCCTCTCCGGCCATAAGTGGCAGGACAACAACGGGAGTGGCACATACGACACCGGCGAGCCCCCGGTTGAGGGCGTGACCATCACCCTCTACGGCGAGAGCCTCTCCGGGGAAACGGTGGACGCCAAGACCGCCACCGCCTCGGACGGGAGCTACTCCTTCCTGTTGGTGGAGGCCGGTTCCTACACTATCTCGGAGATAGTTCCCGAGAATATGACCGCCACATCGGACGCGAGCATAGATAAGATAATCACACCGGGAGACGATATAACCGATGTCGATTTCCACAACTCAGTTACCGACGTAGGCGGGGAGGTAGTCACACCGGAGGGGGAGAGCTCGAGAGGAGGAACGCTTCCTTACACCGGCATGAAACAGCTTCCCCTGCTGATACTGGCCGGTTTGCTTGTCCTTCTGGGCTTGGCGGTTCTGGCCGTCGGCTTCCGGCGCAGGTACCAGGAGTAATTTAACGTCATAACGTCACACCGCTTATAGGGAAAAGGCCCCGCTCGGGGCCTTTTCCCTATATTGGGTCACCTTTAAAGACCCAAGTCAATGGTAGCTCTCCCCTATCCCCTCCGTAGAGGGGCTTATCTCTTCCCTATTGGCTTGGGAGAACACCTCCGAGCGGACATCTAAGCCTCTTTGCCG
>JAXHVT010000024.1:17683-124732 GCA_034188985.1 Actinomycetota bacterium | reverse complement strand
ACCTCGAGGTGGGTTGCCCTCGAGATCGAGCTGGCGAAGCTGCGGCGCGGCGGGTCGAAGAAGGGCTGATTCCCGAACGGGAAAATGCTATTCCGAGCGTGATTTAGGGTGGGGAATGTGGATTATATTGTGGTCATGGGGCCTTCATGAAACCAAAGCAATGGTATGCAGGTCAGAGAACATGTCCTCTGACCTGCATAAATAGATGGAGCCCCTGGGGAGAATCGAACTCCCGCACAAGGATTAGGAATCCTACGCTCTATCCACTGAGCTACAGGGGCCTGCTACAATTTTCGAGACTGCTTCAAGCCGCCACGAGATGAATTATAGTCCCTGGGAGTAAGGCCTTCAAACACAATCGTTCTCGCCGTCGCATTGTTAAAGATGCCGGGCCAGGCAATGGGAAGGCTGTACGAGGCGGTGTGGTGATCCGCCACCGCGTCTCGCGGTCCGGCTTCAGTGCAGGAGATGGATATTGCCCACTCGGACGCGGGTCAGACCGGCGTCCGCGGCGGCGTCGCGGCACTCCTCCGCCTGTCGCCGCGAGGTGACGGGAGGGTCCCACATGGCATGCTGGGGGTGGAAGGCCAGCAGGGAGTAGGGGATATTGCGGTCCAGGCCGGCCATGAAAGAGGCGATGCGCCCCACCTCGTCCGCCTCCACATAGCCGGGCACCATGAGTGTGCTGGCCACCAGGGGAGGAGGGTCGGGGCGCTCCGGTATGCGCGAGGCGGCGTATGCGAAGTTATCAAGCGTCCGGCGGTTGGATACCCCGCACAATGCGCGGTGCAGCACCGAGTGATAAGCCTTGAGATCGAACTTCACGCATCCCCCGCTGGACAGGGAAAGGTCCATGGCTAACCTCAGCAGCCCCGGGTGCATGCTGCCGTTGGTCTCCCAGCATATGCGAACCCCGCCGTTACGGCGGCGCAGGGCCAGCTCCGAGGCCTTGAGAGCGAAGGGCATCTGCGGGGTGGGGTCGCCGCCGAAGTAGCAGATGCAGGCGGTGGATTCCCCGGCCGCCTCGGCCAGTACCTCCGGCGCGCGCATCGGGCTAAGGGCGGCGGTGAGCAGGCGGAACCGCGCGTTCTGGCAGAAGAGACAGTCGAAGGAGCACGCCCCCAGGAAAACGGCCAGGTTGTAGCGCCCCCTGTCCCGGCTGCCCGGGCATACCCAGTCCGCTACGCAGTTAGCGGGCAGCCGATCATGGTAATACTCCACTATGCCCTTGCGGGAGGTGCCCGCCAGGTGGCGCAGCCTCCCCTCCTCCACCACCCGCAGCCCGCAGTACCCCATGTCCCCCTCGCCCATGCCGCAGCGGTTCACGCACATGCGGCAGGTCCTGCCCCCGGGGGCCGCTGGAGGCGCGGGGGGCAGCCCGTACGGTGAGCGGGACGAGGCGTGGGCCTCCGCGATGCGTTCCTCCACCATGTCTCCCCCCGCCAGGAGGCATTCGGCGCACAACCCCAGGGCCTCGGAGACGCGGGTGGAGACGGCCCCGCAACAAGAGCAGGCGGTCTCCTTGCCGCCCCTGTTCAGAATAAAAGACATAGACGATCACCCGGCCAACGCTTATAAACGCCCATATCTATATAATAAGTTCTCGCGCGAGAGGTGTGGGCAAGCGGATGGCGAGACCGGCCGAGAAAGGTCCAAGGCCGTATGCGTCCCCCGGGCCCGATATCTCTAGGTCCAAGTATCTATACCAGGCCCCACCGTCAAGCATCGCGGGTGGCGGTTCGCCACCATCCCGCGGCCAGCATCACCGCCACCCACATCAAAAGGACGACGATCGCTCCGGCGACATTGATATTGTAGGATACGCCCCAGATATCGTTGGCATTCAGGGTAGGTATCGGATTCAGCCGATTCAGCGCGCCGGTGTAAAGCACCCGCCTGAACGAACCCAGAAACGAGGCTTGCTGGAGAAACGGCGATGCGATGAACTGCCAGCCTAACAATACTCCTATCGCCGCTGCCCGGGAACCGACCAAGGACGCGAATCCCAGCGCCAGAACGAGGTCGAATCCCGTGAACAGCAGAACCCATCCGTGGCACTTGACGAACAATGAAGCATCGGGCACCGGTTTCGACCCGGCGAAAAATATCGAGATAACGGTGACAACCATGAATCCGAGAGTGACGATCGGAATAAGCAATGCCAAAGCACCGGGCACCCTGGCTGCGAATAAACGCCAGCGGGGACATCCGGTGGCCACGAGATCCCTGAACACACCGCTGGAAACATCCGCGGTCCCAGCGGTAGCCCCTATGATTACCGCCACCACCGCCCCCATCAGGGCCAGCCCCATCGACCATGCATCGAACACGTTCGTCCCTCCAACCGGACCGTAACGGTCGGGGTTGGCCAGGTGCAACGACTCGAGGATGATAAACACGATAATCAATCCGCCGATGATCGATACGAGCGATCCCCAGAGCAATCCACGCTTCCTGAAGAGCTTGAGCCACTCCGCGTAAACCAAACGCGCGCTCATTCTCGAGCCTCCAGCCGTGAAGTCACTTCCAAGAACCGCTTCTCCAGGGATATGCTCTCGATCTTCACCATGTAGACCGATATCCCGCTTTTCACCAAGCGACGGTTGAGATCGGCGACGACAGCGTCAAGAACGGCCGCGCTTTCGGCATCGACCTTGACGATTATCGCATCACCCTCGCGCCGCATCAATTCCACTTTGGGATTGGTTTCCAGCAAGCCGAGGGCCTTGTCCGGAAGATCACAGCGAATTCGGACGCTTGGATATCCGGCCCACGTCACATCTTCAACCGGCCCCTGCATCAATATCCGGCCTTTATCGATAATGGCCACGTGATCGCAGATTTTCTGCACCTCGTCGAGCAGGTGAGACGATAGAAAAACCGTCCTTCCCTCCCCCGCCAATCCCCTGATCATCTCCCGTAGCTCCTCGATGCCGGCCGGATCCAGCCCATTCATCGGTTCATCGAGAATCAAGAGAAGCGGATCCGCGATGAGGCAGCGAGCTACGCCCAGACGCTGGCGCATACCCGTGGAGTAGGTCTTGACGCGCTTGTCGGCGCGTTCCGCAAGTCCAACCCGGTCAAGCGCCGGGCGAACTCGTGCGCGAGCTTCGGGGTCACGCGCCGCCGCGATCACCTGCAGATTTTCCCGGCCCGTGAGGTGAGCGTGGAATCTTGGTTCCTCGATTATCGCCCCCACTCTCCTGAGCGCCAGCGAACTTTTCTCCGGTATGGGGAAATCAAGCAAGCGGGCGCTTCCACCGTTCCTTCTGGTCAGCCCGAGTAGGATACGAATAAGAGTGGTCTTTCCGGCGCCATTCGGGCCTACAAACCCGAAAACGCTGCCCGCGGGAACGCTCAAACCTGCTTTGTCCACAGCCACGAGGTCGCCGAAGCGCTTGCTGAGATCGTTCGTCTCTATTGCCACGCCACTTCCCGTATAAATATACGACGCCGATAGATTCATCTGGCTCCTATGTAGGTACAAGTCTCGATGAGGCCAAGGCAAATAAAAATATTAGCGCAAGAATTATACCATCCCATACGCATACGAATTCTTCAGCGATTATCCCGATACATTATCATTTAAGACTGTTTTCACGGTGAAGTTAAAGGATCAGGTTATTAAGAAACCCCCGCATGCACGTCGACTATTCCGAGGCTCGAATGCGTGCTTAAACATCCCGTTCGGATTTTCGGGCGGGACACAAACGATCGCCCTGCCAACGCTTATACTTATATAATATGGAACCTTTTAAGGGCGTGGAGATAGAGGAGAGGGCCCTGGACGATAAGCTCAAGAGATCCCGGGGCCGCTTGAAGCTGGCTTTCGCTATCTTCCTGGCCGTCGTGGCCGGTTTCATAGCCTACTATCAGCTCTTCCGCACCCATCCCGCGCAGTCCACGGTGGAGAATGTCTTCCTGCTGGTGGAGGAAGGGAACCTGGACGGGGCGATGAAGGAAGCGAACCCCGACGGGCAGCTTGGCATATTATGGTATGAAAACCGGGAGGGAGCCCGAGACACATTAACCGACATCATGGACCGCTACCGCATGGAGTTCTCGTCCCTCGGCTTCGACACCCGGGTCGAGGGGGATCTGGCGGAGGTGGAACTGACGGGCGGCAGGGTTATCATGTATGTCAGGGACGAGGACGGCCCTCCTGCGGCCACTTTCGACCTCGGGGGTTCGGACCTGGCCTTCTACCTGGAGAAGAAGGAGGGACATTGGCTTATACAGAGCGTAAATTACGATCTCCTCGATATATTATCCGGCGAGGGGGGCGTCTTGCCCTTCTGAGCCTGGCCGTAATCCTGGTCGTCTCCCTGGCCGCCTGGGGCTGCTCCACCTCCACCCCGGAGAGAACGGTAGGGGATTTCATAAAGGCCCGCATGTCCGGAAACGAGTGCAAGGCGGCCGGGCTCACCGTGGAGGAAGACCTGGAGGGATTCCTGGGCAACGAGAACCTGCTCAACTCATCCGGGGTGGTCTTTGATCTCGAGACCACCGAGGTCGATACAACCCATGCCACGGTTATGGTCCATTACCGCTGGGATGGCGAGGTGGTCGATCTGCCCTACGTCTGCGAGCGCGTGGGTACTAAGTGGAGGGTTGCCCTGAGGGAGACCGAGGAGCTGTGGTTCGAGGAACCAAGTTAGCTTTCGATAAGGCCCGCGGCCTACTTGCCCGTCTTCCTCTTCCTCGACGTACCGCTTTTCGAGGTCGATGAGCCCTTGCCGCCCTGCTTGGCCTTAGTTTTGGCGTCCAGGCGCTTCTTTCCCGGGGACGGCGCGGACTTCCCGGCGGTCTTCTTCGCCCCCGCCTTGCCATCCGGATGCAGGGCCTCCTTGAAGACCTCGTCGACATGCTTGACGGGGATGAACTCGAGATCCTTGCGGATGAAATCGGGTATCTCCTCCAGGTACTTCTCGTTTTCCTCCGGTATGAGAACCTCCTTGACCCCGGAGCGGTGGGCGGCCAGGACCTTTTCCTTCAATCCCCCTATGGGCAGCACCTTGCCGCGCAGGGTTATCTCGCCGGTCATGCTCACGTCCTTGTACACCTTTCTCTTGGTGATGGCGGATATGAGGGCCGTGGCCATGGTCACCCCGGCGCTGGGCCCGTCCTTGGGGATGGCTCCGGCTGGGACGTGGACGTGCATATCGTTGTTCTTGAAGAAATCGGCGTCCACTCCGTAATCGCCGGCGATGCTGCGGCAGTAGGTAAGGGCCGCCTTGGCCGATTCCTGCATGACGTCGCCCAGTTTCCCGGTGAGGATGAGTTCCCCCTCGCCCGGCATAACCTGGGCTTCCACGAATAGGATGTCTCCGCCGGATTCCGTCCAGGCCAGTCCCGTAGCCACGCCGACCTCGTCCTCCTCCTCCAGAACCTCGAAGCGGAACCTGGCTGGCCCCAACAGGTCGTGCAGGTCCCGGTTGAGAACCTTCTTGCTCTTGCGCTTTCCGGTGGCTATATCCCTGGCCACCTTACGGCATACCGCCGCTATCTCACGCTCCAGGTTGCGCACCCCTGCCTCCCGCGTGTAGTTGCGGATGATGCCGCGCAGGGCCTCCTCGGTGATGTTGAGCTGGCTCTTTTTCAGGCCGTGGGCCTCCAGCTGCCTGGGGATAAGGTGGTCCTGGGCGATACGCACCTTCTCCACCTCGGTGTATCCGGGCAGCTCCAGCACCTCCATGCGATCGAGAAGGGCCGGGTGAACCGGGATGCTGGTATTAGCGGTGGTGATGAACATCACCTTGGAGAGATCGAAGTCCACGTCCAGGTAGTGATCGGAGAAGGAGTGGTTCTGCTCCGGGTCCAGCACCTCTAGGAGCGCTGAGGCGGGGTCGCCCCGGAAATCGGCGCCGATCTTGTCCACCTCGTCCAGCATAAACACCGGGTTGTTGGAGCCGGCCCTGCGGATGCCCCGGATTATCCTGCCAGGAAGGGCGCCTATATAGGTGCGGCGGTGTCCCCGGATCTCCGCCTCGTCGTGCATGCCCCCCAGGGAGATGCGCACGAACTTGCGGCCCAGGGCGCGGGCTATGGACTGGCCCAGCGAGGTCTTACCCACCCCGGGGGGTCCCACGAAACATAGGATGGGTCCCTTCATGTCCTCCTTGAGCTTGCGGACAGCCAGGTACTCTATGATGCGGTCCTTGACCTTTTCCAGGTCGTAATGGTCCTCGTCCAGGACCTCCCGCGCCCGCTCTATATCCAGGTTGTCCTCGGTGTTGAGGTTCCAGGGCAGGCTGGTAAGCCATTCCAGGTAGGTGCGGGCCACGGTGTATTCCGCCGCCGCCACCGGCATCTTGGCCAGCCGGTCCAGCTCCCTCTCCGCCTCCTTCCTGGCCTCGTCGGTCATACCGCTCTCGTCTATCTTCTCGCGGAACTCGTTGATCTCCATTGTGCGCTCGTCGACCTCGCCCAACTCCTTCTGGATAGCCTTGAGCTGCTCGCGTAGGAAGTACTCCCGCTGGCTCTTACTCATCTCCGTCTGCACCTCGGACTGGATCCTGGAGCCGATCTCCAGTATCTCCAGCTCCTTGTTCAGGAAGGTGGTGAGCTGCTCCAGGCGCACCTTGACGTCCAGGGCCTCCAGCAGCTCCTGCTTCTCCTGTACACTGATGTTTATATTCGAGGCTATGAAGTCGGCCAGGTTGTTAGGCTCGGAGATGTTCATCGCCGCCACAAAGATCTCGTTGGGCAGGTGGGGCGCGAGTTCGACCATCTTCTTGAACTGGGCCAGGACGTTGCGCGCCAGGCCCTCTACCTCCACCGTTTTCTCCGTCTCCTCCTGTACCTTCTCCACCTTAGCCTGAAGGTAGGGGTCTTCCTGTACGTACTCCACGATGCGGATGCGCTGGACGCCCTGAACGAAGAGCTGCATGGAGCCGTCGGGGAGCTTGAGCATGCGGATGATCGCCGCCGCGGTTCCTATATCGTATATTTGCTCGGGTTCCGGCGATTCCACTTCCTCCCTGCTGGCCACGGCCGCCACCAGCCGGTCCTCCGAAAGGGCGTCGTCGATAAGCTGCACCAGCTCCTCCCGGGTGATTAGAAGTGGAACGATTATGTGGGGGTATATCACCGTGTCCTTGAGGGGGAGTACGGGAAGGATCTCCGGTATATAGGGATCGGCAATACCCATGGGGAAATCGTTATCTGGCAAGGTTACCTCCTCATATCCGTTCGTGTACCTGGAATTCGGCGGCTCTTATTCGCCTTCGACGTCGACACCCCGCAGCTTGTCCTTTTTCAGCTTGGGGAGGATTATCTCCAGGATGCCTCGCCTGTAGATGGCACGCGTGGCGTCGGGGTCGACATCCGTGGGGAGCTCCATGATTCTCTCGAAGTCACCGAAGTTGATCTCCAGCAGGTGGGTGTTATTGATACCTGGGGGTCGGCAATGCCGGCGATGACCGCGGATGGAGAGCACCCTGCCGTGAAGGGTGACCTCGACCTTGTCCTCGTCCACCCCGGCAAGCTCGACCATCACCGAGAAGTGCTCCGGACACTCGTAGACGTCGCATAAGGGTTTCCACGCTTTCTCGAAGATGGCCGAGGGCTTCCCCCAGTAAGGCACCTCACGGAAATAGCGTTCCATATCGCTTCTTCTATTTACCGGGTCGTCGAATTCGTCGCGATTCCTGAAGGCCTCCGTCACTTCCCGACCTCCTTTCCAGAAGGATCAATCGTCTCTGATAACGCCGACTTTATTAATTATACCCCAAAGCAGCAGGTTATTATCCCTATTGGAAACGACCCGGTCAGGAGAAATCGATGCCGCTTACTCGTTCCATCTCCTCGCGCAAGGCCTCCTTGAGATCCTTGTCTATATACAGATCGTGGGCGTTGAAAGGAGCGAGGCTCCAGACCCCCTCCTCTATGCCCCAGACCTGTTGTCCCGCTTCCAGTTCGCCCTCCAACGCCCGGCTCACCGCCTCGAAAATAGCGTTGTCGTCACGCAGGATAAGGGAGCTCAGAACGTGATCGGGAGATTTGCTGGCACGATCCTCTCCCACCAGTATCACCAAGGCGTCCTCCCTCTCCACCACCTCGAGCACGGCCTCGTTGAAGGGCCCGGGGGTACAGAAGAAGATGTCCACTCCCACCTCGATGGCCTCCTCGGCGTAGGCCTCCGCCGCCTCCAGGTCCTGCCCGGAATCCAGGTAATAGCGGTGGGTTCCGGCACCCGGGGTGGCGGCCTCGACGCCGCGAAAGAAGCCGCCGTCGTAGTAGGGTTCCAGGGGGTCATCCAGGGCGCCGATGAAGGCGGTGAGGGGCAGGACATTGGTAAGGGGATGATCGTTTCCGGCGGTCAGGCTTCCCGCTACGAAACCGCATATATAGGCGCCCTCCTCCACGCGGTAGCGTACCATCGCCGCCCCTTCCTCGCCCGGCACCTCCAGCGAGGTCTCGAAATCCAGGGCCGCCGTCTGCACTGTGGTTTCCGGCGGCCTGGACTCCAGCAGGTACCAGGAGGAGTCCTGGCCCAGTGACATGACCAGGTCGTAATCGTTCCCCTCCTCCCAGGATGCGAAGAGTTCAGCCGGGTCCCCATCCTCGCCGGGCAGGAAGAAATCCGTCTTCACGTCCAACTCGGCTTCCACCCTCCTCAAGCCGAAATCGGCCAGGGCATTCCTGCCCTCGTCGGGGGATCCTTCCTCGAAGCCGATCAGGGCCACGCGGTAGGATGGCTCCGATTGAGAGCAGGAGGCATGGAAGAGTGAAACGAAAATCACCGCACACAAAAGCGGCAAAAGCAACCGGCGGGTGGTTCTGGCCATCTACCTACCTCGTATGTTCACGTGGTAATCGCTCTTTCCTCTCATGTCGGGAAACATTATAGCATCGCCGGCCCCCCGGTTCGCCCCTCTACATCAAGACCGCCGGTTCCCGACCGCTTCCGGGCGCGCCCTCTCGCGGGGCAGGGTAACCAGGAGGACGCCGGCGGCCACCATCACGGAGGCTAGAATCAATGTATAGTATATGGGCTCCCCCAAGGCGAAGTAGGCGAAAAGCAGGGCCAGGATAGGCTTGAGATAGAAGAGGCTGGCGCCGCGTGAGGCGGGTATGCGTCGCATCCCCTCGAAATAGAGGATATAGCCTATCCCCACGGTTATCACCCCGAGATAGACGAGCCACATCCAGGCCCTGGCGCTGTAATCCCCCATCTCCGCCCAGCCGCCTTGAAAGGTGAGCAGCAGCACGAAGAGCAGGGAGCCTACGGCCATGCTTGTGAAGGAGACCACCAGGCCGCCGTACCTCTCGGAGTATTTCTTGCCGTATACGGTATAGAACGCCCAGCATAAGGCGGAGAGAAGCATTAACGCTCCTCCCAGAAAATCTTCACGGCCGAAAAGGCCCGAGAACTCGAAACCGGTTATGGCCGTGAAGGCGCCCAGCAAGCCCACGGCGACGCCGATCCAGCCCGGAATACCCAGGCGCTCCCCCAGGGCGAAATAGGCCACCAGTACGGTGAATACCGGGTTCATGGAGAACAGCACCGCCGCCACGGAGGCCTCTGTTTTCTCAACCCCGAGGTGAAAAAGAAGGAAGGTGAGAAAGACGCCCACCGCGCCCAGAACGAGGATGTGCAGGCCGTCATCTTTCAAAGCCTTCACGGCTATCCTCGGTTGTCCGGGCCGTAACATCAGGAGCACGAGGAACAGTGTCCCCAGGAAAAAACGCAGCGCCGCAACCTGGGTCGTTCCCACCTCCCCCGCCGCCCCCTGACCGGACTGAAGGTATTTGGACACCACCTCAATGGTGCTGAAGAGGACGATGGCTCCCAGAACCAGGAAGTAGCCCGTGCGTTTCATCTCCCGCTCCCCGTAGACCCGGTCAACTGGGACGATTATATAGCAAACCGCTTGAATTAAGGACACGGAAGGTCGCGGGTGGGGTAACGTATTGGTCGTGTCTTCAGAAATTCAGTTTCAATCAACGGCCGATCTGACCTTTCACCTGTAGAGAAATCGAATTCTGAAGACATGACCCAGCCTTATCGGCCTGGGGGTTAAACGCTACCGGTCCCTCGATGGAGGGACGATCGTATCCCGAGTAAAATATCCGATGCCCGTACCTGACCCCGTCTGGGCAGTTTATCCAGAGCTTAGATGTAGTCGTCACCAATCACCAGAACCACCTGGGAGCGATAGGAGCCGGTGACTTCGTCGTCCTTCTCTATCACGTAATCGGCCTCCGGGTCCAGGTCGGCCGCCACCGCCCTGGCCTCATTCTCATAACCGGCGGCGTAATAGACGGTGGTCTTATCGTAGGGGTTGTTGGTGTTACCGGTTTCGATATCCGAATATCCCCTGTACTCGAGGATATCGGCGATGTTGCCGGCCAGGCCCTCCCAGCGCGCGCCGTTGAGCACGGTAAGGCTGATAGAGACGCGGTCCACCTCGGGCACCTCGGTCTCGGGCTCATCCTTCTCCTCCATCATCTGCACGTAGGGCGATTCTACGCTGCAGTACTGCTTGATGTTGTTGAAGAGCGTGGCCGTGGCGACCTCGTCGTACACGTAGTACCAGGGCTGCCCAGCCCTGGGCTCGGGTGAATCCCCGGGAAGGGTCGCGAACTTCACCTGATCCACCTCCATACCCTGCAGGGCCTCGGCCAGGGTGAAGAGCATGTCCGGCTCCATGGTGGTCTCCAGGTACTTCACCGCCGCGTCCAGGATGTCCAGCAGGGCCTGGATATCCCTGATGTCCACCGCCTTCTGCATCATGGCCTTGAGTAGCTCCTTCTGGTTATCGATGCGGTCGAGGTCGCCGCGTGGGAGATCGCGGCTCCTGGCCACTATGAGGGCTTCCTCGCCGTTGAGGTCGTGATAGCCCTTGCCCAAGGCACCGACCTTGGGGTCCAGAATGTCGTACTCGAGCACGAAGGGCACCCCGCCGATGATGTCCACTATGCTCTTGAAAGCCTCGAAATCCACCTCCGCGTAGCCGTTTAGCTCCATGCCGGTGATTTCTTTCACCACCTCCATCGCCCCGGCGGCTCCGCCGTAGGAGTGAGCAGCGTTTATCTTCTGGGTACCGTAGCCGGTTATCTGCACCTTGGTGTCGCGGGGAAAGGACACCAGCACCGCCTTCTTGTTCTCCACGTCCACGGAGGCCAGGATCATGACGTCGGAGCGGAAATACTCCACGTCCTCCTCCTCCCCGGGCACGCTGCCTTTGTCCACCCCGATAAAGAGGACGTTCAACCTCATGGATGGCCCTATCCATTCCTCTAATTCCTCGTAGATCTCTGGGTATTCCTCCGGGGTTATCACCGACGATTCGAAGCGCATACGCACGTAATGTTTGGCCGCCCAGGTTTTAATAACGTCGAAGTTCAAGATGCCCACAACCAACCCGCCGATGAGCAGCAGGGCCAGAGCTATCTTGGCCCACATCATACGGCGGCCTCTTTTTCTCGCCTTCAGTCTCTGGGTTCTAGTCATCGCACGATTTGACGAATGTTGTTTGTCGTCAGTTCCAGCTCGGGGACTCTCCGGCCCGGCTTCCTTCCGTTCTCGCAACAAGAGATATTATATAAAGAGATGCCGCATATGACGAACCCCCGGCGTGGTGAACGGACCCCGCCTAGGCCTTGTCATCCTCCGACTCCTGGCTCTCGAGCTCGAATTCCTCCGTCTCCAGGCTCTCCTCCAACGAACCGATGAGCTTCTCAACCCTCGATCCAGCCGAGGTCAGCCGCTGCCTGGCCTCCCTGATCAGCCCCACTCCTTCCTCGAAGATGCGCAGGCCTTCCTCCAGCTCTAGGTCCTCCTTCTCCAGGGTAGCCGTTATCTCCTCCAGCCTCTCCATTATCTGTTTGAAGGTCATCTTCTTCACCTTTTCACCCCCTATGCGGCCCGGATCATGCCGTTTTCTTTATTCTCTATCATTCATCGTCGTCGCTGCTCTTCACCTCGCAGTACAGCTCGCCGCGATGAAGTTTTACGTCCACCATCTCCCCTTTCCCGACCCCGGCACTGTCCACCAGGGGCCTGGTCTGACCCTCGCGCGTCACTATGGCGTAACCTCGGGAGAGCACAGCCAGCGGGCTCAAGGCCTGCAGCCTGGAGGCCGACAGCTCGAATCTCCCCTCACTCGCGGCCAGAATGGACCGGACCGCCGCAGCCATCTGCCTGCCGCGCAGGGCAGGCTCCATCTCCCTCCACCTCCACCAAGCCGACACGGCCGAGCCGAGCTGGCGCGAAGCCTCCCTCAACCTGTCCGGCAGGTCCCGGTACTCGCGTGGAAAACGGGACAGGGCCGACGATACCGCCTCCAGCTTTTCGCCCCTCTCCCACAGCGACGACCGGACGGCACTCTCGAGCGACGTCTCCACATCGGCCAGGCGCTGTATGGGCTGGCCGGTCACCAGGGAGGGATCGCTGAAGGCGCGCCTGTCGGCCAGGGAGCCGAGGTCCCTCCGGTGGTGCTGAAGGCGGCGGCGCAGGTCGGCCAGCAGGGAGGCCTCCCTGCTCTTGAGTAGGCTGAACAGCTCCGCCGAGGAGGGAGTCGCTGCCTCGGCCGCGCCGGTTGGCGTGCTGGCCCGAAAGTCGGCGGCCAGGTCCGAGAGGGTTATATCGGGTTCGTGTCCCACGCCTGTTACCACCGGGATGGAGGAGCGCCTGATCGCCCTGACCAGCTCCTCGGTATTAAAAGGCCGCAGATCCTCCAGGGAACCGCCTCCCCTGGCAAGTATAAGCACGTCGACCTCGAAGGCGCGGTTGAAAAGATCCAGGGCCGCGATGATGTCGCTCACGGCCTCGTCGCCCTGCACCCTGACCCCCCTGATCACCAGCCTCGCCCCGGGAAAACGTCGTGTCAGGTTTATTACGACGTCCCTGACCGCAGCCCCCTCCAGGGAGGTGATAAGGCCTATGCGGTCGGGATAGGCCGGGAGCTTTCTCTTGACACCTTCGTCGAAGAGGCCTTCCTTGGAGAGCTCGCGCATGAGCCTCATGAACTCCCGCCTCAACCTCCCCTCCCCCGCCTCCTGGGCCTCGTATACGTTGAGCCTGTACTGCCCCCTGCGTATGTATATCCCCAATCGCCCGCGCACCAGCAGAGACATACCGTCCTGGAGCTCGAACTGGGTCTTCTTCATGGCCTCCTTGAACATCACGCAGGGAAGCACGGCATCCTCGTCGCAGATACTGAAGAAGATGTAATTGGAGTAGCCGCGCAGGTTGGAAACCTCGCCCTCCACCCATATGACGAGGTCCTGCAGAAGACCGTCGGCCAGCCTGTTGACTTCCTCGACGGTGTAAACGCGGTCCTTGTCTTTCACAGACATCTTACAGCCATTATAACCTCCGCCAGAGATACCCGGACCTCCCCACGAAAACAGGGGCAATGAGAAAAAGTAATGTGGAAGGATATTCCGTACGACTGGAAGAACACATTATATAGAGTTAAGGCATACATGTAAAAACCAATATGTAGTATTTCAAGGCCAGGCAGTTATCGAGGACTTGAGGTGCGGGGGGTATTGGCATGGAGATATTAGCTCTACTCCTTCTCGGTCTGATAGCCATGCTGGCTATCGTGCCCCCGATCATACGGGGGAAGTTGGATGAGTCTCCCCTGATCACCACCCAGGATTTCCAGCGCAGCATGCACGAGATAGCCAACTCGCTGGAACCTGGAGACAACCGGTCGGTCGCCGCCAGCCATGATCATAAGGGCTCCGGAGCGGGTGAGGAGAGTCGCGGCGGGCGGCCGCGATCGTATCCCGCCGGCGCCCGGAGCAGGACCAACGCCTCGGTACGCCGCAATCGCATCACCGCGGCGCTTGCCGTCTTCGCCTCCATCTGGGGTGTGGCCACGCTCATCAGCGGCTCGGCCCTGTGCCTGGTGGTCTTCGCCGTCTGCTGTTGCTTACTGGCCGTTTACTGGGCGCTGGTGCTCCTGGTTCCCCGTATCATAATCATATCCAGCGCCGGCACGGATGAAGAGGAACCTTCCGGGCAGTCCGGCCGATACCCCAAGCGGCATGCCATGTAAGAACTCGTAAGACTCCCTTTTTCAAGCCCTGTACGTTCTTCCGCAAGCTTCACGCCCCGGCCCCCGGGTGCCGTTGCCAGGCCCGGGTGGCCCCGTTCGCTCAACCGGCGGCTCCCATCTTCCATATCACTGCCGCTATGATCAGGTGCCCCAGAAGGAAGACCAGGAAGATTGGAAAAGCACTGAGGCCGTAGCGCGGCCTCAGGTAGAAGATAAAGATGGCGCCGAGGAAAACCGTACCTATCAGGACCACGAAGGCCAGCAACATCCAGGAAACGCCGCCCCATACCCCGCCGAAACGTGACAGCAGGTAGCAGCACAGTAAGAATGCGGCCCCCAATCCGGCGATGACAAGGGTCTGTGGCCAGGTTGGCTGTACCTCTTTCATCTCAACCATCACCTCCAGTATCCGGCAGCCATAGTCCTTTCTCCAGTTTCTTTCCGCTCCTGGTCAAGCGGCGCAGAAACGTCGAGACGCTTTCCTTGAGCCCCTTGGAAAAGATCTTGCTCACCACCGCTTTGGCCAGATCGCTGGTGAAACGCAGCCTGCCCCCGCTTAGTCGGGTCAGCAGAGCGGTCAGTCCCTCACCTCCCCCTATCAGGCCCAGCCCGCCCGCCAGGGTGCCTCCGGCGAAGGCGAGAATTGATTCCAATATCGAGGGAGAGCAGCCGGTCAAAGCACGTATTAACAAGTCGGCCAGGAATCCCGTGCAGCCGCAGAATCCTACGTAGGATATCTTCTCGGAGAGATGGACGCCCAGCGCCCACAGATAGGTGGTTATCCTGCCGGCCCCACCCCCGGAGATAAGGGCTCCCCCCGAGGATAGCCATCCTGCCGCCAGGGCCTGTACGGCACCCTGGCTGGACAGACCGGTTATCAAGAGCTTGCCCAGCCCTCCCATCAGACCACCCAGCGCGAAGGAAGCCAGAACCCCCAGCGGGTTGACCTCCCGCCCGGTGATGAGACAAATGACAGTGTACAGGCAGGAGTCGGTGAAGCCGTGGATGATTAAAGCCTTTCCGAATCCCATCCATCCCACCCTATACCAGCCAGCGCTCACCAACGGCGCCATGTACGAGAGCAGCATGGCGGATAGCGACGCCGCGCCTCCCACCGCCAGTGAGGCCAGAAAGCAGGAGCCGAACGAGAAGGAATCCCCGCTGGTGCAGGCGTAATAAAAAGCGTAGCCGACGGCGGTCACGCCGCCGATTACGGCGGCGGCGACGGTAGCGCCCAGGGACAGCCCGATGGCCAGGGCCACCCCCGTCACCGCCAGGCATATAACCAGGGCCGCGGCTAACCCGGCCAGGAGAGCTTGCACGTAGCGGTTTGAGAACACCCATTTCGCCGCCGCGGCGACTCCCCGGCAAAAGGGAGAGAACCAGGGCTGGATACAGCGGCGGTAGAACTCGCGCACACCTCGGCCCACGGCCCCGAATGCCCGGCATGTCCACTTCCAGGCCCGCACCATGGTCTCACCGGCGATATGGAACACACCACTGCACGTGGCTGCCACGGTTCCTCCCAGGGATTTGAACCCGCGCTTGACCCAGCCGGGGAAGCCCCCATGGTCATGTCGCTCGAAGTACGCCTCCACGGCCGCCTCGTCCTCCCAGGGACCGAGAAAAAGGCACTCGCCCGGATCCAGGATAATCCCCCGTAAAAGCGGAAGGGGATCGACGGCCTGCCCGTACAGGAACATGCCGAAGTGGAGATGGGGCAGCGAACTGGAGCGGTCGGCCGATCCGTCGCTGTGGCCTATCATGGATCCGGCGCCCACATTTTCCCCCCGCCTTACAACCGCGTCCTCCAGGGAGACGTAGGTTGTCTTGAAGCCGGCCGCGTGGACGATGCTCACGCATACGCCGACGGGGGTATTCCCCGCGAAAGATACCTTTCCGGGGGCCGAGGATTTCACCTCGCTGCCCATGGGCAGGGATATATCTATGCCGGCATGCCCTCCGGCCCCATAAGGGCCTTGTGCCGGCCGGAAGGCGTTGATGACCTCCCCCCGCGCCGGCCACCCGAAGGAGGGGGCCTCCTCCCCGGACGCGACGGCCGGGGAGGAGAGCAGGTGGAAGGAGAGAAAAAGGAGGGACAGCAGTGGGATAATGAGGAGGGGTATGGCGAGACGTTTGAATGTGAAGGGTGCCTTCACGCTCCTTGCTCCGGCGGGCCCGGGGCACTCCACCCCGAGGGCCGGTGTCGAGGGGCGTCTCTCCTTCCGGGGAAAACTCAAATTAAAAAACCTCCACGACGAGTGAGGAGGAATGGTTCAATCCATCGCGGTCGAATACCCGCAGCACCACCATATAGCTCATGGGTATCACCGGGGGATCGTATACGTGCTGCACGGAGGCTCCTTCCAGGACGGTGCCGTCGCCGCAGTCCCATACGTAGCGGTCGATATCGCCGTCCGGATCGTACGAGCCGCTCCCGTCCATGGCCACGTAAAAAGGGGCGGGGCCGCTCCGCGCCGATAGTACCGGAACGGCGCGCGGCGGAAGAGGGTCTGGGAACGGGTCGGCCGGCGGGACGGATTGCTCATGCCCCATCGAATCGGCGGACGGGGATAGTTCGCTTTCCCCGGATCCCCCGGTTTCCCCAGCTTCTCCGCCTTCCTCGCCTTCCCCTGCTGGCACCGGGTCGTCTCCCACATCCTTCTCCCCATCACCGGGTAGCTCGTCACCGCTGCCCGAGCTTATGACCAATAAGACCACCTCCCCTCTCTCCAGTACGGAGCCCTTCTCGGGCTCCTGCGCCGCCACCCTTCCGGCGGACCATAACCGGGATGGGGCCTCCCGAGAGGTCGCCTCCAGGCCCATGTCCCACAGCATCTTCTCGGCCTCGCTGGCTTCGAGGCCCCTGAGATCGGGCAGGGTCAACCCTACCTCCCCCGCGGTGAGCTCGGCGGAAGGCTCCCCTTCTCCGCTCCCGCCGATCGCGCCGGAGACAGCAGCGAATCCCAGCCAGAGCGTTATCCCTCCCAGCAGGATCAACATCAGGCTCTTCCACGGCCGTCTCCCACGGCGCTTGTCCAGCGATATGGACGGGGAGGGACGCGGTCCGTCCTTGAGGAAACTTAAGCCACCGGCCCTTTTTCCCTCCGCCTCCTCCGTCCCTTCGGTCCGGAGGACGCTTTCCTCTACGCCGCCGGCCGCGACGCCGCCCTCCAGCTCCTCCAGAAGCAGGCGGGGAGACGAGGGACGGCGGTTGGGGAGGGCGTCATTGGCCTTCTGGAGCAGGGAGAGCAGGCGCTCGGAGCCCTCGCCCACCGGCAGCATCTCCCGGATCATCACCGCCAGGGCATACACGTCGGAGGTCCTCGATCCCTCCCTGCCCCCGTCCGTCTCCGGCGCCCTGTAGGTGGAGACCCTGGCGGCCGTAAGGGGTTCCATATCCTCCAGCAACCAGCCATAGCCCACGCGGTTTATCTTGATGCCGCCCCTTTCGCCCACCACGACCTGGCCCGGATTCAAGCCCAGATAGAAGAGGCCTTTCCCGTAGGCCTGGGCCAGCGTCTCCGCACAAGCCTTTACCACCTCCACCACCTGCTGCAGCGGGAGTTCCCTCATCTCGGATACGAGCTCGGAGAGGGGAGTGCCTTTGATCCTCTCTCTGATCAGGTAGATCTTCCCGTCCTCCTCCAGCCACTCGAAAAGGGATGCCGCATGTGAACCGGTTACCTCTCCGGCCGTGTCCAGGACCTCCCTCAGGCGTTTCACGCCGGCCGGAAAAGGGCATCTCTCAACCTGCAGCACGTCCACCTCGAGCTCCACCTCGAGTACCCGGTCCCAGGCCGCAAAGGTGGATACGCAGAGGCCTTGCTCCAGCTCCTCCCGGAGGCTGTACCTGTCCTTTAAAAGCTCTTCCATCTCATCCTCACCCTTTTTAAACATATATCAATGTTATATAAGTTAATATACTAATATAAATTAGTCAACTGCTTTTTCGAGGGGCAACGGTCGGGGACCGGGCGTTCGCGGCGCGGGGGCCTTGCCCGCGGCGGGGGCAGGTGAGATGCTTATGGCATGCAGCTGGAGGAGTTGATCATAGGTGTCGCGGCCATAATCTGGGGGGTTATTCTCCTGGCGATGCGCCAGGAGATTCTGGAACTCTCCAGGGAGGGGGGCAGGGGCCTGCGCAATAGGAAGATATTGAACGCGGTGCTCATAGCCGGCATCGTCCTGTTGCCCATCACGGGAGCAATCATAATACTGTTGAGGGGGCTGTGATCGGCGCGCGGCGGAGGGCGGAGGCTTTCCCGGCCGGGCGCGCCCCGCATCGCCGGGCAGACGTTTCTGATATAATACCCCAGCTATTATAAACCGCGTACGGGATCCATGATCACAGGGGGTGATCGAAGTGACCGGAGAACGGTTGGGCCTTCAAGAGTACCTGGAGACATATCTCCCCTCGCTTATCCAGAAACGCCTTGAGGAAAAGCCGGTACCCGGCATGGAGGGCACCGAGTTCACCCTGCAGATCAACATCGAGGGTGAAAGCTCTCTCGCCTACGGCATCACCATCAAGGACGGCAGGGAGATCGCCGTGGCTCCCGGGGGACTGGATAACCCCATGCTGTCCATCAACCTCACCGAGGACTTCATACACCATATCGTCGACCAGGTGGCCTCCTTCACCGGAAGAGACCAGTATGATGCCGTGAGCAAGGCCAAGGGCCTGCTCAAATTCGATATTACCATGCCCGGCGACTGGACCACGCCGGTGGCCCTTTCCTTCAACGGAGCAGATAGCCCCCACGTAACCATATCCGGAAGCTCCAACGTCTTCTCCCGCATAGCCGGCGGGGAGCTGAACGGGCCACAGGCCTTCATGCAGGGCCAGATCAAGCTAGACGGCGATATGGCCTTCGTCCTGTCCCTGGCCAATCTCATGCCGGGGTAGGGAGCGATTCCCGCAGCCCTGCGGCCTCGCCGAAAACGCATGGGGAGGGATCCGTCATGCGGCTCGCCGGCGCCATTGTCCTCTTTGAAAGGCGCGACGTCCAGGATCGCGGAGTAGCGCCGATGGTATAATTGCGGCGTCGAGGGAAGGCGGGGAAGCATGGTGCTTTACCTCAATGGAGAGATCGTCGACGAGCGCGAGGCCCTCATTCCGGTATGGGACAGGGGGGTGCTGTTCGGCGATGGGCTATTCGAGACCGTGAGGGCCTACGACGGCAAACCCTTTCGCATGTCGAGACACCTCGAGCGCCTGCGCCGCGGCTGCGCGGAGCTGCGCATAACCGGCATCCCGGCTGACGGCGAGATAGAGGCGGCCGTATCCGATCTCTACCGTACGAACGTGGGCGAGGGGGACGCCTACATACGTATAACCCTGACCGGCGGAACCTACGACGGCGGCAAGACCCTGGCCAGGCCGGCGGATCCCAACGTCTTCATCGTGGTCCAGCCCTACGGCGGTTACCCGGAGAGGTTCTACCGCCAGGGTATGTGCCTGACTGTCTCCTCGTTACGCAGGAATCCCGACTCCCCCCTGTCGCGCGTCAAGAGCAACAACTACCTGGACACCCTGGTGGCGAAACAGGAGGCGTCCGACTGTGGGGCCGATGACGCGGTGGTGCTGAACTCGGACGGTTATCTGGCGGAGGGGACCTCCTCCAACCTTTTCCTGGTGATGGGAGAAAGCCTGGCCACCCCCGCAGCCGACTGCGGCCTGCTTCCCGGCATCACCCGCGAGGTGGTTATGGAGCTCTGCGATAACCTTCGCCTGCCCTGCGTCACCGGCTACTTCACCCTGGAGGACCTCCTTGACTGCGATGAGGCCTTCCTCACCGTAAGCACCGGCGAGATCGTGCCCGTAGCCTCGGTGGACCGGGAGACCATCGGCGAGATCTGTCCCGGCGCGGTTACCCTGCGGCTGCACCGGGCCTATGGGGATCTGGTGAAAGTGGAACTGGGCCTGCCGTAGCCGCGGAGCTCGAGTGATGGCCCTTGCTCAGGGCTCCTCCCCCGACAGTGCCCCGAAGATCGCTTTGCCCTTGTCCAGGGTCTCCTTGTATTCGTTCTCAGGCACCGAGTCGGCCACTATGCCCCCCCCCACCTGGAAGTAGGCCGTACTCCCCTTGACGATTATGGTGCGGATCGCGATGTTCAAGTCGTACTTCTCGTTATATCCCAGGTAGCCTATACATCCCGTGTATACGCTACGCGCCGTGGGCTCCATCTCGTCAATGACCTCTATGGAACGGATCTTGGGGGCCCCTGTGATGGAACCACCGGGGAACGAGGCGCGCAGGAGGTCGACCACGTCATACCCCTGGTGCAGGTTGCCCACCACGGTGGAAACCAGATGGTGCACGGTGGCGTAGGATTCGATCGCCGCGTGTTCATCCACCCGTACGCTGCCGTAATCGCACACCCTGCCCAGGTCATTGCGCTCCAGGTCCACGATCATGGACAGCTCGGCACGGTCCTTGGCGCTGGCCAGGAGTTCCTCGGCCAGGCGCATGTCCTCCTCCGGATCGGAGGAGCGGCCACGAGTGCCCTTGATGGGACGGGTCTCCACGTAGCTTCCCTCCCCCTTCACGAAGCGCTCCGGGGACGAGGAACATACTTGTCCCTGTACGGCGTTGAAGTAGGCGGAAAAGGGGGCGGCGTTGAGGCGGCGCAGCCGCCGGTAGAGCATCCAGGGGTGTTCGCGCAGGGGTGCCTGGAAGCACTGCGAGAGGTTGGCCTGGTAGATATCCCCGGCGTATATATACTCCTTGACCCTACCCACCGCCTCCAGGTACTCGCTGCGCGTGAAGTTAGACACGAAACGAGTCTTATCCTCCCCTTGCGGGGCCGGGTAGGCATGCGCTTCCTTTTCCAGCTCCAGCCGTGCTTCGGCCAGGATCCTCCCGGGGTTCTCGGGATGCGCGGCCACCAACCAGGTCACGCCGTCGCGATGATCGTGGCATATCACGCGGTCGTAGAAAGCGAAGCACAGCTCGGGCATCTCTAGGTCGTCCACGACGCTCGCCGGCAGCTTCTCCACGTAACGCCCCAGCTCGTAAGCCAGGTACCCCATACCCCCGCCCACGAAAGGCGGCAACCCGTTCACGTCCTCCAGCACGAACTCCCCCAAGGCTCGGCGCAGGGCCTGGAAGGGATTATCCTCCGTATAGCACATTCCCCCGCCCCTTCTCCACCAGCGGCAGCGCGTCCCCCCCGTGCTCAGCACCAGGTGGGGATCGAAGCCGATGAAGGAATATCTCCCGAGGCGGGGCATGGTGAGGCTGGAGTCCAGAAAGCAGGAATAGGGCTTGTGGGCCAGGCGGTGAAACATCTCCTCCATGGAGGGGACGCCCTCCAGCTCCCGCGTCTCCAGGCGCAGGTGGGTCATCTCCCTCTGCCCGGTCACGCTCATGAGCATACCTCCAGAAAATTCTCGAGCAGGCGCAATCCCTGCGGGGTCATGAACGACTCTGGGTGAAACTGGATTCCCTCCACCGCGAAGTCGCGGTGGCGGATCCCCATTATCACGCCGTCATCGGTACGTGCGCTGACCTCCAGGCAGGCGGGGAAACCGTCCTCCAGGACCGCCAAGGAGTGATAGCGCGCGGTCTCCATGGGGTTGGGCAGACCGGCGAAAATACCCCGCCCGTCATGCAAGATCCGGGAGGTCTTGCCGTGCATGACGTATGGCGCGCGATTAACGCTGCCGCCGTAGGCCTCGCCGATGCACTGATGTCCCAGGCACACCCCCAATATGGGGATCCGGTCCCCGAATTCCAGGATTATCTCCTTTGACAGACCGGCGTCGCGGGGGGCCTTGGGGCCGGGAGAGACGACTATTCCTGCCGGCCGGAGCTTTTCGACCTCGTCCAGGCTGGTGTGATCGTTGCGATACACCACCAGTTCGGCACCGAGTATGCCCAGGAACTGCACCAGATTATAGGTGAAGGAATCGTAGTTGTCTATCATCAACAGCTTTCCGGTCACCACGCCTCCTCTCGGCACCTCAAATAAAACACCCAGCCGAATAACTCCGGCTGGGTGCCGACTTACATGTCGCCTGACATACCGGTCCCTGGAATTATAACACATGATGCAGTCGCGGCCGGAGGAGGGCCTGAAAACGTCCGAAGTCAGTGCCTGGCCCCATCTTTTAGAAGCCCAGTTGTTCTCCCACCAGGAAAACCTTGAGGTCGGTCGTCATGGGGCGCCAGCCGACTATGGTGGTGATGCGGCAAATCCTGGAGGGCCCGGAGCAGTCGGTGCACCTGCCCTTCTTCGCGCAGGGAGTATCCAGGTTATAGCGGACGGCGTTGGCCGGCGCGGCTACCTCGCGTATGCGCTGCATGGCCCCTTCCAGGTCGGCCACCAGCTTGTTGTAGCCGGCCATGATGATCACCGTGCCGGGCCCGAAGGATATACCCGACACCCTGTTCCCAATTCCATCCACGTTGACCAGTTCGCCCTCCATGGTCACGGCGTTGGAGCTGGAGAGATAATAGGGGGCCTGCAACGCCCTTCTCCTTATCCGCATGGCCTCCTCGAACTCCATGCCGGGCTCGTGGACCAGCACGGTGTTGCCTCTCTCCCTCAGGGCGTCCAGCAATCCTATCTGGCGCATGGTCCAGGATCCTCCGCAGCCCACTTCGGCGTCCGGTGGAACGATCGCCAGGACCGCCTTCACCGCCCCCTCCCGGCTGGGGAAGAACCTCGCGTCCATCTCCTTTTTGGCCATGGCCTCCACCGCGGTACCGCACCTGGCCTCCACGTATTCCGTCCATACCTCGCCTATCCGTGAGTAGCTCATCTTACCTCCTCTCGCTCCCGTCCTGGCCGCAACAAGCCGGCCGCGAACGCCGACATGCCCAAGCCGCGCTCCACCGCGTGCCGGTCTCCGCTCGATCGGTGAAATGCCCCTTCAGGTCATCCGGTTTAGTTTGTTCTCTGCCGATACATGGTATATAAAGCATACGCGCCGGGCCCGCAAGTGGGCCTGGGGACGCAGATAAAGCGAGGTGAGAGGTTTGCCGGACACCGCCCACACCCTGAGTAAGAAAGTCGCTTTAATCACCGGTGGGAGCGGCGATATAGGCGAGGCGGTATGTTTCGCTTTCGCCGCGGCCGGTGCGAGGATGATGCTGATGGATACGGATAAGGCCCGGGGTAAGGATATCGAGACCCGGCTCAAGAAAGAGGGATGCGAGGCCCGCTTTCATAAGGGCGATACCGGAAAAACCTACGATGTGAAAAAGGCTCTCGCTGAGATCGAGGAGATCTTCGGCACCCTGGACATACTGGTCAATAATGCCTCGCACCCCCTCATGAAATCGCTGGAGGACACCTCCGAGGAGGAGTGGGACCGTGTAATGGAGATGAACCTCAAGGGTGCCTTCCTGGCCGTGAAGTATTCCCTGCCCCTCCTGCGCCGTGGCGACGGGGGCAGGATCATCAACATATCGTCCGTATACGGCCTGGTGGGTGCGGCGAACCAGGCGGCCTACGGCGCCGCCATGGGAGGGATGATCTCACTGACCCGCCATCTGGCCGCGGAGCTGGCCCCCGAGGGCATCACCGTGAACTGCCTATCCCTGGGTGGGGTGGAGACCTCGACCACGCGCCACTACGTACGCACCAGCCAGGACCCCGAGGACGCCGAGCGCAGGTTAATGGCTTCCATGCCCTTGAAGCGCCTCGCCTCCCCCCGGGAGGCGGGAAAGATGGCGCTGTTCCTTGCCGGTGAGGACACGGGATTCTGCACCGGCGCCAACCTGGTGATAGACGGCGGCTTCACCGCCATCTGACGGAGGGGATGATATTTGAACCAGCGCGAGCTGCTCCTGTCGGTTATCTCCGGTGAGCCCGCCTACCGTTTTCCGGTCATCGGTCCGGGCGGACTCATCAACATTATCAACCGTACCATTCTCGATCGCCTGGGCATACCCCTGCCGGCCGCCCACTACAGCGGCGCCATGATGGCGGAACTCGCCGCCGCCGGCCATGATATGGAGGGCTTCGATAACGTCGGAGTGCCGCTCTGTCTCACCGTCGAGGCGGAGGTGCTGGGGGCCAAGGTGGACATGGGGGACACGATGGTCCTGCCCCGTATAGTCTCTTACCCCGAGCTGAACATAGAGGACATAATCGCCAATGCCCTGCCCGCACTGCTCAATCACGGCCGTGTGCCTCAGGTACTGCGCGCGGTTGAGCTGCTGCGTGGAATGCGCCCGGGCGTGCCCATCCTCGGCAATATAGCCGGTCCCGCCACGCTGGCCGCTTCCCTGGTCCGCCCCACGGCCATGATCGAACTGGTGCAGAAAGGCCCCGATGTCCTCAACCGCCTTTTCGAGGGGATTATATCCTTCCTCTGCGCCTATGTCGAAGCCCTGGTCGATAACGGCGCCGACATAATCATGGTCCATGAACCGGTGGCCCGCTCCAGTCCTTATATGGGATTCGATCTCTTCATCAACGTCCTTCCCTACATGAACGAGCTCAGCAAATACGCTCAACTGGGAGGGGCCAAGTTGATATTGCATATATGCGGGGGGCGCTTTGAGCACGTACGCGCTGTCAGGGAGGCTCAAATGGACGCCTATTCCTTCGAGGCGGACGTGGACCCGGGAGAGGCGCGCGAAGTCCTCAAGAAGCCCATAATAGGCACTGTCCCCGCCTCTATGGTGAATTATTTCCCACCGGAGATGGTACTCGAGGAGACCCTGATGGCTATCCAGAGAGGCGCGAGCATGATGTGCCCGCCCTGCGGCCTGGGGCTGGATACCCCCTTCCAGAACCTCAGGATCATGAAAGAGGCCTCCCGCCGTTTCCGCCCGTAGGTTTCAGCCTTCCACGAATGTGTGGGGCGACCCCAGGGGGATGCCGGTCACCTCGCCCTCCCCCAGGCGGCAGATGCGCAGCCTGTCATCCACCACCAGGTAAATGCCCGCGTCCTCGTCACCGGTGTCCTCCAGCCAGCATCCGCAGTTGGCGAGAAATACCGTACGCCCACCGAGGTCAAGGCGGCCCAGTCCAGCCTTGTGGGTATGCCCGAATACCAGCACATCGGGTATGTAACCGGGTAGGAGCCGGGTCAATACCTCCCCCGCCGCCCTGGTGTTCTGCTCCAGGCTGGTATAGCGGCGCAGGCTGGCCCCCGACTTGGATTGGAAGCGCAGGAGCCGGGCGGCAGAGCGGAGCAGGCGGTAGAAGCGGTATTCCCTGCTTACCAGCTCCGGCACATGAGCCGTGACCGTAAGCAGTTCGAAGAAGGGTTTATTAAGGCGGTCGATGTCGCCGATGGCGATGCCGCTGGTAAGACCGAGAATCCAGCGGGACAGCCAGGACGACTTGGCCCACCAGAAGGAACCACTGAAAAAATCCAGGTGGTGTCCGTGCAGAAGCAGCACGCTCTTCTCCTGCACCTCGAGGTGGAGAAAGGGGTAAGCCTGCCGCAGGCAAAGATCTCCCGAGCAGCAGACCGTTTTTCGCGGTCCGGCCCGGCCCTTTATGACCATGGAGCCCTCCTCTGCCTCGCTCCATCCCAATTCCCAGCGAGTACGCCTTTCCTGGTAAAAGGACTCCAGGTGAAAATCGTGGTTACCCACCACGAGGTCGACCTCGTCCGGTCCGTCCCATGACGACAGGGCGTCGAAGAAAGCTCTTCCCTCCTCCGCCGCCGCGGCCAGACTGGTCCTCCACAAGTCCCAGATATCGCCCAGCAATATAAGCCTGTCGATATGTCCCAGTTCCCGCAGCTCCCCTATAAGTCTCCTTACCACATCGGCGCCGGACAGCATCGACCCCTTCTCGCCGAGGTGGAGATCGCTCAGAACCACTATCCTGTGCAGACCCCGCCCTTTCATACATGCCCTCCTTCTAAGTAATCGTTTGATCACTTATAATGTGCACAATCCGTTATTATCAAGCCATATCCCCGTCCGTTCGGTTATTATATATAAGAAACGCGAAGCGCTTGAAAGGTGGTAAGGCATTAATGATAACTGCGGACAATCCACTCGACCTCATCGGGCACACGCCCATGGTAAAACTCAACAAGGTTGTTCCATGCAATCCCAGGGTGGAGATCTACGCCAAGATGGAGGGATACAATCCCTGCAGCTCGGTCAAGGACCGCATCGCCAAGTACATGATAGAGGGAGCACGGGAACGGGGCGAACTCACTCCTGACAAGGTCATCGTCGAGGCCAGCAGCGGCAATACCGGTATCGGGCTCTCTATGGTCGCCGCCCATATGGGCTACAAGCTGAGGATCGTCATGCCCGAATCCATGAGCTTGGAGAGACGCAGGGTTATGCAGGCCTTCGGAGCGGAGGTAACTCTTACCCCGGCCGAAAAAGGTATGAACGGGGCCATAGAGAGAGCTAGGGAGATGGGCTCCGGAGATTGCTGCTTCAACCCCAACCAGTTCTCCAATCCCGACAACGTACGCGCTCACTACGAGGGAACGGGAGCCGAGATCCTGCAGCAGGTCGAGGGCATCGACGCCCTGGTGGCCGGGATAGGCACCGGGGGCACCATTATGGGGGTGGGCAAGAGACTCCGGGAAATCTACCCCGGGCTGCGGATCGTGGGGGTCGAACCCTATCCGAAATCCCTTATCCAGGGGCTCCGCAACCTCAATGATTTCGTCCCCCCCATCCTCGACATCTCCTTTCTGGACGAGAGACTCATGGTGGAGGATGGCTGCGCTTTCAACACCGTGCGCGTGCTGGCCAATATCGAGGGCCTCTTCGTGGGCATATCCTCCGGCGCCGCAATTCACGCCGCCCTGATGGTGGCCGAGGAGATGGACCGCGGCAGGATAGTGGTGATACTCCCGGACCGCGGCGACCGTTATCTGAGCACCGACTGTTTTGCCTGCTCCAATCTGGAATGCTTATACAGGGATTTCATCGAGTCCCTGCGAGTCGAGGGCTGAAAGCCTCCAGACCTCCTCCGGCCTCTATAGAAACGCTGCCTGTATGTCGATTGAATTTATGATTAAATTTAATTGGAGGGAAGTAGTTATTATCACTCCGAGATGCTCCGACGGGAGGCGAAGGAATGCCTTCAGCGACTGATCGGTTGTCACAGCTACTGATCAAGAACGATATCTTGACCGAAAAGCAGCTGGAATCGGCTCTGGAGCACCAGAAAGAGACCGGCTCCTCTCTGGGCAGGGTGCTCCTGGAAATGGGCCTGGTCAAGGAGAACCAGCTGGCGGAGGTAATAGCCCATGAGCTCGGGCTGGAATACGTGGATCTGCTCGAATACAAGATAAACATCCAGGCTACCACGTCCATAGAAGAATCCATGGCCCAGCGCTATACGGCCATACCCATCGACTTCGATGACGAGAAACTGGTGGTGGCTATGGCGGACCCCACCAACATCTACGCCCTGGACGATATCCGCCTCACCACCGGGTACGAGATCAAGCCCGTAGTCAGCGCCAAGGAGGACATATCCAACGCCATACAGCGCTACTATCACCTGGACACCGACGTCGTCGAGGAGGTCCTGGAGGGCAGGGAAGAGGACCTGATAGACAACGTCGGCATCCCCGACGCCGTGGACGATACACCCCTGGTCCGTTTCACCTCCACGGTGATAGCCGAGGCCATCAACCGGGGCGCCAGCGATATCCATATAGATCCGCGTGAAAACGATGTGCTTATCCGCTACCGCATCGACGGCGTGTGCCAGGAGATCAAGCGCGCTCCAAAAAATATCCATTCAGGGATCGTATCACGCATCAAGATAATATCCGACCTCAACATCGCCGAGAGGCGCGTGCCCCAGGACGGTCACTTCGGTCTGACCCAGAACGGCAAGGCTATCGACTTCCGCGTCGCCGTCCTGCCTACCGTATACGGCGAAAAAGTGGTTATGCGTATCCTAGACAAATCAAGCATCCTGCTCAGGCTGGAGGACCTGGGTTTCCTGCCGGAGTCCCTGGAGAAATATCGCGAGGCCTTCATGCAGCCCCACGGCGCCCTCCTGGTCACCGGTCCAACCGGCAGCGGAAAATCGACCTCGCTGTATGCCACCCTGAATGTGCTGAATACGGAGGAGAAGAACATCACTACCGTGGAGGACCCCGTCGAGTATCGTCTGGCCGGTATTAACCAGGTTCAGGTCAACCCCAAAGCCGGATTGCACTTCGCCAACGCCCTGCGAAACATCCTGCGCACCACGCCGGATATCTTGATGGTCGGCGAGATACGCGACCGGGAGACAGCCAAGACGGCTATCGAGGCCGCCCTTACCGGTCACCTCGTGCTGTCCACCCTGCACACCAACGACGCACCCAGCGCATTGCCCAGGCTCATAGAGATGGGGGTGGAATCCTTCTTGGTCTCATCGGCTATCAACTGCGTCCTGGCCCAGAGGCTGGTGCGTAAACTGTGCCCGAACTGCAAAGTACCATACGAACCCGATCCGGCTGTATTGAGAAACCTCGATTTTCCGGCGGAAGAAGACGAGGACCTCATACTTTACAAAGCCAGCGATACGGGATGCGCCAAGTGCAGTGGCACGGGTTATAAGGGACGTATCGGTCTGTACGAGGTAATGCCCATGAGCAAAGAAATCCAGAGACTGACGGTACAAGAGGCATCCGCCACTATCATCCTGGAGCAGGCTATCAAGGAAGGTCTCCTGACCATGCGCGACGACGGCTTCGTCAAGGTCAAGATGGGCATGACCTCGATAGAGGAAGTCATGAGAGTCGTCGCCGTATAGCCGGACGCCTTCACTCCCATGCGCGATTTCCCACTAATCCCGGCAAAACGCGCTCCTATGCCCCGGCATACGCTAAAGACAAACGCCGGCTCGATACGGGATACGAAACAGGCCGCCCGTGAAGAAGACAGGTTCGCTTACAGAGCTTTCATGGCTTCGTCCAGGTCGTCGTGGAATTCGATTATATTATCGAACTGAACCACCCTGAATAGCTCGGCAATCATCTCCGAAGCCCCGACTATCACCAGGCCTCCTCCCTCTTCTGTAGCCCTCTTATAGGCATCTATGATCACGGAAAGGGCCCCGCTGGAGAGATAGCTGGTTCCACGCAGATCCAGGATTATCCGCTTTATGCCCCTTTTAAAGACGGCGTTGATGAAGCCGAAGAAGTCCTCGACATTGGTGGAGTCCACGACGCCCTCCACCTCCACGATGGCCTTATCCGCGTCCTCGCCGACCTCGCTAACCCTCCACGCCATGACCGGCTTCCTCCTTCTCCGACGGCTTTCCCCTCATAGCTCGCCCTATCTGGAAAAAGACCTCGGGGATGGGAGGCATACCGAAACCGATGATGAAAGCCACCGCGGTGGGAAAGAGAAGGATCCAGATAAAGGCCACGGGGAACATCGACTCAATGGTATAACGCATGATTTCCGGCCCGTTCTCCCAGACAAACTTGAAGGATATGAGATCGAAGAAGATTGTACGAAAGGCCTCGTGTTTGACGACTACTAGGAACCAGTGCAGGAATTCTCCGATGATTATGGCGAACAGGGTGGTCAGCGAGGCCTGAATGGCAAGCTTGGTGCCGTGGGCTTTGCCCGCCTTCCACCAGAAAGCCAGGCCGATCAGGATACCGATAAAAACCGCGTGCAGTCCCGATTCGCTGTCCTTGGGGATGAGAAAAGCATTGGGCAAAGCCCAGAGCAAGGCTCCCACCAGCAGCACGAGGGCTATAAACAGGGCGGATTTCCACCAGGCCGAAGTAAGTATAGTGTACTGGGATGAACGCGGCTGGGCCAGGAAAGACCACTTCTCGGCCCGTTCCCGCCGCCGCGCTTCATCTTTCTCGGCCGCGCTGACCGCCGCTGCAGCGGTTCCCTCCGCTCCAGCCGAGGCCTTGGCGGTCTCCGATACGAGAAGGGTGGATACCACATCCTGCAGGAGGCTTTCATCGGAGGCGGAGGCAGGCTCCGATATCTTCTTATCGCCGGGCGGTATCCCGGTCTCCTTCTCGGAGGTCGGCGTCTCCGGCTCCTCCCCGGTCTCGGAAATCCTCGCTTTCTTGCCGGTGCGAGGAGGCTTCACCCTCCTTAAACGGGTTTTCTTAGCCCCCGCTTTTGAATCCTCCTTTAGAACACTGAAATCCTCGTCCGGACCCCTGGACAGAAAGTCTTCTTCCCCGACTTCCTCAACCACCGCCGGCTCCTCGGCATCCCCTTCCCCCCTGCTTCTCTTCCGTCCCAACTTGCCGAAGAGGGATCTCTTCGGGGGCGCGGCCTCGATCGCTTCCTCCTCCGTCGAGACGCCCTCCCTAGGGATAACGGGTATCTCCTCCTCCTTCGCGGCGACGTCGGCTCCCGCCGTTGAAACCCCGTCCCCCTCCGACTCTTTGTCCGAAATCGGCGTATAGCACTCAGCCACCTCTTTCAGTCTGCGGCGGTAGCAATCAGGGCAGTATGTAGTCTGGTCGGTCTCCCTGACGCAGTCGATACAGAACTCCTCGCCGCAGTCCTTGCAGGCGGCCACGGTTCTCTTGCCCGGGTGTCGAGGGCACCGCAAGCCCTTCACCTCCTGTATAAAAACTGACTATGTTGTATATCGGCCTGTATGTGGACTATCTTAGCCCATTTTGCATATTGTTTTATACGAATCCCTATTTTCCGTCCCCGAACCCCGGCCTGGCCTAATCAAGGTACAGCCGGTCTATCTCCAGCTTCACGGCCTTGATATAGGGATCTATCACTGACGGCCTCAGCTTGCCGTAAAGGCCTCCCACCAGCGGCTCATAAATCTCCAGCAGCTCCTGCACATTTATGAAATCCGGGTTGTTCTCCACCTCTTCATTGGCGACGGAACCGGTTACCAAGCTCTTGAGCTTACGGGCCAGATCGTACAGGGTGGAGAACAAGTCCATCAACAGGCTCTCGTACTCCCCCAGCAAGGGTGGGACATCGACGCTTTCGAGCAAGGCGAGAGTAGGCTGAAGGGCGGCCTCCAGGCTGTTCAATCTATCCAGCCATTCCTGGTCACTCTGTGGGGCCTCGAGCTGGATCAGGAGCGCCTCCTCGCGTAAGGCCGGATCGATCGCCCGCAACAAGGCCTCCAGCCCGCTCAAGACCGACTCCAGTTCCTCGATGGCCTCTCCATAACCCGCCTGTACTCCGATACATGGACTCCCAGTTGCACCAGTTCACCGGAATAGTCCATTCCCCCCAGCTCTTCCAGGCTGGCCCGTAGACTCGAATCCGCCTCGCGGCTAAGAGCGATGTTGTTCAGGGAGTTATCCAGGAAGGTCGCGTCATCGAAATCGAAATCCTCCAGCGCGGCCAGAAAGGCGGCCGTATCCGCCAGCCGCATGTTGCCCTCGCTTAAGACGGCTTCCACGTTCTCCACCCTCTGTTCCATGGAAGCGCCCCCGCACGAGACGGACGAGAGCAGGAGCGACGTCGACATCAGCAGCATGGCGGCGATCGACAACCCCCCGGTCCTTATTCCATACATATCAATCTTCATGACGCAGATCTTCTGCCCGCGGTTCCTCGACCGCATCCGCTATAGATACTTCCACAAGAGAGGAGGTCGAACAACGCGCAAGGCCAAGATAACCGAAGATACCGAGCTCGAGCGAACCTCCACCGGCATGGAAGGGTGCCGGCTCCCCACGCCTTTCACGCTTTAATGCCAGGGGTCTCCGCCGTTGGGATCCCAGGCGAGTCCCTCCAGCTTTCCACCGAGATGATGCCCCAGACCAAGAATATTCAAGTCGGAGTGGAGGAAGATAACAAACTGATCAAAGGAGGTAATAGGTACGGTATTGCTATCCGTATCCACACCGGTCGCATTCAACGCGTCCACCAGGGCTTGCCCGCGGTCGCTGTGGCCGGGGTCTCCCAGGTTCAGTACCGGGTTGGTGATGAAGCTGGGTTTGGAGGCGACGGCCCCAGCCAGGACGTTGGAATCCAGGGCGCCCAGCATACCCATGATGTTTATCAGGAAGGGTCCATTGGCGTTTACGGCCGTAGTGACTACCAGGGGATCGATACCACCCAGCACGTCCACCAGCAATCTCGTGTTCTCATTGATGGCCCTGGCCAGCACGTACGCGTTCAGAAGGCCGGCAAACTGGGTTATAAAGGTGCCGTTGTTGTTGATGACCTCGGCGATGACCAGGGGGTTGAGCTCGCCTAATACCTGAATGGCGAACTCCCGGTTGTTATTGACGATATAGGCCACGTTCACGGGTGAGAGATGTTGTACTATCTCCATGGCGAAATTCACGTTTGCATTAACGGCATCGGCCAGGACCTAGGGGTCGAGATAGGAGATAAGCTTGGTTACGAACTCCTGATTCTCGTTGACGATGGTGGCCGTTACCTCGGGGTCGAGTTCCGAGATCGGATCACATATGAATTCCTCGTTCTTGTTTACTGCGTCGGCGAGCACGTCCTCCCTCAGCTGGGCAAGAAGCTCGGTGACGAATTGAGGGTTTTCGTTGACGGCCTCGGCCAACTCCGTCGGGCTCAACTCTCTTATCATTCCGTTCATAAATTCATTGGAACTCATGATCTTACCCAGAAGCGGCCCAAATGGGCTCCGCGACGGTAAAGTCAACAAGCACCCAATGCTATGAAGCCCGCCAGTAAAACGACGACTATTACGTTTATCAGCTTTTACACGTTCCTGTTGATAAGCATCTCTCTCACCCTCTAGCCCTGGTCGGAATCACCGATCTCATATCTCTCTCGCCTGTTGACGGCACTCGAAACGGCCTTTTTCCCATACGTATGGAAAACGGAAATCACCGGATAAAGATGCTTGACGATATCCACCGGTGCATTATTGAAATGGTGGGGAAAGGAAAGGTGGGGCTTCCATATGTCGCGAACCGCAGTCATTATGAGCTTTCGCCCGGTTGACGGTTCTCTCCCTTCGCCTCCCACCTGTCTCGGCTGCATCGCTTTTGTCTCCTTACGGGGGAAAGGCTGACCCGCTACCTGAGGCGGCCTTGTCTGGTACGGGTCTTTGCAGCCCGTTACTCCCAACCTGAATAAACAAGTATTTCCATAATATATATCGAGATAACGGCGGCGATATTTAGTGGCAAACCATGTATATGACTATCTGGTAACAGTAATGCTGCAAAATCTTAACATCGTTAACGAGCCCCCGCCGGTCCGCTGACCGAAACGAATACAAAAACACCGGATAATGTATGGTTTTACCAGGATGGAGTCACCAGGACATACTTATTCGTAAACAACGCCCAGCGCGGACGGACAACTGAAAGCGCCCCATCGAGGGGTGCTAATCAACCACCCGTTCACGCGTATACCTACATCGGAGGCGTGATGCTTACGGGTTGATTCATATTGGAGATGTTGTTGACTATACGCACGTCCCCGTAGCCGACCGCCTCGGCGATGAAGGCGTTGTTGATAACCGCCTCGTACTTGACCTTGTAAAAGGTCTCCTGATCTATCCAGACATCTACCGTGCCGCCAGCATTGGAATCCAGCTGGGTGGAGGGCACGTTGGCGAAGAGCTGCGAAACCTCCTGCGGACTCAAGGTAAAGGCAAGGTGATAGGCCTCTACGCCGTTTACCATCTCCACCCCCAGGTTTTCCTGGGAGCTGGACCGGGAGGGGAGCTCGGAGAACTCCGCCAATTGGCTGGTCGTGGATTCGGGGGTCAGGGTCACCTGTTCCTCGGTCCATTCCTCGCCGCCCAGGTACCTGCTGTACTGCTTGCTGTCCACCCGAATGACCTCGCTGAAACTCTGGCCGAACAGCGCGCTCTGGGAGTGTACGTTGTCGCCGCTGATATCGATGGTGGTACTCTGGATCAACCCGCTTCCGATATCGGTGTTCTGGTAATAGATGGAAAGCTCCATGGAAAGGGAGGTGATAATCTTCTCGGCTTCCTCCGATTCCTGCCAGACCTCGTCGACGCTCTTCTCGCCGCCGAAACAGCCCGGGGCCGCCACAACCACCGCCGCCATCAACAGGGCGATCAGAAGAAGCGCCCCAAAACGGAAACGTCTTCTATCCATATCATCCATTCCTTCCCCCTTGAGAGCTCTTCAGGTTCCTCCTAAATCCTTGTATCACAGCGTGGTTCCCGATTCAAACATCGCTCTCCCAATTGCTTCTATATTTCCGCCCGCTTTATCTTGCCGTATACGGCGGTGCAACCCCGGTATCAGGGACCGCCCCGCGCCTCATCCTTATTCTCCGTAGCAATATACCTTGTTGCTCAATGTGCCGGCCAGGATGTGTTCATGGCTGAAAGATATCGTGCCCGGGAGTACGTCCCGTAATTCCCTCTCCATAGTCGGGGTGCCGCCTTCGACGACCATGGCCAGCAGGCGATCGGGTCCGCATAGATATACATCCTGATTGGTGGCCGCTATCCAGGTCCACCCGACCGACTCCCCGCACGACGTGTTCCAAAGCAGATCTCCCGTAGAGGCATCCAGTGAGAACCTCGCAGGCGGCGTCATCTCCGCTGCGCATCACCACGAGCTTGTTTCCCCTCAGGGCCAGGTTTGATGAGACGTAAGGTCCCGTGTCGAACTCCCACAACAGCCTGCCCTCTGGGCATCCAGTCAGGAAACGGCGAAAACCTGGCCTTCGTACAGGTACGGGGAGACCTCGGCGGTCCTTCGGCCTCAAAGGACCGCCGAGGTGATCCGTCCTTCAGCTATACGAAATACACGTTTTGGTCGCGGGAACCGAAGTAGGCGCTGTCCGCCCCGGGGACGGAGGTGGAGAGGGCGGCGCCTCCAACTTCTACCTCTCACCGAAGCTCGCCTCCAGCCGCGACCTCCAGGACCCTCCCATCGCTGGTGCCCAACAGAATCCCCTGCTCGCATAGGGCCGGGCATGGAGGTTATCTAGCTTCCGGCGTCGAACCCCCATACCGGACGCCCCGACTAAAGCTTCAGGCAGTATATGAGGCCGTTATCGCAGCTAGTGTACACGCGGTTTCCAGCCAGCACTATCTGACCGGCGGGCCTCCCCTCCAGGCGGGTATTCCATAACTCCTGCAGCGTGCCGGTTGGGGAGTAAGGCACGTACGAGGTATGAGCGGCGTTTCCCCCGGGCATCTCCCAGCCGTCCCCACCCACGGCGACTGGTTCACCCGAAGACCTCGCGAGAAAAACGAGCAGTATCACGACTATCGCCACCAGCATGAAAGCGGCCGCCGTCGCCCACAGGCTACGCTTGGTCAGTCGCAATGTCTCACACCCCTGTTCCCCGTCCGGGCGAACCGCACGGCACGAATCCACCATAGCGGACGGGAAGGGATCTTCGCCGCTCCTTATTGAGCCTGGGTAATCCGGAGGCAATCGATATACGATGGTTTACGCGTGGCTCGACTCGAGGCTCTTTGCCCGACGGGCGCCGGGCAGACCGTATCTCTCCAACGGGAGATACGGTAGAGAAATCAACAAGTATGACCTCCATGGCTTCCCGGCTGTGCCCATATCCCATATCCGTTCCCGTTCTTTCTCTCTCCCCGGGTCTCATAACGGGCCACCGCCGGGGCGTGTTCCAGCGATCCCGGCAACACCGTACGCGGGTTCCCTATTCTATATGGGGGCGGCGATCTCGATGGGCTGGTTGATGTCGCTTATATCCACCACGAATCGCAGGTCGCCGAGTCCGATCTCCTCGGGGATGACGACATTCTTTATAACAAGATCGTACCTGACCATGAAATAGGTCTCCCTATCGATCCATACGTCGACCTCTCCCCCGCCGTTGTCGCTGAAACCGTAGGAGGTCGTGGTGGTGAACATCTCCTCCACTCGTGAGGAGCTTAGCGCGAAATGGAAGTGTTCCGTCTCCCTGCCGTCGATAACCTCCACTCCCACGTTCTCCTGGGACGAAGCCTGGGATGGAAGTTCCATAAACTGGGAGGTATAATCGCCGGCGATCTCCCCGTCTGAGGTCGCCTCCACCTCTTTCCAGGTGTCATCCAGCATATCCTTGCTGTATTCCCTGCCGTCCACCTTGATGAATTCCGCGTAGACCTGCCCCATGAGAAGCCACTGCTCATGCAAATCCTCCCCGTTGACATCGACGATCATGCTCTGGATCGGGCCGGAATCGTACTGCGTATTGAGGTAATAGCTGGTCAGCTCCATGTGCCAGGATTCGATATCCTCGTCCGCTTGCGCCGCCATTTCCCATAAATCCTCAACGCCCATCTCCGCAGGCTCGAGCTTGTCTCCACCGCACCCCACCGTGAACGCCACCGCGAACAGGGCGACGAGCGTGGCGGCGATGGTCATAGCTTTGAAACGAAGCGAGCTGATCCGCATATCCTATCATCCCATTCAGAAACAGGGCACCCTCCCGGCCACCTGCCTTTTTTTATCACAATAAACCGCCTTTTTTCAAACAAGACGCCGGCGGCGGCCTGCGGGTTCCCTCTCCCATGACGCCATTTCACCGCAACAAGTTGACTAATATATAAAAGAATAATAAAATAACTATGTTATATTAATCAGGGAGGTGCGCATGGAAGCGATATCCGTAGCCTTGGCCATGCAAAGCGGGGAGATAGCCTCTAGGACGATCGCCGCCGTCGAAGGTCATCCCCTTCTCGATTGCTGCGGCATAGCCCGAACCGTTCCCGACCTGATACGCCTGCTGGAGAGGTTTCATCCCCTCACTCTTCTGATATCCCCGTTCATGCTGGAGGATATAGAGTCCCTCGAGCCCGCTGCGGGGGACGCCCTGCTCCTGAACTCGCCCCTAGCCTTTCTGCTGCCCAGCGGGGAGCTGTACTGGGATAAAGAGGATATACACCGGACCCTGCTGCTCCCTATCCGTTACTGCGGGCTTATATCCCACGACCTCTCCAGGGGGGAGGATCTTTACGACATAATTAAACGTAAAGTAGATCTTTATAATAATTCCGAGATGTTGCCCTGCCCTGCCGCCGGAAGACCCGGCCGGGATGACGGGGGTAGCAAGCTTATAACCGTAACCGGCGCCAAGGGCGGCGTTGGAGCCACCCTGCTCTCCTCCGTCCTGGCGGCGGTGCTCGCCTCCACGGATCGCCGCGTATTGCTCATGGACCTGGACAGCGATCTATCCCAACTCCTGCTGCTCAAGCCGGGCGAAGAGGGAAAGACCCTGTGTGAACTGCTGCCCATGGCCGAGGAGGTCTCCTGGGATCTGGTCAGGATATCGACATACCGCCATCCCTCTGGGTTCTATCTTCTTCCCCACGGAGACATGTCCGCCGAGAGGCCGGGGCCTGGCGAAGAGCTTCCGGAGTCTTTTCTACGCAACCTGTTGTTTCTCTTCGACGTTATATTAATCGATTTTCCACGTCCCTTCAGGAAGTCATTCCTGCCGCTCCTCCGGCGCTCACCCCTGGTGCTTCTGACGGCTATACCAAATACCCTGTGCGTGCATTGCACCAGGAGGACGGCCTCTTTCCTGAGGCGAACCGGGCTGGAGAACGACGCTCTGCGCCTGGTCGTAAACCGCTGCGGCCCCCATCATGCCCTGAGGCCGGAGGAGCTGGCCACGGCAGCGGGCACGGAGCTTATCGCAAGTTTTCCCGATGACGAAAGATCCGGCATGGATTTCTCCGAGCTGGGGGAGCTGCCGGCAACGGGTTCCCCCCTCATGAGAGCGGCGGTCGAGACGGTGTACTCAATGGGCTTCGACATCGGCCTTCCCGCCAAGGGCGGTTCTACCCCGTGGCTGGGCAGGATATTTAATCACCGCAGATCGGCGGTCACGAAAGGAGGCGTTGATGCACGATCTTTATATAAAGCTCAAGGAAAGGGTTAAAGAAAGGCTGCCCACGGAGGACTTGCCCCCGTCCTCCTGCGGTGATATCGGGCATAGAAAGAAGCAACTTCTTCGCACGGCCCGCCAGGTGGTCTGGGAGGAGGGGCTGGCCCTGAACCCCTCCCAGGTGCAGGGCATGCTGGAAAGGCTGCTGGACGAGATCCTGGGTCTGGGGCCCCTTGAATCACTGCTGAAGGATGAAGACGTAACCGAGATAATGGTAAACAGCCTCGAGCGGATTTACGTTGAGGCGGAGGGAAGGATACGTACCACGGACGTCGCCCTGGAAAGCGAGGACGAGATCTACCGTATAATCGACCGTATCATCGGTCCCCTGGGCCTGCACGTTGACGAGTCCTCCCCCTATGTGGACGCCCGCCTGCCCGACGGGTCCCGAGTAAACGTAATCCTGCCCCCCCTGTCGCTGCTAGGGCCGGTGATCACCATCAGGAAGTTCCGGCGCCGCCCCTACGACATCGAGGAGCTGGTGGAATCTGGCACTCTCTCTATCGCCACAGCGGCTTTCCTGGCCGAGGGGGTGGGGAATAAGAGGAACATGGTCATAAGCGGTGGTGCCGGCACGGGAAAGACGACTCTTCTCAACGCCCTCTCCTCCTGCATATGCGAGGAAGAGCGTATTATCACTCTCGAGGATGCCGCGGAGCTGCGCCTGCAGCAGCCCCATGTTATCCCCCTGGAAACACGGCCCCCCAACCTGGAAGGGAAAGGCGAGGTGACCCTGCGCGACCTTCTACGCAACGCGCTGAGGATGCGCCCGGACCGTATAATAATAGGCGAGGTTCGTGGCCCGGAAGCGCTGGATTTGCTGCAAGCCCTCAATACCGGGCACCGCGGCTCCATAACCACCATACACGCCAACTCGCCCCTGGACGCCCTCTCACGGCTGGAGACCATGTCCCTGACCGCCGGAGTCGGGTTGCCCTCGCACGCCGTGAGGGAACAGATCGCGCAGGCCGTGGACATCGTGGTGCACATGGAGAGGGATACCGCGGGCGCTAGAAAGGTCGACGGGGTCTCGGTCATGGATCGCGCGGGCGGGGCGACCCCGCGCCTCCGCTCCCTCCGGACGAATGAACCGCAAACCCTCTCCTCGCAATCCGTACTGCGCGTGCCAGTGGACGTCGACACCGCACCGGACGCCCACACCAGGGAGGTGAGGGTCGTGCGCCCGGCCCGAGGCCAATGATGTGGATCCAGATGGCCGCCATGGCCATCTTCCTGGTATCGAGTGTCGCGGCCTTCCTGGCCAGCCGCTCCTCCTTGCGGCGGGAGAAGGCCTTCTCCAACCTGCGTGTCTCTCCCCCCTCCCAGGGATTCTCCTGGTCCGTTCTTCGCCGGGGTCTGGGCGGTGAACACAAGGCGGTGAAGGTCGAGCGGCTCGGGTATCCCTTCGCGCTCGCCCTGGGGCTGGTTATCCTTTCCCTGGGCGGCAACCTTCTGCTGGGCATCCTGCCCCTTCTGGCCATGCTGGTACTGCGCCGCACCTCCACGGGGAGGGGCGCAAGAAGGGCTCGTCATAAAGAGGACGAACAGGTTCTTGAGTTGATAGATTCCCTCAACCAGTCGCTCCGCTCGGGGCTCTCGCTCCAGCAATCACTGGAGACCGCCGCGGACGATGTGGGCGACGAACTACGCGGCAAGATCATGGAGATCCTGAAGGATCTTCGCTTGGGCAGCGGCCTGGAGGAGGCCTTGGCCGGGGCGGCCTCTTCCTCCAACACACCCTCTCTAAAGCTCACTTTCACCGTCCTGGGTCTGCTTCATGGCAAAGGCGGTGACCTGCCCCGCATCCTCGAGCGGCTGCGCAAGCGAGTCTCAGAGGGACTCGAGGTGCGCCGGGAGGCCAGAATACTCACCTCCCAGAGCCGCGCCTCCGGCTACCTGCTTTCGGCCCTTCCCGCCGTGTTTCTTCTCCTGCAAGCCGTCCTCAACCCACGTTCGCTGACCACGCTCTTTCAAACCCAGGCGGGAAACATCATCATCGCCGCCGCCGTAGGCTTTAACGCCGCCGCTTTTCTGCTCATACGCAGGATCGTCGATCCGGAGGTATAGATGGAAACCGCAACCGCAGCCGCGACAGCCGCCAGCATTACGTTCTTTTCGTTCTATATATATCACCGCAAGGGGCGAAGGTCGTGCACCCTCGCCGCCGCACGTATAGCGGCTCCCGCCGCGAGAAGAACCCGCCGACGCGGTAGCCTGTCCTCCCTGATCCGGTCTTACCTGACCAGCTTAGGGTCACGCTTCAAGCCGCGCCGGGACGAAGATCTCGTGAAGCTGGTACGGGAATCCGGAGTCACTTATAACGCCTTCATGTTCCAGGGCATCCGTATCTCGGCCGCGTCCCTGGCCGCCCTTCTCGCCTTGCTCGTCGGATTCCCCACCATGCTCATCATGGCGCCGCTGCTCTTCGGCCTCGGCTATCACGTACCGGTGATCTCGCTCAAGAGAAACCGCCGCCTGCGGCTGGAGAGGCTCGCCGGCGAACTCCCCGAAGTGGCGGACCTCATGGCTGTGCTGTGCTATTCGGGAGAGAGCCTTTATCGCGCTTTGCTTTGCTCCGGCTCCACCTGCCTGCATTCATCATCGCGACGCGAACTGGAGGCGCTGACGGAACACGTCAACCTGGGGGAGAGCACCGCGGAAGCCCTCCGGCATGCGGTACATCATCCCTGCCGGGAGATGCGCCGCTTCAGCCGGACTCTGCTGCGAGCGGAAGAGTACGGCGCTCCAATCGCCGAAACACTCGAGGGGCTGGCCAGCGAGCTGAGATCGGGGCGGCGAGAGAAGGAGCGCGTGCGAGCGGCACGCGCCTCAATCCTGATCCTCTTTCCCTTGGTCTTTCTCATCCTGCCCTCCTTTCTCCTGCTCACAGTGGGCGGTATGATCCTTGGCTTCACCCATTAATATCGCGGGCGGGTATGTTTGTCTCATGACTCCTTTCATCGCGGCAGCGGCGGCCGGGCTTCCCTTGACCCACTCCCGGGCATGGCCGTCAACTCCGCGTTCTTCAATCCGAGTGCAATACCGTTTATCGCCATGCGCCGCCGATTTCACGGAGGTGATCGAAAATGCGGCATCCCCTGGAAATGATTCGAGATGACGAGGCCCAGACCACGGCCGAGTACGCCCTGGTCATCCTCGGCGCAGCCGCCGTGGCCGGAGCCCTGATAGCCTGGGCCGGAGGCACGGATGTGATCAAGAAGTTCTTCAACAAGATATTCTCGCAACTGATGGGGGCTCTGGGATAGGACCGCCCCGGGAAGGCGGAAGGTGGATCATCTCAGGCTGATCTCCCTCTGGCTCTTCGCCCTTGCCGCGGCTTGTTGGGATCTGAGCCAAAGGAGGGTTCCCAACCGGCTTATCCTGGCCGCGGCAACGGGCGGAATGGCCTTAAACGCGTGTTATGGCTGGTCCGCTTTCGTCCGTGGGCTGATCGGTTTTACATTGGGGCTTATAATACTGCTGCCGTTTTTCGTCCTGCATATGGTCGGTGGCGGAGACGTGAAATCACTGGCCGTGGTAGGGCTTTTCACCGGTCCCCACCTCCTGTGGCCATGCTTTATATTGGGTGCCGCCGCGGGGGGGTTGTCAGCATTGATACTCCTGGCCGCGCGGGGACTGCGCGGTACGGGGAACTCGGAGGTTGAGGGGCGAGAAGGTCGCCCCCGGGAGATCGCGGCACGGAGTCTGCCTTACGCGGGGATCCTCTCCATCTGTGCCGCTTTGTCCTACTCCATCCTGGCCTGAGACCGCTTCAAGTCCAGGTAGATTCCAGTCCGGTATCGCCGCCGTTCGTGAAAAGCGGGAACTCCGCCTTACGGGTACGACCGCTCAGGAACTGGGAGAGCAGAGCGTAGATCTCACGGGACCATTCTCCCTGAAAGCGAAGGCGCGGGGGGTCACCGAAACCCTCCTCCATCAGACGCCATATGCGCCTCGCGTTCTTCTCCGCCTTCTCTCTCTCCCCGCGCCTCACGATGCCTGCCAGCATATCGGGACCCGGCTCCTTGTCGCAACTGAAGGTGTGTTCCACGAGACCCAGTAGCTCGCTACGGTAGAAGGCCCGCATGATTATGAACCGGCCTCCGCCCGGCAAGAACCGGAAAGTGGTATGCCGTCTAAGGGATACCCTGAAAGGGCCCCCTCTCACCCGCCATTCCCCCGGAGCGATACGTGTCGAAGGGGCGAGGGGAACGTCATCCCACGAATCGAAGACGGCCTCGCCTTCGCCGTGGCGGGATAGCAGCCAACTGGTGGCCCTGTCCTGGTTGCTGAGATAGATACGATAACCTCCGCCCATCTCCCGGGACAGGAGTTCCCTGCTCCTCTCCCAGCAGGATGAGAAGGCCGCTTCCCCCAGCCGACGGCTGTCCCGATACCAGTTGAAGCGAAAAGTGCGCAAGCCCTCCGAGGGAAGGAGGTACTGCAGTTTCAGCTTCCTTCCAGCCAGCCCGACCGAGTATATCGAAACCGGATATGGGGCCCAACCCGATTTGCTCCCGCCTTTTTCGGCCGCCGCTGCCATATCAGCCACTCCCGTACAGACACCTTTAATATCGCGGTCCAGCAGTCACCCACGGAAAGTATAATATACCCATGTCCGGCGTAAAGAAATCTCCCCCGGGGGAGCGCAGCCATGTAAATATCGTCCTTGACTCAACGGCCAGGCAGTTGGACCGTCCATTCACCTATGAGATACCGGATGAACTCCGTGGCACGGTAAGAGTCGGGAGCGTGGTTCTGGTCCCTTTTCTGAATACCCGCCATATCGGCTACGTGCTCGAATTCTGCGATCCTCCCGACCTGCCCCGCATACGTAAAATAGAATACCTGGTGGAAGAGCCTCCCTTTTTCGACGCGGAAACGGTGGAACTCTGCAAATGGATGTCGCGCCATTATATGAGCTCCCTCGCGCAGGCCCTAAGATTGGTGATGCCGCCCGGGCGAGCCCGCCGGGTGATGGAGCTCGTGGAGCTGCGGGAGGAGGCCGGCGCGGCTTTGAAAAACCTGCATCCCCGAGCCAACCGCCAAAGAGAGGTGATCGAGTTGCTGGCTGGGAGGGGCGGCAGCATGACGCTGTCCGGCCTCAAATCGTCCCTGCGCGGGAAGCTTTCTTCCTCCGTACTTCGCGGCTTGGAGGAGAGTGGTTCGATAGGCAGGAGATACATCCTGCCACGTCCCAAAGCCTCCCGCGTGGAGGTTGCTATGGTGGAGATAACTCCAGATGGGGAGAAAGCCTTGCGGCAGGGCGGGGAATGGCGCAAGCGGGCTCCGGCTCGATTCCGCCTGCTGCAAGCGCTGCACGGTCGAGGGGGCAAGATGACCGTACCCGAACTCCAACGCGTCACCCGGACCTCCTCCACCACCCTGAAGGCTACCCTGGAGATGAGCCTGGCGAGGACCTGGAAGGAGGAGAGGCTCCGTGACCCCTTCGCCGATAGATCCTTCCCCCGGTATTTGCCTCACAGCCTTAATACGGAACAACGAACCGCCCTGGAGGAGATAACCTCCAGCCTGGATACTGGAGAAGGACGCGTCTTTCTCCTCCACGGCATAACCAGCAGCGGCAAAACGGAAGTATACCTGCACGCCATCAATCACGCGTTGAAGAAGGGGGCGACCGCCCTGGTCCTGGTGCCGGAGATCGCGTTGACGCCGCAGATGGTACAACGTTTCAAGGGACGCCTCGGGGAAGAGGTGGCCGTGCTGCACTCCCGCCTGGCGGTGGGAGAAAGATTTGATCAGTGGCGTGGTATACGAGAGGGCAGGCACAGGGTAGTTATCGGCGCCCGCTCCGCCCTCTTCGCCCCCCTCGAGAACCTGGGCCTGTTGATCATAGACGAGGAGCACGAGAACACATATAAAGAAGGCTCCGCCCCCCGATATCACGCCAGGGACGTGGCCGTGAAAAGGGCGCAGCTATGCGGATCCACCCTGGTGCTGGGCAGTGCCACCCCCAGGCTGGAGAGCCTGTTCAAGGCCGAGAACGGCGATTACCGCCTTATCCGCCTAACCAGGCGTATCGACGACCGGCCCCTTCCCGGGGCCGAATTGGTGGATATGCGGGAGCTTAACCAGCCGGGTACGCGAACCATTCTCTCCCCCCGACTGGTCAACGCCCTGGCGGGGGTTTATAGGTCCGGCGAACAGGCCATGTTGTTCCTCAACCGGAGGGGTTTCGCCAGCTTCCTGCAGTGCCATAGCTGTGGTTATATCTTTCAGTGCCGCAATTGCTCGGTAAGCCTCTGTTACCACTCGCGGGAGGAGCTGCTCATGTGCCATCACTGCGGCTGGAGATCCCGCCCCCCTTTCACCTGTCCCGATTGCGGCAACCGGGAGCACCGCTACGCCGGCACCGGAACGGAGAGGGTGCAGGAGGAGCTCAAACACCTGCTGCCTCCCCTGCGCTGTATTCGCATGGACGCGGACACAACCCGCCACAAGGGATCTCACTGGGACCTGCTTGAGGATTTCAAGGCGGGGAAGGCGCAGGTCCTTCTGGGTACCCAGATGATCGCCAAGGGATTGGATATACCCAACGTCACCCTGGTTGGCGTGATAAACGCGGATACCTCGTTGGGCCTGCCGGATTTCAGGGCGGGAGAACGCACCTTCCACCTTCTGACCCAGGTAGGCGGTAGAGCAGGACGTGGAGAGCGTCCCGGAAAGGTCATCATCCAGACCTACAACCCGCACCACTACGCTATCCAGGCGGCCGTGCGGGGAGACGAGGAATCGTTTTTTCAACAGGAGGTATCCTATCGCAGGGAGGCCATGTATCCGCCTTTCTGCAGCCTGATCAACCTGGTATTGACTTCCAGGGGCGAGAAGCATGCCAGCAGCGCCGCCGCTGGTCTGGCGGAGATAATCCGACCCTCGCTCGGGTCCGAGGAGGGAGAGATCCTCGGTCCGGCTCCCGCTCCCCTGTCGCGTATCAAGGGCAAGTACCGCTATCACCTCACGGTCAAGGCTCATGACTTGGGCCGGGCAACCGATAAGATCGGGGAATCCCTCCCGGCATATGAGGACTTCAGGGCATCCTACTGCCACGATGAAGGGATAGCGAAAGAGGACGTCTCCCTGACCATAGACGTCGATCCGGTCACCATGCTCTAACCAACACCCTCCAAAGCCCCGCTTCCGGCCATGGCACAAGGAAGCGAGCTGTATGCGATTCCGCGCATCCTCATCCTGTATATTGTAGATATGAAATCGAGCAAGGAAACGTCCAGAAAGTCATGGATTCGACGCTGCCTGCTTTTATCGGCAATTGCCGCTCTCCTGCTCGCGCCGACCCTTCTACTGCTTTCCTGCGGCAGCGGGGGTAACGCCACCACACAGGAGAGGGAGGAGCTCAAGCAAGCTCTGCTTGACTACTGGGAATACGGCAAGGATTATTCCCTGGGATTTACCAACGCTCTGGGGGATATAGGGTACGCCGAAGTGGAAGACGAGGAGGCGACCGTCGACATCGAGGTCATACTGGGATATACCAGGCCAACCGAGGGAGCTGGTTATCGCATGGTCACCTTCCGGCTGCGCAGGTACGGGAGCGGCTGGGAGGTTACCTATGACGGCTGGGTCGGCAAAGAGCTTTATTGAAGCCCCCCGGCAATCGCGGACCCCCTGCATCCTCGCGGCAACCGGTCCGAATCCCCCCGTGGGCCGGATCATACCGCCTACCGTACCCCTCAAAGCAGGGAGTCATGGGCGATCTGCAGCATAACCTGGGCGTAGAGAGTCTGTCCCTTGGAGTTCGCCATTATCCCTTCGGCGATGAAACGCTCGATCTGTGAGGTGTCCATACCCTCCCCGCTCCTCTTGTGGCACAGCTCCATAAGCTCTTCTCCCATGGGATCGTTGGCCCCGCCCGGCTCTTCGCCACGGGTCGGGGTGCAGAATATCTTGCCGGCCTTCTCGTTGCTCTTGAATCCGTTGCAACCCACTGTCTCACCTCCTCTATCCTTCCAACGTCCCGGAGCGCGACCTATCTACACCAGTCCCGAGAGAGGCACGGAGGGTCGGGTCCGGCCTGATACCTTAGATATAATATGTCGGTGAAAATCGGGCCGGGCATATGCGTTGCCGGAGGTGTCCTGTCCTCACAACCGGCTGACGCTGGCTCTCGCAAAGCCCTGGCAAATATGCCCATGTGCGAGCCCCAGGTACATCGCGATCATGCTACACCGTCGAGACCGTTTTCTCCGGCCCCACAAAATGTCCGATGTCGGTGCGTGACCACGTCTTTCATGGAAAAATGTCAGATCTCCGGGACTGACCTCGTCTTCTGACGTTTTGGTTTGAAACGGGCCCACCTCTCACCTCGACGAAACCGGAAACTTATTATCATGCCGTTTGAAAAGTGCTAAGATTGACCGAATGTATAATAAGCGGGCTGAGCGATACGTCCGAAAGGACAAAAGGCGATGCGGATAACGGACGCCCTGACTTTGGAAATGATCAAGGCAGCCGGCTGGGTCTTCTCCACGGACACCACAAGGTACGCCGATTGGTTCTCGGGTATCCCCACCTTTCTGCGCACCATAGTCATAGCCATGCTGCCAATCGTCGAACTGCGCGGCGCCATTCCCGCGGCGGTACTAGGCTGGGATATGAGCTACTGGAGCGCCTATCTGTGGGCGGTCATCGGCAACATGATCCCCATCTTCTTCATACTATGGCTTCTCGAGCCCGTATCCAGGTGGCTCATGCGTCACTCGAAACTGATGGACCGTTTTTTCACCTGGCTGTTCGCCCGTACCAGGAAGAAGGTCAGCCATTCATACGAGCGCTGGCAGGACCTGGCCCTGCTTCTATTCGTGGCCGTGCCATTGCCGATAACCGGAGCCTGGACGGGGTCAGTCGCAGCTTTCGTATTCGGTATACCCTATCGCCGCGCCCTCCCCCTCATCTTCGGGGGCGTGCTGGTGGCCGGTGGTATCGTTACCGCCGTTACCGCCCTGGGTGAGACCATAGGGCTCACCGCCTTCCTGATCTCCTCGACGGTGCTCGCCGTGGCCCTTATAACCCTGTACGTCTCCTACCGCCGGGGCATGGCGGATTCCGACCTTCCCGCGTAGCCCCCGGCTAAAACCTACGTTAAAAAGAAAGGGTTGTGGGTATAAATAGACTAAGGGAAGCTTGCGTCGCTGTTGGCTCTTCGACCATTATTTGCCTGTTTAAGGAGGTAATACTCATGGCAAACCGAAAACTGACCAGAAGCGAAGCGGGTCGAAAAGGGGGTAAGACAACCCTGAAGAAATATGGAACGGAATTCTACCAGAAGATCGGCCAGAAAGGCGGAAGAAAGGGAGGCCAGACTACTAAAAAGAGATATGGCACTAGTTTTTACCAGGAGATCGGCAGAAAAGGCGGCCTCAAGTAGAACACGAACGACCCACCCTATCCTCTGACCTCGCGCGCTTTCAGCGTTTGCTTACCATGCTATAATTTGCAATGAATCTTCGGCTCCGGCAGAAGAAACGACGGGGGGAATTTTCGCGCTTTATCCCCGCTCTCGATCGAATATTCGAAGGAGGCTTCCTTGCTCAGCAGTGTAAACGTCCACAACTACCTGCAGAACAACAATATACCTCACGAGTTGAGCCGGATGCCGGAGCCGGCACGCACCGCCCCGAGGGCGGCGGCCGTTCTTGGATTGCAGCCCCACCAGGTGATAAAATCCGTTCTATTCTTCGCGGATGAGGATCCGGTGATGGTACTCATCCCCGGCGACACCATGGTCGACTATCCCAAGCTCAAGGCCGAGCTCAAGGCCTCCCGTCTGCACCTGATCAACGCGGATGAGGTAAGGAAGCTCACGGGCTACCTCGTAGGCTGTACCCCTCCAGTAGCCCTTAAAATCGAAATACCCAAGTATATCGACCTACATGCCTTGAGGGAAGACGTGGTTTATACTGGGGGAGGGGAACCTAATATGATCCTAAAAATCCGTTCCTACGACCTGGTAAGAGCCGCCGACGCCGAGGTGGTCGATATTATTCGCTGAGCTTTCTCAAGGGGGTTCGTTGGCAGACGCGGGCAGATTCCTGTTCATCATTCTACTGGGCTTCGCGGCGGGCTTCGCATCCGGTGCCTTCGGTATCGGCGGCGGCAGCGTGATCACACCCGCCATCCGCCTGCTCTTGATGCAACCCTCGGATATAGCCCTGGGCACACCCCTGCCCATAATCTTTCCATCGGCCTTGATAGGAGGCTTCAATTACTGGAGAGCAGGCAAGATAGACCCGAGGGTTTTCATCTATTGCTCTTCTATCGGAACCGCCGGAACAATCGCCGGTTCCTCCGCCACCCTGCTGGTTGATACCAAGTATATCATGATAATCACCGGTCTCATCATCATCTACCTCGCCTACCGCTCCTTCGCCACCTCCCTGGGTAAGGATCCTTATGGAGTCCTGGAGGAAGAGCCCTCACCACCCCCCGCGCCGGCATGGAAGCTTGTTCTGATCGGGTTCCTGGCGGGTTTTTTCTCCGGGTTCCTGGGACTGGGCGGGGGCACGATAATGGTGCCCGCTTTCCTCTTTTTTCTGCATATGGGGGTCAAGGAGTCCCTCGGCACCTCGCTGGTGGTCATCGCCGTGCTGGCCATCCCCGGAACGGTTATGCACGCCCTGTACGGGCATATCGACTGGCTGATAGTCCTGGGCATGATTATAGGCGTGATGCCGGGTGCCTATATCGGCTCGTTTTTCACCCTGCGCACCGGGAGCCGCCGGGTTCTCTCCCTCTTTTCCTTCATCCTCCTGGCCATCGGTATAATATTCATATTCAAGGAAGTAAAGAATCTGCTGTAGGCAGTGAAAGGAAGTGAGCGAGATAATACAGCCCGATGCCGGCTGCCCCGACAGCACCGGGATATGCCTGGCTCAACCGTCGCTTTATAAGTCATTCTGGCCCGAGGTCAAGAATAACTCCTACTTCCGCAACCGCCTGGATTACCTCGACTTCCTCCGCAACCAGGGCGGCAGGTTATTTTATATTTCAGGAACTTTACACACCATCCCCCCCTTCATACTGATGGGAAAATGGAGGGACCGGGAGGAGATCGCGGCGATATGGCATCTGAAAGCGCGGGAAGACGATAAACGCGCCCTGGTTTTCGGTTCCACGGAGGAGTGCCTGCGCCATGGCGTGGAGAGGATAATGACCAGGCTACTGGACCAGGCCGAGGCCAATGAGTTCGAGAGCTGGGGATTCGAAGTGGCCTATGAAATCGTGCTTATGGAGAAACCACCCCTCGACGTATCGCAGGCACTCCATTATAAAGGCGGCGTTGATATCGTCAATTATAAGAGAAAGTATCTGGAGGAGATCCTAAGGGTCGACGCAGCGGCCTTCGACGAATTCTGGAGTCTCGACGCCCGCAGCATGGGGCATATCGCCTCCTCCTGCGTGACAAATGCCTTCATTCTGGCTAGGGAGGGACGGGAAGTGTTGGGATACGCCATAGGAGGAGTAAACGGCCGCCTGGGATACCTGCAGCGTCTCGGCGTCAATCCCGTCCACCAGGGAAATGGCCTGGGCCAGCTGCTCGCCGGGAATCTCATGCGATCGATGTACCGCATGGGCGCCATCAGGATACTGGTAAACACCCAGGAGGATAACCGGGCCGCCCTGAACCTCTATCGAAAACTGGGTTTCATAAGGACACCGGGGAGAAGGTACATAATGCATTACAAGGCAGAAGCGAGGACAAAGGGGGGGCGATGATCAGGCGCATCCTCGTCATACTGTCCATAACGATATTGACCTTCCTGCTCGTGCCGTCCTCCGGTGGAGGTAGGAAGGCCCGAGCCCAGGACGAGGGTGCCACCATCTCCTCTTACATGAATGCCTATTACTACCAGCCTGGAGAACAGGCCTATCTTGATGTGGATATGGAGCTTCCCGAGGAAAGCGGCGACAGCAGCGTGAGGCTGGACCTCCTTATATATTCCTCCGCGACCACCAGATCTTACCTTTCCTCTTTCCGGGAGGAGCCAAATCGCTATCCCATCTACCGGCGCAGGCTGGAGATTATATCTCCAGAAGAAGAATGGACGGACAAGCTGTACGAGATCGATCTCGGCGAACTCGGCTTCTCACAGGGCGTATATCCCTTCGAGGTGCGTGCGACACAGGTGGGGAAAACGCTCGCAAACGATTATAATTACCTGGTCATAATGGCCCCCGAGGCCGGTTATCCTCTGAACCTGTCCCTGCTGTGGACGCTCGATTTTCTACCGCTGACCGACGCACAGGGAAACGAGCTCGACACCGGTCTATATGCCGCATGCTCCTCCTCCAGCTCCGAGACCGGGTTCCTCTACGCCCTGACCGAGGCCATGAGGAGATCACCCGAGGTTCTAAGCAACATGGTGCTTCCCTATACCACCTACGAAGACCTCGAGGAACTCGCCGCGGAGATTGGGGAAGGAGTGTCGGAGCAACCGGCGGAGGCGGAAGAGAATGCCGAAAACGTGGAGAAAGAAAGCACCGATATCGGCCCGGTGAAGGTACTCGAAAACCTGGACCAGATGTTCGAGAGCGGCCAGGTGGACCTGATCGCCACATCCTATGCCTTCGCCAACCTGGACCTGCTGACCGCGATGGGATGGGAGATGGACACCGAGAGGCAGATGCAGTTCGGGCTGGAAGGAGCGGAAGAGCTCGACAGCGAGGGAAAGGGTTTCATCAACCCACTCTTCCATCTCAGCGACGGTATGCTGCAGAGGCTGGTTGATGAAGATATCGAGTTCACCGTGGTGGACGAAGAGACGGTTGGGTCCTGCGCGGCGGGCAGAGGGCTGCTCGAGGGCACCACTCTGTCCCAGCCGGTAAACTTCATCAACCAGAATGGATTGCTTCTCAAGGCCTTCGTACGAGACGAGGCGCTCTGCAGCTACCTGAACAACACCACCCAGAGAGACGCCCATCATATGGTCCAGAACATCTACGCCGAACTGGCGGTACTCCAGAGAGAGCAGCCGTACAGCATCCGCTCCTGCGTGCTGGCTTTCCCCAATAGCTTTGCGCCCAACCAGGACTTCCTCGAGGATCTATACACCTCCCTCGACGGCTGCCCCTGGCTGCAGACACGCCGGCTCTCGGAGCTGAACACGGACCAGTTCCCCCTGAAGGGTATCGCGCTGCAGGCCCCTCTTTACCAGGAAACCCAGTATTCCTACAACCAGAAGCTGGAACCGGTGCGCAAGGAGTCCGCGGCTCTCTCCTCGGCTATTCCCGATGATCAACCCCTGCGGGAACACCTGGCCCGCTGCGTGTTGAGGGCCGAGAATTACCGCTTCGAGGAGGAGAAAAACGTCGCCGCCTCGCAGAGGTATATCGATAGTATCAACGGTCTCATCGAGAATGAGACGGGCCAGGTCATCATCGAGAAAAAAAGCACGGTGACCCTATCCAGCACCGAGGGCCAGCTTACGGTGGATATAACCAGCGCCCTCGATTACCCCATGAAGGGATTGACCCTGCGGCTCGAGAACAGCAGCATTTCCTTTCCGGAGGGCAGATCGCAGGAGGTAACCATAGAGCCGCAGGAAAACCACTTCATATTCTCCGTGGATACCCATCGTAAGGGATCTTTCATCATCGATATAGTATTGGAGACAGGTGACCTGGTGGTGGACAGCACCACGACCACCATCAACACCTCTATAATAAACACGCTGGCCATAATCCTACTGGCTTGCCTGGCCTTCCTGATGGCCATCACGGTCATTATCCGACGCCTGATACAGAGATTCCGCAGCGGCAAGCACTCCAAAGGAAGGAAGGAATAATGGCCGTAGGGGCGGAATCCGCTCCCAGGGATACATCCGCCGCTTTCGCCAAGCATGCCAGCGTGATGGCGGTGGGCACGGCGATATCGAGGATAACCGGCTTTCTTCGTTATGCCGCCCTGGCCTACGTCCTGGGATTGACCCTGCGTTTCGGCCAGACCAACCTTCCCAGCACCTACAACCTAGCCAACTCCATGCCCAACATGATATTCGACCTGGTTATGGGGGGGATTATCGCCTCCCTGTTCATCCCGGTATTCGTCGAATACCTGTCCACTCGCTCCAAGGAGGAAGCCTGGTATGTGGCCAGCTCGGTTACCAATATATCCATGCTTATCCTGGGCCTGGTTACCGTGGTGGGAATATTTGCCAGCCCACTGCTCATCCGCCTCATGACCGTCTTCGGCTCCTACTCGGCGGGCAACGTAACCACCCAGGTCGTAAGAGATCAGGCCACATTTTTTCTGCGGTTCTTCGTCCCCCAGATAATTTTCTACGGACTCAGCGCCATCTTCACCGGCGTGCTAAACTCCCACCGGCATTTCGCCGTGCCCGCCTTCGCGCCCATAACCAACAACCTCTTCGTTATCGCCACGGTGGTCGTCTTCTATTTTCTCCCCGGGCCCAGGGACAACTACCTTCACCTCGTGGTGCTGGGCGTAGGCACCACACTGGGGGTGGCCGTGCAAGCACTGATCCAGATCCCCATGCTCAGGCGCATCGGGGTTCGCTACCAGCCGGTTCTGGACTTCAAGCATCCCGCCATACGCAAAATAGGACGGCTGGCCGTTCCCCTCCTCGCCTACGTCCTGCTGTGGCAGGTAGGCACCTGGTTCGTGCTGGCCCTGGCCATCCAGGTGGACGGAGGCGTTCCCTCCTATCAATACGCTCAGCTCTTCTTTCAGCTGCCCTATGGCGTCTTCGCCGTGTCCATAATCACGGCCATCTTTCCAGCCATGAGCGAGCACGCCGCCCTGCACAAGTGGTCCCGCTTCAAGGAAACCATGAACATGGGCATACGCTCCACCACCTTGATCATCGTACCCTGCTGTGTGATATACCTCATGCTCAACCAGCCCATTATCCGCTTTCTCTTCCAGCACGGCTTCTTCAAGTCGGGCGACACCGAGATCCTGTCCGGCGTCCTTTTCTTCTTCGCCCTGGGATTGATACCGTATTCCATTGATATGCTGCTCACCAAGACCTTTTACTCCATACAGGATACCCGCACGCCCATGATTATCAACTGCTTCGTGGTAGCTATAAATATCGGAGCCAACCTGATCTACTTCTACTGGTTGGACATGGGTATCAAGGGCCTGGCCCTGGGCTACGCCACAGCCTACGTCTTCTCCATGCTCATCGACGGCACGATGCTGCGGCTGCGGCTGGGCCGGCTGGGAGGCAGGAGGGCCTTGGGCACCACGACCAAAACCCTGGTCGCGGCGGTTGGCATGGCCGTGGTTATCTACGCCTCCCATTACATGGTACATAACCTGTACCCGGCACCGGGGCTGTTCAAGGAGTTGCTGGAGATGCTCCTGCCCATGCTGGAGGGAATCGTCGCCTTCTTCTTTATTGCATATCTGCTCAAGATGGAGGAGCTGGGCATACTGCGCGGAGTTGCCCACCGCTATATGGTCAGGTTGCGCTCCACTCGCGGGAAGGACACGGCCTCGCCCCGGGATGGCGAAGGGGCCCCGTCCGCCGAGCAGGACCAGGCGATCCCACCCCCCGATGGCAGCTCGGGCTAAAGGAAAGCCCCTGGCCGCGTCGAAGCAATCTATGCAATGTTTTTAAGGAAAGTGGCTCGCGGGCTTGGCGCTGAAGAAGGCCAGATTTGGACCTACATCATTAAAATCGCTCTGGTCTTCCTGGTGTTGGGCATACTGGTAATCCAGTTCGGCCCGATTATCTGGAACCAGATATCCACCAGGTACACGGCCAGAGACGCCTCCGATCTGGCCGCCACCACCTTCAACAACAATAGAGGCGACATGGACAAGGTCTATGAAAAGGTGGAGGAAATGCTTACGGACCGCGAGGCTCGCCTGGACGGAAACATCTCCATCATATACGATCAGGCCGGCCAACCATCGGCCATCTCCGTTCCAGTCAGGAAGATCGTCAACACCTACCTGTTCGAGAACGTAAGCTACCTGTCGTCCCTTACCGAAGCTTGCTCCGTGGGCGAAAGCAACTTGGAGTAGCGATCCCGGGGTCTTCACCCCGATTCTTGAACCTTATCGCGCCCGGCTACCCCGGGTGACTAGAAGCTCTGTTCCCTGGGCCGGCTGGCCGGTAACTCCAGGGGTCTTATCATTACCACGTGGCTCTTGCTCATATCGACGAAATCGGCTTTGAAGAGCATGCCGTCCCCGTGGAGGTCGTATACCTCCGCGTCGGTCAGGGCGAAGAAGGACTGCGTCTCCCTCGATTGCATGATATCCGTTAAACGAGCTCCCGCGAAGATATGAAGATCGGCGACTACGCGGTACTGATCGGTATATATCTCCACCCGTATCTTCTCCTTCTTTGCATGCATGCTGAACCTCCCATCCAATTTGCTCTTGAAGTCCACCGCCCCTGTTGATACACACCAACGGAGCTCATCATAAATATACTACAACCAAGGCCTCATGCCCTCCCCGCAGTCACGTAGGCGAAGCGCCCCGGCCCTGTAAAACGCGGTGGAGGGAATAGGACAAGGTTAATTCGGCGGCGGTGAGCAGTATGGCCAGTATCGCCCTGAGCCAGGTAACGCCGCCCCCCTCCCGACCTTGAAAAAGGCTGACCAGTAGCAGGTTGAGGGACCAGAAGGTGCCCAGGAAACATACCAGCAACCACAGCTGCCCCGCATGGAACATGAAAGACGGCCGCCATAGAAAAAGCGCCATGGCCGTGGCGACGGCCAGGGACGCGGCGAGAAGATCCTGAAACCTGGCCCCCACCTTCAAGCCCCTGTCCCCCCCGAAGACCCACCGGTTGATCAGGGCGGCGGCCGGAAAGGCCAGGCCCGCCCCGGCGGCGAAACCGCTGAGGAAGCGCAGCAGGTTGCCGCTCTCCCGCCAACCGAGATAGCTGGTCAACCCGTCCCAGGCCATGAAGAGCACTCCCGCCGCCGCCAGGATCAGGATGGGCCATGGAGGCATGCCCGCCCTACGGCGAGCCCGCAGCAGTGACAGCAGCAGCAGCAGGGTGAAAAAAGCCACCAGGAGGCCGGTGTCCCGGGCACACACGAAGAGGGGGCGGCCGCCGTAGCGCAGGAGCCTTTCCGGGCGTTGATGACATATGGCGAATCCCAGCTCCCATAACCACCTGTCCCACCAGCACATATCGCGGTCGCTCTCCTCTCCCGTGACGCTTCCCCGCACGGCCTTACCACTAATGAGGATAAAACCCCGCTCCGCGCACCGCCCGTGCCCGCTATACGCCGAGGTGCACCGGCCGCTACAGCGTCTCCTGGTCGAGGCAGGGCTGCTCGAAGAAACGCTGGAAGGGAGTGGGAAGCCGGCGATAGTCGAGGCCCTCCGCCCCAGTTGAGAGATCCACAGAATTATAGGTGTTCACGAACAGTATGCTCTCCCCGGCTGCCAGTTCCCTGGCTATGTCCAGTGCGGCGGCCATGGCCTTGCCGGTATAGGTTCCCTCGAGCTTCAAGCCCTCCAGCTCCCACAGATCCCGTATGGCGGCAACGTCCTCGGGAGTGACGAAGCCATAGCCGCGGCCCAGGTAATCCCCTACGAAACAGAGGTCCGAAGGACGTGCCCTTGGCGCCTCGATACCCGGATCCAGGCAGCTCAGAAGGGAGGCGGTCCTTCGTGCCAGCCGGGCCCAGAGATAGGGGTTGCAAAGCGTCTTCTCGACCACCGCAACCCCGACCACGCGGCTGGCGAGGCCGCCCATCCTCAAGCCCAACCACAGGCCGGCCGCCGTGCCGTGCGTGCCCATGGCCGTGATCACCACGGCCGGCTCCGGTATAAGCCCCTTCCTGACCTGCTGAGCGATCTCCATGCCACCGTTTACGTATCCAATGCACCCCAGCGGCGACGATCCTCCGGCCGGAAGCCGGTAGGGGCGTTCCCCGCGCAGTATATCCGGCGGGCTGAAGCCCTCCCTCGCCCAGTACAAGGGCACCATGGGAATCGAGGGCACCCAGATCATCTCAACGCCGTTGGCCAGATCGAGCAGGAGGTTGCGTCTCACGTAGGAGGCGCACGGCTGTTCGAAGAGCAGGGCGGTGGTGCGCAATCCCAACCTCCGCCCGTGCAGCGCCGTGGCCAGCACGTGATTGGAGCCCGCCGCCCCCATGGTCATCACCCTGCCATAACCCCGCCGCAACGCGTCGGCCAGGGTGAATTCCAGCTTCCTTACCTTGTTACCCCCGTATATCCCCGAGCTCATATCGTCCCTCTTGACGTAGAAGGCCGGCAAGCCGTGTCTCCGCTCCAGCTCCCGCAGACGCTCCACCGGGGTGGGCCAGATGCCCAGCGAGACCCGGGGCAGTCGGGCCGATAGACTAGGGTAACTCTTGAATAGGGGAGTATCCTCACACATGATCTATCCTCATATAACGGGCAGCGCCCGCTTGTCCCTCATGAAGAGATAGAGGGACAGCAGTCCTATGAGCAGGAAAAAAAGCCCTCCCCATATGGTGGATTCCATGTACACCCACTCCACGCCGGGTGCCATATACCAGAGATAGGACCAGAAACCGAGCGGCAGGTAGAGCGAGGTGACCAACAGGGCTATATTGCGGCGTTTTACCAGCAGCACGGAGGGGATGGCCACCATCAACAGCATGGTCAGGAGCAGGATTATAAACCAGGTGACGTTGCCCGTCCCAACCAGGTATAAAACGCATAGCGAGAGCCCCGTCAGGGCCAGTACGACCAGGGCCGTCACGGAGATAGCCATGAAGACGGCGTACCCGCGGGCCCGCGGCGATTCCAGTCCGGCGGCCTGGAGATGGAGGCACTGCCGACACATATACTTGCCCCCGGCTTCAATTCCTCCGATATCTATATGTCGACCACAACCTCCACATTTACTCATAATCACAAACATAGTGGGTAGGCAGAGGGGCGTCAACCCGTCCCGAGGTTCAGGCTCCAAGCGAGCATCGCCGCTATCTCAGGTTTGCTGCGTATCGTCCCTCAATACGTGCCGGACCCGATCGAGTAGTTCCCTCCATACGGCATCTCCGTCATCGAAATCCACCTCTATGGCCTTTTGGGGGCATACCATGGCGCATCTTCCACAGCCCTTGCAGGACTCGGGATCGATGAAAGCCCTGTCGCCGCGCAGGGAAATCGCTCCCACGAAACAGGTCTCGACACACGTGCCGCATCCCCTGCATTCTCCCGTCACCCTCACCTTGACCGCGTCCAGCTTCTTGATGGTGCGCTTGAACTCCGGGCCCGCCTCCCTTAAATCCGTCCTCACCATGCAGCAGCAATCGCAGCAGAAGCAAACCACAAGGAAGCGGTGGAACCTGTGCATTACCCCCAGGGCGGTGGCATCCATCCAGAGATGCCCCATCATGCCCACCAGGCCGGCCTCCGACGCCCTCTCCAGATGCTCCAGGCATTCCTCGATTCCGGCGCGGTGTCCCAGGGAGGGATGCAGGTGAGCGGCGGCATCCCCCAGAAACAGGCAGCCGAGATCACTCGGGTACTTGCTGCAGCCTTCCTGTGTACGGCATATACAGTTGTTATAGATGAAGCGATGGGAGGCTTCCTCGATCAACCTGGCCAGTACCTGGCGGGGAAGAACCATCTCCCGGGGCGTGGGAACCTCCTCGGCCACCGGGAGAAAGGTTACCTGGAATATCTCCTCCCTCACCAGGGGCGCGAACAGCTGCCTGAAGGGAGTGTACGGGCTCAACCTCTTGACCAGGTGGGTAAAGGGCCAGAGGGTGAGGAAAATATTCACCACTCGGCTGCTATATCCCATACCGCCTCCTCGAACGCCGCGTTCGCTTCACCAGTGATTATTATCGCTGTTATCTTACCTGCATGTGCTGAATAATACATAATAGTATAATAGTCCATTCAGGAGGCGCATACGGGAAAACGGTCGAAAGCGTCCATAATCACCTCAAGTCATAAAAGCTCATGAATATCCTGGATGTCGTAATATCGATCATATTGGTATTGACACTCGTAATCCTCCCTCTCTACATATGGGTGATCGTATCCTGGCAGGTATTACAAATCAGAGATACGTTCTGTCTCTTCACGAAAGGTACGACTTCTTTCAGGGACTATGCAATTAATACAGTCCCCGCTCTATTCCAATAGACCGAGAGGTTATTCGAAATGGACCATCGATTTCAAGGCGCTTATATCCGAGGCGAAGCCCAAAGAACGCCCGTCTTTCTCCGAACAAGCGGCCGCCCATGAATATCGTCTTGTCTATCTTGAGCATCTTCGCAATGTAAGAACGCGCGATTACATTATTCCCTTCTGCACAACCCTATTCTTCATAATCATCCTCTTATCTACAACGAGAAAGCATTCTCAGAACCCGCCCCTGCTGATCACCGTCTGTTTGATCGGCTTTGCCCTAATGGTCTTCCTCGTCTATCTATATAACCGGAAATGAAAGGTACGCGACATGCTCTCTTTCGAGCTGGACGAAGCGATAGCCGGTTTTCTCAAGCGCGAAGTACCGGTTCGTCGTACGTCCGGGTGACTCTTGGCTGGGAGGATATCCGGTTAGATGTACCACCATAACCTCGGGTTCCCTCGAATCCCCTACACCCTTTCGTCGGGCGCGGGTATAATAGGGAACGGTGAAAGCCCTAATCGGTCGGGGTGTAGCGCAGTTTGGTTAGCGCGCGGCGTTCGGGACGCCGAGGTCGGAGGTTCAAATCCTCTCACCCCGACCATTTTTCTATTCAGGCCTTTCACCATAATGAACAGGCCAATATAATAAAGAAAATCTGCGATGGGAGAGCCCGAGGGAGATGATACAAATGACGGTTTCTCTGCAAGGTATCCGCGTTCTGGACCTTTCTCAACTGTTTCCCGGCCCCTACTGTACCATGATCCTGGCCGATCTGGGGGCCGAGGTGATAAAAGTCGAGCCGTTGGGTACGGGAGACCATGCCCGGGCTTTCGAGCACTTTTTCAACCAGATCAACCGTAACAAGAAGAGCCTGGCCCTCAACCTCAAGGACGCCAGGGCTCAGGAGATCTTCCACGGCCTGGCCAGGGGAGCCGACGTGGTAATCGAGGGCTTCAGGCCGGGTACGGCCTCCCGGTTGGGTGTCGATTTCGAGACCTTGAGCGAATTGAATCCGCGCCTTATCTACTGCTCCATATCCGGCTTCGGGCAGGACGGTCCCTACCTGAAGCGCCCCGGCCACGATATAAATTACATGTCCATAGGGGGTACCTTGGGCCTGACCCGGGACAGCCAGGACCGCCCCGTAGTGCCCGGGTTGGAGATAGTGGATGTGACGTCCGGCCTCAACGCCACCATAGCCATCCTGGCGGCCCTGCTGGCCAGGGAGAATACCGGAAAAGGCCAGTTCATCGATATCTCCATGCTCGACGTAACCGTTTCCCTCATACCCATGGAAGTGGGGTACTGCCTGGCTACGGGAGAGCCGCCTCCGGCGCCCACCCTGGAAGCCCTGCCTCATTACGGCGTATTCGAGACCGCGGACGGGGATTATCTGGCCCTGGGCATAGTCCACGAGGATTGGTTCTGGAGAGAGCTCTGCGATGCCCTGGAGCTCGAGGATATAAAGGATCTCAACACCGCGGAGCGTGCCCTCAGGAAGGAGGAGCTGGAGTCGAGGCTCAAGGAGATCTTCCGCTCACTCGATATGTCGGAATGGCTGAGCAAGCTGGAGGGATACGATATCCCATTCGCCAAGATCAATGACGTCGACGAGGCTCTGCAAGACCCCCAGGTCCTTCACCGGGATATGGTGGTGGAGATACCGGCGGGCAATGGGACTGCGAGATGCGTGGGAAGTCCCCTTAAACTGTTCGATACTCCACCCCGGTTCGACGATCCCACACCGGGACTGGGAGAACACACCGAGCCGCTGCTCAAGGAACTGGGATTGAAGGAAGATGAGATACAGGAGTTGAGAAACGCGGGCGCCATCCAGTAGAATGTTTAGAATCCCGTTCCGAAAGGTGGACAGAAGATGTGGAAGAAAGGTCCAACCATAAAGATTCTCGGCATCTCGGGTAGCCCGCGAACCAGCGGAAACACCTCTATCCTCCTCGAGGAAGCCCTCAAGGGAGCCCGGGAATCCGGCGCAGCCACCAGGAAGATCGTGGTATGCAACCGGGAGATAAACCCCTGCCTGGGTTGTAGTGAATGCTTCAAGACCGGGGATTGCGTACAGGATGACAGCATGAATAGCATCTACCGCGAGACAACTACCAGCCACGGGATCATACTCGCCGCTCCCATCTACTTCATCTCACTCAATGCCCAGACCAAGGCGATGATAGACAGGCACCAGTGCGTCTGGGCGCGTAAGGCGCTTCTGGAGGAGGACGTCACCGATCCCGAAACCCGGCACGCCAGACGCGGCCTGTTCCTGTCCACGGCGGGAGCGGACGACGACCGTTCCTTCGACGGGGCACTGCGTGTGATGGACCTCTTCTTCGACGTGCTGGATATAAAATATTACGAGAGGCTGCTCTTCTTCCGCATCGACCGCAAGGGAGCCATAAGGGACCACCCCACGGCACTGAACGATGCCTTCAACGCGGGAGAACACCTGGTCACGGAGATAGCCAGGAGCCTGGGGCAACTCATGGATTGACCCCCTCCCGCTCCTCCGCCCGGCTAAAACCCCCAAAAAACGTCAGAAGGAGGGGTCAATCTGGCACTTTCGGAGACCGGAGCATGAACGTTCTCATCGGTATCGCTCACCTGCGATATGCCTCAGGCCCGAAGCCGGACATGTCTTACGGACCCAGGGGGATGACTATGGATAAATCGCGTGGTCTTCCTTATAATTAATAATCATTATTTCGCTTATTAGGAGGCTTTATAATGTCCGAGGGTGTCAAGCTGACCCTTCTCTCCAGCAAATCCGGTTGAGCCGCAAAGGTGGGTCCGGAGGACCTCGAGAAGGTTCTGAGGCTGCTCCCCCCGGGGGAGGACCGTGAGGATATCCTAGTGGGACTTGATACGCACGATGACGCCGCGGTGTTTCTCCTGGACGAGGAGACGGCCCTGGTCCATACCCTTGATTTTTTCACTCCCATAGTCGACGATCCTTACGGCTTCGGTCAGATAGCGGCCGCCAACTCCCTGAGCGATATCTACGCCATGGGGGGTGTACCGATTTCAGCCATGAACATAGTGTGCTTTCCCTGCTCCCTGGGAATGGACCTGCTGGCCGAGATTCTGCGCGGGGGCCTGGACAAGGTACGGGAAGCGGGAGCCGTTCTCCTGGGCGGACACACCGTCGATGACGAGGAACCCAAGTACGGGCTGGCGATAACGGGGAAGGTGAACCCCGATCGCATACTTACCAGCACCGGAGCGGAGCCGGGAGACCTCCTGGTTCTGACCAAACCCCTGGGCACGGGGATCCTGGCCACCGGCCTGAAAGCCGAGTTCATCTCTGAGATGGATATGGTTGAAGCGGTATCTGGTATGGCCATGTTGAACGCCATGGCCTCGCAGGCAGCGGTTCAGGCAGGCGCGCACGCCTGCACCGACGTCACCGGCTTCGGCCTGCTGGGCCACCTGATTACCATGCTGCCCCAGCAGGGATTGGGTTGCAGGATATTCGCCTCGAGCCTTCCCGTCTACCCTCGCACGGTCGAGATGGCCGAGACGGGCATGATCCCGGCGGGGGCGCACAAGAACCGCGATTTCCTCGAGCAGAGGGTGAGTATATCTCCGGAGGTCGACGACATCACCGTGGACCTGATGCACGACCCCCAAACATCGGGAGGCCTTCTCATCGCCCTGCCCCCGTTGGGATTCAATGTTTTCGCCGACGTCATGGGAGATGACAGCTGGGCGCGGATCGGGGAATTCGAGGATAGCTCCAAACCTAACATAAGCGTCATGCCGTAACGCGATAGATATAAAGACAGGAGGCTGTATGAGCGAGCTTGTCGACGCCAGGGGTCTGGCCTGCCCCGTCCCGGTGGTGAAGACCAGGGACGCCCTGAAAACAGGGGCGCCGGACATAACGGTGGTGGTGGATAACCCCACCTCAAGGGACAACGTCTACCGTTTCGCCTCCTCCCAGGGGTGCCAGGTGCAAGTGGAGGAGGAGAGGGGGGACATCTTCAAGGTTATGATCTCCAATCCGGCGGCCACCGGTGAAGCTGCGGCGCCGGAAGCGGAGCCCGCCGGCAGTGCAGAGAAGAGGACGGTGGTGGTCCTCTCCGAGGACATCATGGGCCGGGGTAGCGAGGAGCTGGGTAAGATCCTCATCAAGGCCTTTCTCAACACCCTGGCCGAGAACGATCCTCCCCCCTGGAGGATGGTCCTTTTCAACCGTGGCGTAATGCTGGCCATAGAAGGAGAGGATACCGTCGAACCCCTGGTAAACCTGGACAAGATGGGAGTGGAGATACTTGTATGCGGCACATGCCTTGATTTCTTCGGCCTCAAGGACAAGGTGGCGGTGGGCACTGTGAGCAACATGTACGATATACTCACCACCATGCTCATGGGCACTAACTCGGTGTCCATCTAAGCCGGCTACACGGCAAAGGGAGGAAGGGCAATAATCGAACCGGAAGTTTACATGCGCATGTCACGTCCCCGGTTTGCCGAAAGATAAGGCAAGTGGTTAAACTTGTAGGCGATGGATAAGAAGGATTATCTCCGTAGACTGTCATCGGTAAACGACCTCATGCAGGCCGTGTACCGCGGCCATAAACTGGGTGGCGGTATCCCTCGCGACCTGGTCACCGAGGCGTCCCGTACCGTACTGGACGGCGTCAGGGAGGCCATCCTGGCCGCCAAGGACGAGCTGTCGCTGGAGGAGATCGACACGGACACGGACCAACTTGTTTCCCTGGTGGAGAAGGAAGTCGAGGAGCGAATACAGTTCAGCTTCAGGAGGGTGATCAACGCCACGGGCGTGGTGGTACATACCAACCTGGGGCGCTCTCTGCTGTCGCGATCGTCCCTGGAGGCCCTTACCACGGCGGGCTCGAGCTATAACAACCTGGAGTTCAGGCTGGAGGACGGCAGCCGGGGATCCCGCCAGGTTCATGTCAAGGAGCTTCTGCGTGATCTCACGGGAGCGGAATCCGCCCTGGTGGTGAACAACAACGCCGCGGGCGTGCTCCTGGCCCTCACGACACATGCCACGGGGAAAGAGGTTATTGTCAGCAGGGGCCAGCTGATCGAGATCGGGGGATCTTTCAGGCTACCCGACGTAATGGCCCAGAGCGGCGCCCGTCTGGTGGAGGTGGGAACCACCAATAAGACCTACCTCGAGGACTACCGCAAGGCCATAACCAGCGAGACGGCGATGATCCTGCGCGCTCACAGCAGCAACTACCGCATCATGGGCTTCACCTCCGAGGTGGCCATCAAGGAACTGGCTGAGATGGCCCACGAGTACGAGCTAGTGCTACTGGACGATCTGGGCAGCGGGGCGTACCTGGACATGACGCAATACGGCCTCGCCCACGAACCCACCATCAGTCAGTCCCTGGACGAGGGCGCTGATATCGTATGCTTCAGTGGGGACAAGCTGCTAGGCGGCCCCCAGGGCGGTATGGTGCTGGGAAAGGCCGAACTGGTGGACGCTATGTCCAGGCATCCGCTGGCCAGAGCCTTGAGGGTTGGCAAACTCACCCTGGCGGCCATGGAGGCCACCCTTCGTCACTACATGGACCTGGAGGAGGCGGTAGCCGAGATACCCACCCTTTCCATGCTCACCACGGATCCCGATATCCTGAAAAAGAGGGCCCGGCACCTGGCTAAAAAGATCGCTCCGGAAGGATCCTCCTTCTCCGCCGAGGTCATAAGTGAGACATCACGCGCCGGCGGCGGAGCCCTGCCCATGGCCGATCTCCCCACCTGGGTGGTGGCGGTAACCTCCTCCCGGCATAAAACCAGCGCGCTGGAAGAGATGTTGAGGATGGGCGAACCGCCCTTAATATGCCGCGTCAAGGACGACCGTATTCTACTTGACATGCGCACCGTCAGCGATGAAGAACTCACTGAGATAGTAGAGACCTTCTCCGCCATAGAGGGAGCGGAAGATCCGGATCGAGGGTCATGAAAAACTTCATCATAGGAACCGCGGGCCATATCGACCACGGAAAAACCGAGTTGATAAAGGCCCTCACGGGCACGGATACCGACCGCCTCAAGGAGGAGAAGGAGAGGGGTATCTCCATAGAGCTGGGTTTCGCCGAGTTTCCGCTTTCAGGAGGGTTCACCGCCGGAGTGGTGGACGTGCCCGGCCACGAACACTTCGTCAAGAACATGCTGGCGGGCGCCAGCGGTTTCGACATGGTGTTACTGGTGGTGGCGGCGGACGACGGCGTAATGCCACAGACCATCGAGCATCTGGCCATCGTGGACCTGCTGGGCGTGGAGGAAGGCGTAGTAGCCATCACCAAGGCCGACCTGGTGGACGAGGACATGCTGGAGCTGGTGAGGGAGGACGTGGAGATGGCCTTAAAGGGCACCACCCTGGAGGAAGCGGAGGTGGTGGTGACCTCCAGCCGCAGCGGCCAGGGCCTGGATGAACTCAGGGAGGCCGTATCCGGGGTGGCGCAAAGGATACACGCACGTGACTCCGGTGGCCCCTTCCGCCTTCCCATAGACCGCGTGTTCACCCTCAAGGGCATCGGAACGGTGATAACCGGAACCCTGTGGAATGGAAGCGTGGCCGATGGGGACGAGGCCGTAATCCAACCCTCGGGAAGGGATGTAAGGGTAAGAAACATCCAGGTCCACGGCGAGGATGTGGAGCGGGCCGAAGCCGGCCAGAGGGTGGCGTTGAACCTGCCCGGGATAGCCAAGGATGAACTGAACCGGGGCGAGGTTATAGGGTCTCCGGGCTACCTGCACCCCACTCTCATGCTGGACGCGGCGTTAAACCTGCTGCCGGACGCCCCCAGGCCACTCAAGAACCGCGCCAGGGTACGCCTGCATCACGGCACCATAGAGGTCATGGCGCGGGTTATCCTGCTGGGGGGGCGAGTGGATCTGAAACCGGGGGACAAGGTCCTGGTCCAATTCAGGCTTGAGGCGCCGCTTGTGGCGCTCTACGGTGACCGTTACATATTGCGCAGCTACTCCCCCATCACCACCATAGGAGGCGGAGTAATACTGGATACCCACCCCAAGAAGCACAGGCATCATCAGAAAGACGTGCTGCGGGCGCTGGAGAAGAGAGAGAAGGGAGACGCTACCGAGCTGGTCCTACTGATCATCGAGGAGCGCAGGCTCCCCCTATCTTACCGGGAACTGCTCTCCTGGGCCGAGATCGGGGAGGAGAAGCTGAACGACGTTCTGCGGGAGCTGCTCGAGGAGGGGAATCTGGTGGAGATCGCCGGAATGGCAAAGCCACTCTATATTGTCCCCGGAACACTCGACTCACTGCTGGACCGTATGACGGAACTGACCGGAGATATACACGCCTCCGACCCCCTGAAACCGGGGGTGGAGAAGGAAGCTTTGAGGCAACGCATGGATACGGGCATGGGCTCGGAGGTTTTCGAGGCCCTGCTCTCCAGCGCCGTTAAGGGGGGCAGGCTGGAGGTGGAGGCGGGCCGCGTCCGGCTCAAGGGAAAGGGCAGGACCCTGGATAAGGGGGACCTGGCCGTCAAGCATGGAGTGCGGGAAGCAATAGAGCGAGGCGAATTCAGCCCCCCCCTATTCAAGGAACTCGTGGAGGGCTTCGGGCTGGACAGGAGGAAGCTCAGGGATCTACTCGACATCCTGATGGAGGAGAAGAAGTTGGAACAGGTCAACCCCGAGTTCTTCATCTCCGCAGGCAAGCTGGACGAGCTGGAGGAACGCGTGCGATCCTTTCTGTCGGAGAACGGCAAGCTCGGCGTAGGCGACCTGCGGGAGATGCTGGGGGCGAGCCGCAAGTACTCCATTCCTTTACTGGAATACCTCGACAGGAAGAGAATCACGCGGCGTGAGGGCGACTACCGCGTGGCTTATTGAATGGCGGACGTGGCGGCCGCCCGAGGTGGACAACGGGAGATCATGGGGAATGGCGGCGAACAAGGTTTATAATATAGTGCTGGAGATGCATCCGTCCTGGTGGGCGGCCCGGTCTTCAAAACCGGTGCGGTGTCGTAACGGGCGCCGGGTAAGTTCGATTCTTACGCATCTCCGCCAGCTTTTTTGCACGGTATCCTCGGGGCGGTATCCCGCCTTATACGACCACCGCGAGGTTGCGGGAGGTGCCGGGCCGTGAATACTAAAAGCCTGCGTATATTCATCGAGGTTTCGCGCAGCGGCAGCTTCTCCGCCGCCGCCCGCACCATGGGGCTTACGCAACCGGCGGTGAGCTTCCAGATAAGGGCTCTGGAAAAGGAATACGGCAGCATCCTCATCGACCGCTCCGCCGGGCAATGCCGCCTCACCGAGGCGGGCGTTTCCTTCTTGAAGCATGCCCGGAGCATCGTGGACATGGAGGAAGGTCTGCGCCGAGACATGGACGAGAGGCGCAGCGAGATAAGCGGTCCCCTGTTGATAGCCGCCAGCAATATACCCGGTGAGTATATACTTCCCCGCATCATGACCGATTTCAAGGACCGCCATCCCCTCAGCGATCCGCGACTGACTATCGCCGATTCCGGAGAGGTGCTCGAACAGATACGAGCCGGTGAGACGGACCTGGGATGCGTCGGTTACCGCGAGGAGGACGAGAGGCTAGAATACGGGCTTTTATGCTCCGACCGCCTGGTCTTTATAGCTCCCCCATCCCACCCCCTCTCCCGCCGTAAGGCCATTGACCCCGAGGAGCTGCGAGGAGAGTCCTTCGTCTGGAGAGAGCGGGGCTCCGGCACCCGCTCCCACATGGTCCGTATTCTGGACGATATCGGGCTGGCCAGGGAAGTGGAGGGAAGCATGAGTCTCGGCAGCAACATGGCCGTCCTCCAGGCCGTGGCCGCCTGCGCCGGTATCTCCCTCGTCTCGCTGTGGGCGGCCGACGTGTACCTGCGGCAGGGGGATGTATCCGCACTGCGGATCAAGGGGGAAAGCCTGAAACGTGATTTTCACCATGTCAAGCTGCGCCGCCGACCCTCCTCGACAGCCACCTCCTCTTTCACGAAACTACTGGGAGAAAAAAGACCCGAGCTGGAGGAGAGGCTGGATTCCATGTCCCTCTGAAGAAGGCCGGAAAGCCCTGCTCCGGCAAAGGCCACGACGCGGCGGGATCACCTCGGGAGATATTCGAAGGCGCGGGGATGATCCTCCATTCCTAGCCGTTTCCCAGATCGATGTTATCCTTCAGTTCGAGCACCCACTCCCCTATACCCGGAGTGGTATGGACGACTCCGTCGCCGTCCACGATGATCGCCTCCAACCCCTGCTGCGCCCCCAGCCAGTCCAGGGCTTCGGGCACCCCCATTACGAAGGCGGCGGTGGATATGGCGTCCGACCACGCCCCGTCAACCCCGGATCCGATCACCGTCACCGAGATCACCCCTCTGGCCGGATATCCCGTCCGTACATCCAGGATGTGGTGATATCTCTTGCCGCCGTATTCGAAGTATCTCTGGTAATCCCCGGAGGTGCTGATGAGAGAGCCGCCCGGGACCAGGAGCTCGCCCATGAAGCCCTCACCCCGCGGATTTATAATGGCTATCCTCCATCTCGGTCCCCCCAGGGCCTCGGGCTTGTTACCCATGGTCATGGAGGTGCTTATCATATCTATGACGGCTGCATCGACTGCATCCACGCTCATTGCCTCCGCCGCCCGGTCCAGGGCGTATCCCTTGGCCAGACCGCCCAGGTCGACAACCATTCCATCCCGGGAGAAGAAGACGGTGTGCCGTGCCTCTTCTAGCGACAGCATGTTCGCTCCCACCCTCTCCCTGGCCGACTCTATCTCCTCCTCACTCGGGGGCGGATCTCCGCTCTCGTAACGCCCGGAGACGTCCCACAGGTCCACCAGGGGGCCTACGGTGATATCGAACAGGCCCCCGCTGGCCTCATACACCTCCATGCCGCCTGCGATCATATCCCAGAGGTCATCGGAGACGGCCACCGGCTCATTTGCCGCCTTTTCGTTCAAGAGGGCCAACTCGCTGTCGGAATTGTAACGGTTGGCGACGGAGTCTACGTGAAAAATCTCCTCGAAGGCGGCACCCACCGCTTCCTCCACCCGGCCACGATCCTTGCCATAAGCGGTAATGGTCACGTAATCGTCCAGCACCCATTCCTCGCGGGTATAGGGCTCCCTTGTATAGCCCGGATCCACCCATTTAACCAGGAAATAGACGAGGGGGATGAGGACCACCACTATGGCGATGATGATGAGAGTATCCCGCCTGTTCTTCTTGCCGATATCCCTAGCGCGCTTTTTCATGCTGCATCAGGTCCAGGATCTCGAATCCATAACAACGATACTTGATTTTGCCCGCTGGACCCGGAAATTGCAAGCTCGGCTGGCGTAGCGGCCGTATTCAAGGCCCCCCGGAGACCTTTTTACGCTTTTTTGGCCACCATTTCGGCAAGCCGGGCATCCGGAAATCCTTCAACCCCTTGGCATAGGGTTCCATGTATCTCATTATCAACAGCAGCAGGGCCACGGCGACCGAGGCTATTCCCAGGGCCAGAACCAGTATCACGTAACCCGGGAACTCGAGCTGGAAGAAGCGTCGCATCCAGGGCCAGAAGAAGACCACCACGAAGGATATGCACATGGCCACGAACAGCACCCACCGCCAGAGGGTCAGGGGATGCATGAGGATATAAAGCACGCAGAAACCAACGATGGTGAGCACTATCACCGCCACCGTCCTCGACTGATCCAGGTCGGCGTTGTAGTTCCTGGCCATGGCGTAGGCGATAAAGGTGGCGACGGCGGCGATAAAGCCCGCCGGCAGGGAGAAGATCATCACCCGTTTGAGCAATCCCGGCCGGTACCTTTCCCTGCTTCTCTCAAACGACAGGACGAAGGCCGGAATACCTATGGTAAGCGACCCCACCAGCGTGATATGGCGCGGCAGAAAGGGAAACGGCCAGGTAATCACGGCTATCCCCAGGGCAAGGAGGGCGGCGTAGACGGTCTTGGTGATAAAGAGGTTGGCCACCCTCTCCATGTTGGCCATAACCCGCCGTCCCTCGGCCACCACCCCCGGAAGGGTGGAGAACCTCCCGTCCAGGAGTATCAGTTGGGCCACCGACTTGGTGGAGGGAGCACCCGAACCCATGGCTATGCCCATATCCGCGTCCTTCAGGGCCAGGGTATCGTTTACGCCGTCCCCGGTCATGGCCACCACGTGTTCCCTGTTCTGCAAGGCATGGACTATGCCTCGTTTCTGCTCCGGCACCACCCTTCCGAATACAGACCTCTCCTGCATCACCTCGGACAGCTCCCCGGAATCATCGGGCAGGGTTCGGGCATCCATGGGATGGTCCGCCCCCGGCACGCCGACCTGCCGGGCCACGGAACCCACGGTGCTGGGATTGTCGCCCGAAATAACCCTGATTCCCACCTTCTGCTCCTTGAAGTAATCCAGGGTCTCGGCGGCGTCGGGGCGTATCTTCTCCTCTATGAGCACCAGGGCCTCGGGCTCGATGTCCCCGGGGAGGGCCTCCGATCCCCTGCCGTCGTCGCTGTGCGAGAGAAGCAGGACGCGAAGCCCCTCTCCGGCCAGCTCGTTGATCCTCCGCCGCAGGGGGGAATCGGTGGGCTTCCCCTCCAGCAGCATCTCGGGGGCCCCGAGAAACCAGGTACCCCTCCCATCGAAAGTGGTGGAACTCCATTTCCTGGCCGAGGAGAAAGGAACCGAATCCACCGCCCGCCAATCCGCCGGAGGGGGGAAGGACTCAGCGATAGCCTCCATGGTGGCGTTCTTCGCGGTGGAGCCTCCCCCGATAGCCCCCAGGGCCTCCCCTAAGCCTTCCCCGGACCCCAGGGCCTCGAGGTCCTTGAACTGAAGGGCTCCCTCGGTGAGGGTTCCCGTTTTGTCCAGGCATATCACGTCCACCCTGGCCAGCCCCTCCACTGCGGGAAGCTCCTGCACCAGGACGTTGCGGCGAGCCAGAACCATGGCGCTCACGGCGAAGACCATGCTGGTAAGAAGGACCAGGCCTTGGGGAACCATGGCCACCAGGCCGGCGACCGTGGAAGTCAGGGCCTCCGAGAGAGAATTGTCGGCTATGAGCTGGCTTATAGCGAAGATAATGGATATGGGTATCATGGCCCAGACAACCCATTTGAGGATTTTGTTGATGGCGTCACGGAGGTCCGATTTCACCAGGGTGAAGCGGCGGGCTTCCTCGGCGATCTTCATGGCGTAGCAGTCATCGCCCACCTTGGTGGCCCTGAACCTGCCCGAGCCCGAGGACACGAAACTGCCCGAGAGCACATCGTCTCCGGGCAGCTTGTCTATAGGGACCGATTCCCCCGTGAGAAGGGATTCGTCTATTTCAAGGCCCGTCTGGGAGGTGACGACGCCGTCCACCAGCACCTGGTCTCCGGACCTCAGCTCCAGTACGTCGTCCAGGACCACCTCCCCTTTGGGCACCTCGGACAGCTCTCCTCCCCGCAGCACCCTCGCCTTGGGCGCGGTGAGCAACGACAGGCGGTCCAGGGTCCATTTCGCCCTCAACTCCTGCACTATCCCTATCAGGGTGTTGGCCACCAGTACGATGCCGAAAAGAGCGTCCTTGGGCGATCCAACCACTAGAATCACCACCAGGAGCACGGCCAGGATGGCGTTGAAGCGGTTGAATACGTTGGCCCGGATGATATCGGCGGTGCTGCGGCTGGTGGTCTCCCTTACCTCGTTGGTCTTTCCCTCCCGGATCCTTTCCTCTACCTGCTCTCGTATCAGCCCTGTCTCGTCATACAAGGCCGTTACGGATGGCGTTTGCGCACTAGACGCGTTCTCTTCCATGGATCTCCTCGCTGCTTCTCTCCAGGCTCGAGAGGGACCGTGTATATTATTATCGCAAAGTCTATCTTTAAATCGACAACCGCGCTAAACCCTTGAACCTGACATCCCCCGAGAAACGTCAGAACCCGGGTTCAGCCCCAGAAATCTGACATTTTTTACAGACGCGCCCAGCCCATAAACGCCAGAAGACATGATCAGCTCCAAGCACGAGCAAACCATGGATTGAAATGCTGGCCAAATCCTTATACAACGACCGTGGCTACGGCATGACAATATGCGCATACGACGATATCATTAGGAACAGTTAAGGGCATATGGAAAATAACATTCAACATATAGATATACTTGTTGATTCAGCATAATTGCTTATTTACGTACAAACTGGGGGTTGTTTACTGCCTCGAGGAATCCATGTAACAGACCAATCGGATTCGCTTGTCAGTCAGCAAGGGCTGAAAAACCGAGGTATCGGAGGTTTTAAAAATGAACTCAACGCATGGCGGAAAGGCTGCGGGTATAGCGAGGAAAGGGAGAGAGCGTGGAAGAACGCTGAGCGGGTTCATCGAGAAGCCTGCGATTGTATTTCTAATCGCGGTATTCACGTTCTTTCTCGCCTCTTCTTTAAGCCCGGCCGATATTCACTGGCCCGCCGACGGGACGCCTGTCTGCACCGCCGATGATGGGCAGTTCGACTCCCGGATAACCTCCGACGGCTCGGGCGTGGCCATCATCACCTGGGCTGACGAGCGGGGAAGCGACTCCGACATCTACGCCCAGAGGTTGGACTCTTTCGGCGCTACGCAGTGGGCCGACAGCGGAGTTGAGATATGCACGGCATTCTACGACCAACGCTACCCTCAGATAGCATCCGACGAATCGGGTGGGGCCATCATCACCTGGGAGGACGAGCGAGCAGCCGATGACGATATCTACGATATCTACGCACAGAGGGTGGACTCCTCCGGAGCGGCGGAGTGGGCAGCGGACGGAGAGATCCTTTGTACCGCCAGCGATGATCAGCATAATCCCCGGATAACCAGCGATGGCGCGAACGGCGCCATCATAGCCTGGAAGGACTATCGAGGGGGGTTCTTCGATGCCTATGCCCAGCACATAAACAACCCTTCCCCCACCGTAACCGGAGCGGTACCGGACACCGGGACCAACGACGGCGAGATAGATGTAACCATCACCGGCAGCAGCTTTATGAAGGGGGCGGAAGCGTTGCTCTTCCGTTTCGGTATGCCGGCTCCTCCCCCAATATACGCTTATAACGTCGAGGTGCAATCGTCGACCGAGATAGCCTGTACCTTCGACCTGTCCGGCGCCGAGGTGGGCTCCTGGAGCCTGGCCGTGGAAAATCCGGACGCGCAAAGCCACGAGAAGCCGGGCTGCTTCGAGATCCTCGAGCAATACGTTGGGCCCGAACCGCCGGTTGAGCCGGCTAAGTCCACCACCTGGTACCTGGCCGAGGGCTACACCTGCGGCGAGTTCGACACCTGGGTGCTGGTTCAGAACCCCGGGGAAGAAGACGCCACCGTCACCCTGGACTTCCAGCTTCCACTCGGGGCCACGGCCGACCCCTACGTATTCGATCTGCCCACCGACACCCGTCGGTCCGTGCCCTTAGACACCCTGCCCGGCCTCTCCGACACCGACATCTCCACCAAGGTCAGCGCGAAAAAGCCGGTGGTAGCCGAGAGGACAGTGTACTTCGAATACGACGGCAAGTCCGGCGGCCATGACTCGGTGGGATATACGCTATAGGCACGTCGGTCAGGCCCAGACTGTTGACCGAGATGGCGGCCGGATGGGGCCGGGTACTGACATCTGGCATATTTAGCGTCCGGAATAAGAATGGTCTCGACGGCGTCACAGTCCCGCGATATGCATCAGGCCCAAAGCCGGGTGAGTTCCCCCGGTTCTGATGTAAAAATGTCAGATTCTTGGGGTAGACCCTGTCTTCTGACGTTTTCGGGGCTGGTCTCATTCGACGTGCCCGGCACACTATATAAAAGATAAAAGAGACCGGGGATAATCCCCGGCCTCTTTTTCTTTGGTTGTGTCAGGCCGCGGCCACCTCTCCGAATCTCCTCGTCTTTAACACCTTGTCCAGCAAGGGGACGAAGCAGTTTCCAATCAGTATGGAGTACGCCACCGCGCCCGCCGGGGCTCCGTAGACCCGTATGAGCACGACACACACCCCGATTATCAGCCCGAAGATGATCTGTCCCGATACCGTCATTGGACTGGATACCCAGTCGGTGGCCATGAAGAAGGCGCCCAGCATGACGCCGCCGGCCAGTATGTTGTAGAGGCCATCCGAGCCCACGATGTAGGCCAGGACGAACACCGTGGCCAGTATGGTCACCGGTATCACCCAGCTGATCACCTTGCGGTAGATCAGGTATGCGCCGCCCAGCAGGATCCAGAAAGCACCCACCTCGGATATTGCCCCTCCGTAGTTTGCAAAGAGCAACGACAAGTATGATGGACCTTGGCTCTCCAAGCCGGCCTTTATCCACACCAGCGGGGTCGCTCCCTGTACGCCGTCGAAGCCTCCGGACAGAAAGCCCATGCTGCCGGTCCAGCTGGCCAACCAGCCCGACGCGATCAGCACGAACGCGAACCCGAACAGCGCCGGGTTGAAGAAGTTCCTTCCGATCCCGCCCATGAGCTCTTTGACGATCACTATAGCCACGAAGGACGCGATTATCATATTGAACCACTGGATCTTGGCCGGAAACAACAGCGCAAGCAGCAGACCGGTAACCACCGCACTGCCGTCTGTTATGCTGGACTTCTGTTCCTTTATTTTCTTGGCCGCCCACTCGAAGAACACGCAGGATGCTACGCATATCGCCATGTTGAAAAGGGCGTTGTAGGTAAACGCCACCAGTGCGGCTATGGAGACTGGCGCCAGGGCGATGAGTACATCGCGCATGGCGACGGCGGTCTGCTCCTTGCTCCTGAGATGCGGGGGCGGTGTGACAACCAGATTATTCAATGCCATATGCCATCGCCTCCTTATTTCTTCTTCAAGGCCGCTATTTCGGCCTTGGCCTTCCTCACGTACTCGACGTGTGGTATGTAGGCAGGGCATTCAAAGGAGCAGCATCCGCACTCGAAGCAATCCAGAGCTCCCCACATCTCCGCCTTATCCCACTGTCCCCGCTTGGCGGCCTGAACTATGAAATTGGGGCTGAGGAACATAGGGCAGGCGTCTATGCACTTGCCGCAGCGTACGCATTCCATCTCCTCGCCAATATCTACTGTGTCCGAGGTCATGACTACGATGCCGGATGTTCCCTTCACCACCGACGCCGAGGCATCGGCTTGGGCCCAGCCGGTCATAGGGCCGCCTATTATCAGCTTGACCGGGTTGCCCACGAACCCGCCGCAGGCGTCGACCAGTGCCGATATCGGGGTGCCTATGCGAACCGCTAGGTTTGAGGGTTCCCTGACGCCGGGGCCGGTTACGGTGACTATCCTCTCGTACAGGGGCTTGCCCCATGCCGCCGCCTCGAACAGGGCGATGGCGGTGCCCACGTTCTGCACCAGGCACCCCACCTCGGAGGGCAGCTTTCCCGGGGGTACCTTGCGGCCGGTGAGGGCGAAGATGAGCATCTTCTCGGCTCCCTCGGGATATTTGACCTCCATTACCTCCACGCTCATATCCGGCTCGGAGGACAGTTTGGAGCGCAGCGCGTCTATCGCGTCCATCTTATTGGCCTCGATGCCGATGATAACCCTGCTGGCGCTGACCGCCTTCTTGAGAAGCTTGGCGCCGGCGATCAGGTCGTCGGTCCTCTCCAGCATGAGGCGGTGGTCGCAGGTTAGGAAGGGCTCACATTCCACTCCGTTAATGATCACCGTGTCAACCGGCTTGTCCTTGGGCGGCGTGATCTTGACGTGGGTGGGGAAGGCCGCTCCGCCCATTCCCACCAGTCCCGCCTGCTTGGCGATCTCCCGGATCTCCTTGTCGGTCAGAGACTCCAGGTCCTTGCCCGTCTTCTTGGCGAAATCGGGCTGGCCCTCGTCGGCGGTTATGATCACGCTGTTAACCCTCGCTCCGGTGAAGTTGGTGACCTCGGCTACCTCCTTCACCGTTCCGGATACCGAGGAGTGGATGGGGGCCGAGACGAAGGCCTCAGCCTCACCTATCCTCTGCCCAGCCTCCACGCGGTCGCCGGCTTTGACCAGGGGCTCGCAGGGAGCGCCGATGTGCTGCTGTAAGGGTATGATAACCTCCCACGGCACTGGGGCGTCCTTGATGGATTTGCCCGATGACAGTTCCTTGTTATAAGAGGGGTGTATGCCTCCCTTGAAGGTCTTTATCTCCGCCATGTCACTCACCCCCCGCTACTTGTCTCTCCATACCCTGGTTGCGTTTGTAGACGACGTAGTTCACACCGGCTGCGGCCGCCAGTCCGACCAGGGCTACGCCTCCCCACTGCCAACCCGGCTTGACCAGGGCCTCCCAGAGGGTGACGCCGGCGGGCACCGTGGGTTTCTCGGGCAGGCCGTATTTCTCCGGACCTTCCTCGAGAACGTAGATATAATGCAGGCCGTTCAGCTCGTCCACGCCGTAGATCTGGGCCCTTTCCACACCTTTTTCGCTCTTCAGGTATTCGACCCTCTCCTTGGCCATCTCTATCATCTCGTCTCGCTCCCCGAAGCTCAGGGCTCCGGTGGTGCAAGTCAAGACGCAGGCCGGTATGTTACGGGGGGGGACCGGGTACGGTTGGTTCTCCATGTCCGGCGAGGCCTGCTCGGGAGTGGGCCAGGCATCATCGCTGTTGGTTATGCGATCGTAGCACAACCGGCAGCGGTAGATGGCCTTCTCCTCCTCGTCATAGCGGCAGGCCTGGAAGGGGCAGGTGGCCACGCAGTAGTTGCAACCTATGCACACCTTAGGATCGGTCATGACCACGTAGGCCTCTTCGTCCGAGTCGCTCACCTTGTATTTCTTAGTGGCACCGCTGGGGCAGACCTTGACGCAGGTTGCGTCTGCGCAGTGCATGCACTGGGTCTTGGTGAAGTACCAGTAGATATCGTCGTCCTTGGGGCGCTCCTCGGGCTCGTTGAAGAGGATGCGGTTCCAGCACTGCGCGGTGAGCTGCAGCGGGTTCTCGTATGTCCCGTTGTTGTCGGTGTGGGTGTACGTGCGCTGGTTCCACTGCTTGCAGGCTATCTGGCAGGCCCGGCATCCGGTGCATTTGCTGGCATCGAAGAGTATCGCTACTGCCATTCTAGTTCACCTTCCTTAGGTTCACGAGGAACGCTTTGTATTCCGGAATGGTGGTATTGGCGTCCCCGATGTGACCCGTGATCTGGTTGGACGAGTAGCTCTGCGATGACAGGGTGTTGCGCTCCGGCCCGCCGGGGAAGAGGGCAATGAAACCGTAGTGCCAGGGTAGGCCCACGAAATGCACCGTCTTCTTGCCGCCGTTGCCATCCGAGAGCTCGAACGGCTTGAGCCTCACGGTGACCACGGCGATGCCTTGCACGTTGCCACGCACGCTCTCCAGCTCTACCAGGTCGCCCTTCTCGATTCCCAACTCGTCCGCCAGCTCCGTGGAAAGCTCCACGAAGAGCTCGGGCATGGCCTCGCCCAGCCAGCTGTTGTTGCGGGTCATCTGGCCCGCCTGCCAGTGCTCGGTTACCCTGTAAGTGGAGGCGATATAGGGGTACTTTTCGCTCCCTACGTCCGCGAAGCCCCACTTTTCGGGATCCTCCAGGGCGGATGGCCAATCCAGCACCGCGGCCGGGTTCCATTGCTCGCCCGAGAGGGGGTTCTTTATCGGGCCCTCCCTGGGCTCGTAGTGCTCGGGGAAGGGACCCTCGGCCATGGAGTTGGAGAAGATGCGGCCGACCTGGGCACCCACCTCCCTGTTCATGATGAAGGATCCGGCGCCGGAATCCGCAGCCAGGGTGCCCTTCTTGAATATGGCGTAGAAGTCGGGGACGTCGTTCTTCATGATCAACTCGGTCCCTGCCTCGTTGAACTGGAACAGGGCCTTATTCGGGGCGAAGGGTTGACCGGCGTAGTCCATGGAGCCGCGATTATAGATGATACGGCGGTTCACCGGCCACGCCCAACCCCAGTAGGGATAGGTGCCAACGTTTATCTCCTCTGCTGAGGACGGCGGGTTCTCTGTGTAGATGGACCCGTTGTCGCCCAGCCAGTACAGCGGGGTCTGGACAAGATGCCACTTGGCCTTGTCGAAGGGAATGCCCTCGTACTCGATGGCCTGGTTGCCTCGCGGTATGTTGTCGGGCACGCTCTTGCCGAGCATCTTGGCGTAGCCCTGGACGTCCTTGTCCGTGGCCCACTCGCCGGCATACAGCCAGTTGCCGCATGCCGTGGAGCCATCGTCCTTGAGATCCTTGAAGGTGGCTACGGCGCCCTCGAAGGCGGCGTCCCAGTTGAATCCTCCGCTGGGCCACTTGAAGCCGATTATCTCCACCAATACCTGGTTCATATCCGGCTCGCCATGCTCGTCCTCGTCGTAATCCCAGAAGATATTGGAGATGACCTCCTTGGCCTTGCCGCCCTCGGATTTGTAGAGCTCCTTGATGGCCTTCATCCATTGGTGGGCGATCCAGGCGTCGCTCTTGGCTCCGCTGGCGTGATCCCCAGGAGGCTCAACGGCCTTCCAGCGGTACTGGGCCACGCGTCCGGAGTTGGTCACCGAGCCGCCCTTCTCCACCATGGCGGCGGCGGGAAGCGCCCAGACCTCGGTCTGGATGTCCTCGGGATCCACGCCGGGGCGCTGCCAGTAGTTCATGGTTTCGGTGTCCCAGATATCGATGGCCACGTACCAGTCCAGCTTGTCCATGGCCGCGCACTCCAAGTTGGCGTTGGGTCCGCCCACCGGCATGTTCTGACCCCATGTGATAAGGCCATTGATAATATCGCCCTTGTACATGTCCTCGAAGAGGGCGATATGGGTATAGTTCTTGCCTTTGACGACCTTGGGCAGCAGATCGAAGGCCTTGTCAAGGCTGTTGACGGCGTAATCGCCGTAGAAGGCCACCAGCAGGCTGGCCATATACTTGGGGGTGTTGACCCACCAGCCCGCCTTTGGGGTAACCCGCTCCAGGAAAGCCTGGTAATCGGCGTCCCCGGTGGTGGGAACGCTGATGTAGGCCGGGATGATATGAGAGAGCAGGGCCATATCGGTCGAGCCCTGCACGTTGCTCTCGCCGCGCAGCGCGTTGATGCCGCCGCCCGGCATCCCCATGTTGCCCAGCAGCAGCTGAAGCAGAGCGAAGGTACGGATGTTCTCCGTCCCGATGGTATGCTGCGTGAGGCCCATGGCGTACATCAGGGTGCCGCTCTTGTCCCGCTGGGAGGTGGTGCCCAGATAGAGTTCCGCGATTTCTTTGAACTTGGCGGAATCCATACCGCAGATGTTGGCCACCACGCTGTTGTCCCCGTCGTAAGTGTAGCGGGAGTACTGCTTTGCCAGCTTGGCAAAGATGGATGGCTGCATCTCGTCATACTTGCCGGCCTTGATGAGATCCCACTCGTTGGGGATATAGTGGCCGTTGCTGTCCTTGGACCCGGTGGGAATCCCGCGGTTGGGGAAGTCCGGGCTTGCGGCGATGGGGATGAGATCGATCCTCACCGGCTCATCGCCGGCGCCCGTCTGATAGGTCCAGGTGCTCTTGTCATACTTACGGGCACTGGAATCGTAGCCGCTGAATAGACCGTCCAGCTCTCCCGGCATCTTGAATCCGGGATCCACCAGTATGGGAGCGTTGGTGTAGTTCTGCACATACTCCCAGTTGATGTAGTTGTTGCTGATGGCGTAATTCACCAGCGCGCCGAAGAAAGCGATGTCCGTACCCGGCCTGGTGAAGGAGAACACGTCGGATCGGGAAGCGGAGCGCGTGAACCGGGGATCCACGACTATTACCTTGGCTCCGTGGTTATCCCTGGCGTGCTCGATCCACTTCCAGGCACAGGGATGGTTCTCGGCGGGGTTGGCGCCGCAGATCATGAAGACATCGGCGTTTTTCAGATCTACCCAGTGGTTGGTCATGGCACCCCGGCCAAACGTGCCGCCAAGACTGGCGACTGTGGCGGAGTGTCATATGCGTGCCTGGTGCTCCAGGTACACCAGGCCGAGAGTTCGGGCGAATTTGACAGCGAGGTAGCATTCCTCGTTGTCCAGGGCCGCCCCGCCCAGTTGGGCTATGCCCACGGTGCGGTTTACCGTTACTCCATCATCTTTTTCGACGATGGTGGCATCCCGGGTGTCCTTTACGAGCCTGGCTATGGCCGGTATAGCCTCCTCCCAGGTCTTTTCCTCCCACTCGGTGGAGCCCGGTGCACGGTAGCGCACCTTGTCCAGCCGCCGGTCGTTGTTGGCGATCTGGTACATGGACTGACCCTTCGAGCAAAGGTTGGCCCGGTTGATGGGGCTGTCCGCCAAGCCCTCGATGTTCACCACCTTCCCGTCCATAACGCTCACGATGGCCGAACACCCGATGGAGCAGTAAGGACACACCGTCGTGCTCTCCTTGGCATCACGGATGCGCAACTCATCGCCCAGCGCTAACGCGGTGGTGGAGAAACCAAGTTGGGCGAGGGCCGCGACGCCGATCCCGGCGCCAGACAGCTTAAGGAAACCTCTTCGAGAAAGTTCCATGCTTTCCCCCCACTTTCCTAGGTCGAATACTACACTTACTACGTTGGTTTACCTGTACTTCCATCACTATATATATGTCTAAACCCTGACGGGATGGAAACCCCTCATAATGCGATTTTCAAAGAACTATCCCTCACCAAAATCTGCGACATTATACTATTTTTCGCTCAATTTAGGCAACTGAACCCGCCGAACCGGCGACGTGATCAAACGGCCTTTTACTTACTTTTTAAAGCCTCTTATAACAGATATCCATATGGCGGCGCAAGCATGCGCCTCAAGAATGGCCGTAAAAGCGCCTCTGCGCCTTCGACGTCCTCGATTCCCGCCGCGAGTCCCGGCGGCGCTGCTCGGATTATCCGTCTCATACTCATTTTCAATTATATCTTAGAGAACATATGTGCATATGCGATGAAACCGTCGTTTCCAGCGTTCTCGATCACTTAGACCGCACGAGCTATCCAGCCATTCCACCGCACCTTCCATTCGCGAATGTCCCTGACGACGCCATCAGGAGAAAACCGTCCTGCAGCCCCTCTCGTAACCTCTCTCCTCGGCGGCCTGGTCGAGATGCAGGGTGGCGAGATCCTCCAGGGGGATGACGATCTCCTCGGTCATCTCCCCGGGCAGAGTGGCTATCTTAATGTACTTATGGCAACCGTCGCAGAGATAGGCCCTGCTGGAGGGACTCTCATCCGCGAAAATGTAGCTCAGCTTATCCTGGTCCATGGTTTTGCAGAAGGGGCACATCATGCGGGGAACGCCCCAACGCGAACCGCAGAGGGAACACTCAAGGACCCTCAATCCATCCTCGCTGCGCAGGAAACCCATCACCGGCAGGTCTCCGCATACCGGGCAGGTTCCGCTCGGCAACTGATCGAGATCGGCCTTGCGGGCCAGGGTGGCCGCCATCTTCCAGTAAAAGGGGGCGAGCGAATTATGCAGGAGCAGATAAAGAATAACAGGATCTATATCGTAGCCATCCATGCATCCGCTGAGCCCGTCTTCATCCCGGTTCACGAAGGCCTCCACCAATTCCCGCAGCTTATCTTCGTCCTCGAGTTCTTTTTCCAGAAAATCCTCCAGGCCCCGGGGCGGCGACTCGCTTCTCTCTATCAGAATCCCTCCCAGCTCCTTCATGATATCCCGCAACAGCTGGAGGTCGATCTCCAGCTCGTCGGGCTTAACGAGCAGCTCGTTCTCCTGCAGGCGATAGGAGATCTGCGCCCCGTCGATATGCGGCAGTTGATCGGGGACACGCTCCGAGAGCCTCCTCTGCATGGAATAAGTATCCCTGTAGAGGGCGACCACGCCCTTGAGCCTGGGATTGCGATCCACATAGCCTTTCGCCTTGCTGTTTATCAGGCTCTTGCTCAATTTTCGCTGTTTCAAGTCGAGTTCGCCGATCTTGATCTACCTCCTCGCGCCTCCGCCGTACAAATTCCTCTCATCCAGCTTCGATCCGTGCCGTTCGACACTATCAATACCCCGCCTCCGCCGGTAAGATCCAGTCCTCTATGGGGCCCTCAATCCTCGGCTTCCAGCGCGGCTTCCTTCTCCTTTCGTCTTCTCTCCGCGCCTTTCCGGCCCAGCATGGCCATGAAGATGCTTCCTTCGTAGAGCAGGAACATGGGAAAGGCCACCAGCATCATTGTGATGGGGTTCCAATCCGGCGTTATAAGGGCGGCGAAAGCCAGGATAACTATAACCGCCCAGCGCCAGTTCTTGTGCAGCCTCTGGGGGGTGATTATGCCTAATCGCACCACAAGCCATACCACCAGAGGCGTCTCGAATGCTATGCCTATCGCCAGCATGAGCAAGGCCACCAGGCCTACGTAATCCCCGGCCATGAGGACGGGGCTTATTCTTCCGGCGGCCTGTCCCACCAGCCAGTCCAATCCCACCGGGAGTATATAAAAATAGCAGAAAGCCACCCCGGCCAGGAAGAAGATGATAATGAAGAACAGGGCCGCGTACATGAATTTCTTCTCGCGCTTGCGCAGGGCGGGCGCGATGTAGGCGATCAGCTCGTAGAGTATGACGGGCAAGGCCAGCACGATGGCCGCGTACATGGCGATCTTGAAGCGAACCATGAAGGGTTCCAGCACGGTCTGATAGTACAGGTTCAGCGGTATCTGCGCCTTTATGGCCGGCTCCTTCAGGAAATCGAGGATCTCCCAGGAGTAGATATAACCTACACATACCGCCACCCCGAGGGACAGGAACATGACGATTATGCGCCTTCTGAGCTCCTCGAGGTGCTCGATAAAACTCATCTTAACTTCGGCCAAAAAAGCCTCCGTTTAACTCGAGGATGGGAAAAGGTGTGGAAGAGTCCCGGCGGACTTATAGGTGGTCAGTCTTCCTCTTCTTCCTTCTCTTTTTTCTTCTTGCTCTTTTTTTCCTTTTCTTCTTCTTCTTCTTCGTCTTCATCGTCCACGTCGCCCTCTATGCCCTCCTGGATGGCCTTGGAGACCTCCGTGCTTGAGTGCCGGAACTCCCGGATGGCCTTACCCACGGAGCTGCCTATCTTGGGAAGCTGAGAGGGCCCGAAGATGATGAGCGCGATCAAGAGGATGATTCCCAGCTCAGGAAGGCCGAAACTCTGGAAAAGCGCGAGCATATCGTGATTCCCTCCTTCTATGTGGTTTACGACTATTATGCAACTCTTGAAGTTCATGAAGTATATTAGACGTCCCTCAACCATTAGTCAAACGATTACCGGGCTTATATCGTACCCACATAGACCACGAATAATGGTCTCCGTGAAATGCCGTCCGCAATAGCAAACCAAACATATGTACCCCGCCCACCCCGGGAATCATGGTGTCAGCGCAGCCTGCCGCGTAGCCTCGGGTATCTTCCTCGATCGGCGCAACGTAAGGCAGGCGAGCCGGATATCAAGGCCCTAGGAGCCGAACCGCCCACGCCGATGCAAGCGGCGCCTACGGGTTGGATTCGATTATGGCGGCGGTGTCCACGTATACGGACACGGTGTTGGAGGCGACCAACACCTTGCCGCCCTGGACCGCGTACACCTGGTAGTTATATGTGTATCCGGTATAGACGTTTTCATCGACGAAAAAGTAATCGTGACCAGCCGGAGAGAAACGATATTCCACCATGCTCCCGTAGGGAGGATAGACGGGTTTCTGTTCCATCTCCGCCCTCACCAGAGATATGAGATCCGGTGCTATATCGCCCTCGATGTGCCAGCTCAGCTCCACGACGGGCATCCCCTTGCCGCCGTCGATCAACCTGGCGTTGAGATCGATGACCGGCCGCTTCTTGGGTATCTGTACTACTGCAGTGTTGCTGTAGGTCATCCCGTCCTTGTATTCGACGGCCACGCGGTAGTGATAGATATTACCCTCTTTTATATTCTGGTCCAGGAACTTGTCGGTGCCGGGCGTGAGGTGAACCAGTACATCCCGCGGGTAGACGGGATCCCTCCCCACGGCCCGTAGAAGCACGAACTCCGGCGGCCGTTCGCCCTGCAGCCCCCAGGTGAGGGCCACGCCATTTTCCTGCATGGTCATCGACAGGGAGATAACCGGTTTACGGTCATCCTGTCCATCGTCTCCATCATGTCCATCGTCGCCATCCTGGCCGTCCTGGCCGTCCTGCCCGTCCTGCCCGTCCTCGCCGGGGGTCTTTACCATCGCGATATCCGGAATCGGGCCAGCCTCCGACTGCACCGAGGTCATAACGCCCAGCTCCCATCCCCTCGAGGCATCGATGTCCCTGTTCCAGGTCAACCAGTTTTCCTGCAGCCTCTCCGCCGGTATATCGCTTATCCACGCGGACAACCCTTCCTCGCCCAGTTCCTCCGGAAGGGAGAGCATTATCCCTTCCTCCAGGCGTAAGGGCTCTTCCCCCAACACGGCCGCGAGCGCCAACACCTCCGCTTCTCCCTGTAACTGCAGCAGTTCCGGATCATCTCCGCTCAGATCCATATCGAAGACAGTGCCCAGGGCTCTCGCCTCCAGGCCTCCGCCTTTCGCCCTAAAATCCGTGCCTTCCTCGACGCGGAAGTAGCCCTCACCCGAGCGCAGCTCCACGTCTATCTCTCCCTCGTTTACTCCTACCAACAGTGCCTCGCTCCCTCCATTCAGGCGCATCAGGTTCTCGCCGCCGAAGGCCACCTCCGCCCTTATATCACCGGGAGTTCTTACGGAGCTCCCCTCCTTCAGGGCTATGGGTCCCTCCGCCTCCTCCCATTCTCCCCCGGGAGCCTTTACGTCGATTATGCCGGTGGCGAAGACCACCGCGTCCGCCTGCGGTGATACGGCGGTAGGCGGAAGGGTGATCTCGCGCGGAGCCGTGGTGAACACGGCGGAAACAACCAGTATGACGGCTATGATCGCGGCCGTGGCTACGGCTGCGTAGGATATCCTCCATGTCTCCGCGGCGGTAACCCGGCGGGAGGGATCCCTCTCCCTTACTCTCTCTCCCTCCACCACGCTCCTGTAGGTCCGCATCACCCGTTCCCCGATGCGCCCTTCGGCTTGCGGCGAGGGAAGCGGCCGGGACTCCGCTACCGTAGCCAGCATGGACGAAAGAAGTCCCAGGTCTCTGAGTTCGGGATCCAGCTTTACCATCTCGCTGGGCTCCCGACCCTCGAGCATCTCCGAGATCAGCTCCGCCTTGAGCCTGGTCCTCAAGCCTGTTTCACATCCCTTCCTCCAGCAGCCCGGATTCCGCGGCCAGCTTGCGCAGCGCCTTGAGGCTGCGATAGAGCTTCATGGTCAAGGTCTTCTTGCTCAATCCCAAGACCTCGCACATCTCGTCGTGGTTGAGATCCTGGTAAAACTTCAAGGCCAGGATATGTTGATAGGACTGGGGCAGCCGTCGTATCAGGTCCATGAGCATGGACACGCGCTCCATATCCTCCTCCCCGGCTCCCTCGGGGGACCTCAGCACTCCCTCCAGATCTTGTAGCGACGTGTCGTGACGCCTTCCTTCGCGGCGGTAGTAATCCACCAGGGTGTTGGTGGCTATGCGGTAAAGCCAGGCCGAAAAGGACACATTCTTCCACTGGAACTTCTCCAGGTGCCGAAGGGCCTTCTCGAAGGTTACCGCAGACAGGTCCTCCGCCACCTCCACCTTTCCGGTGCGCCGCAGAAGATAGCGGTAGATCAACGGCAAGTAGAACTCGTAGAGTTCGGAAAAAGCCTCGGGGGAGGTGCGGACCCTCTCCACCAAGTCCCGCTCCCTCTCCTCCTCCATGCGCTCTATGGCCAGAAGAACCAGCAATCCAAGCATGATAGAAACGTTTGTACGAATCCACCCCCCTCGATAACCTGGTTGTTGCTACTCCTTTGCATTCCCAAACGTTTGAAAACCCATATCTAGGATAGTACAACCCTCTTAGACCCAACAATACTGAGCAAGTCATAGCCCATCATCTCCGACCTCGCTCTCCAAACCGTATATCACCCGTTATTTTCCCCGCCATAAAGGAAATTCCGCTTGCGGTCCACGTATTTCACCGCGCAGCCTTCCTCCCGGTCCTCCTCCTCGGCCCCCTTGAGGTTCAGAACCAGTGCCTTGAGAATCGCCGGACGTACGTAGCTGGGGTTGATAATCACTCCCTTAGCCTTGTTTGGAAAGTTCATTGCCGCCTCTTCCTTTCTCGCGCCTTGTCGCCTCAATTCTCGCTTCAATTACTACAACGAACCGGGAGGCATCTCATCTACGCCCCGCCCCGCCGTCATACCCGCGTTTTTAAGTCGGGGAACAAGCGGCGTACCCCAGCCCTCTCTTATACTTGAAAGGTGTTATGCAGAATGCTGGAGAAGAGTTGGAGGGAGAAAGGAGGGACCATGGACACGCGAATTCCGAGGCGCCTCACGGTAACCGGCGTGCTACCTGCGATCCTTCTGCTGATCCTCCCCTTGATTGCACTCGCGGGCTGCGGGGAGAATCCCTCCGGGGAGGAAAACCTGACCCAAGTGGCCGAGACAGCCACCGCCTTCCTCAACGCCTGCGGCAACCTGGAAGGGGAGGAGGCAGGCTCCCTGATGTCCCGGGACTACGTGGATGAGAACCAGGTACCGGACCCCCTGACGGGGGACGACCTGGTGGCCGTGCTGGGCTACGTGAAATCCTATCGCATGGCGCCGGCCGAGGATATCTCCGTGGAGGGAGACAGGGCGGTGATCGCCGTAACCATGGAGATCTCCGGCAAGGGGGAAACCGAGGAGAGCCTTATTCTCAAGGTCGAGGACGGGGAGTGGAAGGTAAACGCCTTTACCGCCATGGAATGGTCATCCAGGCAAGCTCCCGGCGGAGCGGAACTCACCGAAGTTGAACAGGCCCTGCAAGACTTCCTCATTGCCTGCATAGACGGCGACACCCAGTACATCTTCGAGCATCTGAGCCAGGATTACCTGGATAAACATCACCTGGAAGAACCATGGACCGCGGCGGATTTCTCGGGCGTATTCGGCACCGCCCGCTCGTACGATTTCGATCCCAATGAAATAGAGCTGGAGGACGATTCCGCCGAGGTGGACGTAACCGTGGAGTTCGGAAGCAGGGGAAACCTGGAATCGGAGACCTCCTGCGTATTCCTGGTAAGGAAGCAGGGGGAGTGGAGGATCGACGCCTTTCCTTTCTTCATTTACTAGACCTCAAGTCGAGATAACAGCGTGCGGTGGCGCTTACCCGCGATTCCCCTCTCCTGAGTACCAGCAGCTCCACGGGGCGCGAAACACGCACCGTTACCCACATCAGTCCCCCCTCTCCGCCCATGCTGCATTCCAGCAGCTCGGAACCGTTGCGTCCCGCGTAATCGCGAGCCGCCTCCTCGGGATCGCAGCCCACGCCGAAATAGGGGGTAAGCTCCAAGCCGGCCGCCTTGGCGGCGGCATCGGCCGCAGTCTGCGCCTCGCCCCTGGCCCCGTATAGGGCAGCCACATCGTAAAGGAATACGCCGGTCAAGAGCAGAACGGGTATCAAGGCCGCCGCCACCAGGGTTGCCGCCGCCCCGTCGTCGCCAGCCAACCTCATTATCACGTGCCCTCCCTGTCGTTCTCGATTCGCATCTCCGCGCTTCCCCTGACCCTCACCTCGGGGAAGAACTTCTGCACCGCCGGTATGACTATGGGTACCTCGTACTCCACTTCCACCTTTATCCATTCACCGCGACGCCTGGGGCCGCTCTCGACCACAACGTGCAGTCTTTCAGGGTTCATGCCGGGTGCCGCCCGTGCCGCCGCCCCTTCGATAAGGGCCAGGTTGGATGTCTCCACTCCCTTTCTGGCACCCTCTCTCGCCGCCGCAGTCACCGCTATCTGGGCCTTCATGACTACCACCGCCTGAATGAACAGCATAAAAACCAGTAACAGCAAGGGGAGCACCAGGGCGAACTCCGCCGTGGCCTGGGCTTTCTCCGAGCTAAAGGGATGTCTCAATCGAGGGTGAAACGTCAAGCGGAACCCTCCTTCGGAGAGTGATGGGGGCGCCGGGCATAAAGAGGCTTCCGCCCATCTGGGTGTTTAAGGTGCTAGCGGGTGAATCAGTCCAGGGCCTTGAAGGTTTCCTCGCGCTTGCCCTGCTGACCGCCCAGCTTCTTGAGCAACTCATCGGGGATCTCCGGGGTTATATATCCCACGATGTCGTTGTAATGCTGGATGAGGAATCTGTCGCCCCGGCGCAGCCCAAGAACCATGTCCGCGGCCTTGGACCTTAGCTCCGTAGTGCTGATTATCCTTACGGCCATCTGCTTTCCTTCCAAATTCTAAAAGTTATATATGTTATATTATATGAATATAACTCATCAGTCAAGAGCCCACGTATACTTCGTCCGATCGGATTAAGTTCCTTCTCCACCTGTAAGTTACTTCCTGCCCGGCACCATCGGACGGCAACAACCCAAGAGGGAAAGGCAGTTACCGTAACTCGAGAGGTCGGCCGGGAGCGGAGCTTGATGGGAAATCGGGGTTTCAATATCCCCACTATCGGACAGGAGAGTAAGAATATTCCCGAATATGCGTTTCCGTTTACCCCGTGAAGCCCCTAATCGACGGCGCCCGCGCCTATGGAGGCGTGAGCGGCCTGGCGGCAGACGTCCAGGATACTCCAGTACACGGCCCTCTCGACAATCACCGGCCTGTCCGACTCCACCATGGTGGACACCGACTCGACGTTCTCCAGCTTTTCGGCCACGCTTACCGTCCTTCTGGTGCCGGGCTCCAGTACCAGATCGGGGCCGTTCACCGGGCCGTCCGGAGTCATGTAGGTCAGGCTGACCAGGGCGGCCTCACCTCCGGGGTTCTGTACCAGGATCCAGGTCTCGAAGTTCCCGCTCTCGTCGCCCCCGGTGGAGCCCTCGGCCAGGTACCAGGTGGTGGCGGTCTCTGTCACCCCGATGGAGGCGTGTGCCGCCTGGCGGCAGACATCGGGGGAATTCCAGTATACCGCTCTCTCGGCTATCACCGGCTGATCCGACTCCACCATGGTGGACACCGACCAGTTGTCATCCACTTCGTCGGCCACCCTTATCGTCTGCCTGGTTTCGGGCTCCAGCTCCAAGGTGGGACCGGGCACCGTACCCTCGCCGGTCATGCAGGTCAGCCTCGCCGTTGCCTTGTCCTGGGAGGGGTTCTGCACCAGGATGTAGGTCTCGAAGTTACCGCTCTCGTCGCCCCCGGTGGAGCCCTCGGCCAGGTACCAGGTGGTGGCGGTCTCTGTCACCCCGATGGAGGCGTGTGCCGCCTGGCGGCAGACATCGGGGGAATTCCAGTATACCGCTCTCTCGGCTATCACCGGCTGGTCCGACTCCACCATGGTGGACACCGACCAGGCTTGGTCGAGGGTCTCGGCTACGTTCACCGTCCTCCTGGTGCCGGGTGGCAGTTCCAGGCGGGGACCGTCCACGGAACCGTCCGGGGTCATATAGGTAAGGTTCACGCCGGCGGTCTCACCTCCGGGGTTCTGTACCAGGATCCAGGTTTCGAAGTTCCCGTTCTCGTCACCGCCGGTGGAGCCCTCTGCCAGGTACCAGGTGGTGGCGGTCTCTGTCACCCCGATGGAGGCGTGGGCGGCCTGGTTGTGCACATCTTGCCCTTCCGCGGTGAAGCTCCAGTACATGGCCCTCTCGACTATCAACGGCCGGTCCGACTCCACCTTGGTGGACACCGACCAGTTGTTCTCCACCTCGTCGGCTACCCTTACCGTCCGCCTGGTCTCGGGCTCCAGCTCCAGGGAGGGGCCGGGCACCGTACCCTCGGCGGTCATGTAGGTCAGCTCGATGTTGGCGGTCTCGGTCCCGGGATTCTGCACCAGGATCCAGGTTTCGAAGTTCCCGTTCTCGTCGCTCCCCGTCGATCCCTCGGCCAGGTACCAGGTATGTACCTCCTGTTGAGCCTCCTGATCGGGCTCCTCCGGCTCCTCGGGCTCCCCGGGCTCTCCCTCGTACGAAGCTGAGACAACATTGGATATGGGGGACAGGTTACCCGCCTCGTCCCTTGCCTGCAACGCGAAATGGTAGGTGGCCCCCTCCTCGTGATCCTCGAAGGGAAATCCCTCGATCATGAATTCTTGATTGCTTCCGGCCGCGCCGGGCAGAGGCGCCCCCTCCAGGGGTTGGGCGGAATCCCAGTTTTCAGCGTCTATGGCGCGGTCCAGGTAACGCACGTCGTAAAGCAGGGCCTGCCCCAGGTCGCCGTCGTCACCGGGGGCGGTCCAGGTGAGCTTGACGCCGGTGGGGTTATCACCACCCTCCACCAACTCCACCGCCAGGTCCCGAACCTTGGCGGGCCTCTCGGCGTCCGTATCGAGGCAGCCGGTGTTCCAGGAGTCATGCCCGTACTCCGGCCAATCCGCCTTGTCGATGGTCGAGGACGAGGTCTCCCACAGCAGAAGCCATCCCTCCCTGGTAGTAACGGCCATCTCCCGGTCCCCATCGCCGTCGAAATCCGACAGGGCCGGGGTGGATACGCTCCATCCCCCCGTGAACTTCGGCCAGCCGTCGGGTTTATCCCCTGCGGCGTCGACGGCGCGCAAGTCGTAATAGGAGCTGCCGGCGAGCACCTCCTGGGCACCGTCTCCATCGATATCCGCCGCTCCGGGGGTAAGGAAGAACATCATGCAGTTCATCTTGCTGGGGAAATGATCGAGGAACGCTCCACTGGCGCTCCAGGCCGATACCTGGTCGTCGGACCTGATCTGGCTGGCGGGGAGGAAAAGATCTATCGCCCTCCCGAGACCCATGGTGGGCGAGATATAGGAGAGGCCGTCCCCCTCCAGCGCGGCCATACAACCCCCTCCCAGGGCACATATCACCGGGGAATCCCCGGAGTCGGAGTAAGAACCCCCGCCGTCACACTCCAGGCTCAAGGGAAGGCCGTCCTCACCAACCCCGAGATGCGAGGTGCCGTCCAGCTCCAGCAGATAGCCCGGGCCAGCGGCAGAGGAGATCCCTATCTCCTTGCTGCCGTCCCCGTCCAGGTCGGCGATGGCCGGGGGTCCGTTAACGCCCTCGGCCACGCTGGGCAGCATCCCCGCGGCCATCATGGCGATTTTAACCGGCCAACCCTCCAGGTAGGCATTGGCCGGCACCTGATCCGCCGGCGGCTCCTGCCCCTGCGCCAGTCCGTGCACGGTGCCATCGTGGTGCACGGCATAGGCGCGGGTGTTGCCGGGGTTGAGGTCCTCGCCCAGCAGCGGGCTCAATATTCCCAGCAGGGAGGAAAGACCGAAGGAATCGCCGGATACGTTCATGGGCTCGGCGTAGGCCTCGTTGGTGCCGCAGACCACCTCAAGGTCTCCGTCGCCGTCCAGATCGCCGATGGAGGGATTGGTCACTATCTTGCTTCCCCGCAAAACGCTGTCCGGGTCGTTAAAGGTACAGGTATGGGTAAGAGGATCGAAGGAAGCTACCTTTTCGGGATCCACCAGTTTGACCGGCCATCCACTCACGGCAGCGCCGTCGGCGTGCCAGGCGTATAGGTGCTGGTCCAGGCAGGCCGTCACTATCTCCAGCGAGCCGTTCAGCGAATTATCCAGGTTGCACAGTAGCGGGGCCCTCAGGAAGGCCTTCTCAAGGCAGTTCCAGGTGTCCAGCTGATGCACCCTGTCCGGGACGAACCTGGCGGCGTACCACTCCGCAGGAAGCGCCCCATCCGTCCACCAGTCGGCTCGGTCGGGTATGGAATATTGTGGATTCGAGCGCACCGGGAATCCGGGAAGCAGGTTGCCGCCGCTGTCCCAGGCGTAGACCCTACCCTCGGTATCCCCGGCCACCACCTCCAGGGTGCCGTCGTGATCCAGGTCGCCCACGGCCGGTGTCCCCACAACGGAGGCGTAGAACTCGAAGGGCAGCTGGCCGGACGTGAAGCCCTCCGAGCCGTAGTGGAGGGGCAAGGCGGTAACGTGCACCGGCCAACCCTCCACCTCGCTGAAATCGCCGTTGAAGGCGTGTATGTATCCACTCTCGTTGGCCACTATAAGCTCGTCGATCCCGTCGTCGCCCAGGTCGGCGAAACGCGGTGACGAGGCCATGCCCGAACCCAGCCGGAGGGGTGTTCCCGTGTAGGCGCTGCCGTCGTCGAAGCAGAAGGCCATTTTACGGTCCTCCCCCCAGTTGCCCTCGCTGTCCACCACCCTTACCCTGATGGTGAAAGCGTAGCGGTTGGGATCCTGGTCGCCGCCGCGCGCCGTCATGGTCTCCTGGATCAACCTGTTCACCTCTCCCAGGTCCAGGGTAGCCAGGACGCCATTCACCGGCTCATACTGAAACATGTCCTCGCGCACGGTTATCCAGTCATCCGAGCCGGGGTCCCACCCAGGGGCGAACTCCACGGTGTAGCTGAAGTTGTCGGCGCGTTCCGCGGCCACCCTTCCCCGCACCTCCAGGGATACCTGCCCCGGGTTGATCAGCTCGAACCACAGCGGCGAGCTGATCTCCGCCTCCGGCGGTATCCTTCCCTCCTCCACCGCTTTCACGGCCTCGTAGGCGTTGGCGCGGCCATAGCCGAAATAGGGGTCCCATCCCGGGGTGGAAGAGAACCTCTCGCTGGTCCCGATTATGGAATCGAGCAATCCCATACTCACGCCGTACTGGTCGGGCGAGAAATCGATATCGTCGGCGGTCATGGCGATGAGCTGCTTGACCTCGCAAGCGGACAGGGGAGTCTCCAGACCCGGATAATCCCATAATTCCCCGCGCTGCACCTTATTCTCCGCCACCGAATAGAGCAGGGCGGCGATGCCAGACAGACGGCCGGTTGCTCCGGAGGAATGACCGCCGGAGGGAGTGGAGACCACGGAGTGAGCCCCGTAATTGGTTATCCCTCCCAGGTAGAGGTAGGAAGGAGGGAACTGGCTGGCCACAAGGGGCAGCATTTCCTCGTATTTTGTCACCGAGTTGACCTGTACCGTGCGCTCGTAGGTGCAAGGCCAGTTCTGGTGCGCCGATTCCTCGTCAGCCGCGGAGGCGATTACCGTTACCCCGTTGTCGTAGGCGTAATTGATGGCCGCCTGGGCCAGCGGGCTCTGGTTGACGCTTCCCAGGGCTTCCTGGATTATCCAGGCACCCGAGTCCATACCGAAGATGACTCCCTGGGCGAAATCGTTGACATCCACTATAAAGGAATCGCCGACCCTCACCGGTAAGAGCATGGCGCTGGGGCAGACGCCGGGGAATCCCTCCCCGTTGTTCGCCTCGCCCGCCGTCCACTTGCATTCACTGGTCCCGTGGCCGTATTCCACCTCGTCCCAGGCGTCGTTATCGTCCTCCAAAAAATCCCATCCGCAGATATCGTCTATGTAGCCATTGCCGTCCTCGTCCTTGCCGTTGGAGAAACGCCAGATGAGATCCTCGGGATCGAGGATGCCGTTGTTGTTCAGCTCGGCTTCGTTCAGGCGCGGATCTCCCTGGTAGTCTTCCACGTTGAACACGCCGTCCTGGTTCTTGTCCCAGGTTTCGGCGCCCTGCGGCGGTGGGAGCTCGCCCCGGTTGAGCTGGCACTTCAACGCCAGATCGGCGTCGCTCCAGTTCACCCCCGAGTCCAACTCCGCTATGAGAACGTCCGGCCTTCCGGTGGTTATGCTCCAGGCCCTATCCACGCTGGCCCCCATAACCCCCTCCAGTTCCTTCTCATATAGCTCGCGGTTGAAGAAGCTCAGCAGGGTGTGGTACAGGCTGCTGCTTTTATCCCCCGTAACCTTCCAATAATCTTCGCTGGAGGTATCGAAATCGTCGGGTACCTCCTCGCTGAAGCAGTACTCCTCATAGGCGTAAGGATCCTGCCCTGGCGGAGGCTCGGGCCAGGGGGCATCGGCCAACACCATCGTTCCCTGCAGGATAAGCATGGCGGTGAAAAGAACCGCACCGAAAATAATTGTCAGTGCGCCTTTGTAAAATCCACGGCGCGTATTCATATCCTCCCCCTTTTGTGTCCCCCATGAGACTTGTTTAATCAGTATAATTTGATACGCGATTTTATACAAGAACGTACCGGGCGAGTGCCCACCGGAACGAAATCAACCTCTTTACGGCCGGCAGGCGCGGGCGTATGCTCGCATCCCCGTACAGATAAACCACGTAATAAGTTAGTAAACGTATACAAATGATTGTAGGCCTGTTCTTCCCAGGTCCGGAACGTCAGTGGCACGGTACCGGCCGTACCTCTTTCGCCTCGTTAATCTATCCTTACTGGGCATATCTCACCTAATCATGCCCTCCCCGCTTGCCGTTGTAGTCGAAGTACATGGCCCACTCGGCTACCACCGGTTTGTCCGAGGTGACCTTGGTGGAAACATCGGTGTCAGAGAGACCGGGAATATCCGTCAGGTTTATCGACTTCCTGGTTCCAGCGGGCAGTTTAAAGGAGTAGGGATTGGCGGAAGATCCTTGAGGGAGCCGGAACTCCAGGGTTACCTGGGCTTCCTCCTCGCCCGGGTTCTGTATCAACACCCAGGTGTCGAACTCGCCCCCGGTGTAGCCCTCGGTCAGGTACCAGGTGGTTACAATATGTTTTACATACACCTGAGTGCTGTCGTTGGCATCAGGATATAGGTTCTTGGAAGATGAAGTGAAGGCCACGTATCGCCCGCCCTCATTTATTGAAGGCCTGTCTCCTCCACTGCTCGCAATCACACCTTCAGCAGTGCAGGAGCAAATCTGTATATCCCCGGTCATTACATCCTTCTTTAGGCCTGTGCATAGGTTGATGTGACTCCCGGGATCAGGTTGGAAGCTCCCGACTGGAATGCGACGTATCTTCCGTCTGAGCTGATTGACGGGTATCGACTGCTTAGATTCCCGGCATTCCAAGAAACATCCGAGGAACAGAGCTTGATTTCTCCTGTTTCCAGGTCTTTACGGAATATCCGGTGGATAAGGGACCCTTCCGGATTCAGATCGCTACCTGACGCTTCAAAAGCTACATATCTCCCATCAGCGCTGATAGATGGATATATGCAATATCCATCAGTTGACACATCTGAACCATAACTAGAAGCCATTGCCAGCTCTCCGGTCTGTAAGTCCTTCCAGTATACATTCCCCATATTTTCATGGAAGGCAACATAGCGACCATCGGCGTTTATTGATGGTGCGTAACAAGGTGAATTGAATTCCCGACCCGATTCCAGGCTGGAACAGACCACTATTTTCCCGGTTATACAGTTTTTTCGAAGAATCTGGGGTGAATGTAAAGGCAATTCCGGAACATAAAGATTGTGGACATCTGAGCGGAAGGCCACGTACATGCCGTCGGCGCTAATAGAGGGGGAGTTGCTGTCGCCATCGCCCGGTGTGCCCGAAGCGGTGCAAGAGCACAGGTCGATCTCACCGGTCTGCATATCCTTGCGGAAGACCTGGTTGTGGCTGGTAACTGCGGGGTCAAGATTGGTGGAAGTCGAGCTGAAAGCCACATACCTTCCGTCGGCACTTATCGAGGGGGAATCGCAAGTCCTGTCAGCCGGGATGCCCGATACGGCACAGGAGCATAGGTCAACCTCGCCGGTCTGCATATCCTTGCGGAAGATATGGGTAATCATACCGCCTCCCGCTCCCGTAACAAAGTTGATGGCACTAGAGCAGAAAGCGATGTACCTTCCATCGGGAGTGATAGAGGCCCCCGAACTCGCCAGGTTGCCCTGATCGCCGGAGGAGTCGCATTAGCATAACATTGTCTTCCCCGGGTTTACACGAGCTTCCCGGGGTGCGACGGCGATTAGAAACAAGACGAGCAAAAGGATACAGGTAAGAGTAAACGAGTATTTTATTGATTCTTTTGCATGTACCTTTGCGGCCCTACAGCATTTCTTCATTGTCCCACCTCTGATAAAACCTCACAATTAACGAAAGCCCCACTTATATATTCATATTTTCCCATTGCCTATTGGGAGTAGTATCCAGCCAGCAATTCTTGAATGATATCATCATCATATTATTCCGCATATGCCTATTGAGTTCTTGCAACCGATATTGCCCATGCGCACCTCCCGATACAAACATACTACCATCCAGGTGCATGCGGGAACACCGAAGCCTTGGCTTTTCTAATAAATGTCCGGCGAGGCGAGGGCGGCGTCTGCCCCCGTAGTAAATCCTCTTTCCCGTTGTCCTATACCGCTCCACTACGGATTGCAGTAACTTCCGCCATTCGTCGGCCGAATGCACGTTCCCCGGCCTCGAGTGCGCCCCCTTGTAGTCACCGAACTGGTTAAAGACCAAGAGGGGTCGCCTGCACCGGGAATGGAAATGCCCGCTATATGCCGGGCTTTCCTGACCTCCGTGTACCGGGAACTCCGATGAGTCCATGTCCAGGATGACCTTACCGGCATGTGTAACACGCACCACCTTGGAGACCCAGGTATGGTTTATAGATGAGAGCGCCCCAAGGTTCTCATCTCTCAGTGCAGACGTTCGTAGTTGCTGCGCCGTTCCAGACCCTCGACGCGGAAGAGCGGGTCATCTCCTATCAGCCCGCGCAGTTCCTCCAGCCCGAGCCAGTTGTAAAAGACCGGCTTCAGAAAATCCGCGTCACCGCCCTCTATTGATCCCACGGGCGGGGGATCCGCCCTCAATCTCTGTCCCAGCCGAGTGTATTTATACAGCCGGATCCAGGCATTCACCCCCACCGTGTCCGGCCTGCAGCCGCGAAAGAAGTCCAGAATATCGCGCACCTGCTCTATGTTCTCGCTGGGAAATCCCACCAGCAGATCCACGGCCACCTTCAGCCCCCGCCTACCGGCCAGCACCATGAAGCTCTGAAGATCCAGCAGGCTGTAGGAGCCCCGCAGCAGGGAATCGGAGTCCACGGACAGTGTCACGGAATCGGCCCCCGTCTCCGCCAGCATGCGCATTAGGGCATCGTCATGGGGCAGGGGCTTCATGTATAAGCTCCAGGGTATACGCAGACCCGAAGCGATCATGGCACGGAGCAGCTCCTTGCATGCCTCCAGTTCCTGGTTGAATTCGCTGTCGCAAAGGTGCAAATCGACGCAGCCCGCGTCGACGAGCGCTCCCAGTTCCTCCACCACCGCCCGGGGGTCTCTGGTCCTACACGGTAGCTCCGCCTCCAGGCAGAAACCGCAGCCCCCGGTGCAGCCGGTCTGGGTAACGAATCCCGTCACGCCCCTGTCCCGCATGTAGGGTGCGTAGTCAAGCCAACGGCCCCGCGAGGGCACCTCCTCGCGATCGAAGGAGCTCTCCCAACCGTCTATCAGGCATGGAGGGGAGACGCCCTCCTCAAGGTAGGCGAGAAGGCGGGGGAAAGCCCTCTCGCCCGGGCCGTACACGGCATGGTCGCAGCCCAGGTATTCGGCCACCTCGCGCGGACCCGGCAGAAGGCCCGTGCCCCCGATGACCACCTTCGCGCCGCAGGCACGCCGGCTCAGCGCCATGAGCCGGGCATAATCGTCCAGGAAGAAGACGCTGTCGTGGTAGAGACAGGTATCGGAATTGCGCAAGGAGAAACCCACGACATCGGGCCGGAAGGAATCCAGTTCATCCACCAACATGCCCTCCGGGTCCGGTGTGAAGCAGAGGTCAACCACCCTTACGTCGTGACCTTCCCGGTCGAGGTAATGGGCGATATATTCAATACCCACCGGAATAACCGGGGGCTCGTGATAGCGGTTGGGATTTATCAGGGCGACTCTCAATCTATCACTCCTCTCTGCCTCATCCGATTCAGCTCCGCTCTCGATATAACTATAAGCTATGTCACGCCGGCGAGGACTGTTTCGAATCGTGGACGAGGCCTGGGCCGGGGCGGTTTGCAGGACTCGCGTGTGTTCCGTTTCTACATGGGAAGGGCAAGGCGGAAGGCGGAACCCCCTCCCTCGCGGGGCTCGTACCACATACGGCCGCCATGACCCTCCGCTATCTCCCTGGCGATGTAGAGCCCCAGTCCGATACCGGGCTTGGAGTGATGCAGCGCCTCCTCCACCTGGTAGAAGCGCTCAAATATCCTCTCCCTGGCGTTCTCCGGCACCCCATCCCCACGGTCCAGGACCGAGACGACCGCCTCGCCGTCCTCGTAAGCGGCCTCGATCTCGATAGCGGTGCCGGCGGGCGAGAAATTGACGGCGTTGTCCAGCATAATGAGAATGGCCTCCGAGAGTTTCTCCGAATCGGCGCGCATGGTATCCAGACCCGCCGCTATGGAGGTACTGAACTCGTGGGGGGCGCCCTTGTCCCTCATCTCCTCCACCACCCTGTCCAGTATCGGTCCCAGATGCATCGCCTTCTTATCGACGGAGAAACGTCCTCTCTCGATCCGGGAGACGTCCAGCAGCTCCAGAACCAGCTTGTTCATGCGGTCCGACCCGCTGTTTATAGCTTCCAGCATCTCTTTGATCTGCTCCTGGTCCAGCTTCCCCCACAATTTCTTCAGGCTGGTGGCGTATCCTTTCATGATGGTCACGGGATGGCGTAGCTCGTGGGAGGCCACGTCGATGAAGTCCTTCAATCCCTCCTCGTGGGAGAGGCGCTCCTCCTCGATGGCTATGGCCCGGGCCAGGGTCCCCAGGAGGCCTATCTCGTCGGCACTGAACTCCCTGGCCTTATCATCGTACAGGCCTAGGCACCCCATGACCTTGCCCTCCCTTTCCACGGGGTACCCCAGGTAGCAGACCAGGCCGTATTTACCTATATCCGGGTTCAGCTCAGCGTACCTCGAGCTTGCCAGGTCCCCGATAAACAGGGGAGCGTGGGTTCCCCGTTCGATCAACTCATGGCAGGGGCAATCCTTCGGGCGGTCGGTTACCCGGAAGGATTCCTCCCCCGGTGCGGTGGAGAGCATGGACATCCTTCCCTGGTCCACCCTGGCGTAGACCGCCAGCGACCCGTCCAGTATCTCGCCCGCGGTATGGACGATGCGGTCTATGTTCTCCATGAGATCCGCGCCCAGTCCCAGGAAGAGCTGATTTATGCTCTCCAGCTTGTCCCGCATCAGTCTCCCCTCGGTGACATCGCTGAAATTGGCTACGATAGCACCCACGGAAGGTTCTCCCAGCAGGTTGCTGCCCCTCACTTCCAGGGTCCTCCAGGAGCCGTCAGCGTGGCGACAGCGAATCTCGGTGCTGTACAGCTCACCGGGATTCTCTAGGACGAATCGCATCCCGGCCTCGGCCCCGACCGCGTCATCCGGGTGGATTGAAGGCCTGGCGCCGCCTTCCACCACCTCCTGGGGCCTGTAACCCAGTACCCTCTCGAACGAGGAGCTCAGATACCTGACGTTCCCCTCCCGGTCCAGGACCACTATCACGTCCAGGGTGTGCTCTATGAGGGAACGGAAGTATTCCTCGGAGCGCCGCAGCTCCTCCTCGGCCAGCTTGCTCTCGGTGATGTCACGCGAGTTAACCACCACGCCCTCGACTCCGGGCTCCTCAAAAAGGCCCCTGGCCACCGTTTCCAGGACGCGCCATGTCCCGTCCTTGTGCCTGATGCGGTATACGAGATGCACGGCGTGTTCGGATTCCTCCAGGATATTCCGAAAATCCTCCAGGACCCCGGGTCTATCCTCGGGATGTATGAGGTCGAAGGGATGAATCCTCATCATCTCCTCGGCATCGTATCCCACTATGCGCTTCACCGAGGGGCTTATATAGCGGTGGCTGCCATCCGGGTTCAAGACCGAGACGAGATCGTAGGAGTTCTCGATAAGCGAGCGGTAATAGCTCTCGCTCTCGCGCAGCGCTTTCTCCGCCAGCTTGCTCTCGGTTATATCCACGGCTACCTCCACCGCAGCCATCACCTCGTCGCCGTCCTTGACGGGGTAACCCTTGATGGACCATATCCTGCCGTCCGGGCCGGTTATCTCCCCCTCGCGCGGCTCCCCCGTCTCCAGCGTCTCCTTCACCGGGCAGCCCTCACAGACCTGATCCCGCCCGTGCCAGATGCTATGGCAGCGGCCGTCGACCATCTCCTCGATCTCCATGCCGACCGACTCCGCCGCCACCCGGTTGGCCCATATGATCTTCATATCCCTATCGTGATAGATCAGCTGTTCCGACATGCTGCTCAGAATGGCTTCCTTCTCGCGGTTGGCGCTCTCCAGCGCCTTCGCCGCCAGCTTGCTCTCGGTTATATCCCGCATACTGGCCACGACCGCCGACACCTCCGGGTCGTCCAGCAGGTTGGTGCCGGTTACCTCCATGTCGCGCCAGGAACCGTCGGCGCCCCAGGCCTGAAACTCCACTCTCCTGGTGCTCCCCGGATCCTGCAAAGCGTCGCGAAACACGCCGGCGACCCTCTCCACTTCATCGGGGTCGATGCGGTCGAAGAAATCCAAGGGAGTTTTCCCACTGAGCTCCCGCGGGCTCATGCCCAGCATTCCCTTCACGCTGGGGCTCACGTACCTAATGATCCCGTCGGCGTCCAGGACCATGAGCGCCTCGGAGGCCTTCTCCAGGATGGAGGAATAGAATCTCTTCTCGCTCTTTCGCAGCTCCTCTTCCATGAGTTTGCGCTCGGTGATGTCGAAGGCGGTGACGATCACGGCGGGTTTCCCCCCGTATTCCATTAGGGCCGAGGTGGCGTCGGCCCAGCGGTCCTCGCCGGACTTGGTCTTGACCTTGAACTCGAAGCGGAAGGGCACTTCCTCGCCCCTGGAGCGGGCGAAGCCCCTCTGCTTCAAGAACGGAACGAAGTCGGGGTGGATGAACTCCGTGTAATCCTTGTCCAGCAACTCCTCCCGGCTGTAGCCCAGCTGTTGCTCGAAGCTGGGATTGACGTAGACGACCCTGTTCTCGCTGTAGATAGCCACCGCCACCGGCAACGAGTTGGCCAACCCGAGGAAGGACTCCTCGCCTCCCTCCAGTGCTTCGCTAAGCCCTCCATGCCCGCTGTCCGCGGCCTCGTATTCTGACAGGCTACGCCGGAGCTCCTCGATCTCCTCGGAGAGCCTTCCCCTGCTCTTTCTTTCGTCTTTCATTTCTCCTTCAAATGAATTATTTGATCGTACCGGATGGAAACCCGCCGGTCAGCAGCGCTTTCCCATATCCCATATAATTATATCGTCTGGAGACGGTTATCTTCATTAGTGTCCGGCCAGCGCACCACGATTCCGAATCGAGGGGATAACAAGTGGCATCAAGGACGCGGCGCCCCCATCAGGCCTAGATGCATCTCCATTCTTACGGTTCTATCGCGTTTTCCTGAAGCTGCAGGTTTTCTTCCCACTGCCCGTCAGCTCGAACAAGCCCCCCTTCTGAATCCCGGAAACGATGTCCGCCTCTTTCATGTGGTGATCGCTGGCCGAGAGGATCGACCCCGGCTTCAGTACACGGTTCAGCTCCTTTAACACCCAGCCAGGATCGTCCAGCATGTGAAAGATGTCATAGAACAGGACCAGGTCCACGCTGCCATCGGGCAGGCCCGTGGAGCAATCCGACTCGATGATCTCGATATTGGCGATGCCCTTCCTTTCCATCTTCCTGAGCACCGCGCGCAAGGCCAGGGGCTGTACGTCCAGAGCGTAGACCTTTCCCGACTCTCCCACCGCGGCGGCGGCTGGAAGGGAGTAGCTTCCTCTCCCGCAACCGTAGTCGAGGACCTGGAATCCCGGTTTAAGACCCGCCTCCTCGAGTGTCTTCTCCCGGGGAATGGCGAGGTCGCGAAAGAAGAACCCCATCGACATGATCCTGAAATCCAATCCGTCCAGGAAATCCCCCATGATAACCTCCCCCGATATCGTATGGCTACCGCCGCTACCAGTTCACCAGACAATACGATCGACCGTTAGCCCCGGGGCCCCGACGGCCCGCGAATCGTCCCTACCGCTGGTCCATACTAACATAGACCCAGGGAGTTGTTTCGAAAAAGCGTATTAGGTCGTATTAGGTTATAGAGTGTCTTCGGTGAGTGGAAACAGTGGGGCACCCGGTGGCGGTTTCATTATTACCAAGATCCTCAACTTGGACCGATGGTATGGGAAAAAAGGTAAAAAGCGGGGAGGACGTTACCGGAAACCGGGCAGTCGCCACGAGGAAAATTCCGGGAAGGATCACACCCCGTCACACGTCCGGGAAGGCCGAAAGGGGCCTTCTGACAGCGACAGGTGGCTGTCCTCCATCCTGGAAAGCCTACGGCGTACTCATGGTCCTGGACGCCGACGGGACCATTAGATACGTGAGCCCCAGCGTGAAGGGAATGCTGGGCACGAGCCCGCTGGAGCTCAGGGGGAAAAAGGCCCTGGATTTCTTCGACCGCATCGACCCCGATGAAGTGGAGAGAGTCGCGGCCGCCTTCGAGGGCTTCTGTCGCCATCCCGGGGCTACGGATATGTGGAGTTGCGGGCTCGAAGCGCCGACGGTTTATGGCTCCACCTGGAAATAGCAGGCACCAACCTTATGGACGACCCGGAGGTTTCGGCGGTCGTGGCCTGTATAAGGGACATCACCGCTTGCAGAGAGGCGGAGGAGGCACTGGAAAAGGAAAGGCGCCAGTTCCGCAACCTCATAGAAACCTGCCCGGTATCCCTTATCATCTACCAGGATGGCGGGATATGATACGCCAACCCGGCCACTCGTACATTTGGCGGCTACTCCCCGAAGGGATGACACGATATGGACCCATTGGACATCATCCACCCCGATTACTGCGAGTCTGTCAGGGAGAGCCTGGAGAGGGCCCAGAGGGGCGTGGAGGCTTCCATGACCTACGAGGTAAAGATAGTCACGGCTAGCGGTGAGAAACGCTGGTGAGAACTTACCAACGAACCCTTCGATTACGAGGGCAATCCTGCCATCCTGGCCGTCGGCATCGATATTACCGAGCGCAGGGGGGCTGACTCGAAACTCCACGAGAGTGAGGAGTACCATCGATCGCTAATCGAGAACAGCTACGAAGGTATCCTGGTTATCGACGCCGAGGGCGCCATAACCTACGCCAGCCCCTCGATGGAAAGGATCACCAGCTACAGGCCGGAGGAGCTGACAGGGCGGCCCAAGTTCGACTTCATCCATCCGGACGATCTCACCTCCACCATGAAGATGTTCAGCGAGGGCGTGGAGAAGCCCGGCTATACCAGAAGGTCGAGTACGGGCTGCGCCTCAAGGATGGCTCCTGGCATGTCTTCGAGGCCATGGATCGCAATATGCTCGATAACCCGGCCGTGGCCGGGGTGGTGGTCAACTTCCGCGACGTAACCGAGAGCCGGAGGGCCGAGGAAGCCCTGCGGGATAGCGAGGTCAACTTCCGCGCCCTGGCGGAGACGGCCTTCAACGTCATCCTCATCTTTCAGGGGGAGCACTTGGTTTATGCGAATCCCGCCGCCATGAGGGAGAGCGGATACGGCGAGGAAGAGCTCAAGAGCATGCGGTTTTGGGATATGATACATCTTGACTTCAAGGATATGGTAAGGGAACGGGGCACAGACCGCCTGCGGGGAAAGGAGGCCCCCAGCGGATAGGAGGTCAAGATACTGACCAGGGACGGGCATGAGAAATGGTTCCTGATCAAGGGCTCGCGCATCCTTCACAACGACGAGCCCGCCGGGCCTTTAAAGGCGGTGAACATCGACCGGCGCAAGCGCATGGAGGAGGAGCTGCGCAGCCGCAGCCTGGAACTGGAGTCATTCGCCCAGACCATGTCCCATGACCTGCGCAGCCCCATATCCCTGATCGGGGGCTACGCCGAGGCGGAGATCGATGCCCTGGACAGCATTATGAGGGCCGCTCATCACATGGACGACTCCGTGACCTCACTTCTGGAATACGCCGGTGCGGAAAGCCCCGCCGGGCAGGCCGAGAGGGTTGAGCCCGCGGGTATCGTCGGCGAGATTCTCGAGGGGCTCGGGGTGGAGCTGGAACGCCGCGGTCTCGAGATCGATGTCCAGGGGGATATGCCGGCCGTCCCGCTAGACCCCCTGAGACTTGAGCAGGCCCTGGCCAACCTGGTGGGAAATGCCGTCAAGCACATGACAGCTAACCCGCAGCCCCGCATCGAGATAGGGGCGTCCAGCGAGAGTGAAACGGTGACCTTTTTCGTCGGCGACAACGGACCCGGCCTACCGCCCAACAAGCTGGATCAGATCTTCAGACCCTTCAAGAGCTTCTCCATCACCGGTACGCAGGGGCTGGGCATCGGCCTGTCCACGGTTAAGAGAGCGGTGGAGGGTTGGGGTGGCCGTGCCTGGGTCGAATCCGCTCCCGGCGAGGGCGCCACGTTCTTCTTCACCGCCCCCTCCGCCTGAGAAGCCGGTGAAGCGCGCTACCCTTCCTCCGGGCGGCGATAGTAGTTGATACGCTTCCTTATCTGTGCCTTGAAACTCTCCTCCTGGCGCTTGCGGGCTTCGTCCGCCCGCTTGCGCTCGGTTATCTCGGTTATGATGCCCGTGAGGCCCACCACAGCGCCCCCCTTCCTTATGGGACGGCTGGAGGTCTCCACGAAGAGGATGCTGCCGTCGGTGTCCACGACCCGGAACTCGTAAGGCTCCAGATGGCCGGCGACCGTTCTCTGGAAGCTCTCCACCAGACCGGGGAGGTCCTCGGGATACACGAAATCGGCGAAGGGCCTTCCCTGGATTTCCTCCACCTTTAAGCCGCTCATTCTCTCTATAGCCGGGCTGATGTAAGTTATGACCCCGGATACGTCCACGTTGAAGACCGCGTCGTTGAGGTTCTCAATCAGTTTGCGGTACCTCTCCTCGGACTCCCGCAATTCCTCCTCCATCTTCCTGTAATCGGTGATATCGCGTATGCTTACCACTATCCCGAAGACCGGCGCCTCCTCCAGGAGACTGATCCCCATGGCTTCCAGGTTGCGCCAGGAACCATCCTTATGTCTTATACGGTACTCGAGTTCCACGGGCGAACCCTGCGCTCCCGCACCCTCGGTTATCGTCTCCATAACCCTGGCGCGATCATCAGGGTGCACTAATCCCAGGGGATTGCCGGCGGTTATCTCCTCCGGCTTGTATCCGATAATCCGCTCGGCTGAAGGGCTTACGTAGCGTATGGTTTTATCGGCGTCGAGGACGATGACGACGTCCCGGGAGTTCTCCACCAGGGCCTGGAAATAGTCTTTATCGCCTTCATGGAAAGATGGCTCCGCCGCGATGCGCATGCGGTCCGACTCCAGGCTCTCGAGTTCGGCGACACGGCTTCGCAGCTCGTCCAGCTCCTTCATTATCTGTTCTTCGTTCCGTCCTTCGTTCATCCAGCCACCCCATTGTCCGAGAGTCCGCATCGGTTACTTACCATATCGGACATATGAATGACCGCTTGATAGTCATTTTCTTCTCGTCTTTCCGCCCTGCAAGTATAAGCGATGCGAGCAAACTCGTGAGCGACCGTAATATCCGCCACCTCCGACCGGAATCAGCAAACCCAGCCTGGAAAGGTGCATACGCCTGCGTACCACTCCATCGACCCATACATCTCCGTACCTTTCCAGGGCTCCCCGAGGATGCCGTAGCGCAGGGCCCAACTCCTGCGCCTCAACGTCTTCTCCATCCCCGGCTGGCGAAACGGCGAGCTTCCGTCCAGGGCCTCGTAAAGCCTCCCCCCGGTCTGGAACTCCCTGTGTATTTGTTCCATGAAATTCTTGCCGCGGATGTAATCGAAGCCCTAGCTCTCGAAGATGATGGCATCGTGGTAGGCCAGCGGTTCGGCCACCACCATACCCTGCTCCACGGACGAGAAAAACCCCGGGGCCCCGGCAAAGAACTGGGGCATGAGGCGCGTCCCCGCCTCATATACCCCGGGGCCAGCCTCGCCGCATGGCCTTGATCTTCTCGGGTATATTGCGCCGGGCCGTCCCGAACTTGGTACGCCTTACCTCCTCGTCCCGGTCCATTCCGAAGCGGGGGTCGGATAGGTCGTTTATGATGAGGAAATTTATCTGCACCTTGTAGAAGGCGGTGTCCTCGACCTCCAGGTAAAGGATGCAGTCGAGGTCACCGGGATTATTCCTGACCTCGATGTTAACGAAGTTGGCCCGCAGCGGTACATTTATCTCTACCACCCGTTCCCCTTCCAGGTTGGTAAGGTTCGCGCGGTCGATCCCGAATTCGCGGAAGACCCTGTCCGGGATGAGGAGGGGATAGACTCTCTCCCTGGTGTCGGGCTCCAGCTGGTTGAGAGCGTGAATGCTATGACGGGGGCGGTCTCCAACCAGGTCTCTCAGCCTGACCCTTCCCCTGGAAGTATTTATACCAATCATGTCTGCATCACTTCCGGTAAAGGGCGTCGATCAAGAATCTCTGATTTTATTATACCCCTATTAGCGGGTATTCGAGGCGGCCGTGGAGGTCGAGAAAACGGGTGTGCCGCCATGCGAACCGGCCGTCGGGTTGAAAGATTCAGCCGCGTCCGGCCGAGTATCCATATAGGCGGTCGGGCGACAGGCGGCCCTCGTGGCGGGGAACAGGCGAGACGGGATAATCCCGTGATTCGGGGAGCCGGCGTGATCGGCTCGCGTTGAAAGATGTTCGGGCAGGTATTCTAAAGAGGCGGTCGGAGATGATAAAAGAGCCCCGCATCGCGCTCTTCGACCTGTTTCTCTCGCTGGGAACGGCGGTGGACCTGGTGAGCCCCTGGTAGCGGAAAACCACAAGCGGGTATCATGCATAGCTTTCAGGATAAGCGAGGAGCTGGGAACGAACGGCGAGGAGCAGGAGAACCTGGTTCTTGCGGGCATGCTGCATGACATAGGAGCCCTCTCCCTCGAGAAGAGGCTGGACATCCTGAATTTCGATTACCAGGATAAGCTAAGGCATACCGAGAAGAGCTACCGCTTTCTCAAGAACTTCGGGCCCTTCTCGCGCGTGGCCGATATCATCAGGTATCACCACGTGCCCTGGGACAACGGCGCCGGCAAGGAGTACGATTTCGAGCCCGTGCCCCGGAGCAGCCACATCCTCAACCTGGCCGACCGTGTGGCCGTTCTGCTGAACAGGGGTGCCGATATCCTGGACCAGGCCAAGGAGGTACGCGGGAAGATCGAGAGGCACGCGGGCAGCCTTTTCGACCCGCAACTGGTCGAGGCCTTCAACATCCTCTCCCGCAAGGAATATTTCTGGTTCGACGTCACCTCACCCCGCCTTGGAGACATACTGGCCCGCCAGGTCAACCTGAACCGTGGTCCTGGACCTCGAGGGACTCCTGAGCATGGCCGGCCTCTTCTCCAGCATCATCGACTTCCGGAGCATGTTTACCGCCACCCATTCCTGCGGGGTGGCGGCGGTGGCTGAGGGCCTGGCCGGGATGGCCGGTTTCTCCGGAAGGGAGTGCAGCATGATAAGGGTGGCCGGCTACCTGCACGACCTAGAGAAGCTGGCCGTCCCCAAGGAGACACTCGAGAAGCCGGGAAAGCTTACGGAGAGGGAATTCGATATCATCCGGGCCCACCCCTACCGCACCTTCAGGACCCTGGAACCCATCGAAGACCTGGAGATCATCAACCGCTGGAGTGCTTTCCACACGAACGGCTGGACGGCAGCGGGTATCCCTTTCACCACGTCGCCCACGACCTGTCCATGGGCTCCCGCATCGTGGCCGCTGCCGACGTGTGCTCCGCCCTTATGGAGGACCGTCCCTACCGCGAGGGATTGAGCGTCGCCGAGACGCTGGCCCTGATGCGGGAGATGGCCGACGGCGGCAGGCTGGACCGTTCACTGGTGTACATGCTGATAGACGGCTTCCCGGAGCTCAACTCCCGGCGCGAGGCGGCCATGGCCTCGACGGCCGAGGGTTACCGCGACTTCAGCCGCGACTAGGCGGGGTGGTCTCCGGGCCCGGCGCGATCCACGTCACGGCGCGGCGCCTTTGAAGCCCGCCGCGATTCATGTCACTGTGCGGTGGCTTTCGCGTCCCGGTCTTCCGTCCGTTAGGGAGTATATCCCACCACGTCGTGGCCCCCGGTCCAGGCCCCCTTGTAGTTGAAGTAGATGGGGCGCTCGGCCACGATGGTCGAGTCCGCCTCCACCTTGATGGACACGTTCTTACCCTCCCCCACGGCATCGTTCACGTTCACCGTCTGGCGCGAGGTGGCCCCTATGGGCACGTTCGTGCTCTCGGTGCTGCCGTCGTCGAACATGTAGGTGACTTGGGCGGTGGTGGCGGTGGCGGCGGGGTTCATGAGGCACAGCCATTCCTCGAAGCCGTCCCCGGTGTAGCCCTCGGCGAAGTAGTAGGTGTCGGAGAGGGAAGTGGCTCCCACCACGTCGTGGCCCCCGGTCCAGGCCCCCTTGTAGTTGAAGTAGATGGGGCGCTCGGCCACGATGGTCGAGTCCGCCTCCACCTTGATGGACACGTTCTTACCCTCCCCCACGGCA
>JAXHVT010000024.1:0-17583 GCA_034188985.1 Actinomycetota bacterium | reverse complement strand
GCTCTCGGTGCTGCCGTCGTCGAACATGTAGGTGACTTGGGCGGTGGTGGCGGTGGCGGCGGGGTTCATGAGGCACAGCCATTCCTCGAAGCCGTCCCCGGTGTAGCCCTCGGCGAAGTAGATGGTCCAGGGATAATCGACCGGCTCGCTGGTCTCGCCGTCCCAGTTCCGGACCAGCAGCGGCCCCTCGCTATCCCCGGGCGGTATGGTGGCGGTGACGACATGGTCCTCGAAGCTGGTGACGGCGGCCTCGATGCCGTTCATGGTAACCCCGGCATCGCGTCGCAAGGCGCCGAAGTTCTCCCCGTAGATATAAATGGTATCGCCCGCGCCGCCTCCCTGGCTCACGAAGCTGGAGACCACTGGTTGGCTGGAACGGGTGTCCTCCATCCACCAGGCCTCGGGCACGTACCTCTTCACGAAGTCGTAGCTGAGGTAGACGAAGCCGTTGCTGGCCCCGTTCCAGGCCGGCCCCCAGGAGTTGGCCATGAGGAAACCGCCCTTGTGGTCGGCGTCCACGCCGGAGGGATTGGCGTTGTCGTCGTAGCCGCAGATGCATACGGCGTGTCCTCCGTTAAAATTGGAGAAACTGTTGTAATCATAATATTTACTTGCAGGATTCGCTGTTAATCCATAATCCGGAAAGTCCTCGTAGATAGGGATCATCATCACCAGGACCCTGCCGCTGTTGAGCCAGGCCTTGGCCTGCGTGATGTCGTTGGGCGTCACGTATCCCGTCTTGTGCGGCCAGTCCGGTTTCTGCCAGAACGTGCCGTAGTCGTCGCCTATGCTGTAGGGCAGCGCGGCGCTTAGCTGGGCGGAGTTGGGATGAGTGGTGAAGTCCGCCTGGTTATAGGGCATGTATGCGATGTCCGTGCAGCCCTCGTCCCGCAGCAGGGAGAAGGCCTGGCTGTAGGTCGCCCCGTCGTCCACTCCCCCGTTTATCTGGTTGTAGACGAAGGATGGGCTGTACTGGTACCAGGGATTGGTCAGGTCCCATCCGGCGTCGGGGTGCTCCTGCTTCTCCCACCAGCTCTTGTAATAATATCCAGTTGACCAGCCGACGCAGCTGTTCTGCGCGCCCTGGTCCCCCACCGGCGGCAGCTCGGCGGAAAGGTCGACTTTGGCCGCCAGCTCGACCTCCCCACATGCCATCTGCAGGGTCTGGTAATCACCCGCCGGGGAGAGCCGACCACCCAGGTTGTGTTCCGGATCGGAGGGCGAGGGCTGGTCCGCGTCGGCCTCCGCCGCGTACGCGCTTTTCCCGCCGGCGTTCAGCAAAAGCGCCGGTGTCAGCAGCAGGGCAATCAGCAGAGACGACAGCAGCGCCGCCGCCAGCAGCGTTCCGGCCCCTACGGAAAAAGCCCGATGGTCTCCGGTTGAACCTTTCAATCTGGTGATGGATCTCACGTTTTCTCCCTTCCTTCGCGGCCCTACAAGGCTGAGGTAAGGCGGCCTCGCTTACTTGTTAGTCGTGAAGCCGTCAGCATTTCTTTAGGAAAAGATAGGGTCATGCACTGACATCGGACATTTTTACTGAGGAGGGGGTCGGGCCCGAAAAGTGCCTGAGACTACGGTAACGTCATCGCGAGCAGGCATACTTGCCTGCAAGGCGATCTCGAGGCTCCAGGCCCGGCCCAGGCAAAAAGGCCAGAAACCGGACCTCTTTAAGAGAGAAGCGACGGATTTTAAGGCTGACCCCAACTTTTACTAATGAGCGCAAGTGAGTCTGACCTGCGAAACGTCCGATGTCAGTGCCTGACCCCTTCTTTTTATAGGTTCTGGATGACCTCGAGGAACCTGTCGGTGGTGACCACAGGCCCGATTAGGCGGTCGAAGCGGGCCAGGGCCAGCTCGTGGTCCTCCTGGCTGGAGGCGGCGCAGGCGTCGCCGGCCACCACGGTGAGGAAACCGCGGTCCGAGGCGCTGCGCACCGTGCTCTCCACGCAGAAATCGGTGAGAAATCCGCAGACAAACAGGGTGCCTATGCCTAGGTCATTGAGGTATCTCTGCAGGGGGGTACCCTCGAAGGCGCTCCACCCCGGCTTCTCGATCACCAGCTCGTCGTCGGCGATCAGCGGCTTGAGGTCCTCGAAAATATCGGTATCCCAGGTATCCCCCAGGAAAGCCCCGGGGAGGGCCTGGTGGACGAGCCCCATCAGCCCGGCGTCGAAGGTGCCGGGGAAGATATCCTTCCCGCCGGCCAGGCGGTTCTGCTTGATCCAGAAGACGCGTACGCCCCTGGAGCGGCAGGCCTCTACCAGCCTCTTGACGTTGTCCACCGCTCCCGTCTCCGCCGCTTGCTTCCAGGCGCCCACGAAGTTGAGGCTGCCATCGGGGTGCAGGTTATCGTTCTGGGCGTCCACCACCAGTAAGGCGGTGCCGTCCGCCCGCAGGTAATCGGTCCACCCGGCTATCTCGTTTATGGACAGGCCCTGGGCTATGCTCCTGCCCACCTCCTCCAGATCGTAGCTGCGCGTGTCCTCCGGGGGAGGTGGCACCTCGTATCCGTCCAGCAGCTCCAGCAGCCCGGCGGTGTCTATAACCGGGCCTATGAGCCTCTCCAGCCTCTTCAAGGCCTTGTCCTGCAGCTCCTGGTTCTGGGTGGCGGTGGCGTCGCTCACCGTGACCGCCAGGTATCCCCGGTCGCAGGCGGTGCGCACGGTTGCCTCCACACAGAAGTCGGTGAGCACACCGGTGACGATAAGGGTCCCGGCCCCCAGGTTCTTGAGGTACTTGTCCAGGGCCGAGCCCTCGAACATGCAGGAGCCGTGTTTCCCCACCACTATGTCCCCGGGATCGACGCAGTCCAGCAGCTCGCCGTAGATCTCCGTCTCCCAGGTATCCTGCATGAAGGCGTTGGGGATGATGGTGCGGATGAGGGCCAGCAGGTCGCCGTCGAAGGTGCCGGGGAACACGTCCCTCCCCTCCGCCAGGCGGTACTGCTTGGCCCAGATGACCGCTATCCCCCGGGCGCGGCATGCCTCGACCACCTTCTTCATGTTGCCCACGGCGCCGTTCTCCCGCGCGTGCTTCCACACCTCCCAGAAGGCGAGGGATCCCTTCTCGTCCAGGACGTCGTTCTGGGGGTCCACCACCAGCAGGACGGTGGGGGTGGTCTTGAAGTAATCCCTCCATCCCGCCAACTCGAACAGGGAGTACTGTTCCATGATCTCGCCCGGGTCCGCCTTATCCATGTCCATGGCTCAACCTCCTGCAATCATTCTCCGCCCGGCTCGGCTTCTTCGTAGGCCCGCTCGAAATACTCTATCTTGTACTCCGATCTCGCCAGGGTATTGGGGGGGATTATCTCTATGACCGGCGTGAAGACCAGCTTCTCCTTGATGGTCCGCGTGAGCTTCCCGGCCAGCTCGTCCAACTTACCGGGCGGGTAATCCTCCCCGCGCTCCACCTTGAGTTCCAGATTGGTGTTGATGTAGGGCCCGGGTTCCCTGAGCACGATCCTGAACTCCCCGGTTACCTCGGGCATGAAGGAACAGATTACGTCCTTGACCGCCGAGGGGTATACGTTTACCGCCTTGACCTTGAGCATGTCGTCGCTGCGCCCGAGCACGGTGAAGCGGAACGAAGTCCGCCCGCACGCACAGGGCGAGGTGAACACCCGCACCATGTCACGGCAGCGGTAGCGTATCACCGGGGTGGCCTCGCGGTCGATGGTGGTGTAGACGATCTCGCCCTCGGCCCCGTCCTCCATGGCCACCGGCTCCAGGGTGGCCGGGTCGATAAGCTCGGCCATGACCAGGCCCTGGCCGCAGAAGTGCATGCCCTCTCCCTCGCCGCACTCGCTGGCCAGGTCGGCGGCCACGTCGGCCAGGCCGTAGAAGTTGCGGGCGGTGATGCCCCAGTCCTCCTCGATGCGGGCGCGGTCCTCCTCGGCCAGGGCCTCGCCGGCCATGAAGCCCTTCTCGAAGCCCATCTCCCTGGGCTCCATATTCAACTGGCCCCTGATGTACTCGGCCAGGAATACGGTGGCCGAGGGGGTTGAGAAGAGGACGGTGGGGCGCAGGTCCATCACCAGTTGCAGCAGCTTATCCAGGCCGGTGGTGGCCAGGGGGGCTGGTATGACGCATACGCCCATGGCCTCAGCGGACACCGCCTCGGAGAGGCCCCCCACGAAGAGGGTGAAGTTGGCCGGATTGATGAAGGAATCCCCCGGCCGCAGGCCCCCCGTCCAGGCGTGGCGGGCGAAGAGCTCCTTCCAGTTATCGGCGTCGCGTGCGGTTAGGCCCACGTAGAGGGGGCGGCCGGTGGTGCCGCTGGTGCCCTGGATGCGCACTATGGACTCCACCGGCGCGCAGCGATGCCCGCCCAATCCCCCGTCCTCCGCTTGGGTCACCCGCAGGTCGTCCTTGGTGGTGAAGGGGAGCCTGGCCAGGTCGTCCCTCGACTCGATGTCGCCGGGAGAGACCCCGGCCCGCGAGAATCTCTCGCGGTAGAAGGGCGAGTTCTCGTACACGTAGCGCGCCTGCCGGGCCAGGACCTCGGACTCCAGCTCGCGCAGCCTGTCCGGGGCCATGGTCTCCACTTCCGGATTCCAGTACTTTCTCTCGGCCATGAGAATCTCCCTTGCTCTCTCTACAGGCCCAAGAGCCCGCGGGCGTTCTCGCCCAGCCACTTCGCCTTGACCTCATCCTTGAGCGGCAGGGCCTTGACGTCCGCCACCGCCCTCCCCGGGTCGAGCAGGGGCCAGGCCGTGCCGAAGAGTATCTTGTCCTGCAGCACGCTGTTGCCGTAGTGGATAAGCGGCCCCCACCCCGTGTCGGGCATGCCCATGTACTTCTGCCTCACGCCCGATATGTCCATGTACACGTTTCTGTGCCTCCAGGCCACGGCCACCATCTCCGTCACCCACGGCCACCCCGCGTGCCCGGCGATGATCTTCAGCCCCGGGTACCTCACGGCCACCCGGTCCAGCTTGAGGGGATGGCCGTACTCCAGGGGAATCTGGGGGGAGAAGTTAACCGAGGCGTGTATCCATATGGGAATATCGTATTCTATGCATCTCTCGTAGATGGGGTAGTATCTCTCGTCGTCGGAGAAGAGCAGGTGTTCCCAGGGCGATATCATGGCCCCCACCATCCCCATCTCCTCCACCGCATGTTCCAGTGTGGCCACCGCCTCCTTCCCCTTGTGGGGGTCCACGCCGGCGAAGCCCAGGAACCTGTGCGGGTATTCCTCGACCAGCCTGGCCACTATCTCGTTGGGGATCTTCTTGGCGAAGGTCGTCTCCTGGTCCTCGCCGTGCAGCACCGTTATATCCACCCCGGCGGCGTCCATCATGGCCAGGTAGTCCTCGACCTTGAATCCCTTGATATACTCCACCATGGACTCGTCGAAGGAATAGAGATCGTAATACCCGGAGAGATGGGAGGCGGGCTGCAGCAAGCCCATGAGAACGTCCCTGTGAGGCGGTGAGGCGACGATATCGATGATCATACCGTTTCACTCCCTCGTTTTTATAGGTAACTCTTCCCTTTCGCGCCCGCCCCGAAACCGGAAAACGGGTCTTTAATGCGCGGAACTCCACCCTTGAAAGGGCTGGGTGACCGGTCACCCATTAATCTTACCCAGTTCTACCCCCCTTAGCAATCATGTCAGCAGTGGCCGGATTCCTTTGTACAGGTTATAGCTATTCTTAAGTGGTAAAACACACATTATACTGACTCCGGCATTTAATGTGGATTAACATAGTAAACTTTGTCCGGCGCGCGATAGTCAAGGCACTGATGCCGCCGCCTCCGGTTGTAGAACTCGCAGTATTCCCCAAGCCCAGTGCACGCCTCGCTCAATGATTCTTATGCTTCGAGATATACTTAATCGTAATTCGCGCTTCTCCATAGTCGCCCTACGAACACGTTGCCTATCCAGCGCCCTCTGCCGTCCACGCTGATCCTTACTCACTGCAAGAGAAGTGCATAGGGTAAATCCTGCGAGGTGAACTGGCTCCCCTGGTTTGAGTTGGATATCTCCGGGCAACCATAGCGGGAGAGCGCTTCCTCCAATGCTTCAAGACAGAAGGATGTATTCAGGGTGTTTGAGAGCCTCCACGAAAGCATCTTGCGTCTTCTTCTCCTTGGCGAATACCTCTTCCGCTCTCTCAAGCATCTGCTTCTTCCACTTCATGATCTGATTCGGATGTACATAGAATCGCTCTGCCAACTGGGCCAGGGTTTGCTCCTCCTTGATCGACTCCAGCGCCACCTTGGCCTTGAATGACGATCCGTGGTTTCTTCTCGGTCTATCTGTCATCTCCCCTGCTCCCTTCAGCCTTCAGCTTGGGAGCAGTTTACCGATTAAGCACCTGTCCAGTTTTTTCCGGCCAGCTCTGCTAGTATTATAGGAAAGAGGAAATCTGCATATTTTGGAAATGTTGGCGGCATAGGGGTAATTGAACAGATGAGGGAGGTACCATCATGAGAAAAACAGTGCTATTAATGCTGTTTCTCGCCATGCTTTTTGCCCTCCTGGCTGGCTGTGGGCAGACCGTTCCCGCTACGTTCACCCTCGAGAGCAAGAATGTGAGCGGGGCAACCCTAAACAACATGAAGCTCTCAAAGTCAGGGAGCATCTATCGCCTTACCGGCGAGGTGACAACATCCGGCCCCGGAGATATGGTCATCAAGTTGGCCTACGAGAAGAACAGCGGAGAAACGGGGGAAGAGAACGTTGAGCTTGAAGCCTCCAGCAAGGGAACTCACTCCATAGACGAAGAGATATCGCTGTACGGCGACTTGAGCGGTTGCACCCTCGCAAGACTCTCCTTTAATGAAAAAGAGGAGGAGGAAAAACCGGAGACTACCGAACCTTCCCCTGCTCCCGAACCTGCGCCTGAAGTTCAACCAGATCCCGCTACGCTGTCCGAACCAGTTACCGAGCCGATGGTGGTGGTGACCCGTACAGGCAAAAAGTACCACAATCCCAGTTGCAGATACGTGAAAGGAAAGACCGATACCCGTACCATACCGCTGTCACAAGCCAAGGCCGAGGGATATACGCCATGCTCAGTGTGCCGACCACCGCAGTAGGAAGTGGTGGGCATGGGGAAGAACAGCTCGAAGATGTTCAAGCTATCGAGGATCATGAGGGACCTCGAGGTAATAACCAGTGGCAGCCCCAAGAAAGTAGCGAGCAGGGCAAAGAACAAGTACGTCGGCCGCAAGGTTATACGCAAGCTGTGGAAGTGGCCCTGAGGTGGCTTTTTTATGGAAAGTCCTGGTGGCAGAAGCCTTGGTAGCCCTTGCCGCTACTCTGATCGCGGTTGTTGAGTGTAGCAACAGTGGTTTGATTGGGATTATAGTGAATATTTTGCATGCAAAACGGTGGCTTACAAGACTGTTCCATGTTATGAACAGCACCAATCCTTTGTTCTTCCACTTCGCGCATTTAGCTGCGGAACACTTGATGAGAAACAGATACTTAGACGGAGGTTCCTGTGTATCTTCGTGAACTTCACATTGACGGCTATAAGCCGTTTAGGGAAGCATTTACCGTTTCCCTCCAAGAAGGCTTGAACGTGATTGTGGGCGAAAACGCTTCTGGAAAGACCGCTATCATTGACGCGATACGTATTCTTCTCAGAGAGGACGAATTTGGTTACACACCAGTCACCGAATCTGACTTCCATCGTCCCTTTGATTCCTCTCAGGAATCTGCGCAAGCCTTTCGTCTTCGAGCAGGTTTCGCTGACTTATCTTATGAGGAACATGTCGCGTTCCTTCCTTGTTCAGACATGGATGGAAACGCTTCGCTAACGCTACTCGTGGATAACAAACCAAACCACCTAGGTCGCTATAAACGAACCCTTTGGGGCGGCGAGTCGCAGGCAAGCATGTTCGAGTGGGAGCTTTTTGATACAATCAACTTGGTGTACCTACCCCCTCTTCGTGATGCTGAATCCAGATTATCTGAAGGGAAATCATCTAGGCTGGCCCGACTTCTGAAGAATCTGCAACGCCAGGCTATTCAGGAAGCAAAGCAGAAGGGTGAGCCACTACCGTTAGAAAAAGAAGTCCACGATTTCAATGAGCAGTTGTCAAGCGTTGAGGATGGAGCAATAGCTCAGGCAAATGATCTGATACGAGAGCGCCTGATCGAATCCCTTGGTTCAGTCTTTGGCCAGGATGCGCGTATCCAATTCAGCGAAGTTAGCTTCAACCGGATCGTGGAAAGCCTGAGGCTCTTGTTTTTTCCAAATATCGGAGGCGCATCTTCTCCAGCGGATTTTCGAGTGCTTGATGAAAACAGCTTGGGTTACAACAACATGCTCTACCTTGCCACCGTTCTTGCAGAACTCACCGAAACTCACGACGAAAAGGATTACCTTCGAGTGCTTTTAATTGAGGAGCCTGAAGCCCACTTACATCCACAACTCCAGATTCGTCTACTCAAGTATCTTGAGAGAACCGCTAGAGAGAAAGATGTCCAAGTAGTCGTCACGACTCATTCGCCCGTTCTCGCCTCATCCGTTTCACTGGACACGATAATCAAACTATGTGTCGTGAATGGAATGCCACGTGCCATTGCGCTACATTCCTGCGGTCTCACCGATAATAGCAAGGCTTTTTTAGATCGGTGGCTAGACGCGACGAAGTCGACTCTGCTATTCGCTCGAGGCATTATCCTTGTTGAAGGTATTGCAGAGGCGATGTTACTGCCTGAGTTAGCGAAGATAGCACTGCGCGAACATGAGGGACTTCCGGAAACCCTGGAGGACGCAGGAGTGTCGATCATAAACATGAACGGCATCTACTTCAAACATTTCATGCAGTTGTTCTCTGACCTCTGCGAAAGTGATTCTAATAGCATCCCTGTACGTTGCGCTGGAATCACTGATAACGATCCACCGAACGGTTCAAAACCAACTCCATCGAGTCTTGTAAGGGGAAAGAACCCCGCTCTTAACCTTCAGGAAGCTGCAAACACATCTGATTGGGCTAGGTTATATGCAAGCCCGCTCAAGACATTCGAATACGATCTCGCCATGGAAGAATACAACCTGAAGGTATTGCTTCCCGTAGCCTTGTCGCTTGTGGACACCGATGGGAGCATCAGAGAGCGCTATGAAGAACTCATCCGGAAAAACTGGCATACAGAATCGGAAGACAATAGGGCGGATGCATCAAATTATTTGCTCGAACATATTGATAAAGGAGAATTTGCACAAGCGCTGGCTACCCAGCTGATATCATCTAGAGAATTAATTTCCGTTCCAGAGTACATAAGCAAAGCAATCATCTGGGCCTGTGGAGGCAACCCGGATGGACCGTGAGGCAAAGACCGAATATCTTGCCCGCTCCATTTGCGGCAAACCCCCTGATGTAACGCCATCGGAGTGTCATTCCTCTTTGGGGTGGAACAACCCATTATGCCATGAGTATGAGGCTTGCAGAATCGCAGAGAAATCAGAACAACAACTAAACTACATTCTGTCATCTATTAAAGAATGCGTGTTCTTGAAAGCATGTCCTGGCAGTGGTAAAACGGAAGCGGTAGGAATGAAGGCCGCATTCGAAATGATGCGATGGAAGGAAACGCCAGGCGGCATTGCCGTTCTGGCATTCACCAACAATGCAGCGAAAGTCATTGAGAAGCGTGCAGGCCAATTCGCTGGCGTGAAGAAAATCGGGTACCCACACTTCATTGGCACAATTGATAGTTGGCTACATGGCTATATCGCCCATCCCTTTGCCCACTTCGTGACGGGATATGATGGCAAAGATGGAGATCACTCAATTCGTGTAGTAGATAACACGTCCCAAGCAGATTTCCTGAACGCCTTCAAGACAAGCTACGGGCTAGGTCAGACTGGCAACCCAACAGCGAATCAATACTTCTTTGATACCGAAACTGGGAAATACATCTTTGCTTCTGGCAAACAAAGCAAAGACGGTAAGAGAACTTCACAGACTCTGAAAGAATGGCAAGAAGCTGACTTGGAAAGTACAAAAATGAGATTTGAAAAGGCGGGGTTTGCTACTTATCAGGACATCGAACGCATTTGCTTAAAGCTTCTATCAGATTATGAGGAGTTTGCACAGCTTCTATCTCGCCGCTTCCCCTTTATTGTCATAGACGAATGCCAAGACCTGTCTTGGCGACAGATCCACATATTAGATAATCTTCGATTGCATGGAACAGCATTGCATTTAATCGGCGATCTCAACCAAGCTATATACGAATTCAAGAAGGTTGTCCCGGAGAAGGTGGCGGAATATACGCATGAAAAGAATTTCAATGTCTTGCCCCTGTCGATTAATTATCGTAGCTGTCAACAGATTGCAGACCTGTGTACAAATATCGTTTGCAGCACAGATGGGGTTACGACCATTCCGATAAACAAACAGGAGTACCCATGCGTTTGCTTGTCCTTTGAAAGAGGCGAGATGATGGAATTGCCGGTCTGGTTTAGCGGCTATCTGGATCGATCCGGAATTGATAAACAACGTTCTGCCATCGTAACCAGGAGTTGGGCAAACGTCTCCAGGATGAGACCAGCAAATAGCAGGCAAGTCGGGAAGTATCAAGAACGATTGGCAATGGCCATTCACCTTTGGAAAACTGGATGTCGTCAAGCGACCGAGGATGCGCTCAAATTTTTCGGATGTTTTGTTACCGAGAAATATTTTCCGAAACAACCAACAAATAACCGAGAGCACTACCGGCCTGAATTCGTGGATTCTGCCTTGACATGGCGCCTATTTTTAGCTGCAGTCTTGGGTAAATGTTGCCAAGATGAGCGACTCTGTAACTTAGGGCAAACTTGGGAAAACTGGGCTCAAGCCACAAGGAACACATTGCATGAACACCTCAATACGAGCGTCAATACTCTCGGAGCACCCCTGTCAGAATACGATTTCCATCCTTTGGTTGGTAAGAATAGAAAGCATGAGTCTTTCCCAGTATTTGCTACACCACAAGGGAAAGGCAACAACCAGGTTTCGAGTATTATTCCATCATATCCCTCTGCTCAGACACCTTTGAGGATAACGACAATTCATAATGTTAAAGGGGAAACACTAGAGGCGCTGATGCTAGTATCAGCCCTTGATAAACGCGGAACAAACGATGGTTATTGGACCCAATGGCTTGATGATCTTACTTCTGAAGCAGCTCGGCTTGCCTATGTCGCCAGTTCCCGTCCCCGACAGTTAATAGTCTGGGCTGTTCCCAAGCCTTCAAGGACAGAAACAGATCGACTTGCGAAGATGGGATTTAAAGTGCTGTCTATGTCTGAAGACGTGAATTAGGAGCATACATGGTATATAAAACATCTTGGACATGTCAGACTTCGATGGTCTAGCCTTTTCAGACATGATATCTCTGCATTTGACATGGCAGCGGGATTCGAACCCACGAGGGACAAAAAAGCCCCTATAACGGTTTTAAGTATGTTAGAATTCACTATTCCTAACCTTTAATGTTGAAAGATAGTTATATAAAAGTTTTTAAGAACACCTGCGGTGGATATTCCCTAGGATCAACAAACACAGCAAAGCAGTGGCCGCATACGAGCTTACTTAATCAGGCCCTTAAGTATGGTGTCCTGGATATCCCGGTATACCCCCTCTATCCCGCCCATGCCGGAGAGGAGGGGTTCGTAGAAGGCAATGGTTATCTCGTTCATCCCCAGCAGGATATAGGTGGCGAGGCGGGGATCCACTTCCCTGAGCAAACCCTCATCAATGCACCTCTCGACCAGTCCCTCCACCAGGTCCGCGTACTCCTCCAGCACCTCCACGGCCGATCCCGCGAAGCGGCGGTTCTCGCCGAAAAAGGAGGATATCCAGAGCTGGGCCAGCTCCTGGTGCTCAACCCCCAGGATGACGTCCATCTTCAGCAATTCCCGCAGGGCATCGAGGGGATTATCCCTCCCCTCCACCACCTCCCCTGCGCGTCTCATGAAGAGCTTGTTGCTCTCCTTCAGGGCCTGGTTGAAAAGATCCGCCTTGCTCTCGAAATAGAGGTATATGGTGCCCTTGCCTACGCCGCTGCGCTCGGCTATGACGTTTATGTTGGCCCCACCGAAGCCCCTGGAGACGAACTCGCGCGCCGCGGTCTTGAGTATCCTGCGGCGCTTTTCCTCCCTGGCGCCCTCGATCTCCTCTGCCATATCAGGCTCCTATCCTCCCCGCGATCAGCCATGCTGAGAAAGGGTAAAAACAAGGTTACCGCGAACGCGTTAATGATATCTTTCCGGGAGCGGGGATGACAACACAGCGTGGCGTGGCCGGGCAACCGCCGATTTCGTGACTCCCCGCCATGCCTCTCCGAATACTTATAAATACCTGGAGATAACGAGGTCGTTTTCTCCGTGAGTGTCAAGGCCAACATCATGCTATACAACCACATAGAACATTTGATAACTCGCCCGGTAGGAAGGCCTTTTTTAACCAAAAGTCTTCTACTACGGCTTATCTTGCTGTGCAAACCCCTAGAGAAAATCGAAGAAGGTTATTGCCAAGATAGTCTGGCATCAGGATCAACAATTCCCCCCACGTTGGCTTCATCGTCACCAGGCAAATCACCAAGACTGAGAAGGTGGTACATCCCTATAACCAGTACGGATTATGAAAATTGTTTATCAATTATGGTAAGTATGCTATTTCCTGGACGTGTCTCTCCTGCTATTGCTTCATTTCAAATCAGTTGAGGCTGGGGCTGTTTATCATACATAGCAACCTGGTCAACTTGTCTAGGCATCTTGCCCTCTCCGAGCTGATCTCCAACTGGTCGCTCCGCATCGTCAAGCACAAGCTGAAAAGATTCCGCGCCAGTATCGTAAACCATGCTCGCAGTAAGATCTTCCATATGGCGTAGTTGGAAGTTTCGGGGGAGCTCTTCGCTAAAGGCCTTCACTGCATCAGATCCCTAGCTATTGACTTTACCTGAAGTAACATCTAGGGGAAGGGAACCGCATAAGGAATACGCCGCCAGCGCTCAATCCTCTCCGGATATCGGAACGGAGGGCGGCTCTAATGCTGCGTCAGTTAGAACCCTCAATCGGAAGGAAAAAGCACTGGTTTCGTCGGATTATCTTGCCCCTTGATGGTAGAATACTGTCATTAGTAGGTGCATGTGGGAATATTCGTCTCTTAACGACGGGCAATCTGACTGAGGTGATATAATGGCCTCTCATCAAATGAAAGTAATCGCTCTTTCACTTCTTTTCCTATCACTTCTATTCTTCACATTTCTTTCTAATGATCCTAATTACAGGGTAAAAGCTGCTTCAGAGGGCTGGTATGAACAAAATTCTGGCACACAAGGCCAGTTTATGGATATCGAATGTGTTGATAATAATATTGTCTGGGCTGCCGGATGTGAAACCGATGGAACACATCCTGTAATAAGAAGGTCTATCGATGGTGGCCTCAATTGGGAGGATAAAGTAACTGCGAATATTAAAGATTGGGCATTCTCATTATCACCTATTGATGGGGATATTGCTTGGATGACTTGTCCTAATTCCTTCAATAAAACCTTTAAGACATCCGATGGGGGTTCTACATGGGAGGAAAAGGATAATCCTTTCTCTGCAGAGGTCATTTCAGCTCCAGCTGAGGAAGTCGTCTGGGCAGTAAGAGGATCCATACATAGGACGATAGACGATGGCGTGAGCTGGGATAACTTTGGAAAATTCCCATCTGGTGCTTGTTACACAGACATTTATGCTATCAACGAATATAATGCTTGGTCTGTAGGTTTCATTGAAGATGGAGCGGGGGGGTATTATGGTTTTGCCCTCACAACAACAGACGGCGGTGATAATTGGCAGATAAAGACATTTGAATCCGTTTATCAATTGTTCGGAATATGTGCTATAGATCAAAACACCGCATGGGCAGTTGGCCATCAGCATCCGACAGGCTATGCGCAAGATGATACATGTGTGATATTAAAGACTGTCGATGGTGGTAGCAATTGGATCGACCAAAGCGAGGAAATTCCCGGAACACTTAAAGATATTGCAGCGATAGACAAGGATACCGCCTGGGCTGTTGGATGGGTACCAAAAGATGGAGGCTCAGATGGTATAATCCTGAAGACCGTTGACGGTGGTGAAAACTGGATAGTACAGAAATCGGATATACCTGATTTTCTTAATGCAGTAACTGCCTATGATAAGGACACTGCATGGGTAGCCGGATACTCTGGCACAATCTTAAAAACAACAGATGGAGGATGGAATCAACCAAGAATAACTGAGATTTATCCATCTCAAGATATCCAAGGTTCCGAGGTGACAATAGAAGGTTCGGGTTTTCATTCTCCTCGCGGTCAATCCTTTGTCAGCTTTGGTTCAGAAGCGAGCACCGAATATTTATCATGGTCTGACAGCCAGATAAAGTGTAAGGTACCGGAAAATCTGTGTGGTGAGTATGCAGTAACGGTTTCTTCATATGGTGGGATTTCAAACCCAGTAAATTTCGATGCTGTTAGGGAGTTGTATTTCGCAGAAGGTTGCACTAGGGAGGGGTTCTCAGAATGGCTTTCAATACAGAACCCAAGCAAAGAAGAAATTGAGATTTCTGCTTTATACATGATGCCCAACGGCATAACATCTCAGAAAAGCTATCTTGTGCCTGAAACATCTAGGATATCAGTCAATGTCAATGAAGCTGTAGGACCCGGAAAAGACGTATCAGTAAAACTATGGGCTGCTGGTGATTTCTATGCGGAACGCCCTATGTACTTTATCTACAAAGAGGGTATCGGGGGTTATTCATGGGCAGATGGACATGTAGCAGCTGGGGTATCTGCACCGAGAAAAAATTGGTATTTCGCGGAAGGCTGCACAAGGACTGGTTTCGAAGAGTGGCTATGCATACAGAACCCCAATGACAGCGAGGTGAGAGTCGGGATAGATTATATCTCTGGAGGTTCTTATACCGCGCATAAAGATTACAATGCGCCCGCAAATTCTCGAATCTCAGTTTTTGTAAATGGGGACATGGGTCCCGGGCAAGATGTGTCATCACACGTTTATTGCGATCTACCGATTGTAGTAGAACGTCCTATGTATTTCGAATATCATCCCACATTCAATGCTGGCAATTGGCCTGGAGGCCATAATGTCATTGGAGTTGATTCTCCTCAAAAGAATTGGTACTTTTCGGAAGGATGTACACGTCCTGGCTTTGAGACTTGGCTATGTATACAGAACCCGAATGATAATAATGCAAATCTCACCATTAACTATGCTACTAACAAAGGGGATATCGTAAAAGAATATGTTGTTCCTGCCAATTCAAGATACACACTGAACTTCAATAGAGAACTTGGTCAGGATCTAGATATAGCGTGCCTCGTTTTATCCGATGAAAATATCATCTGCGAGCGACCAATGTATTTTAATTACTCTGGCATGGGGGCACCAGGTTGGACAGGAGGTACTGACGTCTTGGGTGTGCCATCCCCAAAAACGGCTTGGTATTTTCCAGAGGGATATACCGGTTCTGGTTTTCATGAGTGGCTTTGCTTGAATAACGCAAGTACGAACTCTGCAATAGTAGAAATAACCTACAATATACTGGGGGAAACACCGAAGACAGTCACACACAATGTTCCGCCTGGACGCTATACGGTTTTTGTTAACAATGATGCAGGTGCTGACCTACAATTCTCTATGGAAATAACATCATCAGAACCAATAACCGCGGAAAGGACTATGTATTTCAGCTATAACGGGGTATGGAATGGGGGGCACTGCAGTACGGGATTCTACAAATAGCATGAAACTATCCTATATCATCTTAATAATAAGGTTCGATTAATGAGGCCTTCCATCTTGAGTCGTATAACTACTATATGAATGGAGCTAAATGGAGCAAAAAACTCGGTCGTGCCCCTAAACTTCTGTAAAAAGGATACGACAATCGTTCTTTGACATCAAAAGCCATCGCTCTCCAAGATAAGGGTAATTTCCAAAAGACCTTTATCAGAAAGGAGAAAACGATGGCTAAGAAAAAGAGTATGACCATGGAGGAGGCTTTGCAAGTAATCCTGGCCTCCGATGGGGACAACCCCTTCAGGCAGATGCTCGAGTTCATCGTCCAGAACGCGCTGGAGATGGAGATGTCCGAGCATCTGGGAGCGGGTCCTTACGAGAGAACCGGGGAGAGGAGGGGCTACCGCAACGGATACAAGCCCAGGATCCTGACCACCGCGGTGGGCGATCTCCACCTATCGGTCCCCCAGGACCGGGACGGCATCTTCTCCACCTCTCTTTACGAGCGCTACCAGAGATCGGATAAGGCCTTGGTGCTCTCCATGATGGAGATGTACCTAAAAGGGGTCTCCACCAGGAAGGTGGCGGCGGTAACCGAGAAGCTCTGCGGACGGTCCTTCTCCTCCCAGCTGGTCTCCAAGCTCTCCAAGGAAATTGACTCCAAGCTCGCCGAATGGAGGGAGCGAGATCTGGAGGGTGAATACCCCTACCTGGTCGTGGACGCCAGATACGAGAAGGTGAGGGTATGCGGAAAGGTCATCTCCCAGGGCATCCTGATCTGCATGGGAATCTCGGCTGAGGGAAGAGGGAGATACTCACGGTTCGCATAGCCGATACCGAGTCCGCCGCCACCTGGTCCGACCTCTTCCGGAGCTTGAAGAAAAGAGGCCTTTCCGGAGTGAGGATGATCACCTCCGACGACCACGAGGGCATCAAGGCCGCGGCGGCCCGCCATCTCCAGGGGGCTTCCTGGCAGAGATGCCAGTGCCACTTTGTGAGAAACCTCCTGGCCTATGCCCCCAAGGGCCAAAAGAAAGTCCTCCACCAAGAACTGAGGGCCATCTTCGATGCCCCCGACCTCTCCGTGGCCAGGCGTTTTCTATCTGAGACCATAAGCAGGTGGGAGAAAGTCCGCCCCGAGGTGGCGGATAACCTTGAGAAGGCCTCAGACGACGTGCTCTCATGCTTTCACTTCCCTTCCAGCCACAAAAAAAGGACAAGGACCACCAACTGCGTGGAGAGGCTCAATGAGGAGATAAGAAGGAGGACCCGGGTAGTGAGGATCTTCCCCAACCGGGAATCGGCCTTGAGGCTCATAACCTCCCTGTGTATGGAACAGAGCGAGGAATGGACAACCGGAAGGCGTTATCTGGACATGAGCCTTCTCGAGGGCTGGATTGGAGAGAGCGGCTCTGAGGATGAGCCGGCCCTGGTTCTTCTGGAAGCTCCTGGGGCCGACATCGAACATAAGCAATAAAAGCAACCAAAAACAACATATCCGACAAGTAAGAGCTCGCCAGAGGATCCCTGCGCTGCTTGGAAGGCGCGGGCCGGGGTAGTAGATACCCCTGGGCCTTGTGCGTAAAGTGAGAGGAGGTGACGCCTGCCCTCATATCGAGGTTCTGCTTACTTCTCTCCCTGATTGCGGTAAACGGAGGGAGAGGGGCAAGAGGTCTATCCGAGATGTTGGCCTATCGGATAATCTTTATCTTGGACAGGAGTTTAAGAGATAACCCCCTCCTTTGATCATAAAATGCCTGCATATTAGCGTTTTCTGTTCCCCAAAAAGCGTAAGACCTAATAGATAGCACAAGGCATAGAGGGCATAAACCCTT
>JAXHVT010000023.1:0-130414 GCA_034188985.1 Actinomycetota bacterium | reverse complement strand
ACCGACCTGCAGAAGCAGGTCTTGGGCCTTCTCGGCGTGCCGCTTTCTGCCTACAGCCGGGGCTGATGAGAGCCCGAGATAATTCGGAGAAATCATCGCCGAGATGTGCGGAATGAGAGACCTTTCCCTCGAGATCCTTCATATTTAATACCGTTGTTTCAATACCAAACCCAGATCTTGATCTTCTCCCAAATAGATTCTCCTTGCCGGAAATCCTTGCGGTTGTTCGTTAACCATGTTGCGTTCCAGGTCTTTCTTGGAATTCCCATTACAATCACCGGTAGTAACAAGAATATTACAGGATATATGATCCTTTCCTGCAAGGTATCGATAAGGATTACTAAAGGCAAGGCCAATATAAAAGCCATTATTAATAATGTCCTTTTCAGATAGACTGCCGTTAATCTCTTCCTAACGCCGATACCCCACCCAAACCGATAGATTAGTATCACAATGCATAAGAGGAAAATGCACAAAGCTATCTTGTTTCTCAGATCCTGGCTTATCCATGCCATCATTTAGAAAGCCTGTCTTCGCAGATTTATTACATATATGTGCATGTCGAAATCGAGCCTCAACCAGCCGTTTTCGCTTCATCAGTTTAATCATACCTTCTCAAGGTGGTTATAATGTTGGTAAATCTCTTAAAATGCAGATTTAAGCGGTGCCGGCTGATATCGCCTCGAGTTTTGATATGATAAACATGGAATAGTACATTCCGGTCACATAGGCTTTCGCCGCGCCGGGCGGAAACCTCGCGAGGGAAGGAGAGGATTGGGACTCGCCGCTCTTATCGTGTTTTTGTGCTCACTGCTGCTGGGAATACTCTGCCTTTTCGTCCTGGGTTGGTCCGCACTGGGCATCTACAAGACCGTACGCTATGGCTACAAGGATCTTCAGCCCTGGGCGAAGCTGTTCGGCGAGTTCAACGACAACCTGCAGGGTACCCTTGACACCATGGAGCAGCGCTCCCGTAATATCGCCAGCATAGGCCTGGAGATGCGCGAGAACGTAGATGACATCCACGACGCCATGGAGGAGCTAAAGCACCATCCCCTGCTGCGTGTCTCCCAATTCGTCGGCAAACACCGCTCTTGATCCTGCTCCTATATAGCCTGCTACATCTTTCCGCCAAGCCAACACATGTATCCAACCGCCCTGGGAACCATTGTGTCCGCACAGCTTCCATCAAGCCTTGATATTTTCGTCGTCCACCTGGGGAACTATGATGTCAGCGCAGCCTGCCGCGTTATCCCGGGTGCCTTCTACAGTCTACGCATGCATACGCGCAGGCGAGCCGGACATCAAGGCCTAAGGATTTGGAGCGATAATGTTGAGACAAGCCTGCTTGCATATATGAGGAGCCCACCTGGAGGACTATGGTGTCAGCGGAGACTTTTCCGCTGACCTTGGTTTCTACTTACCACGGCAGGCCGAGCGCAAATCGGAGCTGGACACCAAGCCTTCAGGACATCCAGTTAAAATTCACGCAAGGTTGCTAACACATGCGCAGGCGACCTGGACATCAAGGCCTAAGGATTTGGAGCGACCATATTTGAGCGAGATGGATTGCGAAGGTGATCTGGACACCAAGGCCCAGGGAGTTGCCGGTAAAAGGAAACCTGCAAGCGACAGGGGGGCTGCGGGGGTGAAACCCCCGCATTATTCTAATTTATGCCGATTCCTCGTCCTTAAACTCACCACCCGAAGTTACCAGGGTGGGCTCGAAGCCCTTATCCACCGTGTCCTTGGTAACCACGCAGCGAATGATATCGTTGCGCGAGGGAAGCTCGTACATCACGTCCAGCAGGCTCTCCTCCATTATGGCCCGCAGCCCCCTGGCACCCGTGGTCCTCTGCATGGCCTTACGCGCCACGGCGCTCAGCGCGCCGTTGGTGAAGCGCAGCTCTACGCCGTCGAATTCGAAGAACTTCTTGTACTGCTTTACTAGCGCGTTCTTCGGCTCGGAAAGGATGCATATCAGGTCTTCCTCGGTCAGGCCGTGGAAGGCGGCGATAACCGGCAGGCGTCCCACGAACTCCGGGATAAGCCCGTACTTGAGCAGGTCCTCGGGCATCACCTGTTCCAGGATCTCCCCGATCTCCTTCTGCTCGGGCTTGCGCACGTCCGCGCCGAAGCCAACTTCCTTCTTTCCGGTGCGGTTCTCCACGATCTTCTCCAGGCCGGAGAAAGCACCGCCGCATATAAAGAGAACGTTGGTGGTGTCTATCTGGATGAACTCCTGGTGCGGATGCTTGCGACCGCCCTGCGGCGGCACGCTGGCCACGGTTCCCTCCAGTATCTTCAGCAGCGCCTGCTGGACCCCCTCGCCGGAGACGTCCCGGGTGATGGAGGGGTTCTCTGACTTGCGCGCTATCTTGTCGACCTCATCGATATAGATGATCCCGGTCTCCGCCCTCTTGACATCGTAATCGGCGGCCTGGATCAACTTCAGCAGAATGTTCTCTACGTCCTCGCCGACGTACCCGGCCTCCGTGAGGGTTGTAGCGTCCGCTATGCAGAAGGGTACGTTGAGTACCCTTGCCAGCGTCTGGGCCAGCAGGGTCTTGCCGCAACCCGTGGGACCTATGAGGATTATATTGCTCTTCTGCAGCTCCACGTCGTCATTGGAATACGCTCCGACCTGGATGCGCTTGTAATGATTGTATACGGCCACCGAGAGTATTTTCTTTGCCTTATCCTGGCCTATGACGTAGTCGTTGAGAAACTCGTATATCTCGTTTGGCTTGGGCAATTCCTCGAGGCGGAGTTCCGGGGTCTCGGACAGCTCCTCCTCGATGATCTCGTTACACAGGTCTATACACTCGTCGCAGATGTACACGCCGGGGCCCGCTATGAGTTTCTTCACCTGGCGCTGGCTCTTTCCGCAGAAAGAACACTTAAGCAGGTCTCCGCCTTCTCCGAATTTGGCCAATTTGTGATACCTCCGAAGCGATTACTGTTTGGTTTTCTCCTCTTCTTCCTTCTTTTCGATGACCGCGTCGATGATACCGTATTCCTTGGAGTCCTTGGCGGTCATGATGAAGTCCCTGTCCGTATCCTTCCTTATTCTGTCCAGGGGCTGCCCGGTATGCTTGGAGAGGATCTCGTCCAGCAGCTCGCGCAACCTCAGTATTTCCTTGGCGTGAATGTCGATATCCACCGCCTGGCCTTGCGTACCACCGGCTGGCTGGTGCAGCAATACCCGGGAATAGGGAAGGGCGAACCTCTTCCCCTTGCCGCCGGCGGCCAGCAGAATCGCCGCCCCTGACGCCGCCTGGCCGATGCAGATAGTGGATACGTCAGCCTTTACGTACTGGATGGTGTCGTAGATAGCCAGAGTGGAGGTGACCACTCCCCCCGGGCTGTTGATGTACAGGTTTATGTCCTTCTCCGGGTCCTCCGACTCCAGGTGGAGGAGTTGGGCCATGATCACGTTGGCCACCTGGTCCTCGATCTCGGTTCCCAGAAAGATTATGCGGTCCTTGAGCAGCCTGGAGTATATATCGAAGGATCTTTCCCCGCGATTGGTCTGCTCGATAACTATCGGTATAAGGCTGTTAGCCATCTTTTCTCCCTCTTTACTGAGATTATACAACGCCCGGAACTCTATCGCCCGCGGCTCAATCCTCGCTCTCCGCTTCCCTCTCGTTATCGCTCGGGGCTTCCTCTTCCACACCTGAAACCCGATTGCCTCCTCCACCGGCAAATACGGCATTATCGCCTAAAAACTTGAGGGTTTTTCGATGCAGAAGCTCGTCCCTGAGGTTCTCGAGACCCTCCCTTTTCTCCGTCACCTCACGATATTGTTCGGGCGCTACACCGAATATTCCCGCCCGTCTCTCTATCTCCTCCTGCAGCTCTTCGTCGCTTACCTCGAGCCCTTCTCCCCTTATTACCGCGTCCAGGACGAGTTCGTTACGAACCACCTTCTCAGCTTCCTCGGCCAGCTCCTCCTCCATCCGCTTCTCGGTGTAATCCATGGCCTCAAGGTAGCTGTCCAGCGATATGCCGCGGCTGGCAAGGCGGGCTTCGAGCTCGTTTTTACGTCCCTGGGTGAAATCGTCCACCATCTTCTGTGGGATCTCCACTTCCAATCCCTCGGCTAGCTTCTCCAGCACCTGCATGCGTACGGAATCCTCTGCCTGCACCTTCTTGGCTTCCTCCATCTTGCCGCGGATATCGTCCTTCAACTCCTGCAGGGTATCGAACTGGCTGGACTCCTTGGCGAAATCGTCGTCGGCATCCGGCAGCTTCTTCACCTTCACCTCTTTGACGATAACCTTGAAGTAGGCTATCTTGCCAGCCAGGTCTTCATCCGGTATATGCTCCGGCATCTGGACCTTGATATCCAGGATGTCTCCCTTTCGCTTCTCCTTGAGTTCCTGGTTGAACTCCGGCCAGATATTCTCGGTGCCCAACTCCAGCATCATATCCTTAGCGTTGCTGCCCCCGAAGGGCTCGCCGTTGACGGTACCGGTGTAGTCGATGAGGGCGTAATCGCCGTCGTCCAATGCCTTCCCCGAGGCCACCTCCAGCTGAGCGAAATTCTCCCTCACGCTCTCCAGGGCTTTGTCGATATCTTCGTCGGCAACTTCCTCGTCAGGCTTCTCGACCTCTATCCCTATATACCCCTCCAGCTCCACCTGGGGCTTTATCTCCACCTCGGCCTCGAAGACCAGGGGCTTACCCTCCTCGATCTCGAGCTCTTCGATGTCTATATCGGGCTCATCTATGGGCTTTATACCCAGCTGGTCCAGTGCTTCGGCATAGTAATCTGGCAGGTTGGACTGCTTTACCTCTTCGTAAATGGCGTCCATGCCCAGCCTGGCCTGCAGCACCCTCTTCGGGACCTTCCCCTTACGGAATCCGGGGATGAAAACCTCTCTGGAGATATCGCGGAAGGCGCGGTCGATGGCTCCGTCCACTTCCTCGGCGGGAACCTCCACCTTGATCTTCACCTTGTTACCCTCCAGCACTTCCTTCTCTGCCTTTACTGCCACCTCTAGAGCTCCTTCCCATCTATCATTCACTTACACTCGATGTCTGATAAATAATCCCCACCCGATATCAGGTGCAGGAAAGCTTGGTGCGAGAGGGGGGATTCGAACCCCCACGGTTTTACCCACTGGGTCCTAAACCCAGCGCGTCTGCCTATTCCGCCACTCTCGCCCGTCCCGGTGGAACGTAATTAATGCTACTACAGGGAAAGGGGCATGGCAAACGTCAAAGCCCAAGACAAAGGGCATGGCTTCCGCGGCCTGAGAATACGTTGGAAGCAAGCCGCTGGGCGCTCCGATATGACCTCATTCTATCACGGCAACTTGCTCCGGCAACGAGACAATGCGAGGCTGTCCCATGCTATAATTCACCTTGTCGGGAGGGATATTTCCCCCGGTATGATATGCGCCTGTAGCTCAAAGGATAGAGCAACGGACTTCTAATCCGTAGGTTGGAGGTTCGAGTCCTCCCAGGCGTGCCAGGATAATAATATGGTGGGGGTAGCTCAGCAGGTAGAGCACTGGGTTGTGGCCCCAGAGGTCGCGGGTTCAAGTCCCGTCCCTCACCCCATTTTTTTTAAGTAAGACCGGTAACGGGTGACGGCTTAGTCCTCCTCACGGGCCAGGAGAGCCTTGGCTCTCTGCATCTCGAGCGCCCTCCGCTTGAGGATGGGGGTCAGGCTTACCAGTAGAAACAGCAGTGCCGCTCCCAGCGCGAAGTACTCCCAGCCGTCTGGGGAAGTGTCCACCGACCGCCCCTTCTCCAGGATAGTCAATGACTGGCCCTGGATATCGAAATCCCCGCCGTGCTGCTCGTCATCGGCACGGAATATACCCCGCACCTCTACGAAATCGCCCATGCTCCCGTACCTGCCCAGCCGCCCTATCTTCTCCGCCTCGCCGGTCGGGAGCCACACCCCGATGCCGCTGTTCTGCCCGTCCAGGGTTCCCTCCTCATGCAGGGCCTGGCGGCTGTAGGTATCGTCGTTTACGGTTATCCAGGCGTATTCGCCCCTGGCCATGACGTCCCCCACCACCTCGCCGCACAGGATAACCTCACGCCCGTCGTATTCCTCCCAGTCCTCCAACAGTTGAGAGACAGTGACCTCGGTCCCCTCCCCCCGCGCCGTCGCCGGGACGGTGAAGAGGGCCATGACGGCCACCGCCAGCATCAGGAGCAGGATTATCTTCTTCAACGCCGCCCCCTCCTCAGGAAGTTAAAGAAGTAGGCGAACATGGCCACCACGGCCAGTATCTCCAGCCTTCCGGCCCACATCTCGACTATATATACGATCTTTAGAAATACCGGCATGGTGTAATGGGTAACGCCGGTGGTCATGCCCACATTGCCCGCCGCGGATACCGACTCGAAGGCGGAGGCGGTAAAGCCGTAGCCGTAGAATAGACCTACCAGGGCCCCTAGCAGGTAGAGCCCGATGTAGAGCAGGGTGGTCAGCAGAGCGGCGCCGACCAGCCCCTCGGTCATGGTAAAATCCTTTACGTGGTGGATGCGCTCTATGACCACCGCGGAGGCCGGGGACAGGGCCTGCTTTATCTTGAGCTTCAGCCACTTGAACACCACCCCCACCCGGAAAGCCTTGATAGCCCCGGATGTCGAGCAGGCGCAGCCCCCCAGGCCCATGGCTATAATCAGCCCGAAGAGCGCTATCTCGCCCCAGCGCATCCCCATCTGGGTGCCGTATACGGTCATGAATCCGGTACCGCTGTGGCCCGATATTAGCTGGTAGGCACCCCGGCGCAGGGTGGCCTCGAAGGAGCCGAAGGCCCCCACTATGCACAAGCCGGCTATCACCAGCACCATGGTGGCCAGGACGGTGAAGGTAAGAGTCCGCGTCTCGATGTTCCTGACCAGTTCGCGGGGACGGCGGTTCCATACCTCGTACTGCACGGCGAAATTGAACATGCCCAGGAGCATGAAGGCTATGGTGATCAACTCCACCGGCATGCTGTGGTAATAGATGATGCTCAGTGCCTGGGGGGTGAAGCCCCCGGTATCGAATCCGGCCATGAATAAGCAGGAAGACTGGAAGAAGGACCGCACGGGCGCCATGCCCTGGAAGAGCAGACAGAGGCCCAGCGAAATGGTGCCTACGGCCAAGTAGATGACGCTGACCTTCCATATGAAGCGGGAACTCTCGATAACGTTGGGCATGATGCTCTCCCGGCCCTCGCCCGTGTACATCTGAGTCGCGGTGCTGGAGCCGGCGACGAAGTAGGCTATGACCAGGATGACGATCCCCTGGCCACCCAGGAACATGATTAGATGGCGCCAGAAGTTCATGCCGTAAGCAAGGTGATCCAGGTCGTGGATAAGGGCCAGGCCGGTGGTGGCCAGGCCGGACATGGAATCGAAACAGGCGTCGAGATAGGAGGCGAAATGGCCAGACAGGTAGAGGGGGATGGCGGAGAAGAGCATGGCCAGAAACCAGGAGAGAGCCACGATAACCAGGCCCTGGTTCCAGGTGACCCTGCCGCGGGAACGCAGGCCGAAATAGAGCAGGTTGCCCACCCCGACGGTGACGAAAGCGGAGATGGCGAAATCGATGACCGTCCCCCATTCCTTCGCGACCACGCTGATGATGAGGGGGACCAGCATGCATAATCCGAGCAGCATGAGGACTCCCCCCACGTTGTGGAAGATGTTGCGCAGATCCTTCCGAGTAGGTTTGAGCATCCCACCGGCTCCCCTCGACCAACATCGACCCGTCCCCGTGATACACGCCCACATGGGTCGAGCCTGATCGCTGATTGCTCAGTGGTTAATGATATCTCCGCTATGCCCTGCCGACAAGTTCCCGACCTCCCCTGTCTTTCTCGCGCGGAGGCGGGCTAGTCCAGATAGAGGGTGAGATAACTGATAATGGGCTTGGTGGTTAACTTAAAACCGCCTATGTCGTGATCGTAGCAGCAATCCTCGAGGGGGCCCATATCCCTGTCGCCCCAGGTGCAGGTGGCGGCGATAACCCTGTAGATCCTGTACATCTGGAAACAGCCCTTACGTCCCATCTCCGTCTCCGCCGCGATCTTCTGGTCGGAGTCAATCCCCAGCATGGGGCCGGCGATACGGGGAAGCAGCCGGCAGTACAGGGCATTGCGGGCGATCGCCTTCGGAGTATATGCAGCGATGGGATTCACCAGCTTGAGCAGGCCGGTCTCGCGGTAGTCTATCTCTATCTTCAGCGGGCCCTTATCCCCCGTGTCCGCCTCTATGGTCCACCTGCCGCCGTTTCGCCTCGATTTCACCTCGACTACGTTTTTTTCGTCGAAGCGGTGAACGCTCGAGACGAAATCCCCACCCTCCGGCGTGGAGGCGTAGAGGGTGCGGAAATCGTCGGGGTTGAAATGAAAGACGGCCCTGTAAGGCCCTACCGGCGTTTCCTCCCAATCCTCAAAGAGAAAAACGTCCTCCTTTCCAAACTGTATGGTCGGTACAAACCAGCCTGTTTCCTCGGGCATCTCTCTCCCCCCTAAACATCGATCAAGAGCACCGGTGTTCATGGCCTCAAAATCTGGTCGGGGTGGGCGGACTTGAACCGCCGACCTCATGCTCCCAAAGCATGCGCGCTAACCAAGCTGCGCTACACCCCGACGCCAAGATTATATCACCCCATGCACCGGGGTCAGCCACGGCCTGATGCCTGGAGCTCATCGCAGGATAGCGATACGGTTGAGGCCATTCATGTTCCAGTCCCCGAAAACGTCCGATGTTAGTGACCCCGTCTTCTGACGTTTTGGGTTCTGGGCGCTCATGATCCACGGGGATGGGTTCGTTCACCGGCATCGGACATCGGGTGCTGCTATGATAAAATATGGTCTGTCATCATGCGGGAGTAGCTCAGTTGGTAGAGTACGAGCCTTCCAAGCTCGGTGTCGCGGGTTCGAATCCCGTCTCCCGCTCCAAAGCTAAGGCTGAGGGCCCAGGCCTTCAGCCTTTTTCCCAGAACCATGCGGGCTGGCCCGCCTCCAGTAGCGCGCGCAGGCGGCGCAGCGCCTTCCCGCGGTGGCTGATGGCGTTCTTCTCCTCACGGGTGAGCTCGGCCATGGTGCGGCTCATGCCCCTCGGCAGGAATACGGGGTCGTAACCGAAACCGCCCTCACCCCTTGGCTCCTGCATAATATCCCCCTCGCATATGTCCCTGACCTCCAGGGAGGCTTCGGGGGGATACGCCAGGGTGAGCACGCAGGCGAAACGGGCACCCCTCTTTCCCTGCGGTATCCCCTCCAGTTCCCACAGCAGGTGGGCGATATTCGCGGCATCACCCCCCTCGCTCCCGCTATAGCGAGCACTTATAACCCCCGGGGCGCCTCCCAGCGCCTCCACCTCCAGCCCCGAGTCGTCCGCCAGGGCTGGAAAGCCGCTCCACGCCGCCATGGTCTCGGCCTTGATGGCCGCATTCTCCTCGAAGGTATCGCCTGTTTCCTCCATATCGGGCCATCCATCGAGATCACGGTGGGTAAGGATATCGACGGGCATATCCCTCAGAAGGTCCCGCAATTCCTTTATCTTTCCGGCGTTGCGGGTGGCTAAAACCAGCCGTTTACGGATCACTTTCAATCCCCCGAAGCGGCGATCCCGTTCTCGGACATCAAAACCCGCTTCTGCAGATCAATCATTTTCTGGATGCCCTCCTGGGCTAGCTGCAGCATCTCGTCGAGCTCCCCACGGGTAAAGGCCTTTTTCTCCGCTGTTCCCTGTATCTCTATCAGCCTTTCGTCGCCGGTCATGACCACGTTCATGTCCACGTCCGCCCGTGAATCCTCCTCGAAATCGAGGTCCAGGAGAGGCCGTTCGTCGACCATGCCCACGCTCACGGCCGCTACGAAATCGGAGAGGGGAAGCTCCTTCAACTTCCTGTTCTCGACCATGCCCCGAAAGGCGTCGTGCAGAGCGACGTAGGCGCCGTTTATCGCCGCCGTCCTGGTGCCCCCATCGGCCTGGATAACGTCGCAGTCGATCCAAAGGGTATATTCATCCAGTGCCTCCAGATCGGTTACCGCCCTCAGGGATCGGCCTATAAGCCTCTGTATCTCCAGGGTTCTGCCCCCTTGCCTTCCGATCGAGGACTCCCTGTTGATTCTCTCCTGGGTGGAGCGGGGAAGCATGGAGTATTCCGCCGTCACCCATCCTTTCCCAGTGCCCCTCAGGAACTGGGGTACGCGATATTCCAAGCTGGCGGTGCATATCACGATGGTATTGCCCATCTCCACCCGGGCGGATCCCTCCGCATACATCATGCAGTTGCGCACGATCTTCATAGGCCGCATATCCCGCGCCTTTCTTCCTTCATTCCTGGGCATCAGAGTCACCTCCCCAATGCATCGACCAGCCCTCCGGCTCGTACAGGACCCTTCCCGAATAAGCCTTCCCGGCCTCCCTCACCGCGTCCGCCGGATCCCGGGTAGGCCATACATGGGTGAGCATGAGAAGGCCCACCCCCGCTCTTTCCGCCGCTTCCCCGGCCTGGGCCGCGGTCATATGGCCGTACTCCTCCGCCTTGTCGGCGTTCTCCGGGGACATCGTCGCCTCGCATATGAACACGTCCGCCCCCCTGGCCGCTTCATCCAGCCCCGCGCAGGGAGAGGTATCCGAGGAATATGCCAGCACCCAGTCCTCCCCCTCCACTCTTATACCATAGCTCTCCACGGGATGTCGCGTGGGGTGGAATGTCAGCTTCATATCTCCCACCGTGTATTCCCTTCCGGCCGCCACCGTTTCCGCCTCGTATATCCTCGTAAGATAGGCTCTCGCGTCCTCGCTCAGAAGACGGCCCATGATATCCAGTCCTCTCTCCGGTATGAGCAGGCGCATCCCCCAAGGCTTGTCAGGGTGAAAACGCAGGCCGTAATAGAGGGGGTAGAGATCGCCGAAATGATCTATATGCATATGGGATACAGCCACCACGTCCAACGAAGTAAGGTCCGCTTCCAGGAGGAAATTGGAGAGGCACCCGTTACCCAAATCCAGTATCAGGTTCGTTTCCCCTTCCTGGATGAGGAAGCCGTTGCATGCACCGCCGGGTCGCGGATAGGTCCCGGAGGAACCCAGTATCACCAACCTCATAATCTCACCCCTTGCAACGACAGATCCACCTTCTCAACCCTCTCCACCTCCGGCCCCAGAAACATGCGGCCGAGGCTTATGGCCTGCTCCACGCTGCCCGAGCACAGGAAGCGGTGCGCCGGCGGTGACTTCGATTCCCTCAGGTAGCCACGCCGCACCAGGTTCTCCTCTACCTCCCTGGCCACCTCCTCGTCAGAGCTGATCAGGCGCACGTCCTCTCCCATCACCTCGCCGATTACCTCGCGTAGGAGGGGGTAATGGGTACAACCCAGGACGAGGGTATCCACGCCACGCCTTACGAGCGGCCTGACGTATTGCCTTATCTCCCCCTCTATACCGGGACCGTTCACCTCACCTCTCTCCACGAATTCCACCAGGGTGGGGCAGGCGCGGGAATGTACATGCGCCCCGGCGTCCAGGACGCGTATCCCCCTCTGGTAGGCTCGGCTTTTGATGGTGGCCGTGGTTCCTATAACCCCGATACAGCGGTTTACAGTGGCCTGCACGGCTCCTCTGGCCCCGGGCTCGACTACGCCCAACACCGGCACCCGGCATTCGCGCTGCACGTCCAGCAAGCCGGCCGAGGTGGCGGAGTTGCAGGCGATGACGATGAGTTTGACTCCCATGCTCTCCAGGAAAGCGGCGATCTCATGAGCGAAATCCCGTATCTCCCCCAGGTTCCTGGGGCCGTAAGGACCGCGTTGGTTATCTCCGAAATAACAGATAGATTCCCGCGGCAGCCTGCTCATCATGGCTTTTACGACCGTGAGGCCGCCGACGCCCGAATCGAATACTCCTATCGGGGACTCGTTCAAAACCTGTCGCCCTCCCAGACCATTGTATCGATTAGCACTTCCAAGGAGGATATCACATGTTCGCGCCGGGCGCGGCATTGCCCTTTTCCCGCATCCGGATTTCAATAAATTGTAGCACAGCGCGGGGGCCCGGCAATCCCGCCACGCGCCTGGGCTGAGCGGCGATGCTTCATTGACCCCTTATACAGGGAACAGCTAGAATGTTCAGTGGAGAAAGAGGTTTGACCTGGATAACCGGGATTATACATGAAGGTGGAAGGAATGAAGAGCTATTGCCTGCAGAGAATGAACGCGCTCGCGCCCTATTTTATCTCTCCACAGCCGGGAATGCCACAGCCGGACCCGCGCGAACTACATGAGTTCGGAGAGGAGTTCTTTACAAATGGGACGCCCGCTTACCGTTTGCTCTACTTCTTTCTCATCCTGATCCTGCAGGGGCTCTGCCTGCTCTTGCGCGGGAAGTCCCTGTACGCATTGCCGCAAGAGGAGGCGGAGGATTTTATCCAGTCCCTTTTCTCCAGCCGTTTCGCCACCGTAAGTGCTATACCGATGCTTCTGGGTACCCCCATCTACATGTCCCACTACAACCGTGACGACGTACAGATATATCTGGGGTTCGAGGTAGAAGCCCTACGCGAGGAAGCGGCCAAGAGGGAGGTAACGCGTTGATAATAAAACCGAGGGAGGTACCGGGCAACATAAGCAGGGACGCCGACGTGGTAATCATCGGCTCCGGAGCGGGAGGCGGCCCCATAGCCAAGGAGCTGGCCGAGGAGGGCTACAGTGTTGTGGTGCTGGAGGAAGGCGGCTGTTTCACCAGGGAGGACTTTGATTTCCGGGCCGGAGCGGCCTTCACCCGCTTCTACCGCGACGGCGGCCAGACCGTGACCCTGGGACTCCCGGTTGTCCTCCTGCCCCAGGGTAAGACCGTGGGCGGCACCACTACCGTGAACTCGGGCACCTGCCTGCGCATACCCCGCCATGTCCTCAAGCGCTGGCACCTGGAGCGTGGGCTGAGAGACATAAGCGAGGACGAACTCAATCTTCTCTACAGCGCGGTGGAGGAATACCTCTTTGTCAAGCGCGCCGATCCCGAGGTCGCCGGGAAGAACGCCCTAATATTCCTGGAAGCGGCGGAGGGACTGGGTTACTCCGGTGGCTTTCTGCCTCGCAATGCCAAGGACTGCGAGGGATACGGTGTCTGCGCCTACGGGTGTCCCTCCGGCGCCAAGCAAAGCGTGAACGTCTCCTACATACCCGACGCCGTCAAAGCGGGAGCGGATGTATACACCAATTGCCGTGCCGAGCGTATCCTGGTACGCTCCGGACGTGCGGTGGGCGTACGGGGCCGGTTTATCGATCCCGTCACGCGCAGGAAAAGCCACCGTATCGAGGTGGAGGCCGCGGTGGTGGTACTGGCAGGTGGGGCCGTACAGTCTCCCTCCCTGCTCATGCACAACCGCCTCTGCCTCTCATCGGGACAGGTGGGAAAGAACCTGTCTATCCACCCCTGTGCCTGCGTCACGGCTATCCTGGATGAGAAGCTGGGTAACCCCAAGGGTATACCCCAGAGCACCTACGTCGACGAGTTCGCCCCCGAGGGCATCATGCTGGAGGGGGTTACCCTGCCGCCTTTCGTCTATGCCATCTCCATACCCTGGGTGGGCAGGCGCCATTCCAGGGCCATGCTCGACTACCCCTATTGTGGCAGTTTCGGCTCCATGATCTGCGAGCACGACTCGGTGGGCAAGGTGGTGGCAGGACCCTCCGCCAGGCAGCCCCTGACCCTGTACCAGATAGGTCGCGAGGACCTGGACAGGGTAAAGCGCTCCATTCTGCTCCTGGCCGAGATCTGGTTCGCCGCGGGTGCCAGGAGCGTACAGACGCCCATCGACGGCTTCAAGGAACTGTCCAGTCCCAAGGACTTGCAGCGCCTGGCGCGCATCTCTATCAAGCGCGCCAGCATCTATGGCCTGACCGCCTATCATCCCATGGGAACCTGCAGTATGGGTTCCGATCCGGATTGGTCCGTGGTACAGCCATCCGGTGAGACCTGGGAGGTGGAGAACCTCTTCATATGCGACGCCAGCGTGCTTCCCACTTCCCTCGGCGTAAATCCCCAGTTGACTACCATGGCCCTGGCCCTGCGTACCGCCGGCTTCATAGATGAACGCCTTTGCCAGGGTTCCTTCGACCAGCAGTACCCCGGGCGCCTCAGGAGGCTCCGGAATCGCCTGCGGGCCGAGCGAGTCTCCCTGACAAGGCGCCTGGCCGAGAGGGAATAGGCCCGGCCTACCCCCTATACCGCCCTGGATCAACCGCCCCGCGGACATATCGCGGACATATAGCCTTCCTTCCCGCGCGTCCCCGGGAGCGCGATCTGAAGGCCTCATCGGGGATCGAGCCGCGGTACGCATAAGCCTCTCGGGTCGAGATTCAAGCGCCTCCGGCGGTTCGCCCGCCTCACCCGCGTACCCCCGCCCTTTCCAGCATGAGATGATGTCTTGGCGCATACCGCCGTCCAGGGACTATAATGCGGGATATGCCACCCGGTGGGAGGTCGTATCCCCGCGTTTGCGGAAGGGGGGTGGGCGGCGGCCTTTTAAGTCCCGCGTCATCGAGAACTCTGGTTGAATGAGAGGAGAAAAGCGGACAATGCCGACCAATCTGGCGGAAAACCTGTACCATGTGAAGGGATCTTTCGGATCCAACATCTATCTGGTCACCGATAATGGATTGACGCTGATTGATGCCGGTTTCCCCGTCGATCTGCCCTGTATACACCTCGGGCTGAGGGGGCTCGGAGCCAGGCCCCGGGATATAAACCTCATGGTAGCCACCCATTATCATGGAGATCACGTGGGGACGATGGCCGGGATTAAGAGGCGCTACGGGACGCGCATCGCCATGTACGAGGAGGATGTGCCCTTCGCCTGCGGGGAACGTCCTTACGAGAGGTTCGAGGTTGCGACCTCCCGGCTGGTCTTCTACACCTTTCTCTGGCCCTTTTTCCGCTACCGGCACTTCTCCGTGGACCGTTCTTTGCGGGACGGCGACGCCCTGGACATCCTGGGAGGCCTGGAGGTCGTACATACCCCGGGACATACCGTGGGCAGCATATGCCTCTACAACCGTGAGAAGAAAATTCTCTTCAGCGGCGATCTCATACGCAACGAGAACGGCGTCATGGAGGGTCCGCCGCCCCAGTTCACCCCCGACCCCGCCGCCGCCGTTCGCTCCCTGCACCGCATAGCGGACTACGATTTCGATATCCTTCTGCCGGGTCACGGTTATCCCATCCTGGCCAGCGCGGGACCTATCTTCCGAGACCTGTACCGCGACGGCAAACTCTGGCCCTTATCGGAAAAGGGCTAGGCCGGCCTGTTACGCAGCAGGGATCTCGAAAGGGCCGACTCGCCTCGAAGGAGTATCGTGGATGGGGCGATCCCGTCCAACAGCATGTGGAATCCGCCCGGGTATCTTACAAGCCACCACGGGCTGGGTTATCATAGTCACAAAGACCCTTGCGTGGAGGAATCATGAGCAGGTTGAAAACGCTGGCCGAGAATCGCAAGGCCAGGCATGACTACCATATAGAGGAAAAATTCGAGGCGGGCCTGTCCCTGCTGGGTTCCGAGGTCAAGTCCATCCGTGAGGGCAGGGCCAATCTCAGGGACAGTTTCGCCAGGATCAAGGGCGGAGAGCTGTTCCTGGAGAATATGCACGTCGCCCCCTACAGCCACGGCGGCGCCTTCGACCACCAGCCCTTGAGGGACAAGAAGCTTCTCATGCACAAACATGAGATACGCCGCCTGGAGGGCAAGGTGGCCGAGAAGGGGTATACCCTGATCCCGCTCAGCCTGTACACGACCGACCGGGGAAAGATAAAGGTTGAACTCGGGCTGGCCAAAGGAAAACTGAAGGCCGACCGCCGGCGCGACATCATGGAAAGGGAGGCCCGGCGGGACATGGAGAGAACCTTGAAAACTGGCAGTAAGAAGGGCCGGGAAAGGTAGAGAACTTAGCGCCGGGGTATGCCCGGCGATCGTGCCCGCCATGGTCGTGTGCGATACAGCCTCGGACTTCAGGTGCTAAAATATTGGTAGGATATCGATTATCCATTGGACATTGAAAACGTGGGGGCGAAACGGCTTCGACAGGGATCGGCGGTTCGAGCGGGAGCGAGCCGGGGCCCCGAACCCCGTTAAGAATCGGGAAAACCAATAGATGCTGACAGCGAGTTAGCTCTGGCCGCGTAATAACGCGACCCGTTCCTCTCCGGGAGGCCCGCGACCGGGGAAGGGGCGTCGTTTAGCGGGATCACCGAAGCCCGACTCCCGTAAGGGCTTAGGGACATCCTTAACGGGATAGTCACCGGGTCAGCCTTTCGCCGGGCTTCCCGGGGGCGAATGTAACCGGCGAATACACTCGTAGAGCCCACTGGGCCGGGTTTCTGGACGGGGGTTCGACTCCCCCCGCCTCCACCATTTTTTATTGGGTCAGCCTGTCGAATATCGAACACATTGTCATTATATTGACGGATACTCGTCATTCGACGGGCTGACCGCGTTCATGAACAATAAGATGACACGGATTAGATCCGGGGACGAATCGTGGGCTTGTTACAAATCCCGTATTGAGACGCTCCTGGCCGCCGTCAACCCCCAGCCTGAAGGGGGATAGCACCGGGATGTAAGGCAAGTGAAGTGGAGCTACGACACAATGCCTGAAATGGAAGTCGAGTTCTCGGGGATGCGTTTCAAGAATTCGATAGCAGATGCGGCGGGTCCCATCGCCTCGGCACCGTATACCATCAAGTGCTGTATCGAAGCCGGCGTAGGCGCGCTGGTTCTAAAACACGTCTGTCTGGATCCACTGGCGCAGCTTCCGCCCCGTCCGGACAACTGGTTTTACTATGGTATAGGCGACCGCTGCACTCTCATGAACTATTACTCGGGGCTTCTGCCCCTGGAGAAAGCCGTCGAATGCGTAAGCGCTTCCAAGGATCCGGCCGAGAGTGAGGACGCGCGGATCGTAGGAGGCGTATTCATGGTCAACCCCTGGAGCGGCCTGTCCCCCTGCGAGGAGATATCGCCGCCAGCGGAGGTAGCCCTGAGGGTGATGATAACGCAGCTCGAGGAAGCCGGCTCGGATGCCATCGAGGGACCTGCGGCATGTCCCTGTCCCCCAGTGACACCGCCACCTTCCTCGAGAGTGCCGTTCCTCTGGCGTTAGAGGCGCTCGACGGTCACCTCGGGATTCCCTTCCGGTTGAAACTCGGGTTTAACCACGACGTATACTGGAACCGCTATATCGCCGAGATGTGGGACCGGGGCGCGGGAGCGCTACACGTCTACAGCGATTTCCGGATCACTTCTCTGGATATGCAGACGGCTAGCCCTCCCATCAACGTCCCTTTCGGCTACGGACGCTGGTTGAGAGGTCTCGGAAATTACGTCGCCTACCTCTCGGCCAATGGAACCGAGTTGCACATCATCAGCAGCGTGGCATCTGGACCTGGAAGGACGCCGTCGAACGCCTGATGTTCGGGGCGACTGTGGCCGCCCTCGAGAGCGCGGTCCAATACAAGGGCTACAAGGCTCTTACGGATACGATCGTAGGCGTCGGGCGCTTCATAAATAGAAAAGGCTACGAGCGGGTTCCGGATATGATCGGACTCGCCTTGCCCCAAATATATAACCTCGATGAGTTCCTCTCCCGTTTCATGGCCTCAGCCGCCGAGCCCGATACCCTTCGCCTGGTTTTGAGCTAGGACAAGTGCGACGGTTGCGGTAAATGCTCCGCCTGTATCTACGGAGCGGTTACCGTGAACCGGGACAAGCCGGAAATAGAGCTCGAACTCTGCGAACGTTGCGGTGTATGTGTTTCGATCTGCCCGGTGAATGCCCTTTCAATAGTCCCCGCTTACTGATGCAACCCGATGTGAAATATTTGTGGGGTCGCATCTTTTATCTTAAATTATCACCCACAAATTGCCAAACTAGCGGGGTTGAGCTATGGCCATATTCATGCTTTATCACGGGAATCATGGATTGCCGCGAACAACCTCAGCGTTCGCGCCATGCCTTAGGCACCGGGATCAGGCCTGGATACATGCCTGAGGCTTATCGCAAGAGAGCGATATCGTCTGGATCATTCACTTCCCGATTCACGAAAATGTCAGATTTTCGGGGCTGACCGCGTCTTCTGACATTCTTGGTGATATCGTTCGCTAGCGGAAGAACTGCATCCTCTGGCCTTTGCCCGGCAGGCACCAGACCATGCCCAGCCGGCGCAGCTTCCTCTCGCTTGGCCAACCTTTTTCTGGATCGTATTCTATGGCCTCGTGATAAGCATGCAGCGAGGACTCGATATCGATGGTCACGCCCGCCAGGGGTCCCTTTTCCAGGGGCGGTACTCCCCTGGCCCGGTTTGGCAGGCCGATATTCTCCGGCCTTATGCCCTCCCTAGCATTGAAACACTGCCTGATGGCGTCTATCCTCTCCCCCGCCTCCAGATAGAAGGCGAAATCACGATCCCAGCCCGTCACGGCGTTCAACCACTCCACCAGCGGAAGCTCGCTGGTGGCCGCTCCGAGGCGGCAGAGCCCTGAGCAGTCCAGCAGCCGCGACCAGTGATTACGTAAAGCGAGCGCTCTACCCGACCCCTCCCGTTCACCTCCGCCCCCCCCGGTGAACTCCGGGGCAAGCCCGCCGGCCTCCTCCATATCGAATTCCAGCTCCTGTACTTCGGCACGTGGAGCGCCATATATACCGACACGTCCGGGCACGGGCTCCACGACGTAGGACAGGCCCACCGCGGGGTCGCGTCGGGGGTCGTGCATGGCCAGCTCATTGCCGCCGGCGCTCATGGCCCATTCCTCGCATCCCTTTCCCAGGCTCAGGGCCGCTCTGTCGACTCCATCCGCCAGGATCTCTCCCAGCCCCTCCCTCCTGATCATCTTCCTTGCCATCTCGACCATGGCCCGGCTGTTTCCCCAGGTCAGCTCGAGGCCCCCGGTATCCGCAGTGGATATAACGCCCTTCTCGAAACATTCCATGGCAAAGGACAGGACCACCCCGGCGGCCTCAACGTCCATACACGCCCGGTTGAGCAGGTCGTTCATGTACAAGATAGCCTTGAGGTCGGAGCACATGCAGTCGGGCCCCAAGGCGGCCAGTGCCCGGTATCCTGGCCCAAGGGACTGCTCCACCGCGTAAGGACCCTCCTCCAGAACGTATATGCCACCGCAGCCCAGGGGGCAATCGTGGCAGTGGTATCTCCTGACGCGGTAACGCTCGAGCTCCCATCCGCTTACGGCCCCCGCCCTGCCATTGAAGGGAAAATCGACAAAGCCTCCGCCGGCGAAATTCCCTACCGGGCAGTCGCCCAGACCCACCGCGGCGGTCGTCCAGGCGGCCGTGCCGTAAGCCCGTAACAGCTCCTTTAGAACCGGCGCTTTGCGCCACAGCCTGGAGGGCACGAAACGCGGCAGGCTGCTGAGAATCCTTATCCTCCTGGCAGCCGCTCGACCCAGATACGAGGAACGGCCGTAACCGTCCAGGTAATGGCGGTTGAGCTCTCCGAGCTCCAAGGCCCGAGCCAGGGGCGTCTCCCGTCTGCCGCTTACCGCCAGGGCCTTGAGTCCCTTGGAGCCCATCACCGCCCCAAGCCCCGAGCCGGAGGCGCTCTTTCCTCCCTCAGTAACCACCCCCGACAGTAGCGACCTCTTCTCACCCGCCGGTCCTATGCAGGCCACGCGCAGCCTGGGGTCTCCGGTCTCTCTCCGGATTATCTCCTCCGTCTCCACCGTATCCTTTCCCCAGAGATGGGAGGCGCTCTTTATCTCTACTTTTTTTCCTCTGATCACTACATACACGGGATCCGGCGAAACGCCCGTGACAAATATCCCGTCGTATCCCGCGGCCTTTATGGCGGGGGAGAGATGACCTCCGCCGTTCGAGTCGCCCCATCCACCCGTAAGGGGGGACTTGCCCGCTATCATGAACCTGCCGCTGAAGGGCACGGAGGTACCCCCCAGAAGTCCGGGGAGGAAACCCAGGACGGCCTTATCGCCCATGGGATCAACTCCCTTGGGCTGGCCACGATATATATACCATGCGCCCAGCCCATAGCCCCCTATGAAATCCCGGTAAACATCCTCGGGTACCTCCTGCTTCTCGCTGTCGCAATCGGACAGGTTCACCACCAGTACCTCTCCCATGCAGCCTCCGGTCAACCCCATTACCTCCTGATTGCGTTCCGCTCTCTCTACCCCAACGTCCTCGAGTCGCCCCGGAACTTCTCTCCAGCCCGACGGACCCCCGCCGCCCACGAGGATTTCAACGGACGGCGCACCCCCGCGACGTTCCATCGCTACTCGGGCTGCCACGGGGTCCTGCGCGCCATAAGCCGTAAGGCTATCTCGTTCATGCTCACCGCGTCAAGTCTTACGGCAATTCTATCCTATTGCAGTTCGAATACGATAATCCCGACCGTCTGCTAACCCCTCTTTCGCCCCTTACATGACGCCTGGATTTCAACCAGCTCTTCGCAGGGGCGCTGCATCACCAGCACCGGCATGCCCGTATTCGCGGTGGATGGGCCAACTGGTTTTCATCGCGATCAAGAGGGAACAATATCGTAGACCGGCTCTTCGAGCGGCCGGTCCTCAACGGCGCTCACTCGCGACGGCAACCTTTTCACCGCCTTCGCGGGTGAGTATCCGAACAGGGAGAAGAAAAGGAGGGTGAAAATGCTCGTATTCAGGGAGGTATCCGACACATCGCCCATAGGTTATTCCGAGGCGGTGAGGGGCGCGGCGGAGGAAATGTCGCATCGGATGACAAGGTGCATTTCTTCCAGGTGGCGGAACAGAGGGGCTCGGTAAGGGAAAGGGAGCTGACGGAGTTCCAGTTTATACTGAATGTAGCCGTGGAATCCCCGCCCTCCAACTGAGCGATCAAATCTCTGTTGAGACCAACTCGAGGGCTTCCCGCAGTTGCAGATCCTCATCCCCCACCACTGGGTTCTTGACGAACACGTCCGGCTCTATGCCCTCGTCGGTGATGTTGATCCCCGAGGGAGTGTAGTAGAGGGCGATGGTCAGCTTCAGTGCGGTCCCGTCATCCTGCCGGTATAACTTCTGGATAGAGCCTTTGCCGAAAGTGGTCTCGCCCACCAGGAGGCAGCGGTCGTTATCGCGCAGGGCGGCGGAGAAGATCTCAGACGAGCTGGCCGAGCCCCGGTTCACCAGGAGCACGACGGGCAGGTCCCACTCCACCGCGTCGTCCACCTCGTACTCGTTGGACGCGCCCCCGATGCGGCCTTTGCTGGTCACTATCACGCCGCCGTGCAGAAAGAGGTCCGCCGCCCGGATGGCCGGATCCATATAGCCCCCCGTGTTTCCCCGCAGGTCCAGCACCAGGCCCTTGGCCCCCTGGGACTTGAGTTCCCTCAATACCTCCGTGAGCTTTGCATCAACGTCCTCGGTCCAGTCCGTCAGCCTGAGGTACCCTATGTCTCCCTCCTTCATCTCGTATTCTATGACCGGCAGCTCTATCTCCCGCCTGACGATATCGTAATACTCGAGGCTGGAGGAGGGTGCCCTCAAGATCCCCAGGTTCACGGTCGTACCCTCGGGGCCCCTGATAAGCATCACCACTTCGTCCAGCGCCATATCCGTCACGTCGGCACCGTCAACCTCCCTGATGATATCTCCCTCCTGCAGGCCGACCTCCTCGGCCGGAGTATTCTTGAGCACCTCCACCACACGGATCTCGTTCTTCACCGATTGCATGGCCACCCCGATACCCGAGAAATGCCCGGCGAGCTGGGTATCCAGCATCTCCACCTGCCTGGCGTCCATGTAGGACGAGAAGGGATCCTCCAGGGAATCTATCATGGCCACGATGCCCCTTTCCACCAGCTCCTCATCGTCGTAGCCCTCCTCGGCCATCCTGCGCATGCCCTTCTCCGCCGCCTCGAGAAGATCGTCGCCGTCCACCTCCTCCACGTAATTTCTCTCCACGATGTCCCGCGCGTCGCGGTAGGCCTCGCTGCCCTCAAGCAGCTCCACGAGGTTTTCGGATTCCGGGCCCGATTCGCCCGACGAAGAGGTGGAGGAATCCCTGGATCGCAGGATATAGGGCAAGGCGAAACAGGAGGCCACCACTATCAGGGACAGGGCGACCACCAGGATGAGGATATTCCTCTCGCGGCGGGTCATTTTTTCTCTCATGGGATTATCTCGCCAGTTCTATTGTACCTGATGAGGAGGATCACACCTCCAGGAAACGCCCCAGAGCGTAGGCGCTGCCCAGCGCGCCGATAACTATACCCCCCACCAGCATGCAGGGGATGAGCACCGCGAGCAGGCCCGATGAGAAAGACAGCCTTAAGAATGCCAGGTTCTCGACAAGCCTGTCCAGGATCCACACCTTTACGGCCAGCGCCACCAGGACGGCCACCAGCGAACCCACCAGCCCCTCGAAAACCCCCTCCAGGAGGAAAGGCCAGCGGATGAACCAGTTGGTGGCGCCCACCAGTTTCATGATGCCGATCTCCCTGCGGCGGGCGAAGATGGCCACCTGTATGGTTACCGACACCAGCAGTATGGCCACCACGGCCAGCGCCACCACGGCCACGATGCCTATCTGGCGAAACTTGTCGAAGATATTCTCCAGCTTCTCGATGGCCGAACTGGCCGAACGGATATCCTCGATGCGTTCCCTGTACGGCGACTCGACATCGATTTTGCTGACTACCACGCCCACGTTCTTGGGGTCCTTGGTCATGAGTTCGAAGGAGTTGGGCAGGGGGTTTTCCTGTATGTATTCCCACAGCTCCGGCTGGTCGGAGAAGCGCTCCTTGAACTCCTCCAGCGCCTCTCCCTTGGTCTTGTAAACCACCGTGTTGGGATCAACCTCCGGTATGGAGATGATAAAATCCTGTATGGCCTGGCGTTCCTCCTCCATGGTCAGGTCCGTCAGGTATATGTCGATCTCCCCCACTTTGCGCTCGGCGTTTTTTATCATGTTGCTGAACATGTCCCATCCCATGACCACCAGCCCGAGGATGGCCAGGGAAACGCAGACCACGGCTATGGCGGCCACGGCCAGGATGATGTTCTTGCGCAGGGAAGCCCAGGTCTCGGAGGTGAAGTACTTTACGCTATTCATATCCGTACACGCCCCTGTCCTGGTCGCGGATTATACGCCCGTTTTCCATGGCGATCACCCGCTTGCGGAAGGCGTTGACTATCTGCTTGTCATGGGTGGCCATGATCACCGTGGTGCCGCCGGAATTGATCTTCTCAAGCAGGCGCACGATACCCTCGGCCAGGGAGGGATCGACGTTCCCGGTGGGCTCGTCGGCCAGTAGGATAGGAGGGCGGTTGATGAAAGCCCTGGCTATAGCCACACGCTGCTGCTCGCCGCCGGAGAGCTCGTCCGGGAAGGAATCCAGCTTGTGGCCCAGTCCCACCAGCTTGAGAACCTCCGGTACCTGCTGGTCGATGAGGCGCCGGCTCTTCCCCGTCACCTCCATGGCGTATCCCACGTTCTGGAATACGGTCTTGTGGGGCAACAGCTTGAAATCCTGGAAAACCGTTCCCATCTTACGCCTCAGGTAGGGTACCTTCCACTTGCGCATCTGGCCGATATTGGTATCCGCAATGTATATCTGCCCCTGGGTGGGTTCCTCCTCCTTGATCAGAAGCTTTATGAAGGTCGTCTTTCCAGAGCCGGAGGGTCCCACCAGGAAGGCGAACTCCCCTTTCTCGATGTCCAGGGTAACGTCCTCCAGTGCGAATACGTTGCCCTTATATACCTTGGTGACCCTTCTCATACGGATCACGCGTCATCATCTCCTCGTATTCTCTCGATCCGCTCTTTCGATCCTATCCCGACTCGCACAGGTCACGTGCCGCCTCGGCGATGTGACGGGGGCTGAGGCCGAAATGTTCCACCAGCTCATCCGCCTTGCCGGAGACGCCGAAATGATTCCTTATCCCTATTCGGCGCATGGGCGCGGGCATCCTCTCTCCCAGCAACTCGGCCACCGCCCCGCCCAAACCCCCCAAAACGGTATGATCTTCGCAGGTAACCACCCTTCCGGTTATCGATACCGATTCCAGCAGGCCTTGCTCGTCCAGGGGTTTGATGGTATGCACGTTCAAGACTTCGGCCTCTATACCTTCGTCCGCCAGCTGTTCGGCCGCCACCAGGGCTTTATAGACCATCAGCCCGCAGGCCATGATGCTCACGTCCTTCCCGGAACGCATGCTGACGGCCCTTCCGAAGTCGAAACGGTAATCGTCATCGTAGAGAACGGGCACGCTCGGCCGACCCAGCCGCACATAGAAGGGCCCGTCGATATAGGCCACCGCCTTCACCGCCTCGCGGGCCTCGATATAGTCCGCGGGAACAACCACCTGCATGCCCGGTATCAATCTCATCAGAGCTACATCCTCCAGCGCCTGATGGGACGAGCCGTCCTCGCCCACAGTTATACCGCCGTGGGTAGCACATATCTTCACGTTGAGCCTCGAATAAGAGATAGTGTTGCGTACCTGGTCGTAGGCGCGCCCGGTAGCGAACATGGCGAAGGTGGAGGCGAAAACGATCTTGTCGGTGGCCGCCAATCCGGCGGCGGTGGTCATGAGGTTCTGCTCGGCCACGCCGCAGTCCACGAAGCGCTCGGGAAAACGTTGTGCGAATTTCTCGGTCTTCGTGGACTTGGCCAGGTCGGCATCGAGCACCACTATACGGGGATCCTTTTCTCCCAGCTCCAGGAGAGCCTCCGCGTATCCCTCGCGGGTGTGTTTACTGCCTCTATCGGGTATCAAGAGCGCTCGATCTCCTTCAGAGCCTCTTCCATCTGCTCGAGGGTGGGAGCCTTGCCGTGGAACTCCAGGACATTTTCCATGAAGGAAACGCCTTTTCCCTTCACGGTATCGGCTATTATCATGCTCGGCTGGTCCGGAGTCCCACCGGCGCGGTCCAGCGCGTCGCAGAGCGCCAGAACGTCATGGCCGTCCACCTCCTGGACATCCCAGCCGAAGGAACTCCACCTGTCGGCCAATCCATCCATGCTGACCACCTCGCAGCACCTGCCGTCGATCTGCATGTTGTTACGATCGGTGATCACCACCAGGTTGTCCAGACAATGGTGGGCCGACAGCATGGCCGCCTCCCAGATATTCCCCTCCTGGCTCTCTCCGTCGCCGACCAGCGCATAGACCATCGAGGTCATATCCTCCATGCGCAATCCCAGGGCCATGCCGCAGGCGGCGGAGAGCCCCTGTCCCAGGGATCCCGTAGATATCTCCACCCCCGGTGTGCCGATCCTGTCCGGGTGACCCTGCAGGATGGAACCGAGCTGTCTCAATTTCCACAGCTCCTCGCGATCGAAATATCCGCACCTGGCCAGCACGGCGTAGAGGGCGGGAGCCGCATGTCCCTTGGAGAGTACGAAACGGTCGCGAAGGCGCCAGTCCGGCTTCTTGGGGTTGTGGTTCATCTTATAGAGATAGAGAGATACGAGTATCTCCACGCAGGAGAGGGAGCCACCGGGATGCCCGCTTCCAGCTAGCCCTATCATGCGGACTATATCCCAACGGATATCTCTGGAAACAGATTCCAGCTTGCCCTGCATCTCCCTCGCTTCGCCTTCCCTCAAACCGACACCTTCCGATCCTCTCGTATCGACGCTCATATCGACTTCCTTCCCTCTTCGCTACCTCTCTCCCTCACTCCAGGATAAGCTCCCTGCCCCTTGACCGCAGAAAATCCGCCAGCCTCCCGATGGAGTAGTTTATCACGCTATGAGGAGCTATGTCAGTTTCGAGTAATATTTCTACCGCCCGCGAAAATTCTCCTGCAAAAGTGGCCACATGAGCGTCGCTTCCCACCGTTACGTACCCTCCTTTTCGCTTTATTTCCCGAGCCATCTCCAAGCATATCTCCTCACTGCCGTCGCGGGTATATACAAAGGAGCTGTTGTTTATCTCCAGTGCCTTGCCCTCACCGACCGCCGCCTCCACCACTCTCTCCATGTCCACGGGATAGTTGGGATTGTCGGGGTGTGCGATGACATCCACCAGAGGATGTGACAGGGCGCCTATAAGGGCCTCCGTATTCTCCTCCCGGCTCTCACCCTGGTATCCGGTATAGGGATGAAGGCCGGCCTGAACCACGTCCAGGCTGTTGAGGACCTTGTCCGGCAGGTCCAGGTTTCCCTCCGTATCCAGTATGTTTGCCTCGACTGAACGCAATACCCATATGCCATGCCAGCAACGCGGCAACACCTTCATGTTCCGGAAATGATAAAGGTTGCCGGATCCGGGTATAGCCGGCCCGTGATCGGAGATGGCGATAGCCTCCAGCCCCTTCTCCGAGGCGCTTCGCACACACTCCTCCACCGTGGAATAGGCGTGCCCGCTTGAAATGGTATGAACGTGCAGATCCACCTTGATGTCGTAGCCACGCTTTTCGTTCACCGTCACCTTCTCCTTTCAAAGCGCCTATTATACTAACACCTGCACCCAAAAACCTCAGAAGACGGGGTCACTCACATCTGACATTTTGCAGGTCCAGAGTAAAAACGGTTGCGATGGCGCCGCTGTCCTTTGGTGCCCCTCAGGCTCGAGGACGGGTGTTTTCCCACGCTTTCGATATGAAAATGTCCGATGTAAGCGCCTGGCCTCATCTTAGTCGGGGGTGGCCTTCCAGCGCAGGTAGGAGTCGACGAGGTCGTCCAGGTCGCCGTCCAGCACGGCGTCCGCGTTGCCTATCTCCAGATCGGTTCGGTGGTCCTTGGCCATGCGATAGGGATGGAGTACGTAGGAGCGTATCTGGCTCCCGAAGCCGATATCCTTCCTCTCGCCCCGCAGCTTCTCTATCCTCTTTTCCCGCTCCTGCCGCACCCGCTCAGCCAGCCGTGCCTCCAATATGCGCATGGCCGTCTGACGATTGGATATCTGAGAACGCTCGTTCTGGCAGGAAACGACAATGCCCGTGGGTTCGTGGGTGATGCGCACGGCCGAATCGGTGACGTTAACGTGCTGCCCCCCGGCCCCGCTCGACCTGTAGGTCTCCACGCGGAGATCCTTGGGGTCTATTTCGATCTCGCCCGTCTCCTGCAGCATGGGGATCACGTCCAGTGAGGCGAAGGAGGTGTGGCGGCGATGCGAGGCGTCGAAGGGGGAGATGCGCACCAGGCGGTGAACGCCTTTCTCAGACATGAAAAGACCGTATGCGTTGTGGCCATGAATGGTAAAGGTGGCACTCTTAATCCCGCCTCCATCCCCGGGCTGCACGTCGTTGAGATCCACCTTGAACCCCCTCGACTCCGCCCAACGCAGGTACATCCGCAGCATGATCTCAGCCCAGTCCTGGGATTCCAGCCCACCCGCTCCAGGATGGATGCTGACGATGGCGTCGTGGGAGTCAAGCTCTCCGCCCAGGAGACTCTCCTCCTCCAGCCGATTCACCTCACGTCGCAGCCTTTCCACGCCCTGGATTATCTCTTCGCTGAGGCTGGAGTCATCCTCCTCCCTTGCCAACTGGATCAACTCGCCCAACTCCCCGCTGTCCCCCGATAGCCTCTCCCAGCTATCCACCAGTTCCTTGGTATTGGAGAGCTCCCCCAACAGGCGCCGGGCATTCTCCTGGTCATCCCAGAGATCGGGCCTGGCGCTCTGTTTCTCGAGCTCGGCCACCCGGCTCCTTTTACCTTCTATGTCAAAGATACTCCTTTATCTTCACGAGCCTGCCGGCCAACCCCTCCAGTTCGCTTACATGATCGCCAAGCATCCTATCAACCTCGCATTATCCAAGTCCCTATCCGATCTCACAATCCAGCTGTGCCGCCTCCGGTAAGCCCCGGAGACCGGCGGCGTCTTCCCATGATAATCAAACGCTCTTGCCGCAGCAGTGCTTGTACTTCTTTCCGCTCCCACAGGGGCATGGAGCGTTTCTCCCCACCTTCTGGGAGCGGGCCTGCGCGGGCTTCTTCTTCTTCTCTCCCCCTATACCTTCCTCCACCAGGTGGAGGGATGGTCGCTCCTCCGCCTTGACCACCTTGACGTGATACATGTAGCGTAGGAACTCCTCCTGGATGTTGAAGGTGAGCTCCTGGAAGGTACTGAAGGCCTCGTTCTGGTACTCGATAAGCGGGTCGCGACCAGCCATGGAACGCAGGCCTACGGAGTCCCGGAGATGATCCATATCGTAGAGGTGATCCCTCCAGCGGTTGTCGACGACCCTGAGCATTACCAGCCGCTCCAGGTCCCTTATGTCCTCGCCGGATTCGGCGAACTCCTCCTCCCTCCTGGAATAAGCCTCCGTAGCGTCTTCCACCAGGGCTTCCTTGAGACCCTCCGGGCTCACCACCTCCATGTCGATATCCCCGATATCGAAGCTGGCCGGGAATAGCCCTTTTATGTACAGAAAGAGGCCCTCGAGATCCCAGTCCGAGGGATCCGCCTGGGGATCGATATACCTCATCAGGACGTCCTCTATCACGTCGGGTATGATCTCCTCCACCTGGGCTTGGAGATCCTGACCCAGCAGTATCTTATCCCTCTCCTCGTAGATAACCTCTCGCTGAGTGTTCATGACATCGTCGTACTTGAGAAGGTTCTTCCTTGTCTCGAAGTTGTTGGCCTCCACGTTCTTCTGCGACGTCTCTATGGCCTTGGTAACCATCTTGTTCTCGATGGGGACGTCCTCGGGAAAACGGAACCTCTCCATCAGGGAGGATACGGCGCTAGCGGCGAAGACCCTCATCAGGTCGTCCTCCAAGGACAGGTAAAATCGTGAGGACCCGGGATCCCCCTGCCGGCCGGAACGGCCCCGCAACTGGTTGTCGATGCGCCTGGCCTCGTGGCGTTCCGTGCCCAGAACGTACAGGCCCCCCAACTCGATTACCTTGCTCTTCTCCTCCTCGCATTCACCGAGTGTCTCCCGGTAAACCTGGTTCCACTCCTCCTCGCCTACCTCCTCGAGGATGCCCTCCCATTCCTCCTCGCTGTCTATAAACCTGCCGGTGATTGTTTTACGGGCCATCTTCTCTGGGTTGCCCCCGAGCATGATATCCGTACCCCGTCCGGCCATGTTGGTCGCTATGGTAACCGTTCCCAGGCGCCCGGCCTGGGCCACTATCTCCGCCTCCCTGGCGTGTTGCTTGGCGTTGAGGACCTGGTGCTTGATGCCTCTCTTCTTGAGCATATCCGAGAGGATCTCCGACTTCTCGATGGATATGGTTCCCACCAGGACCGGCTGGCCCCTCTCGTAGCAGGATGCGATATCCTCCACCACGGAGTTGAACTTGGCCTCCTCGTTCTTGTAGATGACGTCGTTGTTGTCCTCGCGTATCATGGGCTCGTTGGTGGGGATAACCACCACCTCCAGGTCGTATATCTCCTCGAACTCGCCCGCCTCCGTGGCCGCCGTGCCGGTCATGCCGGCCAGCTTGTCGTACATACGGAAGTAGTTCTGCAGGGTGATAGTAGCCAGGGTCTGGTTCTCCTGCCTGACCTTGAGGTTCTCTTTGGCCTCCACGGACTGGTGCAGGCCATCGCTCCACCTGCGGCCCGGCATGAGGCGGCCGGTGAACTCGTCCACGATGACCACCTGCCCTTCCTTGACCACGTAATCCACGTCACGCCGGTAGAGCTCCTTGGCCTTGAGGGCGTTCTGCAGGTGATGAACCAGGGGCGTGTTGACGTGATCGTAGAGGTTATCCAGCCCCAGGATACCCTCCACCTTGCGGATGCCCTCCTCGGTCACGGCCACGGTGCGGGATTTCTCCTCCACCTCGTAGTCCTGGCCTTCCTTCAGGCGCGGGGCCACCCCCGAGAACTGGCGGTAGAGGCGGGCGGATTCCTCCGAGGCACCGGATATTATGAGCGGGGTTCTGGCCTCGTCTATCAGGATGGAGTCGACCTCGTCCACGATGGCGTAATTGTGACCGCGCTGTACCATGCGCTCGGGATTCGCCTCCAGGTTGTCGCGGAGGTAATCGAAACCGAACTCGTTGTTGGTACCGTAGGTGATATCCGCCCCGTAGGCCACTTTCCTGATATCCTTGGGCATCTGGGCCTGTATAAGCCCCACCTCCAGACCCAGAAACCTGTAGATGGTTCCCATCCACTCGCTATCGCGTCGGGCCAGGTAATCGTTTACGGTTACTATATGTACGCCCTTCCCCTGCAGGGCGTCGAGGTAGGCGGGAAGCGTGGAAACCAGGGTCTTACCCTCCCCGGTCTTCATCTCCGCTATCTTGCCCTGGTGCAGGACTATGCCCCCCACGACCTGGACGTCGAAGTGCCTCTGCCCCAGGGTTCGGACCGCCGCCTCCCTTACCACCGCGTATGCCTCGGGAAGGATGTCGTCCTGCGATTGGCCCTTATCCAGCCTCGACCTGAACTCATCCGTCTTGGCCTTGAGCTCCTGGTCGCCTAGCTTCTTGACCTCCGGTTCCAGGTCGTTTACGACCTGGGCCATCTCCATAAATTGTTCCAGCCGCTTGCGCTCCCCCATGCGCAGGACTTTGCCCAGTGCTTTGAGCATCAGGCATCTACTCCTTATCCCGGAATATCTCCTCCAGGCTCTCCCCCAGCTCCTCCTTCTCGAGGACCTTGGCTCTTTGCTGGATCTCCCTCTCCGGGCGGCGACGCGCCATGGCCTGCGTCTCCACCACCTGGGCCAGGGTTCGCAGCACCTTGGAATCGTAGAGCTTTCCTCGCTCCACGCTCATCTCCTTCAATGCTTCCTCCGAGGAGAGCTTGTTGGAGGCCCGGTTGGTCAGCAGGTCGTAGTCGCTGACCACTCCGATAATCTTCGACCCCATCTCCAGGCGCTGGGTTCCAGCCTCATCACCTGGACCGGGATGGTGGTAACGCACAATATCCGCGATAGGCTGGAGGCGAGGTACCTGCTCGAGCACCTCCGCGCCCCGCTCCGCGTGTCCCTTGGCCTCCTCATCGCCCTCGAACTCGACGCGGCCGATATCGTGCAGCGCGGCTGCGTAGCGGATATTGCGGGTCAGGTCCCTGGCCACGCCCATCTCCCTGGCAACCTCCGCGGACAGGTTGCTCACCCGGCCGGAATGACCGGGAAGGCCCCTGGCCAGGTCGAAGGCATCGCCAATGATGCGCATGGTCTGGAAATATCTCTCGTCCAGCTCCTTGTCCCGGTTGGATTCCAGGCGTACCAGCAACAAGGGTATGAAAAAGATCAGAAAGTTGAACCAGGCGATGCGGGGAAAATACAGGGCCATGAGGGCGCCCGCCCCCGAGATGGCGAGGTAGGCGGGAAAGGTCTGCCGCATATGCTGGGGGAGGATTACCCTCCAGCTGCCGGAGAGCGTCATCCCCGTCTCCACCGAAGACGTGAAGACCTCGCCCAGATAGAAGATTACGGCCATAACGATAAAGGCGATGGGAAAGACCAGGGCGCGTTGGAGCACGGCGGGATTGTAATAGGTGAAGAACTCCGTGGCGCTGGCCGGTCCCGGCCCGAAGAAATTGGGCGGGTAGGGATTCCAGGTGAAATTCCATCCCAGGTTGATAATCACCTGGTAGACCAGGGCGGTCAAGGCCACGATATAGGTACGCTGCACGATGTGGAAGAAATCGCTCTCCTCCTCCTTGTGGATGGCCATTGAGACCCCCCGGCCCAGCATGCTTCCCAGGAAGAATATCCAGACCGCCTCCGGGAGGGGCCTTATGGCCATGACGCATAGGGTGACGGCCATGCCCAGGCGCAGCGGCCTTCCCCAACGATACTGGATACGCCACGTCTCGAAGAAGGCCAGTATGGCCACCAGCCCCAGGGTTCTTCCCGGATCCAGGTCGCCCCACTTTATGAAAGGTATGCAGGCCGCCAGTACCAACAGGCACAGGATGCTGGACAACCAGCGCAACGCCTTCTCGCGGTCGAATTTCACGGCCTCTCACCCCCCTCATCGGGTGGCCTATCCTCCGGAGGCGGGTTCTCCTCCGGCTCAACGGGCCCGGGATCCCGACCCGTGGTATCCGCGTAATCGCCGGCTCCGCCGCCTGAATACATTTCCTCCTTCTCCGTATCCCGTGGCTCCTCCAGGGCCTGCAAGGCCTCTCGCTCTATACGCTCCCTCGCCTCCCGGCGGGCGCGCAGCATCTCCTCGCGCCGCTTCGTCCTGCGCCCCCTAGGACGAGGTTCGGCTTTGTCCCGCGGCTCCGCCTCGACCGGCGCCCGCCCCATGGTCTCGGCACCGGCCTCCTCCACCACCGCGGACCGCTCCAGGGAGGATAGGAAATGCTCCACTACATCGGGGTCGAACTGCCTGCCGCTGTTCTGCCTCAACTCCGCCGCCGCTCCTTTCGGGCCCTTGGCATCCCTCCAGGGCCTGTGGTGAAGCATAGCGTCGTAAGCGTCGGCCACCGCGATAATGCGGGCGCTCAGCGGTATGGTGTCGGCGGAGATATGGTCTATATAGCCTCCACCGTCGTAATACTCGTGGTGGTGACGCACCGCCTCCGCCATATCGGAGAGATACTCCACCTCTTCGAGCAGCGTGCTTCCCTCCAGAGGATGCGTCTTGACCTTCTCGAATTCCTCCTCGCTCAAGGCTCCACGCCTCAGCAGTATCTCGCGGGGTATCGCCGGGCGCCCCAGGTCATGCAGCAAGGCAGCGTGTCGTATGCGGTTGACCTCATAAAAGGGCAGATGCATATCACTGGCGATCATGGATGCGTATTCCGCCACCCGCACGGCGTGGCCGTCGAGGTAGGGCTCCCTCTTCTCCAGGTGGGTAACCAGAACCTCTATGCTGCGGTCATAAGCCTCCAGGAGCTCGATGTTCTTGCCGCTGAAATACCAGGCCACACCGAGAAGCGCGATCAGGCACAGCACGGCGAAGAGGCCGCGCAGCGATTCGGCCGTGGAGCCCACAATCATTCCACTGAGAGGGTCCAGGTGAAAGGCGTTCTGGGCATATATAACTCCCACTCCCAACCCCACCAGGGCGTATATGAGCTGGTTGGGGAGCAGCCTCAAGGCGTCCGAGGCCAGGAAATCCCTGGGTTTCACCCCCTTCGACCAATGCAGGGCCACGGCAACGAAAACGGTGTTTATGACCCAGAAGGCCGCCGCCGCCGCCAGGAGAGGCGCTATGGAACGCATTCCGTCACCGAACGTGAACAGGCGTGAGGTCCCGCCCAGGGCGTGATAGAGAGCGGCCGCCGCCCAGGTACCTATGGCATAAACCGCGCCGCTATAGAGCATATTCCCCGGCTCGTCTTTGCGACGTATAAGAAGCAGATGTAACGAACCGAGCAGCGCGACTATCATGGCCGAGGGTGTATTGAGAGCTGCGATAGCACCGAAAAGCGCTATGATACCGTAGGTGGACCTGCCTCCCGATACCATTTTCTCGCCCAGAGTCTCGCAGATTACGATCAGCATCCCCAGAAGGATCACCGAGAACCAGAATATAGGCTGGTCGGAGACCAAGGTAAGGTAGAGTATGACCCCCAACGAGCCCACCAGGAACGGGGCGCCCAGGGTTGTAACTCGCCTGTTCATGATTGCCTTTCTACTCTTCTCCGACGGGATCTCAAAGGCGCATCGAGGCCCCGCGTCGTATCACGTAATCGAGCACCTGCCGCACCATGTCCAGGAACTTGCGCATATCAACCTCCTGGCTCTATCAAGCCGTAGTTCCCATCTTTTCTTCTATAAACCACGTTAGTCTCCTCCGTATCGGCATTTATAAAGACGAAGAAATCGTGTCCCACCAGGTCCATCTGCAGGCAGGCTTCCTCGGGTATCATGGGCTTGAGCGGGAAGCTCTTGGTCTTTACGATCAAGGCTTCTTCCTCTTCCTCCTCCTCCTCCTCCAGGTGCAGGGATGATGGCTCCTTGAAGGGATTCTTAGCATGATGAGACCTGTCTATCATCTTCTTCTTCGCCTTCCTGGCCTGGCGCTCCAACTTGCTGGTGACCAGGTCTATAGCCTGGTACATATCCGAAGCGCTTTCCTTTGCCCTGATTACCGGTCCGGAGGTAAAGATGGTAACCTCCACTACCTGGTTATCCGAGATCTTGGGGTTACGCTCCACACTCATCTCGATCTCCGTCTTGAGTATGCGGTCGAAGTACTTCTCTACCTTGCCCACCTTTTCCTCCGCATAGCTCCGCAGGGCATCCGTCATCTCAAGGTGCTTGCCTTTCACGATGATCTGCATAACCTTTGCTCCCTTCTCTTCCGTGCAAAAGCCCATACCCTTACAAGGTGCGGTATGGGCCGACCTCGATCCCTATAAATAAGCTATATAAGCTCATCGAATACCCGGGGCTGCCCCGGTTTATCTCGTTTTTGACTCGCATAAGCCTACCACAGGTTTATTCCTGTGCCAAGAAAGTCCACCACCATATGAACCCCGCGTTTCCGGGCCTCCACACAATCCCTCGAATCCCACTCGCTTTTCGATACGCCGTCTCATCGCAGGGTCCCCGTCCGTCGTTTCCCTTCCGGCGGGGCCCCCACCAGGCCTCCGCGTATAACCGCGGGGAGCATCGTTTTTATTAAAAGGTTTCGAACCCGGCTGACCTGGTCTTTGACCCCACACTCGCCTGCTGAGCGGCTCGCAGCGGGAATCCGCCCTTCAAGGGTTACCGGAATGCCCGCCACTATTGCGCTTCTCCGGATCTGAGCCGGGCAGGTCTTACCCCTAAGCCGCACCATGCTCACCAACAAAAAGTTGGCTTACGTGGGTCGTTTCGCCTGCGGCTAGCATCGACTTTCAACCACAGACCCGGGCCGAAACCTTCCACCATTATTATAAGTCTCTTCGGCCCGAGTCTGAAGGGCCGGCACCGACCCTGTTGAAGCCACATGTGTTTACGGCGGTGGTGGTGGCTGGTCTGGCCTTCGCCCTCTCCCTCTTCATGCCCAGGATAAGGCTGGAATGATCCGAACGGGTCCCAGGTGGCAAGCCCAACCGTTCAAGGAGAGCCGCAAGGTCTCGGATCCCGGAACCTCTCGGCTCATAAGCGGGCCTTGGGTCGCGCGAGAGCCATTACGGCATCTATATATGCTATGCCCGGGCCTAAGTTCCGTTAAGACATACGGAACCACAATAGTATTAACCTACGATTAATATATTCTGGGAAACGTAACCAAAGTAGGAAAAGATGACCGAAGCGGTTATCGTGGACATGCTCAGAGCCCCCTACTCCAGATCCAGGTCCCGTCAACCGGAGAGAGACGCCTTCAACAAGTTGAGGATGGACGATGCGCTGTCTCTGTTGGTGAAGGAGATACTGTCCCGCAACCAGGTGAACCCGGAGGATATCGACGACCTCCTGGTGGGCTGCGCCCTGCAGATGCGTACTACCTCATGGGCGGTCGAACCATTGCCTTCCTGGCCGGCCTGCCCGTGACCACCCCGGCACAGGGAATGGACCGGGTATGTATCTCCGGGGTGTCCGCCCTCCACCAGGGTTCCATGGATAAAATTCTCGGTTGTTCCGACCTAGTTCTGGTCTGCGGCATGGAGCACATGACTCACGTTCCCCTGGATCCGCCGGGGAGCACCGACCTCATGGCTATAAACCCCAGGTTCTTCCAGGACGAGAGCCTGAAGCAGCTCGATTTCCAGACCGCTATGAGCATGGGGCTGACCGCCGAGAAGCTCCATGGCCAGTCTGGCATCACCAGGGAGGAGATGGACGAGTGGTCCCTGTTCAGCCACCAGAGAGCCGCAAGGGCGGTAAAGGAGGGCTATTTCGCGGGCGAGATCCTTCCAGTCGAGGTGGAGCAGGAGGACGGAAGCGTGCAGCGCTTCGACACCGATCTCTCCATGCGCGCCAGCACCACCATGGAGAAGCTGGCCGAGCTCAAGCCGGCCTTCAAGCCCGATGGTCAGATAACGGCCGGAAACTCCTCATCCCTGAACGCCGGGGCCACCGCGGTGCTCCTTATGAACGAGAACAAGGCCGATTCACTGGGACTCAAGCCCCTGGCGAGGGTCGTATCCATGGAATGGACGGGCGTCGATCCCGGTTTAATGGGCGTGGGTCCGTTCCCCGCCTCCAGGATGACTCTGTAGAAAGCTGCGATGGATATTGGCGATATCGAGTACTGAGAGATAAACGAGACCTTCGCCGTGATCACCCTGTACGGCATCAGGGAGCTGGGACTGGGCCCGGAGAAGGTCAACGTCAAGGGGGCACTATCGCCATAGGCCACCCCCTGGCCTGTTCCGGGCCCATGCTCACCTGCTCCCTGGCCCGCATCCTCAAGGAGAAAGGCGCCAGGTACGATATGGCTACCCTGTGCGGCGGCGTACAGGAGGGAGCCAACCTTATCGAGGCCATTCAGCTACGGACCCTACCGATATCAAAGGCGGCCCCCGCAGGGGCCGCCTTTCTTCTGAGCACCATCTCTTGCACGTCAACGGATATGATCGGCAACGCAGCGGCCAAGTATCTTCTTGGCCACGTCCTCGCTGGACACCGAATAGCGTTTCTCCTGGATGGCGGTGCGTAGTGATAGCACCCTGTCCATCCGGACATCCGGCATCTCCCTCAGCTGCCCCAGCACCATCTGCTCTATATCCTGCGCAATGTGCGGCTTTCCGCCCGATGCGAAGGGCTCCTGGGATAAAAACCGCAGCGAGTTCTCTATCTCTCTGTCCGATATTCGCATGCCTCACTTGCCTCCTTAGGCTCTATGATTTTTATCGTCATCCCGGGGGGTTCTATTTACGCGAAAAAAAGGCGCTGCAATTTATCCCGTACCATGACGGCGGGTGGGTTCGCCCAGCAGATCCCTGGCCAGAACGCAGGCGATCACCCTTTCCACTCCCGCTTTCTTCAACGCACCAGCGCACTCGCGCAGTGTATAACCGGTGGTCAGTACGTCGTCCACCAGCACGGCCTCCCTCACATGTGCCGCCGTGGCTCGCTCCTGGAAGGCCCCCAGTACGTTCACTCTCCTGTCTTCATGGGTCAGACCGCTCTGGGCTTTGCAGGGGCGCGTCCTGCCCAGGAGCGTTTCAACCTTCAAGCCTAGAGCCCTTGCCACGCCTCGGGCCAGCTCCTCCGCATGATCGTAGCCGCGTGCCTTGCGATTACGGCGGTACATGGGCACGTAGGTAACGACAGGCTCGTCCCCGCCGAGCATTGGAGCCAGCCGCACGGCGGCCATGGCCCCGAGGGGCATCGCCAGCCTCCACCCATTGCGATATTTCAACTTGTGGATCATCGACCTCAAGGGCTCTTCGTAGACGGCCAGGGCCACGGTCGCATCCAGGTATCTTATCCTGCCCCGGCATTCGAGGCAGTCCTCCACGTCATAGAGCGTGGGCTTGCCGCAGAGGCTGCATACCGGGCCTCTTATCAGGGGAAGCGAGGCGGTGCACTCCAGGCAAAGCGGCCTGCCGGAATACCTTCCGCAGCCGGCGCAGCGCGTGGGGAAGAACAGTTCCGCCATATTGCCATAGTTAATCATGTTCTATAACATATAATAGTTAACTATTAAAGTCAACCGATTCTCGGTGCCAGTGGGGATAACTCTATCCGAAAAGCACCGGATGGGGTCTCAAATCACGTGACCGTCATCGCGAGGAGGCGCCCGCGCCGACGAAGTGACCCAAACGCTCCCGCCCCGAGGCGGGTTGCCCATATGGATCTATCGCTTATAACCGAGGCCTTATCGTGTGGGGGCTGCCGGTCAGTCACGAGGGCTCGGACGAAAATGTCCGATGTCAGTGCCTGACCCCATCTTCCGATGTTTTAGGGTTGGGGTTGTTATCGCTCGGGGTCTTTGCCCCCGTCTTTTCGGTCTTCCTCCCCCTTGAAGTGGAGGTCTTTCTCGATAACGGAGCCGGGCATGATGCTAACGCTGGGATGGATGATACTGCCGTCACCGATGATACTGCGGTGTCCCACCACCGTATCGGAGAGCACGGCCGCACCCTCCCCTATCTCCGTCTTGAGCCCCACGATACTGTCCATGAGATGAGCGTCCTTACCGATATAGCTGTCGCCCCACTTGATGCCGCGATAAAGGATGGCGCCCTGGTCGATAACCGTCTTGTCCCCCACCACCAGGGGGCCGAAAAGTCTGGCCCCTCGCTTGACTTGGCAGTTGGAACCGACGCAGATGGGCCCCATCATGACTACATCTTCCTCTATCACCGTCTCGTCTCCGATCCACACATCCTCGCCGATGCGTACGCCGGGTATCTTGATATCCACCTTACCATTCAGGGCATCGAAATTGCCCGCCTTGTATTCCTCCAGGCTACCCACGTCGTTCCAGTAATCCAAGTGTATGTAGCCATAGAAATCCAGCCCTTCTTCCAGGAAGCGCGGGAAGAGCTGCGAGCCGAAATCGTAGAAGGAACCCTCCGGCATCATCTCTAGCACCCCGGGCTCGAATACGTATATGCCGCTGTTGGCCACGTAGCTCCTGGCCTCCTCTCGCTTGGGCTTCTCCTGGAAACCGGTGATACGACCCTCCTCGTCGGTAATCACCACTCCGTATTTGGAGGGGTCGCTCACAGGGGTTGTAACCAGGGTCGCGATCGCGCCGTGCCCGCGGTGGAAATCGACCAGCGCGGTCAGGTCCAGGTCGGTCAGGGCATCGCCGCTTATGACCAGGAAGGTCCCGTCGCCCAGCTCGCCTTCCAGTTTCTTCACCCCTCCCGCCGTGCCCAGAAGTTTCTCCTCGTAGGAGTAGGAGAGAGAGACCCCCCATTTCGCTCCATCGCCGAAATGGCTGGTAATCACGTCCGGGTGCCAGTGAAGGTTGACGTATATGTCCCGGAAGCCGTGCCGGTACAGCAGTTCCACTATATGCTCCATCACCGGGCGGTTCACGATGGGCACCATGGGCTTGGATATCTCCACCGTCAGGGGGCGCAGCCGCGTTCCCAGACCCGCCGCCAATATCATCGCCTTCATCGTCTGCCTTTCTTCACGAACCGCCTCAGTGCCTCCCGGAAAGGCTGGCGTGCGACTCCTTCCTCGGTAATAATAGCCGAAATCAGCCCAGAGGGCGTAACGTCGAAGGCGAAATTACGAGCCCGGGTTCCCTGCGGCGTAACCGCGAGCCCCCCGACTTCGGTGACCTCTCCGGGATCCCGTTCCTCTATGGGTATATCGGAACCTTGCCCGAGCTCCGAGTCCAGGGTTGAGGAGGGGGCGGCGACGTAGAATGGTATGCGGTGCCGTTCGGCCAGAACGGCCAGGGTGTACGTACCTATCTTGTTGGCGGTGTCCCCGTTGGCGGCTATACGGTCGGCCCCCACCACCACCGCGTCCACCTCTCCCCTTGACATGATATGGCCGGCCATGTTGTCGCAGATAACCGCCATCTCGATTTCTTCCCGCCGCAGCTCCCAGGCGGTGAGGCGTGCTCCCTGCAGAAGCGGCCTGGTCTCGTCCACCCACACGAATATCTCCTTGCCGGCACGATGCGCGGTCTTTATCACCCCCAGCGCGGTGCCAAGGGAATGGGTGGCCAGACCTCCCGCGTTGCAGTGGGTCAGAATCCGGCACCTCGGGGACAGCAGCTCCGCGCCCAGTTCTCCGATGGCACGGTCGGCTTCATCCTGCTCCTCGGCGATAGCCCTCGCCTCGGCCAGCAGGACCTCTCCCATCTCCCGTCCTTTCGCCATCACCGCCGCTCGCCTCATACGCTCCAGGGCCCAGAAGAGATTGACGGCCGTGGGCCTGGTACCCGACAGCCCCTCGCAGGCGCGGAGCACTTCCTCATCGGGGTTACCAGAAGAACGGGCCGCCAGCGCCACCCCATATGCCGCGGCTATACCGATGGCCGGGGCACCTCGTACCCGCATGGTTCGAATGGCCTCCGCCACGTCCCTCCAGTCATCAAGGCTCAGGTACTCCTCTCGCGAGGGCAACGCCGTCTGGTCGAGAAGAACCATCTTCCCGTCCTTCCAATCCACAGCCTTGAAACCGCTCATGGGATTATGATGTCACTCCTCTAACGGCGCCTTTATGGACGCCAGCCACTGTCCGGCCTCGCTGCTTGCGGGCTCAACGGTGTTGAGCCCCTACGATTACGCTCCCGGGCCGTTTCCGGCAGCTAGGTACCCATCTCCCAGGAGTGCAGGTATTCGTCCTGCTCCTCGGTGAGATCGTCTATCTCTATGCCCATGCTCTCCAGTTTCAGGCGCGCTATCTCCGAGTCCACCTTCTCGGGCACGTCGTATACAACCCGGTCGAGCGACTTGTGCTGATCCTTGACGTACTCCACGCAAAGGGCCTGGTTGGCGAAGCTCATGTCCATAACCGAGGCGGGATGGCCTTCAGCGGATGCCAGGTTGACCAGCCTTCCCTCGGCCAGCAGGTAGAGCTTTCTGCCGTCGGGCATGACGAATTCCTCGACGTTCTCCCTCACCCTGCGTTTGGATTTGGCCATCTCCTCCAGGACCGGGATATCTATCTCCACGTTGAAATGGCCGGAGTTCGACATTATGGCCCCGTCCTTCATCCTCTCGAAATGCTCACGCCTCAGGACGTGGATATCCCCGGTCACGGTTATAAAGATATCTCCCTTCTCCGCCGCGGCCAGGCCTCCGCAGACATCGAAGCCCTCCATGACGGCCTCCAGCGCCTTCAGCGGCTCGGCCTCCACCACTGTGACGTTGGCCCCCAGCCCGCGCACCCGGGACGCCACCCCCCTGCCGCACATTCCGTAACCGCATACCACCACCCGCCTTCCCGCGAACAGGACGTTGGTGGCGCGCATTATGCCATCCAGGGTGGACTGCCCGGTGCCGAAGCGGTTGTCAAAGAGATGCTTGGTCATGGCGTTATTCACCGCGATAACCGGGTAGAGAAGCACCCCCTTTTCAGCCATGCTCCTCAAGCGGATGACGCCGGTGGTGGTCTCCTCCGCCCCTGCCCACACCTGCCGGGCCTGATCCTCTCTGTCCGCGTGCAGGGTGGATATGAGGTCCGCGCCGTCGTCCAGGGTCATCTGGGGCGAGCTGTCCAGAACGGCGTTTATATGCTCGTAGTAGGTATCGTTATCCTCCCCCTTGATGGCAAAAACCGGTATCTCACTGTGCTTGACCAGCGAGGCCGCCACGTCGTCCTGGGTGGAAAGCGGGTTCGAAGCGCAAAGGGCCACCTGGGCCCCTCCCGCCTTCAGGGTTATGGCCAGGTTGGCGGTCTCCGTGGTGACGTGAAGGCACGCTCCCACCTTCACGCCCTCCAGGGGCTTCTCTCGCTCGAAGCGCTCCTTTATCATGCGCATTACGGGCATGTCCCGTTCCGCCCACTCTGTCCTTAGCCTTCCCTCATCGGCCTTACCCAGGTATCTCACATCGTAATCCATATCACACTCCTTGGTTTATCCCTCTCGTCCATATCCCTAGAAGTATAATTCCACGGCCCGACTATCTCAAGAAACCCCCGCCTACGACCTTAAGGTCCCCCTCGTGATATCATAATCGACAAACGTCGATAAACGGGGAGTATGGAGCGACGGGGTGAGATATGCGCGAGAATATCGGCAACTACAGCGTGCTCAGGGAGATAGGGCGCGGCGCTATGGGCCGTGTTTATCTCTCCTACGACGAGGTCATCAAACGCAACGTGGCCGTGAAGGAACTCGTCCTTCCCGACGGCCTCAGCCCGGAGGAGATAGAGGATGCCTTCGAGCGCTTCACGCGCGAGGCCCAGGCGGCGGGCGGACTTTCCCACCCCAATATCGTTACTGTGTACGGGGTGGAGAAGGCAGACGGCACCCCTTTCATCGTCATGGAGTTCCTGGAGGGCATCACCCTCCACAAGGCCCTGCAGGAAGGCGCCATGGAGCCCGAGCGCGCCATGGACATCGCCTGCCAGATATGCGATGCCCTGGCCTATGCCCACGACCACGACATAGCCCACCGTGACGTCAAGCCGGACAACATCTTCCTTCTCTTCGACGGGCGGGCCAAGATAACCGACTTCGGCATCGCCCGCATCATGAGCTCCTCCACCATGACCAGGGTTGGCACGGTTATGGGCAGCCCGGGTTACATGAGCCCCGAGCAAGTACGGGGCGAGAAGACCGACTGGCGCACCGACATCTTCTCCACCGGCGCGCTCCTTTACGAGATGCTCACCGGCGTCAATCCCTTTCTGTCCGACAGCCTCCCCTCGGCCATGTATAAGGTAGTCCACGACCAACCGCGGCCCTTAAGCGATCACGATTCCTCCCTGCCCTCCCACCTGCAGGCGGTCGTCGACAGGACCCTTGCCAAGAAGAAGGAGGACCGCTACCAGGATATCCGGGAGATGAAAGAGGACCTCGAGAAAATAAAGGCCTCCCCGGAGACCGCGGCGGCCGTTTCTCCTCCCACGGTCGTGGTACCGCCCCCTTCCCCGCCTACCATCAAGACGCAGGCTCCACTGCCGCAAGTCGGCGTGGAAACGACGGCGATAACGGCCGCACCGGCGGCTCCCGGACTGCCCCCCGACCAGGCCGTATCGGCCGCCGCCGCCGGTGAGATGACGGCCCCCGGTATCCCGGGGCTGGAGAAACCCGCCAGGAAACGCGGCAAGCTGTGGCTCGTCGTGGTCCTCTCCCTGTTGATCGCCGGCGGAGCGGCGATCGGCCTGGTTTTCGCGTTCAAGGGAGACGGAGGGGCCACGATCACTTTCCAGAAGGTCTTCGGCGGGAAGCTGGACGATGCCTTCATGTCGGTGGGGGAAACAGCGGACGGCGGATACATACTGGGCGGTAAAGCGCTCTCCTCCGACTCCGGCAAAAGCGATGCCCTGGTGGTCAAGACGGACGCGCAGGGCAACCTGGTATGGGACAGCGCCTGTGGCGGGGAGAAAGACGACGCCGCCACCTCCGTCCAGCAGACCTCCGACGGCGGGTATGCCGTCGCTGTCTTCACGCCGCCCTCCTCGGGCGGGGAGAACGACGCCAGGATGATCAAGGTCGATTCCCGGGGATCCCAATTCTGGGATCGGACCTACGGTGGCGAGGTGGCCTATCTCTCCAATTCGGTCCAACAGACCTCCGGCGGCGGCTATATCCTGGCGGGCTATACCGAGTCCTCCGACAAGGCCGGGGACGGCTTCCTGATAAAGACCGACGTGGACGGCGAGGAGCTCTGGAGGCAGGACTACGGCGGGGAGAATACCGACCGTTTCTCCACCGCCGTTCAGACCTCCGACGGAGGTTACGCCATGGCGGGCTATACCCAATCCTCCGACAGTGATATGAGGGACGCCTGGCTGGTGAAAACCGACTCCGAGGGAACCCAGCTCTGGAGCCATACCTACGGTGGCACTAAATCGGATCTGGCCAGCTCGCTTCAACAGACCTCCGACGGCGGCTATATCCTGGCGGGTTATACCGACTCCATGGGGGAAGGCAGGGATGCCTGGATAGTCAAGACCGACGACGACGGCAACGAGTTGTGGAGCCGTAATTACGGCGGGCCGGAAAGCGACAGCGCGAAAAGCGTAGTGCAGACGTCGGATGGTGGATACGCTCTCGCCGGCCAGAGCGATTCCTACGGCGAGGGCGGCGACGGCTGGCTGGTGAAAACCGACGGCGACGGTGAGTACATGTGGAGCGAGGTTTATGGGGGGGATTACGAGGACGGCTTCAATTCCCTGCGGCAGACACCGGATGGCGGTTATATCCTGGCCGGCTATACCGTATCCTTCGGCAGCGGCATGAGAGACGCCTGGCTGCTCAAGACCGACGGCGAGGGGATTACGGCCGTCAATCCGGAGACGATGGCCGTAGCCTGGGAGGAGCCGGACGGGGAGGAGGAAGAGACTGGGGAGGAGCCACAGCCCGAGCCGGAACCGCAGCCGGCGAAGCCCCAGCCGGAGGCCCCGGCACCACAGCCCGAGCCGGCCCCCGTGCCGCAGGACGACGGCTGGACCATGACCGATTACGACTACGGCTACAACACGGGGTTCGCGGAGGGACATAGCATGGGGTACAGCGACTACTACGCAGGGACGCCCTATTACTCGGAACCCTTCGACGCCGTAGGCCCCAACGAGGAATACATCTTCGGCTACATCGACGGCTACCGCGAGGGCTACGACTCCGGCTGGTACGAGGCCTGGAGCGAGGACGAACAGATATACACTCCCAGCGAGTAGGTATCTACGGGGGGACATCACGGGGGCCGATCCGGTCCCGCCGTCATCGAAGTATGGCGCCTGACCTCGAGGAACAATCCCTGGCCCGTCACATCTGCGGAGTGCTCGGCGGTAAAGGAACAGAGTCCAGTTCGCATATGCTCCATATAGAATCAATCGTAAGCGAGCGGCTTACCCGGCTTATTAAACCGCGCCGGGCCGTACGGGACGGGGTCAGACCCTCTCGCGCCAGTAGTCGAGGAGGTCCCCGACCGTTTTATCCAGGGGTATCTCGGGCTTCCATCCCGTGGCCCTGTTGAACTTGCCGTAGTCGGTGAGCAGGAGCATGACGTCCGAGGGTCGCATGCGCGCGGGGTCCTGTCTCACCTCTATCTCCACGTCGGTCATGGAGAGGATGAGGTCCAGGAGCTCCCGGATGGTGATGGCCTTGCCGGAGCCGATATTATATACCTCCCCCGGCTCCCCCTTCTCCAGGCTGAGCCAGTAGGCGCGCACGATGTCCCTGACGTCCGTGAAGTCCCTCCTGGCCTCCAGGTTGCCCACCTCGATAACCGGTTCTTTCTTTCCCCGCTCTATCATGGCCACCTGGCGGGTGAAGTTGCTGGTGACGAAGACGTGTCCACGCCTGGGGCCGGTGTGGTTGAAGGCGCGGGTGCGCACGGTAAAGAGGCCGTAACTCTTATGGTACTGGTAAGCCAGCAAGTCCTGGGCCACCTTGCTCACCGCGTAGGGGGACAAAGGCCGCAGCGGGTTGTCCTCGGTAATCGGGGCTTCTTCCTCGCGTACCAGGCCGTATTCCTCGCTGGAGCCTGCCACCTGTATGCGGCAATCCAGCTTCGACTCGCGCATGGCCTCCAGCAGGTGCAGCTCGGAGATGATGTTGGTGGTCAGGGTCTCCTCCGGCGCCTTCCAGGAGGTGGGCACGAAGCTCTGCGCCGCCAGGTGAAAGATAAAATCCGGCCTCACCTCGTCCAGAGTGTTCCTGACCGCCGCGGCATCGCGCAGGTCGCAGTCGACGAGATTAATCCGGTCCAGGATATGCTCGACGTTCTCCATACGGGATCTCCAGCGGACGGTCCCGTAAACCTCTACGCCGTCCTTGCTAAAAGTATATTCCGCCAGATGGCTGCCCACAAAGCCGGTTATTCCCGTTATAAGAATCCGCAAGCCTTCCTCCTTTGTCGGCGTATCAATACGCAGTCTCTTACATCATCCGTAATATTATGACTGTAAACCGCCTCTTTTTCCAGAGCCCGCTAGAAGTGCAATGTGGAGGGCGGGATATGGGCCTCCGGCCATACCCTGATGCCGCATTTCAGGTCGTTTTCCCTCTCCACCACTACTCTCCCGCCCAGCACGGACTGATCGGCGACGTGTACCTTCTCCTCGATCTCCACGTCGCTGGAGATGACGCAGCGGCTCAATACGCTCTCCTCTCCCACCTTGCAGCCGGAGTGCATCACCACCCCCTCCGCGTGCACGCCCTCACCCAGCTCGCAATCGGGACCCAATACACATCGGCTGGATACGATGGCATGGGGAGCTATACGGCATCCGGAGCCGATTATGGTGGGGCCGAAAACGGAGGCCTCGGGGGATATCTCCGCCCCCTCCTCCGCCCAGACCGAGGGCTTTATCTCGTCTCCCGCGAAATCGAAGGGGATCATCCGGCCCAGTATGTCGTAATGCGCCTGCAGGTACTTGGCCGGCGTGCCGATGTCCATCCAGTAGGCATCGGTTGCGAAGCCGTACATGGGCACCCCGTCCTCCAGCAGCTGGGGAAAAAGCTGCCGCTCGAAGGAGTAGCGCTCACCTCGCGGCACTCTGTCCAGGAGCTCGGGTTCCATCACGTAGGTCCCGGCGTTGATCAGGTCGGTGACCACCTGTTCCCAGCTCGGCTTCTCCAGAAACTCATTTATACGCCCGGACCGGTCCAGGGGCACCAGTCCGTAGGCGGTGGGATCCTCCACCCTGGTCAGCGAGATGGTGGCTTTCGAGCCCTTCTCGCGGTGATAGGCGATAAGGTTGGTCAGGTCGAGATCGGTCAGGATATCACCGTTGAACACCAGGAAAGGGCCCTTGATATACTCCTCCACGTTCTTGACCGCGCCGCACGTATCCAGGGGCTCGTCCTCGGTGACGTAGGTCATCTTCGCCCCCAGGCCGCTGCCGTCCCCGAAATGCTCCTCGAAGACCTCTGGCAGGTAGGCCGTGCTCATAATGATGTCGGAGATGCCGTGCCGCAGGCACAGCTGGACCTGGAACTCGAGAAAGGGTCTGTTCATCAGGGGCAGCATGGGTTTGGGGACGGTCAGAGTGAGCGGCCTCAGCCGCGTTCCCTGCCCCCCTACCAGTATCACAGCCTGCATTTATAGACCTCCGTATCAGTCTCCGCCTCTCCGCCGTCGTAGGTGCTCTCCATCCCGGTCTACAGGCGGCGGGCCTCCGGTCCGGACGCGCCGTGCCCCGCGGGCTATTTGCCGCCTTCCTTCCTCGACCGTATCTCCTCCCGCCACCATTCCAGTACATCCTCCAGGGTCCTGTCCAGGGCGCACACCGGGGCCCAGTCCACCAGCTCCCTCATCTTGGTGTTGTCCCCCTTCAGAACGGGGATATCCGCCTTGCGCATACGCGTGGGGTCCACCTCCACCCTGATGGGAACCTTGCTGTGGGACAGCAGCATGTCCAGGATCTCCCTTATGGAATAATCGCAGCCGGAGCATACGTTGTACACCTCCCCCGGCTTCCCCTTCTGGACCAGGAGCCAGTAGGCGCCCACCAGGTCGCGCACGTCGGAGAAGTCCCTTCTGGCCTCCAGGTTGCCCACCCTTATTACCGGGGTCCTGTCGCCCGCCTCCGCCTCGGCTATCTGCCTGGCGAAGTCGGAGACCACGAACTCGGGGGCCTGCCCCGGGCCGGTCTGGTTGAAGGCTCGGGTGATAACGACCCGGGTACCGTAAGCCTGGTGGTTGAAAACGGCATGGTAATACTGCATCACCTTGCTCAGGGCATAGGGGCTCGCCGGCCTCAAGGGCTGCCGCTCGGTTATGGGGAGATCGTCCTCGCTCACCCGGCCGTATTCCTCGGCCGAGCAGGCTACGTGCAGAACCGCATCCCTGCCCGTATCCCTTACCGCGTCGAAGATGTTGGCCTGCCCGGTAAGGGCGATATTGTATGTGAGCTGGGGTTCCTCCCAGGACAGGCGTACGGAGCTCTGGGCGGCCAGGTGGAACACGTAATCCGGCTTGAATCCATGCACGTAGGAGAAGACCTTGTCGCGATCCAGAACGTCGCACTCCCCGTAGCCACACCTGTCCCAGGGCTCGGGGAACCTGGCCGGTTTCAGGTCGAGGCCCAACACCTCCGTCCCCACCTCGTCGGCAAGATACGCCGCCAGATGCCTTCCCACGAAACCGTCCGCTCCGGTAATGAGTACTTTATCGCTCATGGCCCACTCCTTTTTACGATCAGATCGGCTATCAAGCCCAAAACGAGTATCTGCAAGCCTCCCAACAGCAGGATCACCGTGCTCGGGGTAACGGACCAGTTATATCGCACGAAATCAGCTATCAGCTTTGCGAAGCCCCCCAGAAGCAGCAGCAGGCCCAGCGGCAGGAATATCTTCAGCGGGCTGAACCAGGTTATTGTACGGAATATGGTCATGAGATAGCTTCCAGTATCCCTTATGGGATGAAAGGTCGATTTGCCCTTGCGGGGATAGTAGGCGATAGGCACGTATTTGACGCTGCGACCGCTGTTCAAGAGAATCAGGGTTATGGTGCTCACCCAGGAATGGCCGGGCGGCAGCATGTGTAAATATGGAAGCATGATCTCCTTGCGCATGGCTCTCATGCCGGAGTTCAGGTCCGGAATCTTGGAACCACTTATGAACTCCGCCAGCTTGCGGATAACGAACTTGGCGGGGATCCGCAACGCTTTCATCGTCCCCGCCTCCCTGGTGCGGGCCCCGACGACCATGTCGCAGTCTTCCAGCTCCTCCACCAGTCTGGGGATGTCCTGCATGGGATAGGTGCCATCTCCATCCGTTATCACGACCACGTCCCCCGTGGCCTTGTCGATCCCGGAGTTTCGAGCCCTGCCGCCTCCCATGTTGTACGGGTGTCTCACCAGGTTCACCTCGGGGAAGGAGACCGCGATATCCGCGGTGCCATCACTGGATCCGTCATCCACCACTACTATCTCCCATTCGTACGGGCTGGCCTCCAAGACCTCCACGGCTTCCCTTATGACGCCGGGGATGGCCTTTTCCTCGTTGTAGGCCGGTATCACCAGGCTTACCTTCAAGAAAATACCCCCTAATCAACTGATTCCGCTAGATATCTCATAAATTCGCCACCCATTTTATAGATTCCCAAATGCGGACGTCAAAGATAACCTGATTCCCGCGAGAATAACGGAGTCGACGCAAAGCTATCGTGGCATGAATACCTCAGGTCTTCAAGCCGTTCCGCGACCTCCTCAGGCGCAATCTGTCGTAGTGTCCCCGCTTGCTTAAAAATCTATGGATGAACGGTATCGCGGTCAGCACCACGACGATTGCAAAGGAGTTGGGAACGTTGATCCTCACGCCCAGGAGCCGGTTCGCGAAGAACAGGGCTATGGCCATCAGGGCGATGGAGAGGGCGATGGAATAGACGAACCTCTCCAGAATGTCCACCTCCCTCTCTTTAAAAAAGACCAAGGTCCAGGCGAAGCCCGGAATGAAAATCAGAAACAGCAGTGCCGCTATGGACCTGAGGCCGTCGAGAAACGCCATATTTATATCCCACCCTTCGATAACATGCTCTCGTACAGTTCGACATAACGCCCGGCGATATCGCGCCAGTTATACTCGGTGGCGGTCCTCGCGGCGTTTTCGCCCAATTCCCGCCTCAGGCGCTCATCCGTGGCCAGGCTCTGGATCGCGTGGGGCAACTGGTCGGGCTTGTCGAGGTCGACCAGTAAGGCGTTGAATGCATGCCTGGCGAAATCGACCTGCCCACCCCTCTCGGAGACGATGACCGGTCTGGAGGCCGCCATGGCCTCCAGTACCGCTATCCCGAAACCCTCGTAGATGGAAGGAAAGACGCAGAAGTCACATGAATTCAGGTAAGCCTTCAGGTCATCCTTGCTCAACCCTCCCAGAAAGGTCGTCCTGTTTTCCAGGCCTAGACGGCGGCATAGCTTCCGGTAGTGACATTCGTGGGGGCCCTCTCCTCCGATATAGAGATGAATGTCCCTGTACCGCCGCGTCACCACGGCAAAGGCCTTGATAAGGTGATCCACGCCTTTCTTGGGAAACAGCCGTCCCCAGAACAGGATGTTCGTCGATCCTCGCAAGGCCAGCCTTCTCGAGGTCCTCCATTCATCCATATCGATACCGTTGGGCATTATCGTCACCCCGGTAAGGCCGTAGGATTCGACAATGTCCTTTACGTATGAACTGTTCACGATATAGCCGTCGAAATTCTTGAGACCCCGCTTCGCGGCCGCCCAATGCATAAGATGCCTCACCTTCTCGCCCGTATCATAGAACTCCAGCTCATCGGGAATCCAATCATACACGGAGAGCAGGAGCCTGGCCTCCGAACGCCTTTTGATATGGCGGGGAAGAAACGCGCAGTTAGCGCCTGGGAGGATATGGAAATGCACGATATCGAAATCCTCCAGGCCACCGTCGGCCCGGATGTAGGCCAGGTTGCGGTACAGGTACTTGAGGGGGCCGGCTCCCCGGTCCTCGATAAAGCGAAAGGTGACTCCGTCGCCGTAGCCGTCCAGGCCCTCTTCGCCGTCGCCGAGGTGAATACAGATCATCTCCAGATCGATCTCTTCCCCCAGCCGGGCGGCGAGGTTATAAACCACGTTCTGCACTCCGCCCGTCTTCCAGGGATACAGCTCACTCGTTACGAAGAGTACCTTCAAGGCTGTCCTCCCCGATTAATAACGCGCCTTTCCATGCAGCCGTCCACGCCGGACCGCCTCGTATGGAACCCATCTACAGGCTGGCGGGTATTCATGTTCCTTCATCCCAGTAAGTATAGACTCTCATATCGCCCTCGCTGAAGACGATCTCCGCGTCATGTAGCGAGAAAACCTTGTTTCCGGTCACGATATATATCCGCTTGTCGGGATACAACTGCCTCAGTCTGTCCTTCACGCCCAGCGGATGGCTGAAGATCTCCGTCCAATCGCCATAGCTCAAGCCGTCCACGTTCTTATAGCTCTCGAGACCGATGGTTATAAGGTCCAGGTCGAAGGGCAGAATCACCGCGTCCTGCGACACGTTGTCGTTGAGCCATTCGGACGTGTTCAGCTCGTCCGCTCCCACGCCGACCCAGCCGTGTACGGAGGGCAGGTTTACGAATAAGAAGAAGATCAGGACCACCGTTACCGCCGCCACGAATACGTATCTGGCCCGCGAGGTGAGAACCTCAAGTCCGACTATCTCCTTGAAGAATACCGCGGCCGTCAGCGCGGCCGGCATGCAGAGATACGCCAGCATCCTGTCCGGGGGTACATACAGGCCGATCGCCTTTCCCCTGGTAAGCGCGAAAGTGAATACCAGCCATACCAGCAGCAGGAATTTCTGGGCGTTGATCTTGCGTATGAGAAAGGGGATGCCCAGCAGGGAGAAGAGCAATAGAAGGGCTCCGAGTTGAGATTGATAACCACTGAGCGTGGGGACGGTATAGCTGGGATCGGCCACTGTATAAGGTTTCCAGGCCGCGCTGGGTCCTACGTTCACCTGCAGATATGCCACGTATTGCTCCACCGCGCTTACCAGTATGGGGGCGGCGAGAATCGCCATGCTCGCCAGCAGACCGACGGTGTATCTTATCCTCCTCCAGAAGAGCAGAAATACCAGTACCAGAACCGCCGGCACGATAATCGACCTGTAATGGATGTAAAGAGAAGCGGCGATCAATACGGGCAGAATATGGTCCGCCTTTTTCTCCCTCAGGCTCTTTATCAGGGAATAGAAGATGAGGATATGGAAGGGCATAACCAGGTTCTCAGGGAAGGTGATGAAGCTCCTGTAAATGATGTACGGCGACGACAGAAAGAGGATCACCGCGATCAGGGCGTATTTCTTGCTTCGCAGGAAATAAGCGGCGGTGATGAACAGGGCCAGCGCGGTGAAAATCCTACAGAAAAGACCGAACCCCTTATAGATATTTAAATACGAAATGCCGGTATATTCGTGTATCAGAGCCGTGAGCGATCTCATGCTGCTCACGTATTGAGGAGCCTCTTCGGTTTCGTAGAACTGGATCTCGGTTACCAGATCCCCTTCCCGTTCCATCAACTCGGACAGGTGCATGTGATAGTAAGGGTCGTATGAGAAAAGGCCGTCCACGCTGTATACCTCGATGAGGACGAATACCGAGAATGCTACCAGGACGAGAACCAGGACGACATATATACATGTATCAGCGGGAATCCGCCTCAATAAGGGTGGTAATCCGGGTTTTTCCTCGGGTCTCAGCCCTTCAACCGCATCCATTTGGCATCAGGCTTGGGATCCCGTCATATCCCTGTAGTATTCAACCAGGTCGCTGGCTATATTGGGCCAGGCGAACATGTGTATGTTATCCTCTGCCTCCGCGTTGTCGCCATTGAGTTCCATCACCTTCCGCGCCAGTTCGGACGGGCTACCGTTGCCGTACAAGCTCATGGGGATATCCTCGGCGATATCGCGGTGTGCCGCTATGTTGGACGCGAGAACCGGCGTTCCGCAGGCGATGTACTCAAGGACTTTCATGGGAAAGCTGTGGCGGAAAAACAGCTTGTCCGGAAGATGGCATAAGCCGAAATCGAAGGCGGAGATGAACTGTGGAACCATTTCGTAATCCACGCTCCCGGTGAAGATGATCTTCTCCTGGATGCCCAGCTCCCTGGAGATATGCCGCAGCCTGTCCTGGTCGTCTCCACGACCTACGAACATCAATTTATATCTATCATCTTCATCGCTCAGCTCGTGCAGCGCCCTGATGGAGAAATCCAGCTCTCTCTCCCTCGACAGGACCCCCACGTATCCTATCAGGATATCGTCATCATCGATACGGTAACTGTCCCTGACCGATGACGAATCCATGCGCGCGAAGATGTCGAGGTCCACGCCCGAGGGGATGAGTATCGAGGGCTCCAGGTCTCCCTTCAGCATCTCCTCGTAGATATCCTTCAGCCCCCTGGTGATGAATATGTACCCGTCCACGAAGCGGCCCAGGAAGCCCTCGCCGGCATAGGCGATCTTGCGGTACAGTATCGATTCCAGGCCCAGGGACAACCTGCCGATACTCGCCTCTATCCAGGGGCTCCGGACATCGTAGATTATCTTCACGTCCGGCGAGTACAAGTGCTTGAACATGGCCGCTCCCATCAACGAGGAATTGGGGTACAGGCAATGGATCAGGTCTATACTCGACTCCCTGTTCAGCTCCTTGAGGGCCTTATACGACAGCCAGGAGAACCTGAAATTGGACTTGATTGAATAGGTATCGGCGTCGATAAAGCAAATATTGCGCGGCGGCACTTCCGGCAGGGTCGCGACCGGGCCCTGTACCACCAGGTACAGGTTCACTTCCTCGCGTGCCGCCAGGTACTTGGCGATGCTCCTCAGATACGTCGACAGCGCCAGATGGGTGCACAGACTAACATTCTGCATAATAACGACGTTCATCGCATCTCCCTTGTCTACGAAGCCTTTGTTGTTTCCCTATCACGCTGGCCTGGAAACAGCTGTCCATTGAATTTTGATCCCTACCATTATGCCAAATATCATCCTACGGTTCGGATATGGATCAGTCAAGATTCCGCATGCGAGCGGCCGATTGTGAAGACACCCCCACCATCATGCTCGTGACGGCAAAGTGCCGGACCGTCGCAAAGGGGCGGGAAAGGACGCGGCGTGTTTATGCGGACGTCAAAACGAGCGGGATCGGAAATCAGGATAGAGCCTGGTCCAAAATCAGCAGCAGAGCCAGCACGTATATCAATACCCCTCCCACCACCAGCGACACGATCAAGGTCGCGCCCGTCGTGGCGGATCCGAAATAGATCATGATCGCCCCGGCTACGCCCAGAAATACCACCGCAATACAGACCTTGTTCCAGGATAGGGCCGGGGTCGTCGCGGTTCCCCTATCTCTCGTAAGGCTCGAAGTTAAAACGGCCACGCAGCCCGTGACCACGACTACGGCCAGCAATATATTCATGTTGAAGAAAAAGCTGGCAAAACCATATTTCAGCTTGTCCAGCACTATCAGGACGATATACGCGTTCAAGGAGGCCGCGAAGACGTTCCAGTTTATGTAGAGCAGAAACTTGAGGGATCCCCTCAGATAATATGCGAGTCCGCCACCGGCCGGGCCGCCGTCTCGCGGCCCGGAGGCCATGTCGTCCGCTCCCGTCTCCATCACGATCCATCCTTTTGCAGCTTTATATCGAGGGAACCGAGCACGATCTCTCCATCAAGAACCGCCAGGTTCGGTGCCCATAGCGTGCATCTGAGTTTATTGTCCTCGATCTCCATATCCTCCAGATCGAAGGTCAACTTTCTGGTCAGCCACTCCCCCTCTTCGTCCGGGACAGTGTAGTCCGCGATCACGTACTCGATATCGGAATATAGGATCTCCCTGCTGTATTCCTTTACCTTCACGGGATAGGGATCGAAAAACGATGCCCTGGAAAAGGCGAAGCTGCTTTCCTTAGAGAGAAAAGACAGATCGCCCATCTCCATCCGCAATTCCTTGACACCATATGGCAATAAGGCGAATGTCTTGATTCCCGCCTCTTCCATCACTATCTCCTCTTCCCCGTCCACGCCTATGGTCTGATAGGCCTCGGGGTGCCAGGTCCATACATACAGTGCCTCGGCGTTGGTGAATACAGTCTGCGGCCTGCTCGGGGCGATTTCGTAGAGTTCGTGATCGGCCACGAATATCTTGTCCACGAAGCTCAGGTATCCTTGAGTGGCTCTCAAGTTCTCGATTATCACATCGGTGTCGCAGAACAGCTCGATCCTGTATACTCCCTCCGGCAGGTCCGGAAGAGTGAGGTCGAACTCCACGGCGGGCGATATGACGCCGCTCTCGAATTCATCCCCGTCATCGGGTATACTCGTGGACCATATCAGCTCCGAGCCGGAATAAACGAATACACCCAGGGGATCCGGGCCCTCTTTCCAGTTCAGCTCCCTCTTGTCGAAGGAGAAGCTGAGTGGTTCCACGCCCACTACGGTGTAGAAAACATGCAATCCCCTCAGTAACGATCCGACCCGCGTGCCGCTGTCGATTCCGGAAGCGTCGATCTCCGGGTAAGGCTGTTCGACCTCGTAGTAATAGCTGGCTACGAGAGCGCGACCAGCCTCCTGTCCGTCTTCGCTCGAGGTCACCAGGGGATCGCTTATGAACTCCTCGACGCTCGCGTAATCCTCCTGCCTCTCCCACAGGGTGATACCGGCATCCTCCGTATTGAACCAGTCCAACTCGTTCAAGGACCTGTTGTGTATGGGCTTATACCGATACTCGCTCTCCTTATCCCCCCTGAGGCCGAACAGGAACTCCTCGGGATCACCCTGGTACCTGATAGTCAGCTCGGCGGTATCGAAATTCTCGTAGGGGATCTCGAGTTCGAAGGTCAACAAATCGCTCGTCATCATGCTCTGGGGTACCTGGTAGGCTACCCCGTTTTCATCCACCCCCAAGGCGGCCGATGGCTCCAGGGGAGACGGCAAGGCTTTGTCGCCGACGCCCGTTTCCAGATCGATATGGTATTCGACCGACGCCCCAAAGGGGGCCACGTTCTTGAAGATCAATACCAGGAATAAAACGATCACCGCCAGGGTGATCAGCATGGTGACGGCAAACCTGGCCCTTCGCCACCTGGGATAACCGGACATCACCATATCCTCTTTTCACCACCGTATATAAACCCGCCGGCAATGCGGCTTATCCGTTACTGAACAACGCTTTCCCGAATCATATTGCCAAACCCCGCCGCCTGGAGTCGAGCGCCTGGTTTTAACCCTTATATAAGACCTCGGTCACCGGCCTCAAGGGCCACCGCTCGTCTCCAGCCCGTACCCACTCACCTCGCTATCCGGCCCGGTAGCACCCCGGTACGACCTCGGCAGGAACCACGAAACCACTATTAGAAACAATATAATACACCACTCGCCCAGCAGGACGTCGTAGCCGGCCCACAAAACGGAGAAGGAAAGAAACAACCCTGTAACAAGCAGAAACAGGCAGGTTCCGATGATAATCCTGCTCACGGACAGCAGCTTGTCCCCCTCGATGATGACAAACGCCAGGGGCACCAACCACATGATATCGGAGTAATAGGCCTTGATGGCCGGTAGAAAGAAGTCGGCCACCAGCATCATTGTCGAGCCGATTACGAAGATCGCACTCAGCGAAAGCCTGGCTTCGCGGTACCGTAACAGGTAAACGGACATCAGCAGCGTTATCAAGAAGAGCGCCACGAGAAAGGCGGTGGAGGAGACTTTAACGTCGAAGGCGCGCCTGAAGGTATATTGCAGCGAGGTGTTGACATTCGGGAAGGGCAGGTAGTCATCGATGTTGTCCATCCCCTCGATGGTGACATCGTGGTGGTCGAAGCTCTCCATGATCGCCTCTCCCAGGTTCGGTTTCTGATGATAGCGCATGGCCGAGGCATAGCTTCTCCACGCGGGAAGCCCGAAAACGGCCAGGGAGAGGGATACGAAGATGACCATCCCGGCGACCACCCCCAGCACCAGCGACCACTTCCTGTAGATCAATATGGGTATGGCCATGACCACAAGCGTGGGCCTCAGGCTGACCGCGATGCCGAGCACCACCCCCCCCACGAAACCGGAATACCTGCTCGAACCGTCCGCCACCCAAAAGGACAGGGCTATAAGAAAAACGTAGAGGATATACATCTGGCCTCTCTCGACGTGAAAACGCCATATATACGTGGCGGAGAAAAACAGGCCGATAATCCATATAATCTTGCGCTTGATCCCGCTGTCCGCACGAGACGCGAAGAGGAGGATGCTCGCCAGCAGCAGCAGCCATTGCCCCACCAGCCAGGCGATCCTCTGGGCCCGGTAGGGGATACACGCGAAAGGCGCGTGCAGCATCAAGGCCGTAGGGGTAACCGTTATCCTGGAGACGGGATTCTCAAGGTTGTCGATGGGGTCCAGGAGGGTATAGGGCTGACCCTCGCTCCACTTATAGTAGTAGGGATCCTGGTCCTCCAGCATTACCCGGGCGCCTACGACCCGGTTTCTCAAGTCGACGCCGCCGTAATCCAGGGTATTGTCGACGTCGGCCGCGAATCCCCACAGGGCCAAAGCGATGGCCGCGGCCAGGAGAACGTTGAGCACCAGGTTTACGGAAAAACCGCCCTTCCGTCCCATATAATCCCATCTCCAGCCTCGGGGAAGCCCACGCTCTCTCATCCCCCCGGATCAGCTGCGGGCATTCTCGAGATTCCGGCCGCGCGCCTCCAGGCCGCCGCTGGGCACGTCACCCTCCCCGTATTCCTCTTTCAACCGCAGCAGCCATATCTCCTCTTGCTCGTATTCCCTCCGGTCCGGCCGGTGCTCGAAGCTCTTCTCCAGCATCTCCTCCCTAGAAACATATTCGCCCTCGAGATCGTAGCCCAGGCTATCGGGAAGGGGCACGTGCTCTCCCGACAACCCGGGGCGCCACAGTATGCACACCTTCCTGTTCGGGAATCCCAGGTCGCCGAGCAGTCCCCGGAAATCCTCCGTGTCCATATCCCCGTTGTCCATTATCCACCCGTTCTCCACGCCGTAGAAACAGCGCAGCGGTGGGCCGAACAGATCGCCCAGGTTGAAATCCATGAGCACGACGGCATCCTCCCCGGCCTCCCGCGCTATCTCCCCGCAAAGCTCCAACTGGTTGCCTCCCTCCTCCAGGCCCATTATGGGTATGGAGGCATTCGCCAGGTAGCATACGAGATAGAACAGCACGGCCGCGGCGGCCAGCCTGGCGGTCCACGTCCCCCACGATCCGCGCCTCGAGACACGGCTCGCACCCTCCACCAGGCTTTTCAGGGCATAGGCGATCATGATCACCGCCATGGGCAGAACAACCGGAACCAGGCGTCGCATGGTGAGAATATGCATGGGGGTGCAGCGCATACTCCAGCTGTATACCAGCGTGAAAACGAACCCTATCATACCCACAGTGATATGGTCGAATCTCCTGCGCCGTGTAAACCACAGACCGTAGCCGGCGAATATGGCCAGGGTGCCCACGAAGGAGAAATACCATCCCCACCTCACCATGGTCTGGCTTACGTAGGACGAGCCCTGGATGGGATTGATTATGCCGTACTCGATGACCGGGTCCCCGCCGGACGGCCGCACGAAATATAGAAATATAAAGCCGCCTGCAAGCGCCAGCCAGAAAACGGCCAGCAGAAGACCGCGGGCGGCAGCCAGCCGCCTCGCCGCCCCCCTCAATCCAGGTGCGAATATGAAGACGATTGCTATCACCAGGAAGGCCAGGGCGAAGGGATTGAAAATGAAATCCCGGAAACTAGCAAATGAGCCCAGTATGGAATAGAAGTACGGCGCGGAATATACCACCCCCACCAGGACGGCGAGCACCGCGCCGGCCAGGGTCAGGCCCAGGAACCACCAGTCGACCCTTGACAGGCCGTTATAAACCCGCCTTCCCAGATAGCTCAAGCCTATGGGGATGAGCACGAGCAGGAAGTCGATGCGGCACAGAAAACACAGCGTGAAAAAGAAGGACGCGGCCACTGTCAGCCGCATACCCGTTCTCCTCATGCCCTCGCCCTCAGCCCGCAGGTACCCCACCAGGCAAAAGGCCCCGGGGATGAAGAAGGCCATGTTCATCATCTCCGTCGACGCATAGCGGGTGAAATAGATCATCAGGGGCGACAACGCACCCAGCACGGTGACGGCCAACCCCCACCTCCAGCCCAGAAACCTGTGGGCCAGGAGATAGATCCCCATCAGGGCCAGGATCCCCATCGCCGTTACGGCCCAGAATTGCGCCTCCAATCCCAGGAAAGAGGCGAAGACGGCCATAAACGCCGGCCAGAGGAAGTAGAACTGGGGAATAACCCTTCCACTGTCGTAATCCGTTATAAAAAAGGCTTTGTTCTCGTAGGCTTCGTAGGAAACGTCGGGGTTGTCGTTCCGCATGTACAAAAGCTCGCGGTGCTCGGGTGACACCTCCCTCACCGTCGTCGCCTCCATGACTTCTCCCCCCTCCCGCACCACGTTGGCGGATATATTAGGGTAGATGCCCACGTCCGACCAGCCGAAGACGGTGCGGCCGGGTGGGGAGAAGAGGATAAGGCCTACGATGACGAATAGGATGACGAGGAGGACGTCACCGGGCCGTACCCGCCTAATCCAGGATATCTTTTTCCCTGCAGCGATAACCAGCAGGGCGCTGGCGAAACCCACCAGGAGAAGCAACCTGGGCAGGCTGTAGGTGGAGGCCAGGGAGAGGGCCAGGGCCGCCGCGGAAACCACGCCGGCCCCCAGGCATAAAGCCAGAAACAGCCTGTCCCGGTTATCCAGCCAACCCCAGGTGCCGTCGAGAAGGGACGCGGCCAACCACCCCGGGACGAATACGAACGCCGCCAGGGCCAGGGCCTTGAGGGCGATCAAGACCCTCCCACCCTTTCTCTCCGGGCTCGTAACCTCTGGATGAGCAGGGAAAGCAGGAACCTGCCGGCCAGCCCGGCCATCACCACGGGTGCCATCGCCGCACCCCTCCACCCCTCGTACCTGCGGCGGAAGAAAATGTACATGCTGCGGTGGTGCTGGTAGAGCATACGAACGGACTGCTGCGAGCTGGTCCTGCCTATGTGATGGACCAGGCTGAAGGCGGGGTGGAACACCGTCCTGAAACCCGCCCGGGCCAGGCGCCAGCAGATGTCCACGTCCTCCACGTACATGAAATAGTCCTCGTCGAAACCGCCAACCTCGCGGACGGCGCTGCGCCTGAGAAATATGGCCGCGCCGGATACCCAGTCCACCTCGCAGGGCCGGTCCCGCTCGAGCTCCTTCATCTGGTAGGAGCGGGTGAGGCGATTGTCGGGCCAGATATCCCCCAGGAAGCCGTGGACCACGTTCTGGCGCATGGAGGGAAAGCGCCGGCAGGACATCTGAACGGAGCCGTCGCTGTTGAGGACCAGGGGTCCCAGGACCCCCACGTCCTCGTTTTGCTCCAGGTAGGCCAGGACTTCCCGCAGCCCGTTCTCCTCGAACTCCACGTCGCTGTTGAGTATGAGCACGTAGGGCTGGGTCGTCTCCGCCAGGCCCCGGTTGCAGGCGGAAGCGTAGCCGGGATTGCCGGGGTTGTCCACCAACCGGACCCAGGGAAAATCCTCAAGGACCATCTCCCTGCTGCCGTCGCTAGACCCGTTGTCAACCACCACGGTATACGGTTCGTCCAGCTTTTCACGCAGGGACAGCAGGCACTTGCGCAGATCTTCCCTGGTGTTGTAGTTGACGATGATCAGAGCCAGGTTCATCTCCGCCGCCCTCCGAGCAGACCGCATATATATCCCGCCATCTTGGCGCCGTCGATGGCCGCCAGGAGTGGCGGGAGGGCCGCGTAGGCCGCCGCCTGCCGCAGCGGGGTCTCGTTACGCATATAGAAAGGGACGCGCAGCCAGCGCCTGCCGCTGTAAAGCGACGCCGCGACCAGGGTGGGTTCTAAGAACCCGCGCCACGAGAACGCGGCCAGAACCAGCCAGCCGTAGGCCGAGAAGCGTATGGCGTGGCGCTGGGGATACATGCCGGATTCCCCGTCCCCCCGGGCGTAAAGGAAATATTGTTTCAGCAGGCCGGCCAGGTCCTTTCTCATCCTCCAGTAAGCCAGGGCTCCCTTGGCCGTGGCGAAGCTGATTCCGGAGACCTTCCAGGCATGATTGAAGTACATATCCTCGCCTATATCCAGCCATTCCGGATAACCGCCCACCTCCTCCCAAACCTCGCGCCGGAAGGCGATGGAGCGCGAGGAGGGCATGAAGCGGCCCGCCCTCACCTCCCAGGGCAGGGGAAGTGTGGCGCAGGCGGAAAGCCCCTGGAACCAGTCGCCCTCCAGGGGCTGGTAAAAACCGGCCACCAGGTTGATCTCCGGATCGTCCAGCATAGGACGCACCAGGTTCTCCAGCCAGCGCTTATGCAGCACGCAGCCGCCGTCGGTCACGGCGATGACGCGATGCGAGGCCAGCTCTATTGCGCGGTTTCTTCCCCGGGCGATATTGCAGCCGGGCTCCTCGTGGATACGCACCGGGAAGGGCGCTTCCTCGGCCATCTCGCGTAGAATCCCGGGGGTGCCGTCCCTCGACCCGCCGTCCACCACCACTATCTCCCGCGGCGGCCGGGTCTGGGCCATGATACTCCGCCACCACTCCCCGAGGGTCGCCTTCTCGTCGAGCAGCGTTGCTATCAAGGAGATCCCGGCATCGCGGCGGTCGTCAGCCTCTCCCCCCGACACACCCCTATCCTCCCTCCATTACCTGGCGGTAGACCTGCAGCACTTCTCGGGCCGCCTTCGCCCAGGTGAAACGGCGCGATAGCTCGCGGCCCCGCTCCACCAGTTCGGAGCGAAGGGAGGTATCGGAGAGCAGGGCCTCCGCCTTGTCCGCTATCTCGGTGGGTTCCAGGGGGTCCTCCAGAAGCAGGGCGGCATCACCCACCACCTCCGGCAGGGAGGCCCGTCGCGAGGTGATGACGGGCACGCCACAGGCCATGGCCTCCAGCGGCGGCAGGCCGAATCCCTCGTAGATGGACGGGAACACCATCATGTCCGCCGCGACTAGTAGGCATTTCAGGCGCTCGTCGGGTACGTACCCGGTGAACACTATGTTTTCCTCCAGGCCCAGCTCCCTCACCCGCCTGGTGAGCTTGCGATACTCGACGTTATGAAGCTGCCCCAAGCCCCCTCCGCCTATCACCGCCAGGCGGTGCTCCAGACCCCGGTCACGCAACATGGAATAGGCCTCGATCAGCGTGGCCAGGTTCTTGCGGGGATGCAGGCTGCCGATATAGGCGAGGTAGGGGGGTTCCAGGCAGTAGGCGCGCAGCGAGGTCTCCGTCTCCTCCGCCCCGGGCTCGTCCCTGAAAACAGGGTTCAGGCCAGGATAGACCACCCGCAGCTTATCCCCGGGCAGGCCGTAGACCTCCATCAGCTCCCCGGCTGTAAAGTGGGAGTCGGCCAGGACGGCGCTGGACCTCTCCAGGAGGGGCGGCAGGGCCTTGATGAATCGCCTGATGCCCCTGCTCTGCATCTCCGGGAAGCGCACGAAATTTATATCGTGTACCGTGGATACCAGTCGCGCCTCCCGCAGGACCGGCGCCTGGTAGTTGGTGGAATGGAAGATATCGAACTCGCCCACCAGTCTCTCCGCGGGAAAAAGAGAAGTCCTATTCCACCAGTGATAGTACAGGAAGTTGGCTGGAAGGTTATAGCCTCTAGCCTCCACCCCGGGAATAGCGGGGGCGGATCGTTTCAGGCGGTGACCGCCCCGTAAAGAGATGGTGAATAGGCTTATCTCCAGCCCCGCCGACTCCCGTAGGAGCTGGGCGATCATGTTGTCGGTGTAATGCCCTATCCCCGTCTTCTCCAGCAGGAAAGGAGTGCCGTCGAATACGACCTTCATCCTCAGTTCAGCTCCAGCCTCCCTTACAGGCGTCATTCCGGAGTGGCCCTCATCGATATCATGATCACTCCCGTGACGATCAAGAACACCCCCACCCAGTTCCATGCGTTGATGGGATAGTTCTCGAATATCTTGTCGTAAACCATGACCGCGATATAGGTAAGGGCTACGAAGGGATACGCCACGCCCAGCGGTACGGATGACAGTACCATCAGCCAGAAGAAGGCAGAGGAGACGAAGAAGAGCAGTCCCAGCAAGACCACCCAGGTCTTGCAGATCTCCTTTATGAATGTGATCGGCTGCTTGAGGAGGTCGGTGCCCTCCAGACCCGTCCTCTCCGTCAGGGTGTTCATCCCCCGCCTGAGGCAGATCTGGCCCGCTACGGCAAGGGTCACCGCGAAAAATATTAAAACGAAAGACGTCGGCTTGATCGCTGCGTGCATATCTCCTCCTAACCCCGCGTTACGGAATCCATATCCGGTTGATGAAAGAATCTAGCGTATTATACCAGCCGCAAATCCCATTTTCAGCACCCGGTCCCTCGAGTCACATGGCATCTGTGAAGAAGGCGGGTTGCTCAATCTGCACAGGCGCCTCCTCACCGTATCCACTCAGCAGGATATGAAAGCGTATCTCGGCATTCGCCTGCTCCTCCTCGAGGATAACCTGGCTCATGACAACCTGCCGGGGCAGGCCGTCGTCCTCGCCTATCCACAGCTCTACTTCCATGTCATCGAACAGCTCTGATATATCCACGTCCTGGTATTTCTCCTGCAGTGAGGGATCCTCCTGCAGGCGCATCCGCATCAGATCCTCCCCGCTGACCTTGTACTGGAGATGGACGCATCTCGTCCCGTCGACTTCCTTATAACCCAGGCTCCTCACCTCGTCCTCGGTGCTGGTAAGGGTCTTTATCAGGTCGGGGTAGTTGAAGAAACGGTTTTCCTCCTCGGTGGGAGTGTAATGTATCCATCCGATAACTCCCAGCTGCTCCGTGAGGCGCTCCCCCTCCACGAACGCCGTCGCTCCGCCATCGACGGTCAAGTAGGAGAAACTGTTCTCCTGGGGTTGATCCGGCATCTCCGCGCTGATCACCGTCTCCCGGTAATCGTAACGCTGGCGGTAGGGGAAGATGTTGTCGCCCTCCATCTCGATCGACTGTTCCACGCTGGATTCCCCGGTGGTCAGCCGGTATTCAACCTCCTCCCCGAAATGGAGATAGCCCCCATCCTCGATATATCGGGACGCGGACTGGGAGGTCTCGTCCAGCCAGGCCCGGGGCTCCTTTCCGCCGCCGCATCCCCAGCAGGCCACAGCGGCCACCAACAGCAGGGCCAAGGACGCCGGTATCGCTCTTCTCACATCAACGTCCCTCCCTCGCATCGCTATCATCGACCCACCCGGGCCTATACCCGATTCTACAACCATGTCCCAGACTTACGACGCCGTGGTCCGCCTCCCGGGTCCCCCGGTATCTCACGTCGATCTCACGTTCCGCGCCGAGGTCTTCGGTTTTCGACCCGATCGAGGGCTGATACCGCCGCCATATGGGCTCCACGCCGTCGATCCCGCATCCCGTCTCCCGCATTACCGCACCTCCAACCAAATCTTCGATCAACCTTCCGGCCTCCCCGCCCCTAGCTTAGCTATTGCGCCGGCCGGTCACGACGCGAGTCACTTAAGTCCCGCGGTCATCGAGAAAGTCCACCACGCAGCGGGCGAATTCCTCCATGTCTCCACCCCGCTCAAGATATTCGCGGACCTGGGAGGCATCGAGCGCCAGGTACCCGTGCTCCAGGACGTCCCTGAAGGAGGCCAGCTCCCTCAAGCGCTCCACCAGCTCCATGGGGACTACCCCCTCGCCGCCCAGCTTATCCACGATGTCCCGGTAGGACTCGGGCATCCCCAGAGACAGCGAGGAAACGATGTGGGAACCGATATCCAGCACGTCCTGGATGGCCAGGTAAAGGCAGCGCTCAAGGGCTCTCTCCTCCTTGAAATCCCGCTGCTCCCGGAGATCCGCCGCTCCCCACGCATGCAGCCTCGAGAGCTCGCCAAGAACCTCCCTGAGATGATCGAGAAGCCTCCAGATCGGTTTAGCGTTCAGATACCATCTCCCCTTTCTTTATCCTCTCGGCCAGGAGGGCGTTGTATTCCTTCTCCACCTTCGCGAAATCGAGATACCCGTTTATCGCGCTCACCTCGAAGGACTGCCTCACCCCATCCTCCTTTTCGTACGCGGCCCTTCCTTTCCCCGCCACATCGTAACTAAGCCCCGGCGGCGCCCGGTTGAGGACGATTACGTCCGCAACGTCGGGTCCCGCCGCCCCCGCGGCAAGCCGGCGCAGTTCGAGCCGCTTCCGCTCGAGCGTTCCTCCCGTCAAGTCCTTCTTTAACAGCACGGCTAAATGGGCCTCTCCCTCTATCCCCGCTCCACCCGCAGCCGGGGGCGGCAAGAGAAAGGCCAACTCCACGTCACCATCCCCCCGGAGGATATCGCGAAGCGCCTGGCGCGAGCCGGTCCCGGGCGTACCGGATACCGGCGCAGCCTCCCTGGCGGCGTTCATCGCTTTAGTATCTCCCTCCACCTTCCGTTTCGCCTCCCCGGCCCCTCCGCCGCTTTCACCGACCCGGCTTAGGTACAACCTGAGTGCCTCTCTTATCAGCTCACTGCGGCCGCGGTGTTCCTCCCTAGCCGCGTCATCCACCGCCTCGAGGAACTTCTCGGGCATGGTTACGTTCACCCTGATCGCCATCGTGCTCCCTTCGAAATCATTGCTAACGCAAATTATAACACACTTTATGTGTATTTAGTGTGTACTACTTTATAAGACAGGCCGGTCAGGATGGTTATGTGTTCTTGCTTCACAGGCATACACGGGGTTGCGTCGTTCCTCTGGGGCGGCGTAAAACACGGGCCGGGGTGAAACCTGCAACCTCTTATCGGGTTGATAAGGGCGTCGTGTGTGGTAATTCACCTTCAAGATCGCCTTGCCGTTCCAGGCGTCCAGCCGTGGCCTAATGAGACGACCGGCACGGCCGGTGACGTAAACGTCATCGCGGGCGGGGCGAGTGAATGGGCTCTACAGGCGGTCGATCACCGTCTCGATTATCCTCTTCGCTGTATTTCCGTCCCATAGATCAGGAATCCGGTGTGGTATTTCGCCGCCCTCGAGAATCGTCGACATCGCCGAGGGTATCATCGACGGTCCTTTATCGAGCAACACGTTGGTCCCTATGCGGATAGTAACGGGGCGTTCCGTGTTGGGCCTCAACGTCAGACAGGGAATCCCGAGGTAAGTCGTCTCCTCCTGCAAGCCCCCGGAATCGGTGAGTACGAGCCGCGCCGAATACGTGGCGGCCATGGACTCCACGTAACCCAGAGGATCGAGTAGTATCAGGTTCTGAATCCCGTCGAACCTGCCCGTTAATCCGAAATCCCCGATCCTCCGTCTTGTGCGCGGATGCACCGGAAAAACGATTCTAAGCCCCATGCCTCCTATCGACTCGAGCGCCCCGGCGATCTCGGCGAGCGTCTCTCTGGCATCGACGTTGCTGGGTCGGTGCAACGTGACGAATGCGTACTCCCCGCGCTTCAGGCCAAATTCCTCCAGTATCGTGGATCGCCTGATCTCGGGCATCAGGTCCACCAGCGTATCTATCATGATATTGCCGACGAAGAATATCTTGTCCCTGCTGATACCCTCTCTCGCGAGATTCTCGTCGGCGTCCTCGCAGGAGGTGAAAAGCAGGTCGGATATGGCGTCGGTGAGGACCCTGTTTATCTCCTCGGGCATGGAACGGTCGAAGCTTCTCAAGCCCGCCTCGACGTGAGCAACCTCGATACCTAGTTTGACCGCGGACAGGGCACCGGCGAGGGTGCTGTTCACGTCCCCGACCACCACGACGAGATCCGGCCCCGTCTCGTCGAGGACCCCCTCGAGCCCGAGCATCGCCTTCGCCGTCTGGTAATTGTTAGTACCCGATCCAATCCCGATATAGTAATCGGGCTCCCGCAGGCCCAGGGATGCGAAGAAGGTCTCGCTCATCTCGAAATCGTAATGCTGGCCGGTATGTATCAGGGTGTAGTCCATGCGTCGCTCTTCCAGCTCCCTGACTATGGGGGCGATCTTTATGAAATTGGGCCGTGCGCCGACTATCAGGGCGATCTTCAATTCATTCACCATGCCTTCTACGCATATAAACGACGCGGTGCGAGCGGTAATCGCTGTCGATAGCATCTCTCGCACACGCACAATTCTATTGGAATAACCACCGGCTGGAAAGCGGGACATCTCTCTCCTCCCGGTGCTTACCGGCTGTCGATATCCGTCGCCGCCGCCCCGAGCGTCCGCTAGGTCTGCCCCGGTTCTCCGCGCCGGCGGCCGTGGGGCCGTCGCCGCGGCGCGCCGAGTGGACACCCGTCCTGTCGTATGGCGCGGGCGTTGCAGCGGGCTGTGCATGGCTCGGGAGATCGCGACATCCTCATGAGTAATCAATCCCTCTCGCGCGGCCGGGATACGTCGCTCATAGCGATTGAATATGATTTACGGGGAAGTATATAATTCTCACCATGACGACGGAGAATAATATGCCCCTGGGAGAGCACTCTGTTTCCGTGATAATTCCAACCTATAATCGCGCGGACATCCTTTCCCACACCCTGAAATCGTACATCCAGCCTCACGTCGTGGAGATAATCGTCGTTGACGATGCGTCCCCGGACCACATGGAAGAGCTGGTACCGGGATTGCGGGCTGAATGCCCCGTGCCCATCAAGTACCTGAAGCACGATCGCAGAATGGGCTCACAGATATCCAAGAACGACGGCGCATCCATGGCCGTCGGCGATTACGTTCTCATCGGTGAAGACGACGTCCTTCTAGCGGACGATTATATCGAATTATTGCTCGAAAGCATCGTGACCAGAGGGGCCTCGATAGCGGCGGGCGATTGCCTCGATGTAAATATCCCGGGGGGTACTCATGGCTTGGCCGAAAAGGAGATAACGGATTTCGAGATACGGGAGAACCCGGCTGTCGGCGGATGTATATTCTTAGAACTCGAAGCCGGTTCGGAAACACCGGTCGAGACGCCCAACCTGTGCGCGATCGCGTTGATCCACAACTCGCTGCTTGGGAAGCTGGCCTTCGACCCCGGTTACAGGTGGAACTCCTTCCGTGAGGAGACGGATTTCTACTACCGAGCGCTGGATCTCGGTGAAACCCTCGTGTATGTCCCGGACGCCAGATGTTACCACTTGAGGGGCAATACGTGGGATACCGGGGGTCACCGGCGACTGGGCGGGGATAGATTGGCGATAAGCCTGTTTCGCCTCGTAAACACATGGAGGTTCCTCTACAGAAACAGGCGGATCGTCAAGAAAGTGAGCGGTCATAACTGGATCTATAATTGCTACCGCTACGTCTTCTGCAGACTGGCTCGTCCCGACCGGCATTCAAGCGCCTTCCTGACTCTGTCGGCTTTCGTAATCACCCTGGGCATGCAGGTATTGGCGGCTGCATCGGCATTTTATCCTCAGCGCACCTCCTACCGGAAGGGATCACCGTGGCGAGCCGGGTCCTAATGGTAAGTTACGTCTACCCCCCCATCGGCACCATGGGGGGCGTACGTACGCAGAAATTCGCCAAGTACCTGCCCGATCACGGATGGGTTCCGACCGTTTTGACGGTAAAGAGGGACAGGACCTTCTGGGCGCAAGGGGAGCCTGCGGAGATAAACGGCGCGGAGTGCAAGGTCATACGTGCCGCTTTTCCGGATATCATTCAGGCCGCCAAGAGAACGATGATCTCCATGGGGATCTTCCCTTCCTGGGATCCCGGCGAGGAAGAGGGGCTGGTGGAGAGCGGGGACGAGCCCGGGTACAAGAGAAAGATCAGGCGTTTCCTCCAGGGTATACGCAAGGGCGCCAGGCAATGGATCGTCTTCCCCGACGATTATTCCCTGTGGTTTCCCTTCGCCCTGTTCAAGGGGGGCCTGGAGCTTCTTTCGGGGGATTACCGGGCCTTATACAGCACCTCTCCCCCCGTCACCAACCACGTCGTCGCCGCGGCCCTGCAGAGGCTTAGCGGCTTGCCATGGGTGGCGGATTTCCGCGATCCCTGGACCCAGAACGACTTCCTGGCCGAGAAGCTCTCTCCCTTGAGGCTTTCCATAGAACGACGTTTCGAGAGATTCGTCCTCTCTCGCGCCGGCGCGATTGTCGCCGTTACCCGGCCCTGGGCCGACGCCCTGCGGGAGCTTCACGGCCAGAGGCCCCATGGCGTTCGCTGCATAATGAGCGGTTTCGATCCCGATGACTACGAGGAGAAGATGACCCCGACGACCGACAGGTTCATACTTACCTACGCGGGCATGCTCTACGGATTCAAGCGCGATCCTACCGTGGTGGTCGAAGCCGTCGAGCAGTTGATAGACGAGGGGTTTGTCGATCCCGGGGATGTCGGCATCAGGTTCTACGGTCCCTACGAGCCGAAATTGACGCAATTGAGGAACTCACTCCAACATCCGGAGATCGTGGAGATCCGCGGCGTTATAAGCCGCTCGGAATCGATACGCCGTCAGCAGGAATCGACGGCGCTGTTGATACTCCAGTGGAACGATCCCTACACCAAGGGCGTGTACGGGGGCAAGATCTTCGAGTACCTGGGAGCCGGTAGACCGATTATCGCCTTTACGTACAAGCATGGCATACTGGGCGAGCTGATGAAAAAGCTGGGTGTGGGCTATGCCTCCATGGACGCGGGCGAGATAAAGGCCGTGATGCGGCGGTGGTTCGAGGAATTCGCCGCTACCGGGGGGCTGGAGTTCGCGGGAATCGAGGACGAGATCAAGAGACTCCGCTGGGACCATCTGAGCGGTGAACTCGCGGCTGTCCTCGATGACGTATCTCGAGCCGGCCGCCCGCTGAAAGGCGGGTGACGGGCACATCGGGGGGATTCATAAAAGCCCGAGGAGCGGATCACGTAACGGCGGGATCATCGAACCGCGCGCCTACCAGGGGTGATCGAACTCCTGAACCTCGCCTGTTCTCAGCGATTCCAGCGCCTTTATGGAGCAGGCGGTAGCCTTCACGCCATCCACCAGGTCCGGCAGGTCCGCTCCCTCTCCCTCGCCCTTCAGCAGCAGGCCGTATTCCTGCAGGAGCTCGAATTGCCCTTTCTCGACTACCGATAGCCTCTCCCCCTTGATATTCAAACCCGCCGCCTCGAGCTCCCTGAAGTCCTCTATGGCTATCACGCCGCCGTCCATGAATATCTCCACCCTCTCCTTGGAGAAAGCCTCGCTGCCCAGCGTGCAATACACCAGGGAAGCTATCGATCCGTCCTCGTAACTCACCGTGCAGGCGATATTGTTGGCGTCGACTGTGGAGGGATCCGAGGTCGAGATCATTTCGGTGTGTATTCTCCTCGGCTCGGCCCCCACGAGCCAGCTCATGAAGTCGAAGAAATGGCATGCTTCGCCTATGATGGCTCCACCGCCCTCCTCGGGATCGTTTATCCAGTGGTCCTTCCCCATGCCTGCCGAATTAACCCGGTAATTGATCACCATCGGGCCGCCTCTGCCGCGGGCAAGAGCCTTGGCTTTCCGCGCCAGGGGTGAGAACCTCCGGTTGAAATCGACGGCGATATTCACCCCTTCGCGGTCGGTTTCCTCCAGGACCCGCCCGCATTGTTCCAAGGTCAAAGCCACTGGCTTCTCCACCAGGACGTGCTTTCCCGAATCCGCAGCCTCGCGAATCAGCGGCGCGTGCGTATCGTGCCTGGTGGCGATGATTACCATGTCTATGTCTTCGTCGTCCAGGATATCCCTGTAATCCGTGGAGCAGTACCCGGCGCCGTATTTCCTGGCGACGCCCGCGGCGGTCACCGCTACCTTGTCGCATACCGCCCCCACGCTGAAGTGGGGTGATTTGACCAGGTTCGGCAGATGATGGGCTTGCGCGAGAGTACCCGCCCCGATGACCCCGACGTTTATCCTTCCCGGTGCCTTTGACACGGACGCCAGCCTCAAGGTCCGGGCCCTCTCCACCCTCGACTGCGGCGGCGCGGGATACCGCAGCATAACCGCGATCGGCCGCTTCCCGTCGTCCCGGAGAGCCCGGTAAGCCTCCTTCGCGTTTTCGATGGTGAAAACGTTTCCGATAAGCCCTTTGACTTCGACCTTCCCCGTGGCCAGCAGGTCCAGGAAGGCCTGCATGTTGCGATTCTCGGTCCACCTTACGTAAGCGATTGGGTAATCCGTCCCCTTCACCTCGTACAGGGGGTCGTAGCGCCCCGGACCATAGGAACAGGAGATAAGGAAATCGACTTCCTTCTCGTACAGCGGCGCCCTCTCCAGCGCCATCCCCACCGCCCCTATAACCGCGACGCGTCCTTTTTTCCTCGCCATACGTATAGCCTGATTGGCCGGTTCGCTGCTCCTGGTGGCGGCACAGATGATAACCGCATCCGCCCCGAGCCCGTCCGTGTGGTCCATGACTCGAGAGACCGGGTCCTTACCGGACAGGAGCCCGGTATCCAGGCCCAGCTCCTCCGCCAGTCTCACCCGCTCCTCCAGGGTGTCTATGCCGATGACGAACGCGCCGCAAGCCTTGAGGATCTGGCATACTATCTGCCCGACCAACCCCAGGCCCAGCACGACCGTCCTGTCTCCCAATTCCACCCGGGCTCTCCTTATCCCCTGTATGGCGACGGCGCCGAGCGTGGTGAAGCCGGCCTCGTCGAAGTCCACGCCTCCGGGCACCTTGCAGACCAGGTTCCTGGGAACGCTGATGATCTCGGCGTGGTTGGCGTATCCCGCGCCGCCGCAGGCGACCCTGTCCCCGATGGAGATATCCGTTATGCCCTCCCCCAACTCCAGGACTATCCCGCCGCTGCTGTATCCCAGGGGAAGGGGCGTTGCCCTTCTCTGCTCGCGGATGGCATCTATGGTCTTGCCCAGACCCTCCTTTCTCACCATGGCGATGGCCCTCTGCGCCAGCTCCGGGTTGTCCTTGACCCTGGTTATCAAACCGCCTATTCCGCCACCGGCTTCCCTGATCGAGCTGCCCTCGGTACCGGTGCTTATCAGGGAGAACATGTTCCGCACCAGGACCTCCTTCTTGCCACAGCCCGGCACGGGAAGCTCCTCGACGACTATGTCTCCGCCGAGGTTGAATACCTGTTTCATCGCAAGGCCTCCGCTCTAGACACGGCGTTCTCGACCGCCGCGTGGATACTCGCTTCCTCCATATAGGGAAAGAGGGCGATGCATATATCGCCGGGGAGCTCGGCATTCATGGAATACCGCACCACCGGCGCCCTCTCCTTGACTCCATAACGGTAGGATACCCATCCTTCCTCGATCTCTACCGATAACCCCTCCCCCTCCAGCGGTATGACCGCCAGGTTCGCCCCGTCCGTCCCAGTCTTGATCCCCAGGGGCTGACCCTCCAGAACCCCGACTCCCATGGGGGCGAAATGCAGGTACAGGTCGATGCGATGGGAGCCCTCGCCGGTCAAGCCGTCTCTTATTATCCAGTAACCCTCTCGCCTGGCGAAGAGGATCCTCCGCCTGTGAAGGACCGGCGCCGTGAGCCTAAGATATCCGCGATGCTCGGCATCCAGAATATCGCAATCCACACCGGTCTCCCATCCGTTCACCACGACTGCGGCATCGCTCCCCATATCGAAGGGATCGTCTCCGTCGAACTCGTTCTGCTCCTCGCCGTCCACGACGACGGTATTATGATACCTGGTGCTCCGGAAAAGGTTTCTCATCTCTTTATCGCCGGTATAGCAATAAGTTCCCGGGTCGATTATAAAGCTCTTGTCATAAGCGAACAGCTCGAAGCTGAGCCGGCTGTTGTGCCTGTGACTGGAGGATGCCTTGCGGTCGGCCGGGATGCAATCCACCATCATGTACAGGTCGTCCCGGCGCATTATATAGAATCCGCCGTGGGGAAAAGACCGGGAGGAAACCGGGCTCGCCTTGTCATCGTCCCTGTTCGTAACCGCCATCCCCCTTTTCCCCAGCAGCCAGATGGCTTCGTCGCGGCCTTCGCCGGCCGCGGCCGCGAAGTCGGCCCTACCGAACAGCGCTGCGCCGGTGGACAGGAGGTAGCGGTGATCGAGGCGATTCCAACCGCCATAGTCCGCCAGGATAAGAAGCCTGCCATCGTCGTTATCCCCTATCTGGGGGGCGGTGCCGTCCGGTTTGGTGTAATACATCACGAACTCCATCATCTTCTGCAGCCTATCCTTATATGAGGCGGGCAAGGACGTGCTTCCGCCGGAGGCTTGAAGCGCCGCTGCCAGGAAGAGCTCCGTCGCCAGCCGATGGTAGCTCGTGGAACCCTCGTAATCAACCCCATCGGGATAAATCTGCCTTTCCATCTCCCCGGCCAGCTCTTTCAGCGCGAAATCGCGCCAGCCCCTGCCCTTGGCGCATCGCGAGAAAAAGGTACCCAAATAGATCAACCCGACCAGTTCAGACAGATAATGATTGGTGTTTATTCCCCGCCATCCGGCTTTTATCATCCTCGGGTCGAGATCGTTCTCGAGAAGCGTTTTCGCCAGCGATAAGGGCTTGGGCAGTCGCTCCAGGTTTACCCTGATGTACTTCCCGTGAACGTAAAGGCTTTCCGTGAATCGAGCCAGCCACCCCTCCGAGATCCGGTGCGAACCTGCGAAAAATGCATAACCCCATATCCAGTTCACCGCCCTGATGGCCGCCTCCATGGCGCAAGACCAGTTCACGCCGTACAGGGGCGGGTTGGCGGCTATCCAGTCCTCGATTTCGTCGATGAATTCTCCCGCGTAGCGTTCGTCACCGGTAATGCGGTAGGCTATGCCCAGAGTCGGCAGGTGTTGAAAACGGGACAGCTCCCAGGGAACCTTGATGTCGGAGCCATCGTCCCTGATGATCTGGGTACGTGGGTAAAAAACGCCGCGCTCCCACTCCACGCCGCTCTTGAAATCCTCGTGCCAGTTGATGGCGACGTAATGGTCGCGTTCATCTCCGATCCCGCGGCCCTCTTCCTCGCTTTCGCCGATGTTTACCCTGCCCGAGCCCAGAAGGTCGAAGTTGTGGTCGAGCACTTCACCGGCATCCCTTACATACCGCTCGCGCCATGTGGCCGATTCCGTCGCCGGCTTTCCGTCCGCGGGTAAGATAGGTGGCGGCCAGCCGGGATAATCGGCCGGGTAGGCTCCGGCACCCCTGCCCGCCGACAGGCACTCCCGGAGATTTATCGCCGCTATGGATTCGGCAAGCCTCCGGGCTCTATATTCCCTGAGGCGGCTGAGCGTTCTTATCGCTGCTACCATCGCTTATCATCCCGCTGCCCGCTTCCTCGCCAGGTAGCCGAATCTCGTTCCCATCATGATCTTCACCTTATCGATCTTCAACTTATGCAGCAGCTTGTCGAGGTAGGAATATGGATTAAAGGCGGTAGAGGCGCAATCGAGTATCTCCAGCCCGCTGTCTAGGATCATCTCCCTCAATTCCCGGGGCGAGAACTGGTATTCGTAGCCGAACACGGCCTTGCCCTCTTTCTGCGATTTATTGGAGCGGTAGGAATAGATGAAATCGAGCTTGTTGGGCACGGTAATGGCCAGGAACCCCCCCCGCTTGAGCACCCGGCTCATCTCGATGATCGCCTTGGCCCTGTTTTCATGGCCGGGTATGTGGTCTATGGTCGAAAAGGACGTGACCACGTCGTAGCTTTCGTCGTCCATATCCAGATCGGTGACGTCGGCGGTGATGAACTTCAGCCTGGAATACAACTGGGGGGGTAACGCCTCCGAGGTCATCTCTCTCGCCATCTCGATGGCGTCCCGGTTGATGTCCAGGGCGTGCCACTCTCCTACGATACTGGCCCAGAACACCTCGTCGATAGGCTCGGAGCATCCTATGTTCAGCACCTTTTTATCCAACATATCGATCTTTGCCAGAAGCATGTAATCGCTTAGCATCTTGCCCAGCTGCGTGCTTATGTCGTATTTATTGGGCCAGTTCTCCCGCTTTTGAGCCAGCTCGGAGTAGGCCTTCCGGACCGCCTCTATCCGTTCCCGTTCCGTGTTCATTCGGATGACCTTCCCGTTATTTTCCGCAAGGCGCTCTTAAGCGCCTCTATCTCCTCTGCGCGAAACTCCCCCAAGATCCCCAGCATCGCGAAATAGACCAGTATTCCAACAATTATACCCGAGAACAGGTTGACGACATTGGACGAGGTCGCGTACTCGCCTACCCAATAGGCCGCCGCCCCCATCACCAAGCAGGCCAGTACGGCCCTGCCGCAGGACTTGTAGGGGAATTCGAAGGTAAAGTGCTTTCTCGAAAAGACTATCATACCGATCAATAGAAAGGCGTAGCTGACCAGGGTCGTGAACGCCGCCGCCATATAGCCGTAAATGGGCACCAGCCAGAAGTTGAGCCCCACGTTCAACAGAGCCGAGGCGACGGTGGCCAGCATGATGTGGGGGGTTTTCTTGTGAAAGATCAAGCCGGACTGATATCTCTGCTGCAGGCCCAGCAGGAATCCCCCGAAGACCACGAAGGCGACAATGCGGTAGCCCTCGCGATACTCGGACGCGACGAGGAGCGCGACAGCCGGCTTGGCCAGAGCGGCCAGGCCTACGGCCACCGGCAGGCAGAAGATTATGTAATATCTGGTCAGCTTGTTTATGAATTCCTGAGCCTTCTCCACCCCGTCCCTCTCCCAGATATCTATGCTGATCGGCGCTGATGAGTACGTGAACAGCGACGCCGCGAGAAGAACGCTGGCCTCGGAGATGGCGTAGACCGCCGAATATATTCCAACCTCCTGTGGGCCTTTGAAAAGCTCCAGTATATAACGGTCGGAGACACTCAATATCCAGGCGGCCAGGTTCCCCGCCACCAGGGGAAAACCGTACTTCGCCATCTCCCTGGGAAGCCCGGTCATGATCCCCTTCGTCTCCAGGACCCCCTCGCCTCCCAGCGCCGTCTTCCAGAGCAAGGGGAAAGCGATTGCCGTACTCACCACGCATCCCCACAGCAGACCGTCGATACCGAAATTGAGCCCGACTATCAGGGCGATCCCGATGCCGAAAGATGCCACCTTGTACCACACCTGAAAACCGCTGTACCAGTTCACGCGGTGCTTGGACCTGAGGAAATGCTGGATAACCTGGAATATGGCCAGCAAGAAAAACAGCAGGACCCCGATCATCATCAACTTCCAGAGCTGGCTCGAGAGGTACGGCTTTATGGCATACAGAACGCCCAGGAAAAGCGCGGAGCCGCAGGCCACCGAGATTAGCAGTATCCTCACCACACTGCCCTGGAATTCACCGACCTCGCCGCCCCTCTCGTATGCGGGGTAGAACCTTATTATGGACATGCTGAGCCATCCCACCGCGACTGTGATCAGGATATTGACCGTGGCTATCACCAGGGAATAATAGCCGTAATCGCCGGGCGGGAAGAGGCGGGTAACGATGGGGATGGCGAGAAGCCCGACCAGCGCCGGAACGACCTGGGACGGAGTGTACTGCAGCAGCTCTTTGATAAAACCTCGGATCATTTCCCTTTAAAGAACTTTCTAATCTCGAGCCTCAGGATCGCCGCGTAACACCTGAGGCAGAACGGTGAGATCAACCAGATGATACACTGCACGAGGTGTTTCAGGCCGTACTTTCTTATCCTGGTCACGAAGCTCCGGAAGTTGCCGGCGATGTATTCCGGGGCTATCTGCTCGAACCACCATCTCTCGCTGACCGTCCCCTCGCGCAGTGGTCGGGATATTTCCTCCAGGAAACGCGGGAATGCCCCCCCATCAACCGCAACCGGACGGTAATAATCGTCGATTGCGGCGGGGATAATCCCGTAGTCCCGCAGCTCTCCGCCGCCGAATTCCAGGCAGAGGATCATCGTATCCGCGCTTTTTCCGTACCTGAATTGAAAATTGCCCAGCGAATACGCGATCAAGCCCCGCTTGTACGGCTCCAATCCCTGCACCACGTGAGGGTGATGTCCCAGTATCACGTCCGCGCCGGCATCAATCAAGGCATGCGCCGTTTCTATCTGTTGCGGTGAGGGATAAAAAACGTTCTCCGTCCCCCAATGCAGGGAGACGATGATGCTGTCGCATTCGCGCTTCAGGGAGGCGATATCTGCCTCTATCTCTCCAGGCGTAATCCTGTTTATATGTATCCTCTCCGAGGGCAAGCTGGTTCCCCATTCGTAATAGGCGAGGAACCCCAGTTTCATACCGTGTTTCTCCACTATGACGTGGCTGGAGCCCTTCCCGTCGCTCGCCCCGATATATTTCAGGCCAGCCCGGCGCAACGCCTCCAGGGTATTGCGGAAACCCTCCGGACCCAGATCCATAATATGGTTATTAGCGACGCTCAAAATATCGAAACCGGCGTCCACGAGGCCGCTTACCATGTGCGGCGAGCTATGAACCAGCATCGCTTTCTCTTCCTTCTTCCCCGCATCCGACAGGACGGTTTCAAGGTTGCCGAAGAGGATGTCCTTGCCCGCGAGAACGTCTATTACGCCCTCGAAGGGATGCCTGTCTTGCGGCGTTTGCAGGCCGATATCCCCCACGGCGAGAACCCTCACCGTATCCATGGAGATCCCCCTTTTCCGCGAGGGCCGATCGGTAGCCTCGAGGTCGAGTCCGCGCCCGTGTATTCCATACCACGCGCGCCGCATGCTTTCCCGCGTTCACGCCCTCCGCCCAGCTTACTTCAGCCCCTTCTCGAGTGCATCGCCGGAGACATGGGAGGCGATCCATTTGAGCTTGCCAGATGCCGTTGTCTCGATCTCATCGCTCTCCTCGACCACTATGCGCATGTCGTTGCCCAATACCTCATGAAGGGTTCGACGAAGCCGATCCACCTCGATCCGGTAATCCGGCGTTCTCTCTCTTTCCCAGGGGACGACGCGCAAAACGGTAAGGTCCGGTTCCTCCTGGACTATCTGGGTATTCTTTATATGCCTCAATTCATTGAAAGGATGGGTCAGAGCAGCCGGTCCGATCAATCCCCGTGAGGTTACGATGTAGTCGGCTATCCTGCCCTCGACTTCCTTGAAGACCGGAAAGTATTCCCTGTTGCAGCGATCACAGCGCCGTACGACGCTGGCCGCAATATCGTTGCTGCGGTAGCGTATAAAGGGGTTGACGTAATTGATGAAACCGGTCCCGATGATCTCGTTCGTCACGGGATCGAATTCCGTGATCCCGTACTGCGGCAGGCAATGATAGTAAGGGGAATTCTCGCACTCGGCAGCCAGGATAACCTGCTCGCTGAGGCCGTAGTGGGCGAATACGCGGCAGTCGAAAACGTCTTCGACCATCTCTCTTTGCCACCCATATACCAACTCGGAAGCGAAGAGGACCGCCTTGATCCGGAAGGGAACTACGAGCCCGTATTGCTTTATGAAGCGGGCGAAATCGGCTACGGCGCTGGGGTAGCCGTGGATGAAGTCAGCCTTGAAATCCCGTATCTTCCCCAGGAGATGCCTGGCGGCCTCCACGTTTTCGATTCGCGGTGACAGCCGCAGGACTCTCAATGAGTAATCACGCTCTGCGAGCTTCTTTCCCGACATTACCGGGCCACGCAACTCCACCCTCCTGTCTCCCGACTCGTAGCCGACGCGTGACCATTGATGAAAGACAAAGGCGAGCTCTTTCTGCCTGCATACGGTGCTGGTGTAAAACTGCAGGGCCTTGCCCGAGGTGCCGCTGGTGTGGCCCATACGCATGTTCCTGACGTCGACGTTCGTGGTCACGAGCTGGCTGAAATTTGACTTGAACTCGTCCTTGGTCAGACAGGGCAGTTTCTTCAGATCCTCGAGATCCTGAATATCCCCGGGCTTCAGTCCCCGTTCGTCGAAGATTCCCCGGTAATAAGGGACGTTGCGGTAGGCGTGATCGAGAAGCATGCTCAGCTGTTCGAGCTGGTATTCCTCGAGCCTCTTCCGGCTCCACCACTGCGATTCCTGGAGAAAATCGTAGGTTTCCCGGAACACCCTCCCGGAGGTGAGGGAGGGCATGACCATGCCGTATATATGGCGTAAGGGTCGCTTTACCGGATCAGGCAACCTGGTCGTCACATCCGTCAGCCTCAACAACAACCCCTCTTCTTTCCGTGCTCCGCCATTCCGCCCATCCTCGAGAAAGCAAGGCGTACAGCCCTATCATAAGGCTATGCGGAAACCCGCTCGAAACCGCCGAACCCGCGTCCCGCATACCCCGGAGCCGCTCTCTCCCGGTTGAGTCCCCGTCGAGCTCATCGGGGGAATGGGGGGGACGAATGCTCGCCATTACGAAACCATCATCCTCCGCCGCCCCGGGCCACATCCCGCTCGAGTGTGTTGTGACCCCGGGGTCACCCACCGATCCCGGGTATACCGCCCCGGCCCCCATCCGTGCTTCCCCGTCCCGGGCACGCGGGATGGCCGCCCCCGTGCCTAGCGGCCTACACCCTCGTATTCGAACCCCAGGCGGCGGATGGAGAGTGGCTCCAGGCAGTTGCGCGTGTCCAGTATGGTCCTGGATTTCACGACCTCTTTCACGCGCCTGAAATCCTGCATCTTGAACTCGTCCCAGTCGGTGAGGATGAGGAGGAGATCGGCGCCCTCGGCCGCCTCCAGCGCGCTGCCGCTGCACTTCAGCTCGGGCATAACCGACCTGGCGTTTTCCATGGCCTCCGGGTCGTACGCCTTGACCCGGGCTCCTCCCCGCATGAGCATGCTCACGACCTCCAGGGCGGGGGAATCCCTGACGTCGTCGGTGTTGGGCTTGAAGGCCAGACCCCATGCGGCCACGGTCTTGCCCTCCAGGCCACCCAGCAATCTCTCGACCTTCTGGGCCATGAGATCCATCTGCTCCCTGTTCACCTGCACCACGCCCTCCAGGAGATAGAAATTGTACCCGGATCCGCGGGCTATCTCTATGAGGGCCTGGCAGTCCTTGGGGAAGCACGAACCGCCGAAGCCCGGCCCGGAGCGCAGGAACTCGAAACCGATGCGGTGGTCGTACCCCATGCCCATGGCCACCTCCTTGACGTCGGCGTCCACCGCCTCGCAGATGTTGGCGATGGCGTTTATGAAGGAGACCTTGGTGGCCAGGAAAGCGTTGGAGGCGTACTTGATCATCTCGGCGCTGGCCGAGTCGGTTATAAAAAGGGGCGCGTTCAGGGGGCGGTAGAGCTCGGTCATGATGCCCGCGGCCCTCTGGCTCTCTGTCCCGACGACGATGCGGTCCGGGTGCATGAAATCCCGCACCGCCGTCCCCTCCCTGAGGAACTCGGGGTTGGAGATGACGTCGAATTCCTCGCCGCCCGCCCTTTGCTTGATCGCCCTTTCCACGAACCTGGTGGAGCCCACCGGCATGGTGCTCTTGTTGACTATTATCTTGTAACCGTTGATGGCGGCGGCGATATCCTCTGCCACCTCCAGCACCGCGCTCATGTCCGCCTCCCCCTCCTCGCCCCGGGGGGTCCCCACGGTTATGAACACGATCTCCGATTCCCTTACCGCCTTGTGGGTATTGGTGCTAAAACGCAGGCCCCGCGCCAGGTTGCGCTTGAGCAGATCGGCCAGTCCCACCTCGTATATGGTAACCTCGCCCCGGTTCAGCCGATCGATCTTCGCCTTCTCCTTGTCCACACCGATCACGTCGTTGCCCATATCCGCCAGGCAGGTTCCAGTGACCAGGCCGACATACCCCGTGCCTATCACCGAAATGCGCATATCAGCCCACCTTTCCATCCGAAAACGAATTATCCGGCCGGTTATCGCTCGCCGTCTTTCTACACGATTCTAAACAAACCCCGCCGCGCTCTCAAGCATATGCGCCGGCGGCCACGCGGTCTATGTGGATATCTCTATCCAGGTCCTCTCCCCCGTCTTCTGTATGCGGTATCGCACACCGCGGCCCATATCCCGTCACAGGGCGTCCCGGTATGCCCCGGCGGTGAGCTCTGCGGTGCGCCCCCAGGTATACTCGGCCGCCCTCTCCCTGCCCCTCGCTGCCAGCTCGTCCCTCAACCCCCCGTCCTCCAGCAGCCTTTGCAGGGCCCGCCTGATATCCCCGGTATCCTCCGGGTCTATCAGCAGGGCCGCTCCCTCTCCCACCTCGCGCATGGAGGAGGTGTTGGAAGTCACCACCGGCAACCCGCGCGCCATGGCCTCCAGTACCGGCAGACCGAAACCCTCGTAGAGCGACGGGTAGGCGAATATCGATGCCCCACTGTATACAGCCTCCAGATCCTCACGGGGCAGATGGCCCAGCCATTTGACTCCCGGGTGGGAGACGATACGTGACAGCTCCGCTCGGCCCAGCCACCCCGCGGCTCCGGCCAGGACCAGGCTCCCGTATCCCTCCCTGATCTCCGTGTCCATCGACGAGCAGGATTCCACCAGCCGCGCCAGGTTCTTGCGGGGCTCCAGGGTGCCGACGTAGAGGACGTAACCCGGCTTCAGGCCATGGCCTCTCAGCGTCTCCTCCACCCCGGCCTTGTCGATCCTCGCCGGGGTCGAAACCCCCAGAGGTATAACGCGCATGCGAGGGTCCTTTTTCTGCAGCAGCGACGCCAGGTCGCCGCGGGTGCTCTCGGAATCTGCTATTATGACCCTCGCCTCACGCAGGATGAGCTTCAGTCCCCGGCTGTGAAAGAGTCTCCAGCGGCGGGGGAAAGCCCTCGGGTACTTGAGTACGATGAGGTCGTGAACGGTGGCCACCAGGGGAGCCCTGGAGGGCGGGTAAACCAGGGAGGGAGCGTGGACCAGGTCCAGGTCCCCCAGGTAGCTCTCCAGCTCCGGCTTTTTCAGCGTATGCCAGGAGATCCCCGTGAGGTCGCGGCGGCGCGGCAGGCTTGCCTCCGATATATTGCGTGAATCCGGGAAGAGGCGCGCGCCCTCCGGCCCATGGTGAGCCAGTACCAGGCTGTCGTCCTCGAGCTTGACCGCCAGCTCCGGCAGCAGGCCCCGCAGGTAAGCCGCTATGCCGCCCGGCTGCTTGTAGAAGAGCTGGTCGGCGAAGATGGCCGCCCGCATTTCAAGCCTCGCCTTTCCGTACCTCTCCCCTCTCGAGGTGAAGGGTCGAGGCCATGCCGCCGGGGTACGGCTTCAGACCCATCGCATGCCATAAAACCATGCCCAACCGCCCGCCGGATAAACACCTCAGGGCAGCGAGGTGGGAAGGTTGGGATAGGTGGGATTACCCTGCTGCCACTGCTTGTACTTGTCCCAGGCCAGGTGGGGGACGCCCTGGTACGAGAACAGCCCGTAGTAGTTGCCGTCCCAGGATTTGCCGGGATCCTCGTCGATGGCCCGGTAAACCCATATCTTCCTGCATCCCGCGCCGACCAGGGTGGCCATACCCCAAGAACTCAGGGCGTCGGCCTGCTGCTGCTGATCGTAGCACTCGGGGCAGCCGTCGGCGTAATTGGGCCATCCTATCTCGGTGGCCACCACCTCCTGTCCCGCCCCCCGCGAGCGCAGCACGTCCACCAGGGCGGAGTAGTACGCACCCCAGTTATTAGGCATCTTGTAGGGATGGGCCGCCACCATGTCGCAGGAGCCGTGAAATCCGATGAGCATGTTCAGGTTCAGTGTGGTACGCGATTTTGGCTCCAGCTCCACCGACCTCTGGAACACCTCGCCCTTGATCATCATGAAGGTCAAGTCCACGTTCACCGGCTCGTCGTGGGGGTTCTGCAGGCACAGGTATTCCTGGATGGAGAAACCGGTGCATCCCTCCGCGAAATACCAGGTGTCGGACACGCCGCTGGCCTCCAGCACATCCTGGCCCCTGGCTCCCAGCACGTCGTGGCCGCCGGTCCAGACTCCGTTGTAATTGAAGTACATGGGGCGCTCGGCGATGAAGTCGCCGCTCGAGGTGAGCCGCACCGATACGTCCTTCTCCTCCCCTACCTCGGTGTTCACCTTTATCGTTGTGCGGGATTTGGGTGGCAGGTCATATCCCCTCAAGTCGTTGGCGCCCTGGCCGGGCCCGAACATGTAGACGGCGTCGACGTGGATGGCGGCGTCGCCGGGGTTCTGCAGGCACAGGTACTCGTCGAAGCCGTCCCGAGTGGTGCCCTCGGCGAAGTACCATTCACCGGCCGACTGGTTGGCCCCCACCACGTCGTGGCCGCCGGTCCAGACTCCGTTGTAATTGAAGTACATGGGCCGTTCGGCTATGAAGTCGCCGCTCGAGGTGAGCCGCACCGACACGTCCTTATCAGCCCCCACCTCGCTGTTCACGTTGAGGGTGGTGCGTGATTTAGGGGGCAGGTCGTATCCCCTCAAGTCGTTGGCGCCCTGGCCGGGCCCGAACATGTAGACGGCGTCGACGTGGATGGCGGCGTCGCCGGGGTTCTGCAGGCACAGGTACTCGTCGAAGCCGTCCCGGGTGGTGCCCTCGGCGAAGTACCATTCACCGGCCGACTGGTTGGCCCCCACCACGTCGTGGCCGCCGGTCCAGACTCCGTTGTAGTTGAAGTACATGGGCCGTTCGGCTATGAAGTCGCCGCTCGAGGTGAGTCGCACCGATACGTCCTTACCCGTACCCACCTCGCTGTTTACCTTGATCGTGGTCCGCGACTCGGGGGGCAGGTCGTATCCCCTCAAGTCGTTGGCGCCCTGGCCGGGCCCGAACATGTAGACGGCGTCGACGTGGATGGCGGCGTCGCCGGGGTTCTGCAGGCAGATCCATTCGTCGAACCCGTCCCTGGTGGTGCCCTCGGCGAAGTACCACTCGCCGGCCGACTGGTTGGCCCCCAGCACGTCGTGGCCGCCGGTCCAGGCGCCGCAGTAGTTGAAGTACATGGGCCGTTCGGCCACTATATCCTTGTCCGCTTTTATCTCCACGGATACGTCCTGTCCGGGGCGGTTGACCTCGTCGAAGAGCTGAGCGGTCAGCTCGGTGCCCCTGGTCGCCGGCTCCTGGTCCATGGAGTTTATGAGGGCCCCGCATATCACCTGCCCGCTGGGGTCCTGCTCCTTGACCGCGGCGTATCCCAGCTGCAGCATTGGCAGGTAATCCGTCTCCACCTGGCCGCCGAAGTGACACAACCCAAACTTCTCGAAGGCGTAGGAGTCGCGGTCCCATCCCGGCTCGTTCCATATCTCGTAGAAATCGACCACGCTGCCATAGCGCTCGGCCACCGCCGCGCAGAAATCGTACCAGTCGCCCCAATCCAGCGGAGGAGCTATGTCCGCCAGGTCACCGTAGGAGGGGTCTCGCGCCCATGCCGGCACCTCTCCCTGCAGCAGGATGAGGATTGACTGGCAACCGTCGGCCAGCCTGGCGTTGATCTGATTATCGTAGAAAGACCAGTTGAAGGCGTCCTGGGAGGGCTCTATCTTGTTCCACTTCAGCACCATCTTGTGGTGATGCACCCAGTCTTTTTCAGCATCCGATACCTTGACGGCCATGTTGTTGGCGTAATTCCGGGCGTCGAGACCCATCAGGGTCCAATCCGACACGTTTCTATCCGCCGTCTCGGCCTCGCCACCGCTCTCCTTAATCCCGTCAGGCTCATCCGCGGCCTGCACGGAATCCGTGGCGCCCTCGGAGCACGAGAGCAGGACGGCGAGGGAGAAGAGAACGCAGACCGCCGCCACGAAAACGACGAACACCTTGAAATAACGCTTGATTTTCATGAGCCTCCAATCCCTCTTTTCACACGAAACTTCTATTACACCGCCTGGTTTACCGGTTTATATTCTTACTCGTTCGTCAAACCGGTCATAAATTATAACGCAACCCCAGGATATTTGTTTACATTTCATTGGACCTTTGCGGCTAATCTCCTTTGACGTCGGCACGGCCGTTTGGTTCCCCCGTAAGGGGTCGATCCCGGCCTCGTGTTTAGCACGGGGAGTCGCTCTCAGCCCGGTGCTCGAATCCGGAAGACGCACCCGCACTCGGGCCCGGGGAACGGGCCGTCGCGCTCTTTCCCCCGGAGGGCCGGAGCCCAGCTCCCTCAACCCGGCCGTCGGGCCTCCTCCCGGCGGGCCGGACTTCGGCGGCCGCGGTCATATCGTCAAGCCTGATTCCTGTTCTCGACTATGGACTCGAGCTTTTCCTCCATCTTCTTCACCAGGTGATCCCATCCCCTGGTGCGCAGAACCTTTTCCCTTCCCCTCTCCCCCATACGCCGCGCCTTCTCCGGGTCGTTTATCAGCTCCAGTACCCTGTTGCCGTATTCGCGGGCATCGGCGCACAGGTAGCCGTTCTCACCGTTCTCGATAAGGCCGCGGGCCGCCGCGCAATAGACGTTCCCCAATACCGGCTTGCCGCGCAACCAGGCCTCGCAAAAGACCAGGCAGAAGCTCTCGTGCAGGGATGGAAAGATGAAGACGTCGCAGGCATCGAAGGCGTTCAGCACCTTTTCCCTGGGCTGCGCTCCCAGATAATAAACCCCCTCCCCGCTTACCGGCAGATGATCCTCGTCCGGACCTATCAGGGCCAGGGCTACCTGCCGTTCCTCTTGCTGCACCGCCTGCAGCGTGGAGATGGCCTCGTGGTAGCCCTTGTACACGTTTTTCCTGGCCACCCACAGGAGAAGGGGCCGGTCGCCGAAACCGAACTCATCCCTGAAACGTCTCCCGTCTATATGCGGAGACGAGAACTCGTCGAGATCGAATCCCGGGCCTACCGCGAAGGCGTCGAATCCCCAGCCTGTCATCAACTCGGCTATGACCGGCGAATTGGCCTCCACGCCGTCGGCGCCGTCCAGTACGTTCTTGAAATGCATCCAGTAGTGATTGGGGTCGCGGGTATGGAAGAGGGGGAAAGCCACCAGGGGTTTTCCCGCCTTTTTCGCCGCCTTCCACGCCAGGTGCATGGTGGTCATGGGCACCATGGAGCCGAGGACGATATCGAAGTCCCTGGCCGCCGACATCACCCCTCTCTCCAGGCGAGGGGAACGGGGACCCATGAGATATCTATGCCAGCGCGATGTACGCCGGGGCCTCGTCCCCGCCGCCGCCCACAGGACCTCGCCCACCGCTTTTTCCGGACCGTTTTCCAGGAAGGCGTTCCAATCCCTGGCCAAGTCCAGCTCGTGCTCGCCCTCGTCGTCCTCTATCACCACCTTGCGTACGGCCACTCCGACCACCCTGTCGTCCTCGGTGGGACGGACCGTCTGCGGCACGTGAAGGCGAACGGGTATACCGTCACATGGGGAGAAATCCAGGTAGAGCTCCCGCGGCCTGCCCTTCTCCAACTCGAACTCCCAGGAACCCTTTCCGGGCACCTCGACATGCAGGTGTCCATCGAGATAGGAATAGGCCTCTATACGCAGTCCTTTTATGCCTATGCCTCCCACCGCCAGGTCGGCTCTTCCACGGGTCCACCTGGCCGGTCCGTCCTCCCATATCTCCAGTTCGTGCCAGCCGGAGAGGTAGCAGTGCTCCCGTTGGCCTCGCAGGGCTCCGGCCATCAGGGTTATAAGCTCGGGGTAGCTTCTCTCCTTTTTCTGCAGGTCGTTCAGTTTGCCCACCAGTTTCTGCGCCTTGCGGGGCCTGGGATTCTTGGCCTTGAAGCGATTGATACCCACGCCTCGGTCCTCCTCCCTGCCGGGTTCTAGGAAGTTATCCCAGACCAGATAGCTGAACGGCGATATAACCATGTGGCGGGAACACGTGGTGAACACCTCCACCTCGTGACCCCGATCCGCTAAACGGACCATGAGTTCCCTCAGGTACCTCTCACCGCCGCCGGTGATCTCCTCGCCGTATCGATAGGTTACGAGCAGTATGCGCATGACCGTATATCCCTCGTATCGCAACAGTTTTTCGGAGATAGGTTATCCCAAATCAGGAGGGCAAGTCCACCGAGCCTTTCATCGCAACTCTACGGAGGCCACGGCGATGCCCAGAAGTCTCTGGTCCTCGATTCCCAGGGCTTCCCGGGGGCGGAATGGATTCAGAACCTGCAGTTCCACCTCGCACTCTCCCGGCTCTATTCCATGGGGAACCGGTATCTTCTGCAAGTGGGACTGATTGGGGACCTCGAAGGTGGAGACAGGCCTGCCGTTTATCTTGAGCGAGACCTGGGTCAGCTCCAGGGGGTTGGCCATGACCGTGCGCAAGACCACGTAGCTCTTCTTGCCGCTGCATCTCAATAGAGCGGCCGCCCTGTCCCCCGTCCAGCGGAAGTTCACCCCCCTGGCATCCACCTCCCTGTCGAACCAGCCCGTACCCAGCTGGCCGTCCTTTTCCCTGGCTACAACCAGCTTTCTGGGCAGGTGACGGCGCTCGTCGCCGGACCCGTTTTCCTCCCTGTTGAAGCGCGGGTCCTCCCCCATGGGCGGCTCACCTATCTGGGAGCAAAGAACCCCGCTTGACATCAACTGGCAGTCCTTCACCTTGCGGTGCCTGCCTATCTCTCTCCTCCTTCCCATGGTACCGGGAAGGTGGGTCAGGTTCCATACCACCGCCTGGGCCATGCGCATGGGAAGGGAGAACTTCTGTCGCGCGCTCAGGCCGTTGTCCATCTCCTTGTACATGCGGTGGCTGAACCAGTAGAACATCTCGCGATGTACCCACCTCAGCGTATCTGCCTCCATATTCTTTATCGAGGCTCTCAGCCGGTTGCGCTCGTAGAGATAGAGATTGCGCAGCCATTTCTTGCCCATGGTGGAGGACAGTAGATGGTCGGCAACGGCGCGTGGCTCGTACAGGACCTTGTAACCGTAGATGTTCATCCTCCATCCCAGGTCGGCGTCCTCGAAGAGATAGCGAAAGCTCTCGTCGAAGCCGCCCACCTCGTCGAAGACGTCCTTCCTGGCTATCATGGCGGCGGAACACGCGTACATGACCCGGGTGTTATGGAAGTATGATTCGGAATCGATCTTGAATATGCCGCGGTCCCAGGCGTATCCCAGCAGGTTCACCATCCCCCCGGTGCTGTTGAGCATGGAGCTGTAGCCGTTGAGCAGTATATGCGAGGCGCAGGCTCCCACGTCCTTTCCGGACTCGGACATGCTCTTCAACATGGCCTCCAGCCATCCCGGATCCAGTTCCACGTCGTTATCCAGGAAAGCCACCAGCTCTCCCCGGGCCTGCTCGGCCCCGATATTCTTTGCCGCGGCGGGTCCCACGTTTTTCCTGTTAGCCACCAGATCAACCTGGGGATACCTCTCGGACATCAGTGCCTGGCTTCCGTCGCTGGAGCGGTCGTCCACCACGATGACCTCGAAGTCGGCTTCCGTATCTTGGGACAGGACGGAATCCAGGCAAGCAGGGAGCAGTTTTTCTCCCTGATAGCTGGGAATGACAAAGCTGACTTGCGGCCTTTTCTTTCCTCCCATATTCCTTATTATTCCACGTTCCCCGCTACTTCTGATAGCACCCTTTGCTTACCCTTTCGCCTTCAGTCTAGATTCTACTAAATCCAACTTATAAATACTAACCAACCAGCAGGGAGTATTCAATATCGTAACCACCGTGGAAGCCCGCATGAGCGAACCATCCTTTCACGCCCGTGGCCCGAGTGATCCGCCATCCGTAAATTTCCATAACAATACAGTTAAGCACCCGTGACCTGAAGTCGAAAAGAATAATGAAAGAGTAAGATAGGACAATTGCTTTCGTTTATCCTATTGACCGGTTGAAGCGGATAACCGGTTTTAGGGCTGGAGGCAAAGGAGAGCAGGCAAAATGTCAAGTATACGCAGGTTTTCTCTAATTCTGCTGGTTATCGTTATCGCTGCGGCCTTTCTCGTAATCCAGGTTCTGCCCGCGGGTCATCGCCAGGCCTCGGCCTACGTTTATCCGCCGCAGTGGAACCAGGAATGGCAGGTGAGTCTGGGCGGTCATTACAAGCACGCTTCCCCCGCCCTGGCCGATATCGACGGGGATTCAAGGCAGGAGATACTGATCGGAAACGCCAACGGCAATTTCTACTGCCTCAATCCCGACGGCGGCGTGCGCTGGGCTTACTACACCGGGGCCTCCATCCAGTCCACGCCCCTGGCGGTGGACTGTGACGGAGACGGTAAGATGGAGATCTTCGTGGGATGCGACAACGGTTATCTCTACGGCTTCGATCACGGCGGGCAGCCCCTTTCACAGTGGGGATGGCCCAAGCACGGGGGCACGGCCTTCGGCTATTATCAGATATTCTCCTCGCCCTCCAGCGGAGACCTGGACGGAGACGGGGACCTGGAGATAGTGGTGGGAAGCTGGGGTCACTACATAACCGCCTGGCATTACCAGGGTCCGGTGGCCTTCCAATACTACAACGCCGACACGGTCTGGTCCTCGCCCGCCTGCGGTGACATCGACCTGGATGGAAAAGACGAGGTGGTCATCGGCGCGGATTGCTGGAGCGGTCCCAACTGGCCCTGGCCGCGGGGCGGGCTGCTCTACGCCTTCGATGGGTCCGGCAATATCGAGAGCGGTTGGCCCAAGTGCCTGCCTCAGGTCATCTGGTCCTCGCCGGCTATCGCCGACCTGGACCGGGACGGCTTTCCGGACGTGGTAGTCGGTACCGGGCATTACTGGCAGAACACCAACCCCGGGGCCAGCAACTACCTGTCCTACGCCGACGGCAAGCACGTCTACGCCTTCGACTACAAGGGAAACAATCTGCCCGGGTGGCCGGTAAACACCGGAGACAACAACTTCTCCTCACCGGCCGTCGGGGATATGGACGAGGACGGTTACTACGAGGTGGCCTGCGCCTCCCAGGACGGCTGGGTATACTGCTGGGAGCATAACGGCGCGGTGAAGTGGCAGCGCCGTCTTTACGTCGACGGCAAGATGGGCTCGCCGGCCATGGCGGACATCGATTCCAACGGCACCATCGACGTACTCTGCCCGGACGGCTGGAACATCGCGGCCTGGGACTCCTCCGGGAACATGGTGCTCGACCAGGGCGCCAACGGTATCATCTTCAACTGCCCCGCCGTGGGGGATATCGACAACGACGGCAGGATCGAGATGGTGGTGGCCGCAGGTTGCGGCAGCGCCGGAGAGGATGGGAGCTCCGTCTTCTGCTTCGAGGGCGGCGCCTACAACGCCGCCAAGGCGGTGTGGCCCATGTTCCGCAAGAACGCCTCGCACTGCGCCTCCTATTCCCACGAGGAGGTGCCGGATATGTGGTCCGCCGACGAGGTGAAGAGCAAGAGCTACCTCGCCGAGGGCTATACCGGAGCCGGGTTCAACGAATACATACTTCTTATGAACCCCCTGAACGTGGTTCTGCCGGTACAGATAAGGTATATCCTGGCCAGCGGCCTGTCGGTGGTGAAGGTGATCGACATACCCCCGAAATCACGGACCACGGTCTGCGTCAACTCCACAGTGAACGGGCAAGCCGTAAGCGCCGCCATCATCTCCAACCAGGAGGGACTGATAACCGAGAGAGCCCTTTACTTCGACTACAACGGCGTCTGGCCCGGAGGCCACAACGTCATGGGGGTTGAATCGCCCCAGACGGAATGGTACTTCGCCGAGGGGTGCACGAGGCCCGGCTTCGATACCTGGCTCACCCTGCAGAATCCCGGTGAAACCGATGCCCGGGTCACCCTGGACTACCTCTGCGGCGACGGCCAGAACGTGAGAAAGAACGTTACCGTGGGGGCGAAATCCCGCTATACCGTGGCCGTGCACCAGGATGCCGAAGGTATCGGGGTGCACGACAACGACCACGGCGACGTATCCATAAAGGTTACCTCCAGCCAGCCCATCGTGGCCGAGAGGCCCATGTACTTCAACTACAACGGTGTATGGTCCGGCGGGCATAACGTCATGGGGGCCAACTCCCCATCCCAGGAATGGTATTTCGCCGAGGGGTGCACGAGGCCCGGCTTCGATACCTGGCTGTGCCTGGCCAATCCCAACCAGACCCCGGCCAAGGTATCGCTGGACTATCTCTGCGGCGACGGTCAGAACGTGCACAAGGAGCTGGTGGTCGACGCCAGTTCCCGCGCCACCTTGGCCGTGCACCGCGACGGGCTGGGCATAGGCGTGCACGATAACGACCACGGCGACGTATCCATTAAGATCACCTCCAGCCAGCCCATCGTGGCCGAGAGGCCCATGTACTTCAACTACAACGGTGTATGGTCCGGCGGGCATAACGTCATGGGGGCCGACACACCCTCCCTGGAATGGTCCTTCGCGGAAGGGTGCACCCGCCCGGCTTTCAATACCTGGCTGTGCCTGGCCAATCCCAACCAGACCCCGGCCAAGGTATCGCTGGACTATCTCTGCGGTGACGGTCAGAACGTGCACAAGGAGCTGGTGGTCGACGCCAGTTCCCGCGCCACCGTGGCCGTGCACCGCGACGGGCTGGGTATCGGGATGCACGATAACACCCACGGCGACGTCTCCATCAACGTTAGCGCCGACGTGCCCATAGTGGCCGAGAGGCCCATATATTTCCTGTACAATGGCAATATACCTGGCGGGCACAACACCCTCGGCTACCCCCTGTAAAACCCACTACCCGACCCGGAAAGCACCCAAAACGTCGGAAGATGGGGTCATACAATGATATCTGGTATTCACCGCTGTCAAGTAACCCGCTCAAACATGATGGCCCCAGGCGTGGCGCGACCCTCCATTTCATGTTAGTATGCTAAGATTTTGGGGATAAAGCGGGGGCTGTGACGGCAAAGCGGAGCAATCAGCTTTACCGTGGCCCCCGAAGGCATGCAAGCCGTGGGCGGAATAGGAACATCACATGCCCGAGGAAAGCTCCACTGTTACAACGCAGAGGTCGAAAGCCCTGAAGGAAAGGGTCTGGCGCGCTTCCCGTTCCCTCTGGCCTTACGTGTTCGCCGCCCTGGTCATCACGCTTGTCTTCGGCCAGTTCATGTACGGCTTCCGCTCCAGCGGGCGCTACCTCGAGGATAACCGGGCCAACCTCTCCTGCTACCACGCGGGATATATCCTGGTAATGATCCTGCTGGGAATCGCGGCCCTGACGGCACTTGCATGCATCATCAGCAAGGTGACCGGCTCGTCCATGGAGAGATCCTTCAAGAACCGGGTCATCGCCGCCTCACCCCTGCTCTTCCTCCTGCCCAACGCCTTCGCCTTCACGTCGATGAAGAACGTCTTCGGCCACGTCTGGCCCCTGTTCTTCATCGCGGCCAGCATATTCCTTCAGCTCTTCCTGGCCTATCGCGAGGCGCGCTCCAGCGGGCGCCAGAGGCATTACTATATATTCCTTGCGGTCTTCATTCTCATGGCCGTCGCCTTCGCCCTAAGGCTGCAGAATTATTTCGCCATGGAGAGGTACGTAGGCTCTGACGACGGCATCCTGGGACTGATGGCCCGCCACATCCTCTACAAGGGAGAGTGGCCGGTTTTCTTCTACGGACAGGCCTACAACAGCGCCGTGGACGCCTATTTCATGGTCCCCATCTTCTACATATTGGGGCCGGTGGCATTCGGGGTGAAGCTCTCCTCCCTCATCCCCCACCTGGTGGCCATCCCTTTCTTTTACCTGGCCGGAAGGGAGCTCTACGACGAGAAGGCCGGGCTGGCCGCCGCCTGCCTGGCCTCCATAGCCCCCAGCTACCTGGTGGTCATGTCCAACCACCAGCTAGGTGGGTACGCCTGGGTGTTCTTACTGTCGGCCCTGGCCGTTTACCTGCTGCTCAAGATGGACGACGACGATTTCATGTCGCGTCATCCCCTGCTTCCCTGGCTGATAATCGGTTTCATATCCGGGCTTCTCTTCTACCTGCAACCCATATCCATCCCCATCATCACCGCGATCCTACTGTTCCTGATGATCCGGCACTATCGCATCCCGCTACTGCCCTACCTTGCCTCCTTCGTCGTTGGTTGCCTCCCCCTGGTCCTGTACAACTTCACCCACGATTTCGCAACCTTCGACGCCCTCAAGTACCGCGCAAGCGGCGGCCTGGCGCTGTCCGGCCTGTTAGGCAACATCAGGACCGAGGCCACCATATCCCTGCCCGTACTACTGGGGGTGAAGAAGGTCGACACCCTCGGGTTCGGGTTTTCCAAGTGGTTCGTGGCCCTGGTGGCGTTGTTTTACGTGGCCGCCTTCGTCTACCTCGTCCTTCGCCTGATAAACCTGGCAAGGAACTGGAAAGAAACCGCCGCCGATCGCTCCCTGCGCCGCCAGAGGGACGGCATCTTCATAATCCTGCTGATTTTCGCCCTGGTGCTCTTCTATTACGCCATGACGCATTACGTGGTGGAACACCCACGATATCCCCACCATATCCTGGTGATATACATCCCCATCTTCCTGGCCGTGGGATATTTCCTGAGCCGTATGGTGGAGATTATCTCCAGGAGATCCTCGCTCAAGCTCTCCAACCTGAGCATGATTGTGGTTATCTTCATCGTGCTCGTCCCCCCGCTGGTGGTCAACGCGGTCAGCGTGGGACAGATTGAGAACCAGGACGCATGCTTCTACTACAACAAGTACGATTTCTCGGAACTAACGCAGTTTCTGCGGGATAAGGGCATAGACCGCGTATATACCGGCTATATGTATTGCTATAAGCTGGTATTCGAGTCGGGGGAGAAGATCCTGGCCACCCCCAACGCCGGTCCCGTTATGTACGACAGGTATCCCTTCTACACCGAGCAGGTGGACGCCGCGGAGGAAGTGGCTGTGGTCTTCAACACGGAATACATAACCTCCATACAGGCCATGGAACTCGGCCTGGAGGCCGTGGGCATCGATTACCAGGAAGACAGGTTCGGCATCTACGTCGTCTTCTGGGATTTCTCCGAACGCCCCGATATCTACCAATACAACCTCCCCAACTAACGGGGTCAAACACCGACATCGTACTAAGGGGGTCAACTTGCTAAGGGGCTTTCATCTCTGATCTTGAATAAATTACCAATTTATTGTTTATGACTCGGCTCTTCAGTCCAAATCCAACCACGAACACCGCGAAAAAGGTCAGAAACCGTGGCCATGAGCCTGTTTCGTAAACCCCGGATACCGCCAACGTGGGAGTCGCGTCTTCATCAATCCAGTTTTAATCCACGGCTGAGCTGCCCTTTTACCTGCAGAGAAACCGGAATTCGAAGATGCGGCCCCACCTTCGATCCCACCTTATAAAGCTCGGGCCAGCCTCGAGAAGTGGAGGTAGGACTTCAAGGCCAGGACGCAGGAATGAAGATCGGTGAAAACCGGCACCCCGAATTCCTGCAGGCGCCCCTCCAGGGTGTCGAAACAGCTCCTGTCCCCGAACATCCAGGAGACCACCGCCTTGCCGCTGCGCCGCACCTCGTACCCGATCTCGTCGAAGGGAAAGTACTCGAGCATACGCGAGGCGAAGGGGAGTAGGATGACGCCGTCGATATTATCGTCACCGAGCACGGCGCGTATGGAATCGGAGAAGGCCGTGAACCCCCTCTGCTCGATGGCCGGCCAGATATCCACGGGATTGGAGGGGGGCATCCAATCCGGGAATACGCCGGCCAGTTCCTCGAGGGTTTTCTCCTTCAGGCGAGGTACCCGCAGACCGGTCGATTTCACCAGGTCGGTGGTCACCACCCCGCCCCCACCGGTCACTGTCACTATGGCAACCCCGTCCCCGGACGGGGAGGACAGCCGGAAGGGATCGGGGTGCATGGAAAAAGCCTTGCCCAGGTTCATCATATCGTGGAAATCGTTTATCCTGATAACCCCCGCCTGGCGAAGGGCCCCGTCCACCACGTCGTCGGAGCCGGTGAGGCTGGCGGTATGGGATAAGGCGGCCTTTGCCGATTCCTCGAAAAGACCGCCCTTCAGGACCACCAGGGGCTTTTTCCCCGCCATATCCCTGGCCACGTCCAGGAAAGCCGGGCCGTCATCGATCGCCTCGAGGTAGGCCACGACCGCCCGGGTCTTGAGATCGTCTGCCAGGTAGCGCAGGACCTCCACCTCGTCCACGTCTATCTTGTTGCCGATGGCGCAGGCCTTGCTCACCTTGAAGAACCCGGATATTACGTACTGAAGCATGAAGCCGGCTGCCAGCATCCCGCTCTGGGCGATGATGCCCAGGCTGCCCGGCTGTAGCCTCTCATCGGCCTTGGGGGCACGCATGAACGGGGTGAAAATAAACGGGTCCGTGTTCACCAGGCCGGTGCAGTTGGGTCCCCATAGACGCAGGCCGGTCCGGGCCGCTATCTCCTGGCAATACCTTGTGATCCTCCTGCCCTCTTCACCGACCTCCGCAAAGCCGCCCGACTCCAGAACCGCCGTCTTCACCCCGGTGGCGGCGCAATCCTCCAGCACGCCGGGCACGCTGGCGGCGGGCACGAAGACGATGGCCATGTCCACCTCGCCCTCGATATCCCGAACGGAAGGGTAACACCTTACATCCAGGATCTCCTCTCTCCCCGGGTTAACCGGGTATACGGGTCCCGAGAAGGATTCCAGCATATTGGCGATGATGTTGTAACCGCCCTTGGCCTGATTGGGGGTGGCGCCTACTACAGCTACGCTGCGGGGGGCGAAAAAATGATCGAGACCCGTGCGTTGGGACATACTCTATCTCCTCCTGCTGATAGGCGACTTCTGTGGCGACGTTGCTCCACGGGACCTTCGTCTCCGTCTGTCTCCCAAGCCATCTGACTGGCCTTAATAAGGCCTTCTTATTATAACCATGGGGATGTACCGAGGTCAGCCGGAAGTCGCATCCTCCCGCAAAGCCGGGTTCGAGGGACCGGGAAAACGGGGCCGGGAAGCTCGCACAGCCGACCTCTTTCAAAGAATCGCGACTCGCCTTCACTTCCCACCCCGGCGTCGCTTTGGGTAGAATAAACTGCAAATCACGAGACCGGGAAGGAAGCGATATAGCTATGAGAGGGGTCAGGGAGCACCTGTTGATAATCTGCCTCTTTCTGGTCCTCGTCTTTTTCCTTACCCTGCCCTTCGTCATCCATATGCAGGATACGGTGATATCGAGCCACGTGGACAACCTGCTCAACACGTGGATCATGTCCTGGGACGGGCACGCCGTGGCCACCAATCCCACGGCGCTTTTCCAGGCCAACATCAATTACCCCTCCAGTGACAGCCTGGCCTTCTCGGAGCACCTTTTCAGCTTCGCCATAGTGGCGGAGCTTATCGCCATTATTACCGGGAATGCCGTTTTCGCCTACAATTTCGTCTCCCTCATCGCTTTCGCGCTATGCGGCTATACCATGTATCTGCTGGTGAAATATCTCACCGGGAACAGGTGGGGAGCTCTGGCCGCAGGGGTCTTCTTTGCCCTGGTCCCTTATCATTTCTCGACTATCGTACACGTTCATGTCAGCGCTTATTGCCTGCAGCCCCTGCTCCTTCTCTTCCTCTTCAAGTACTTCGACCGGGGCAAGGTCGTGGACCTGGCGGGTCTGGGCCTGACCTTCCTGGCCCAGTCCCTGCTGAGTTGGTACCAGCTTGCCTTCTGTTCCATACCCATAGCCCTCTTCCTGCTCTGGCAGCTTATATCCCACCGGCGCCGGGAGAAGGTGAAGCAGTTCGTGCTCGCTATCGCCGTACTGCTGTTATGCATGATGATCATCATCCCCTTCGCCATCCCCTATTTCCGGCTTCACCGCGAGATGCCGGAGAAAGAGAGCGAGCCGGCGATAAACGTTATCGCCCACGCCTCGATAAAGGATTATCTCAGGGTGCTACCCCAGAACTGGCTCTATGACAAGCTTGGCTTCCTGCCCACCGGCTCCCCGGGTGCGGGCAACGCCCTGTTCCCCGGCTTCATGATCTTTCCACTGGGCCTGCTGGCCCTTATCTTCATGTTCGCCTCATGGAGGAACGATTCGCCCGCTTCCGCGGATGCGTACCCCAACGGCGAAGACGTCGCCGACGTCGATACGGGCACCGGCGATGTGACGGAATCTCGGGAGGCTGAGCCGCCCGGTGAACGGGCGCCCCCGGGGAAGTCCGACGTCGAGGAAGTCGCTCCCCCCAGGAGCTACCTTATCTTCTTCCTGGTCCTGGGGATTATATCCTTCGCCCTGTCCATAGGCCCCGATCCCCACGGCGTGAGCAATATATTCTACAAGGCCCTGCACAAGCTTCCCATCTACGGTTTCGTCCGTTTCCCTATAAGATACCATATTATGGTAATACTATCCCTGGCTGTGGTAGCCGGGTACGCCTGTACCTATATCTACCAGTACCTCAAGCACAAGAAAGGCCGGGTCTGGGGCACCGCGGTGGTGTCCGCCGTTATCCTCCTCATGCTGCTGGAGTTCTTCGTGGTCAACCTGCCCTATGTCAAGGTGGAGACGGGGGACGAGGTCCCACGTGTCTACTACGACCTGGATGAGATGGACGATGCGATCATAGTGGAGGCGCCCATGCCCTTCGTTGACAACAGCGTCATCTTCGAGGACCCCCTCACCATTAACTACGGCACCCTGGACAATACCTTCAACGCCGCGCTGCAGGAGCAGGACGCCACCTATTTCTCCATCTATCACTGGAGGGAGATGATAAACGGCATGAGCGGGTACTATCCCCTCTTCTACCGCAGGTCCCTGGTGGAGATGCAGTCTTTTCCCAGCCCACGGGCCCTGGATTTCCTGGTCGCCGCCGGGGTTACACATATCGTCTTCCACTGGGACAGGGTACCGGAGGAGGAGAAAGAAGCGGTAAGAAACGCCCTGGAGGAATTGAGCGGCCTGGGTACGGTAAAGGATTACGCGGACGGCATAAGCCTCTACAGCATCGCTTGCTCCGAAAGCGCCGGGGTCGAGCAACTTGAGCTCCAACCCTCTTTCCCGCAGGTTACACCGCCCGGAGGGGCCTTCAACGCCGGGCTGATTCTCCTCAACCCCACCGCCTTCTCTTTCTGCAACAAGGACGAGTCCAGACAGCACCTCGAGCTGACCTGGCGGAACGACGACGGCGAGGTGAAGAGGGCGAAGACCTACTTCTACGCCCCCTTCTTCATCCCGTCGGGAGAGGGGGCCGTGGCCTCCTTCGCCTCAAAGGCACCCTCCGAGACGGGAGACTACACGCTGACCGTATCCGCCACTGACGGCATTCTGCGGGGGTGGACCTGGGACCTGGAGGTCGCGGTAGGCGGCGTTCCGGATAACCAATCCGGTGGAACCAACCTTGGGGAGCTTGCCCTGGATTCCGGGAAAGACACGCTGGTTCGATATCCCGCCGAGACCTTCTCACTCTTCGTGAGAGCCCGAAACCAGGGCGGTACGCAGTGGCCCAGGGACAGCGGCGAGCCGGTTGGCAGCGTGGGCATAACCGCCGTCTGGAACAGGAACGACGACCCGGATTACGAGATGCAGCAGCAGGGGATGCTGCCCTGCGATATGTCCCCCTCCCAAGCACTCATCTTCCCCATAGCCCTCCAGGCGCCCGTGGAGGACGGGGAATACACCCTCACCATGCGCATCAATATCCTGGGTGTCGAATACCTGGGAACCCCCGTAACCCTTACGCTCAACGTGGAACGAGAACGCCAGATGGAGACGGAGGAGGAGGAAGTTCTGGTACCCCAGCCCTAGCAGCCCTGGGGGTCAGTTCTTTGATCTCCAATAACATATCAATATATGGTATTTAGTGGACGTTTATATCATATACTCGTGCGTGGCGACCTCTCGATACAGCTCCAATCTTCTGGCTGTGGAAATGTCCGATCTCGGTGCCTGACCCACTCTTCTGAGAAGCGTATATGCTCTGACCTGCGAAATGTCCGATGTCAGTGCCTGACCCCATCTTCCGATGTTTTCGAGGCTGCACGCTCGCGGGCGCTGGCGGGTTCTATTCCCGGGGTATCTCGAAAATCCAAGCGTAGACGGCGCGATTCCACTCGTTGCTCGGGGGAGCGACCCATACATCCACCAGTTCCAACTCCTGCAACATCGAAGCATCCAGCCCCAGATACTCCAGGGGTGCCTCCTCGTCGGGCTCCCAGGACCACAGGACTATGTATTCTACCCCCAATTCCCTGTTGTCTTCCACCAGGTTCTCTATACGCACGTCGGCCGGCTCGAATCCCTGCCATTCCCCCAGGAAGTAGGCATCCCGCCCCAGGTAAAACGAGACCATGGGGCCGAGACTGGTGGCCACCGCCTCGTCTCCGGCGTTGTCCTTCAGCCACGTAACCGCGTCCCGCGCCGCCAGGCCTCCTACATCGTCCTCGAGCGAGAGTATGCCATGATGGAAGATGTCGTTGGTCATGGGGCGCCCCGTCAGGGCCAGCACGCCCACCAGGCAAACCACGATCAGTATCATGAAGAAACTCACCACGTAACCCCGCCGGTCCCTGGCCGGCTCCACCCAGGACAAACCTATAAGCGCTCCCGCCCCTAGGCACAGAGGAGGTATGGCCGCGAAGAGGAAACGCACCGAAGCGAAATACCACATAAAATGCAGCGGCCCCATGAAGAACAACCACAGGCATAGGAACAACCCGTAGCGGCGGTAGCGACGCAGGACCAGGGTCATCAGCAGCCCGGAATACCCGAACAGAAGGTACCCGTAATGGTAGAAGTTCCTACTGATCCCTATGGGCGGAACGTCGGAGAAGAACATGTATCTCCACAGACGACCCAAGGGCCCTATGGTTTCGAATTCCTCGGGGTGCGCCCCCAGCTCGCTGAGATAGGCACTCTTTATGGGGGTACCGAAGGCTATGAGGTTGCGGATCATGAGCAGGATAAAGGGCGCCAGGGCGATGCCGGCGAAGATGGCCACGTTCGCGAACGACAGCCTTCGCTTCCACCAGCAGTAGAGCAGGTACAACCCCAGGAAGATCAGGAAAAGAGCGCCCTCCCACCTGGTCACGACGGTCAGGCCGGCCGTCCCCGCGGATAGATAGAGACAGCGGTTGCCCGCCTCATCGTTCTTTATCCACTTAAGGAACCAGAAAGCACTAAGACAGACCAGCAGTGTGAAGAGCCCGTCGGACATGGGGGCGCCCGACCAAGCGGTGCTGATGGGCTCGAAGGCGAAGAGGCCCGCCGCGGCCAGGCCTGACCGGCGGCCGAAGAGCATGGTCCCTATGGTGTAGATAGGGAAGACGCATAGCGAAGCGAAGAGAACGTTGCTGAACTTCCCCACGAATTCCAGGTTGGGGATGAAGAGATTCAGGAACGCTATGCTTATGGGGTAGAGGGGCATGAACTTGAAGTGCGCATGCCCGGCCACGCTGTAATGCAGGCCCTCCCGCAGGTTTCTCCCCAGGACCATGTAGTAATAGCTGTCGTACGTGTAGATCTTGGCCTGTGAGGCGAAATGCCAGCGCCACAGCAGGGCGGCGACGAATACCCCCAGTATGGCCAGCAGCCAGGGCCATTTATCCCGGCGGGAGACCACGCCGTCCTTAACGCGGCCCCAGAGACGCGCCGTCCTTACCGCCGGTGAGGAAGCGGCGCCCTTCTTCCTCTCGCCGCCTTCCCTGGAGATGCTCTCGTTTACCCTCTCCTCGTCCATTCACCCATCCTGACCCGAATATCCTTGTACCCTTACACGATCCGCGCGTAATATAGGCCGTGTGACGAGATCCCGATCCTCACTCGAACCATCCCTCCACCTTCACCTCGAAGGTCGCCATCTCCCCGAAGTAACCCGATCCCTCGCGATAGAAGCCCAGGTCCAGGCGGTAGGTCCCCGGGACGGCTGGCGGCCGAACCAGCAGGGGCACCTCCACCTCCTGCCCGGGAAAGACATCGCAGGGCAGGGAACATCCCTGGTCCTCCCACAGGGTGCCGTCCTCATCCAGCCACTTCAGTCCCAGGTGTACGGAACCAGGAGGAAGCATGTGCTCCGAGTCGGCCCCCTCCGCCTGCCACAGGGTGTCCCCGGTGTTAATCACCTTCACCACCATCAACGGATACAGCCCGTCCGGATCGGGAACCAGCAAGGTATCCCCTTCCACCTCGGCCGCGATCTCGCCGTCCATTACGGCGGGCTCGGCCGAGACGGGCATCTCCTCCAACTCCACGTTGGCGTTGAAATCCCTCGAGCCGATAACCCCGCCCTCCAGTTCCAGCACCACCTGGCAGGAACCGGTGGGAGGCTTCACCTCCACGCTCATCGGCAGGGAGATGGTCTCGCCCGCGTCAACGAAGAAGGGGGCCCGATAATCGCCCCCGACCTCGGCCACCTGGTTCCCCGACCCGTCCACGAAGCGCAGGGTAAAGAGCTGGGGCTCCTCGTCCACGCAGACGAAGGGGCGGTCGGTGTGGTTGGTCAACAGTAGCCCTAGGTCCAGGACCTCTCCCGGCGGTATGGCATCGGGAACCACCATGCTCGCCTCCATCTCGTCGGCCCGGGCCGTATCGCCCGGTTCGACCCTGAATACCGACTTGCTATCGAAATCCTCCACCAGGCTCAGTCCCAGCGTGGAGAAGAGGCGCACGTTGTACTCCTCCCGGCGGGCATACGGCGTCCACTCCCAATCCCATATCACGTAATCCACATGCAATCCCTGCAGGAGATGGACGGTACGCTGGGAGGGAAAGCCCTGCATCTCGGTGATGATGCGGCGGTAGAAGAAAGGGGAGTAACCGCTGTACCCGTTAATCACCTGTTTCCAGTGATAGGTGCTGAAATACATGATATCTCCCTCGCGGAAGAGGTATTCGAAGATATCCACCGGCTTGAGTTCCAGGTCACGGTCGTAGATAATGGCGCCCCCCAGGGGATAGGTGGGAAGCTCTATGATCTTTACGTCCCCCTGATCCTTCAGCCAATCGTAGACCTCCGGCACCTCGCTGTAGACGGGGATACGGTCGACGTGGAGGTTGAAAGTGAGCAGCTCCAGGATGACCAGGGCCACCAGCGCCACGCCCGTCAACTGCCCCAGGATTCTCCTTCCATCGCCGTAGGAAACCGACCTCAGGCAGAGCTTGGCCACACCGTAACCCCCCAGAATGGCCAGAGAGAGGGCCACCAGTATGAAGAAGCGGGTGGGTACCCTGGTGAATTTGAGCACCCCCATCTTGTAGGGAATCATATAAAAGGGGTTGCTCCAGCCCCCCAGCTTGGGACCAAAGGTCAGAAGCACGCTTAAAACCCCGAGTATAAGGAAGAAAATTGCCCCACGCCACAGGGACGTTGGCTGGAATACCTCGAGTTCGTCCTCCTTACTGCGGCGGATAAACAATCCCGCCAGGGCCAGGACGAGGATGACCACCCCCGAATAAAGCACGTCCTCGAATCCTATACCCCCCTCCTCGAATGGGGATGGAGCGTCGCCGTAAACCATGCTTACGTTCAGAACGCGCAGGTAATCCTCCCCGTCGGCGCCGTACATCTCCACCTCGGACTGGGTTCTCTCGAAGCCGGGAAGCCTGCGATGAGCCCGTAAGTAAGGCAGGGCGAAGGGCAATATTATCAGGGCGGCGGCGGCGATGGCCGCCGCTACCCAGGCCAATCTCATCCAGCTCTTCCTGTCGCGGGAGAAGACCGCCTTCCAGAGCCACAACAGCCCGCAGGCCATGGCTGTATAGATAAGATAATGCCAGCTGGACAGGGATTGCGCCACGAAGAAAAGGCCGAACAGGATGACGTTCTTCCTGCCGCCGTCCGCCAGGAATCGATACAGGTACAAGAGCGCCAGTGGCAGGAAGGGACAGAAAAGTATCTGTATGTGGCTCATCTGGGCGATTATGTAGGGGCACAGGGCGTAGAACACCCCCCCAGCCAGGCCGCCCCACCTGCTTCCGGTCAGCTCCTTTATGAGCAGGTAGCAACCGAATCCCGCAACGACGAAGGAGAAGAAAAGCACGAAATTGTAGGAGAGCACGGGGTTTTGGAATATGAAATAAACCGGGGCGGCTATAAGACCCAGGGTGAACTGATGCTCGGAGTAGGCGAGCACGTCGCGGGAGGGATATATGATATTACCCTGGAAGAGGGCCGTGGGATTGGTGAAAATGGTCTTGGCGTCCCAGTTGATTATCCACGTATTCAGCAGTGGGTCACCGTGACCTCCCACGATTCCGTTATGAACATGCAGGATCAGTGGCCAGGTGAAGACGATCGCCAGTATCAGGAAAAATAATATGACCAGCGCATATTCTTTTCCCCTGGACGAGAGAACCCCCTCCAACCTCTCCATTGGCCTCAATTCCATACCGTGTGCTTCACCGTTCCCTGTCGTCGGGTCTTACTCAAATTATCCATAAATATATTCGATGCCCGTTCCCTTTTCCATCCTCCCCGGCACCGGGGTCAGGCCCTAAAATGTGCCCGAGGCCACGATAACGTCATCGCGAGGAGGCGTCCGCGCTGACGAAGCGACCTCAACGCTCCCGCCCCGAGGCGGGTCGCCCGTATGGATCTCACTCACTAACGGGGCCTTACCCGTCTTCATACCCAGAAAAATGTCAGATTTCTGGGGCTGACCCCCTCTTCTGACATTCTTTGGCGCGACCCCCCTTATTACGCTTGGGGGGGGAGGTTGTGTAGGTAGGAGTGGAGTGTACGGGCGGTTTTCTCGGGGGCGAAGTCCTCCAGCCTCCGCTCTCCCTTGTCCACGAGGGCCCGGCGTAGATCACCGTTGTCGACCAGCTCGTCCACCGCCTCCGCCAGCAGGGGGAGGTCCAGGCGCTTGAAGGTCATCCCCGCTCCTCCCAGCGTGAAAGGTATGGCGGCCTCCTCGCGGGCCAGGATGGGCAGGCGGAAGTACATGCTCTCCAGCAGCGGCACGCAGAAGCCCTCGTGCATGCTGCAGGTCACGAAGAGGTGGGCGGCGCGGTAGTAGGCGCGCAGGTCCTCCTCGCTCACCCCCCACGACCAGCCGGGAAGGAATACCGCGCCCTGTAATCCGTATCCCCCGATGCGGCGGGCCAGCTCGGCGTTATAGGCTACCGACCAGGTCGTGCCCACCAGCAGCAGGCGGGAAAAGGCGTTGACGCGGCGGTTGTAGAACGCGAAGAGGTCCACGAGGTCCTCAACCTTTTTATTGGGTACCATGCGCCCCACGAAGAGCAGGTTTGCCCGGCCGTCCGACAGCTCCCCGAGCAGCCCACGGTTATATTCAGCCCCCAGGGCGTCCATATCCACGAAAATGGGCAGTACCCCCGTCTTCCCCTCCTCGAATCCGGCCGCCACCAGCTCGCGGCGGTTGTACTCGGAATCGCCCAGGGCAAGGTCGCAGCCGGCGAGCTTCGGCAGCAGCTCTCGGCCCCGCCGGCAGACGCCGGCCAGATGGGAATCGTAAGGTTCCAGGAAATCCGGGGGGGTGATGTTGTGGTAGATAAGCACGCTGCGGTTGCGGCTGCCCATATAAAGTTTGTAGTTCTCGTCATAGACCGAGAAATGATATATCAACACATCCTCGCGCGAGCGCTCGAAATCGCCGCGATAGGTCTCGAGGCCGCAGTTGTAAGAGGCCATGTGCTCATCGCTGGCGGTGGCGTAGATATAACTCTCCCACCCCCAGGAACTTACCTCGTCGTGGATGCGTATCACCTGGCTGGTCACGGCGTCGCCGTACTGCAGGCGCGCGCATATCTGGTGTAACCTCAATCCCTCATTACCTCCTCAATCCTTCGTGCCCCGTCGGTTTTCCCCCGCAACTGCCTCCTCTCCTCCGGCGTCAGGCAGAAAAACCTCCAGCACCTGGCGCAGCCTACGGGCGAAGTTGGCCGCGCTGAACTCCTCCAGCCTCTCCCGCTGCGCCGTCAGCACCCTGTCCCCGAGCAGCCGGTCCTTCTCCATGCGGTCCACCAGCTCGGCCAGGAGGGGGTAATCCTTGTCGTAGAAGAGGATGCCCGCCCCTCCCATGGTCTCCGGCACCGCCCCCGCCGCGTAGGCCAAGACGGGCAGGTCGAAGTGGAAGGCCTCCAGCAGGGGCACGCAGAAGCCCTCGTGCTCGCTCATGGAGACGTAGTAGTGGCAGCGCCGGTAGCACGATTTAAGGCGCGAGTCGCTCACCTTGCCCAGGAAGAACACCTCGTCCTCCAGCCCCATCTTCCGCACCAGCGAGAGCAGGGCCGAGTAGTAGGTGTTGAGCAGCGATCCCACCACCACCAGGCGGGAGCGTGCGTTCACGCCGCGGTGGTAGCAGTAGAAGAGCTTCACTATGTCCTCCACCCTCTTGTTGGGCACCACCCTGCCCACGAAGAGGAAGTTCACCTTTCCGTCCGCCAGCCAGGCCTCGAAATCCTCGTCTCCCTCCACCCCGTCCAGCTTGTCCAGGGGGGGATTGATGGGGAGCACCCCCGTCCTGTCCTCGTCGAAACCCGCCTCCACCAGCTCGAGGCGGTTGAAGTCGGACACACCCAGGGCCAGGTCGCAGCCGGCGAGAAGCGGCACGGTCTCCCTACCCAGGGTGCATAATCGCACCGCCTCCGGGTAGAAGGCGGTGTAGAACTCCGGCGGGGTTATGTTGTGATAGATAAGCACCTTGCGGTTGCGGGTTTCTATGAACTTGCGGTAGTTGTCGCAATACAGGGCGTAGTGGAAGAGCAGCAGGTCATCCTCGGAGTCCATGAACTCCCCGTAAGCGGTGTCGAAGGAAGCGTGTCGCCTGCCGAAATCATCCATATCGAAGGCGAATATGCGCGCCTCCAGGCCCCAGGACGTCAACTGCTCGTGGATAGCCATGGCCTGGTTGCCGACCGCGTCGCCAGCGTCCAGTCGGGGAACGATCTGGTGGACCCTCAAGAGCCCTTCATCCCCTTCAGAAAACGACGCTCCCCCGCCGTCCAATCCTCCGTCACGAACCCGTGGCGCTCCATCAACCCGGCCAGCAGGCGACGAGGCCAGTAGCGGACGAATCCGTCGTCGCCGCTCAAGACCTCCGACCAGCCACGGTTGAGGCCGGCCAGCACGATGCCCTTCCCGTCCATCCTCTCGCCCGACCATCCGATGATGCCCTCCACCTCGCTTCCGGTCAGGCACTCGGGGAAGGTTATCGCCAGCAGGTCCAGTTCCTCGGTCCGCAGCGATTCCAGGATATCAATAGGGCGGGGATGATACCAGGCGGGCAGAAAATGCGCCTGGGCCTCGGCGACCGCCTCGTCGCTGTTATCCAGGGCCACCACGAGCCTGCCGTCCTCGCGTAAAAGCTCCAGGATGGTGGTGCCCGGAATGCCCACCATTACCACCTGGAACTTACCCAGGCCATACACCGCCCTCACCGCCTCCACGTCCCACTGCGGGCGCCGCGACAACCACAGGCCCCTCTTCCGCGCCGCCTCGCTCATCACCACGCCTCCCCCGGCGCCGCAGAGCTGCCTGTAGGATATGTCCACCGCCTTGGTGAAAAAGGTATTGTATTTCTCCTGCTGCTGTACGTATCCCTCATTAACCGCCCGTATGAACCTGGTCTGCATACGTCTAAGGAAAGACCTGGCATGACCCGGCTTCTCCCCGGGGCTCGCGAGGTCCGGCGGCGGCTCCAGGCGGGCCCCCCTCTCCTCCAGGGATCTCTGCAGGTCGTAAACCACCTGGATCATGGAGAATACATGCTCCTCGACTTCCTCCACGATATCGCGGTCCAGCAGGGCCAGCAGCCTCTCATCGTACAGGCCCACCCGCTTGCGCGCCTCCGCCCTGGCGTGCAGGCCGTGCTCGTCGAACTCCCGGCCGTTGACCTGTATCATGCCCGTATCACCCCTCACGCACGATCGTGGATTCATCCTCGCCCGACGGGGTCCGCACCGGCGGCTTATCGGGCTCCCCGAGTCCGAGCAGCCTTTCCAGGTGCCGGCGCAGGGACAGCGTAAAAATGGAACCGTCGAAGCTGGTCAGCCTCTCCCGCTGCGCCGTCAGCACCCTGTCCCCGAGCAGCCGGTCCTTCTCCATGCGGTCCACCAGCTCGGCCAGGAGGGGGTAATCCTTGTCGTAGAAGAGGATGCCCGCCCCTCCCATGGTCTCCGGCACCGCCCCCGCCGCGTAGGCCAAGACGGGCAGGTCGAAGTGGAAGGCCTCCAGCAGGGGCACGCAGAAGCCCTCGTGCTCGCTCATGGAGACGTAGTAGTGGCAGCGCCGGTAGCACGATTTAAGGCGCGAGTCGCTCACCTTGCCCAGGAAGAACACCTCGTCCTCCAGCCCCATCTTCCGCACCAGCGAGAGCAGGGCCGAGTAGTAGGTGTTGAGCAGCGATCCCACCACCACCAGGCGGGAGCGTGCGTTCACGCCGCGGTGGTAGCAGTAGAAGAGCTTCACTATGTCCTCCACCCTCTTGTTGGGCACCACCCTGCCCACGAAGAGGAAGTTCACCTTTCCGTCCGCCAGCCAGGCCTCGAAATCCTCGTCTCCCTCCACCCCGTCCAGCTTGTCCAGGGGGGGATTGATGGGGAGCACCCCCGTCCTGTCCTCGTCGAAACCCGCCTCCACCAGCTCGAGGCGGTTGAAGTCGGAGTCGCCCAGCGCCAGGTCGCAGCCGGCCAGTCGCGGCAGCAGGTCCCGGCCCAGGCGGCATAGATGGGCCGCCTCGGGGTAGAAGTTGTCGTAGAAACGCGCCGGTGTGATGTTGTGATAGATAAGCACCTTGCGGTTGCGGGTCTCAAGCAGCATCTCGTAATTACCGCAGTAGATGGAGAAATGGTAGATGAACAGGTCCTCTGGGGAGGACATGAACTCGCGGTAGTTGTAGTCGTACGAGGCGTGGCGCTTGCCGAACTCGTCCATGCCGTTGGCGAAGATATGCGACTCGAAGCCCCACATGGTGACCAAGCGGTGGATGGCCAGGGCCTGGTTGCTCACGGCGTCGCCCGCGTCCAGGCGGGGCACCATCTGATGCACCCTCATTCCCGCTCCCCCTCCCCGTCCTCCAGCACGGCGGAGAAGTTGCGCACCACCTCGTCCCAGGAGTACTTGCCCAGCACATATTCGCGGCCTTTCTCCCCCATCACCCACCTTACCTCGGGATGATCCAGTATAAAGTCCACGGCCTCGTGAAAGGTGGGGTAGTCCCTGAACCACAATCCCCCGTCGCTGTGCTCCACGTGGTAGCGGGTCACGGCGCAGTCGGCATGGATGAGGCAGGGCAGGCGGGCCAGCCAGGCCTCCAGGATCATGATGGAGAAGCTCTCATTGACCGAGGGATGGCAGATAAAGGCGGCGGCGGAGTAGGCGTCCCTCAGGTCCCTCTCGTCCACGAAACCCACGTCGATAACCCGGTTGCGAAAGCTGAAGGGTATGTCGATATGGCCGGCCCCGGTGAGCACCAGGCTTACCTCCCGCCCGGTGTTCTCCAGGTAGTTGCAGAAATAGCGAAGCAGCATGGGGGTGTTCTTGGCGATCTCCCTCCTGCCGCAGTATAGGACGAAGTCGCCGGAGATGGAGTACTTGTCGCGAAAGCGGTTCCCGTCGGCCGGGTAGTCCCCGAATCCCATCCCCACCACCCGTCCCGGCAGGTCATCGCCGTAGAGGTGGCGGGCCAGCTCCATCTCGGGGACGCTGTTGAACATCAGCCCGCGGGCCATGCGCATCATCCTCTTGTACACGTGGAGATAGGCATAAGGCTCGTCGTGAAGGCAGGGGATGATGTAGGACTTGCCGGGCGCCCCCCGCACCCCGAGGTAGGTGGTTCCGAAGAGGTAGGGTGCGAACACGAAGGCCCGGTAACGATCCAGGTTCTCCTCTATGTAATCGGCCATGGCCCGGCTGGTTACCACGTTACGTATCCAGAAATCCTGCTTGCGGCGGGACACCTTTTTACCGGCCAGGATACGCTGCTCGGTACGGAAGACGCGCCGGGTGTACTTGCGGCTCTCGGTGGGAAACCTCCTCACCCTTATGCCGTGGACCTTCTCCTCGCCTGGGGGGAAATGATTGGTCCAGCTGTAGGGATCCAGGGCGCAAGTGGTGAGCACCTCCACCGGCCATCCGCGCTCGTTCAGCTCCTCCACCAACAGCCGGGTGAGAGTCTCGGCCCCTCCCACCACCTGTGTGCCGTAGCGGCAGGGTACGAAGGCTATCGTATCCCCGCTCATGGCATTACCTCCTGGCCTCCAGGAGGTAGCGGCGCGGTGTGAAGAGGAGCCCGGCCAGCTCCCCGCTCTCGATGTCGGGAACCCGGCCTGCCTTCTTCCCCCACTCCTCCATTTCCCCCCGGGAGAACTCTCCGGCCTCGGAGACCTTCACCTCCCGGAATCCCACGTGCAGCAGCAGGCCCTCCAGGGTCTCGGGATGGACCAGCCTGAGCAGGGTGGGATCGGTGAAGGCCTCCTCCACCCCCAGGACGGAGCGTGGGTTGTGGTTCAGCGCAACCAGCACTCCATCCCTCTCCATGCGGTCGGCGAGCGCTGTCACCGCCCACAACAGCTCCCGGGAATCCTCCCTCTCCCCCAGATCCCGCACGAAAACCGCCTGGAGCGACTCCAGGGGCTGGGACTCCAGGTAGTCCAGGGGACGTGCCTGGATGATAAGCAGGTTCTCCTCCTGGCCCATTCTTATGAGCCTGGGGTCCTCCTCCACCCCCACCGCGTCTCGTCCCTCCTCCCCGGCCGCGGCCAGAAAATCCCCCTTGCCGCAGTAGAGGTTCAGGATGCGCCGGTCGGGGTCGAAGAAACGGGCCGCCTCCCTGAGGGCGTCGCCGTCGTCCTCGGTAAATCCCATCTCCACCCAGGCGGTATAGCGATCGAGTCCCCCGTGGTAACTGCGCTCCCTCTCCCTCTTGATCATCTCCAGGAAGGTCTCCATGGAGCGCAGGGTCTGGGCATTGAACTCCCTCTGCTTGGCGAAGAGGGCGTCCATGTAGGGGGTCATGAAGCGGCGGATAACCTTCTTGAAAAAGAGGATGAAGGGACCCAGTGGAGAACGGCGGGCACCGATGGGATAATGGCTGGTGACCTCGGCGTACTGCCTGGCCATCTGGGTCAGGAAGATGAGTTCGTGCAGGGGGTCCAGGCTGACCTCCGCCTCTCCCCCGCCGGTCCTTTCCTCCTCCAGCTCCAGTACGGGAAGATCGCGGAAGGCGCCCTCCCGGCGGCGCTTGTCCGCCCGGCTCTCGATATCCTTCATGATGGAGTCGACGTCCAACTCATCCAGTTCCAGGGACAGGTTGTCAGCGGTATCCCCGGCGGTCTCCCGCGCAGGGTCCGCCGCGCCGCGGCCGCCATCTCGGGTGTCCTTCATCGCCGCTTTGCTCCTCTCGATTATTTGCAGCGGGACGGTCCCGTTTACGACTCGACCGACCACCCCGTCTAACCTCGCATCACGGCCGGCCGAACGCCCCCGGCCGTTATTTAATGTTTCCTCCCCGTCCCGGCATGCTCCTCCGCCTAATCGCCCGTTATCTCCACATCGCACTCCATGGTGATGAGGCCCTCCTCCTTGCCGGGCGAGGTAACATCGAAGTAATAGAGCTTGTCCAGCCAGTGATAGTTGGTCAAACCGTCCCGGGTATGGGCGGCGACGGAGATATAGTACCTCCCGTCCAGCATGGCCAGGTAGGGGATATGGAAGTCCATCCTGCCCTCGCCCTCCAGCTTCTCGATATCGATTCCCCTCAAGCGGGTGTTGGTGCCGTAGACCATGAAACCTATCTGGTCATAGAAACCGAAGCCGAAGACGGGATCCTCCACCGGCTTTCTCGCCGTATAGTGGAGACGGATGGTCATGGGGTCCCCGGTCTGGAACTCCACCGCCTCCCTGGCCTCCCTGCCCAGGATCTCCACCTGGTCTATGAAGATATCCTGGGTGCCGAACTCGCTGCCCTCCGGCCGCATGCGCATGGCCTCGTGGTAAGCCTCGGTGACCCCCTTGGGGTCCCCGAGCATCCTGGTCTCCCCCTTTTCCAGCCATAGCACGCGGTCGCATACCGAGCCGGCGATATCGGCCTCGTGGGTGACCAGGACGATGGTCTTGCCCTCCTGCTGCATGCGGGCGATGCGCTCCAGGCACTTGGTCTGGAAGGCCTCGTCACCAACGGCCAGGACCTCGTCGATGAGCAGGATGTCCGGGTTGAGATTGATGGCTATGGAGAATCCCAGGCGCACGTACATGCCCGAGGAGTAGTTCTTCACCTGGTTGTCTATGAACACGCCCAGCTCGGAGAAGTCGACTATCTCGTCGAAGATGCCCTCCAGGTCCCTGCGCTTGAAACCCAGTATGGAGGCGTTGAGGTAGATGTTCTCCCTGCCCGTGAGGTCGGGATGGAATCCGGCGCCCAGCTCCAGCAGCGCCGCGATGGTGCCGTGGGTCTCTATGGTACCCTTGTTGGGGCTCATGATGCGGGTCATCAACCTCAGCATGGTGGACTTTCCCGAGCCGTTGGGGCCGATTATCCCCAGGGTCTCCCCCTGGTAGACGGTGAGGTCCACGTCATTCAAGGCCCAGAACAGATCGTAGCCCCGCTTACGCCAGTTGACCAGCCTCTCCTTCAGGGTGTAGTTGACGTCGTGATAGAGGCGGAAACACTTGCTTATATTCTTGAGCTCTATGGCGGGCGTCTCCGTGGCCTGCCTGATCCCGATCTCCCTGGCAACTTTCTTCAACGCCATCAGATGAACTCCGCGAATCGCCCCTCAACCTTGCAGAAGACGTAGTAGCCTACCACCAGCATAGCGAGGGAAAAGAATATTACATATATGAATCCCGACCAGGAGAAATAATAAGCCTCCGGGCCGTTGACGGGCGAGTTATAGGTGATCTGCTGCCACAGGAAAGACATGTGGGCCATGGGGTTTAGCATGTAGATCCCGAATGCCCAGTGAGGGAAGGCGTCCCTTATGAAGGAGACGGGATACACTATGGGGGTCATCCAGAACCAGGCCAGGAGCAGGATCTCGGTGAAATGCTGTACGTCGCGGAAGAAGACGTTCAGGGCCGAGAAGAGCAGGGAGAAGCCGGCTATGAAACACATCTGCAGTATCGTGAGCAACGGCATGGCCAGTATCCACGGCGAGAGCTTGATCCTGAAGACCAGCAGGAAGACGATGAGCACCATTTCCTGCAACAGGAAATGAAAGGTGGCCGAGCCCAGGTGAGACAGGGGCAGCACCTCGCGTGGGAAGTACACCTTCTTGACCATGTCGCCGCTCATCACCACCGAGCCCACCGAGCTCATCAAGGTTATGGCCAGGAAGTTCCAGGGCAGGATGCCGGCCATGAGGTAGAACTCGTAATGGGTCATGCCCAGTGCCCGCAGCTTGAATATGATGCCGAAGGCCACATAGTACACGGCCAGCATCATCAGCGGATTGACCAGGGACCACAGAAATCCCAGAAAGGAGTTCTTGTATTTGACCTTCACCTCCTTGCGGGTGAGGTTGAACAAGAGCTCCCTGTAGTCGAACAGGCGTTTCAGGTTCTCTTTCATACCCTAACAAGTTAATACACCCCTACCCCAAAAGCAATAAAAGGTCCTGGGCAACCCGCCAGAAAAGGGGATCTGGCCACGACATCCGTAGTTTTCGTCCGAGCCCTCTCATAAGTGACCGGCAACTCCCATATGATAAGCACGGGGGGCGAGCGATAGATCCATATGGGCGCCAGGGCACGGGGCGGGCACCTCGAGGTCGCTTCGCCAGCGGGAAACGCCTTCCCTCGAATGACACCACCGGAGTGAGGTCCGAGCCGGGGGACGCGCCAGGCCTCGGGGCTGGGGGATACCGCTACCGTTACGATCCGGCACGGGCAACGCGAAACGCGTTCATATCGACGATTCTATTCCGAGAGTGTGATCTAGGCGGCGGAACCCTCGCACGCTCTCCGGGCAGCGGAAGTTGCCGTGGGGATTTCGATGGTTACTTGCCGGCATAGGGCAAAGACCGGATTCTATCCCAGCTAATAGGTGATGTGGAACCCGCAGGAGGGATCGCCGTTTTGTACGCATCTGGTCTGATGCATACGGCCGCCGTCCATCCCGTACATCCCCAGACTTCCAAGGTATACCCCCTCGCCCAGCCTGCGGTCATAACCGCAGCCCGGTATATCCAGGACCATGTCCCCTTCCTCGGCCTTTAATGCCTTGATCGGCCTGATGCTGGGTCCCTTGTGATCACTGGCGAACGACCGCATGGAGTGGATAATCATATCCATGGCGTTTCCGATATCGGAAGGGATGCCCCCGAGTTTCTCGATGGTCTGGAAGAAGAGATTCCCCGGCGTGATCAGGGCCTTCTCCCCGGTTATCGAGCTGTCGCAATGGGTGTCAAGAATACCTTGTAAGTATCGGTATCGTACCAGCCATCCGGCTCCAGCTCATCCCAGTGCTTGCCGGTTCTCCGGTAAAGGACCTCGTCGTCCTTCGCCCTTGCGTCCGGATAGAGGCTCATAAGACTCCCGGCAAGTGTCACGCACTTTCCCCTGATCTCCGCCATATCCAACGCCCCCTTCCTGAGCACCCCTTTCCCAAATACGCTCGCATTCGACCTTCGTTGCATCCCCGCCCGCTTGCGTTCCGCTCCCTGCGACGTACTCGGCGAGTACGCCCCGGTCGCGCGCCTTGCGGGCGAAGCGCACCGGCGCTCTCGGTACATGACCGTATTTGCTGAACGGGGTGCTACTAAACACCACTAAGCTGGCGATCCAGTAACGCCTTCGCTCACTCGACAACCTTAACAACCATTGTTTTCATAATCGTTGGATTAACAGGGTAACTTAACAGAACAAGCAAAGCTTCCGGCCGAGGGAACACGTCCAGGATCCGGCTGGAGTTGAAAACGGCGTGTAAAAGGCCGGCACGGGAATCCCGACGGGCCCGGTTCGGGAGGATATAACGATGACGGTTCCCGCGATACGGCCATCCATGTCGATAGGCGATCCCGGGCCAATGGGACGTGCCCGGGATCGGGTTTGACAGCCCTGTACGCTAGAGCTAGGATCCGGTGTAGCCCTCGGCGAAGTACCAGGTTGAGGAGGTCGCGGGCACCCCGAAGGAGGCGTGCCCCCCCCTGCGGCCGCAGTAGTCGAAGTACATGGCCCGCTCCACGACGATGCCTTTCCCGTCCCTCTCCTCGACCAGCAGGGAAACCTCGTCCGCCTCGAAACGCTCGTCGACGTGAAGGGTGTAGCGGGAATGAGGCTCGAGGGTGCGATGGCTCTCCTCCGCGAGCCCATCCTGGGTAAGGAACGAGAACTTCACCCTCACGCTGTCCTCCCTGGGATTGGACACCAGGACGTACTCGTCGAAATCACCTCCGGTGTAGCCCTCGGCCAGGAACCAGTCGCCGTTGGCCTGGGGCGAGCCCAAGGCGCAGGTGCCCCCCTGCTTCCCCTGGTAATCGAAGTACATGGCCCGCTCCGCCACCACCGGCTTGTCGCACTCCAGGAAGGCCGCCACCTCGGAATCCTCCAGGTAATCATCAAGGTGGAAAGTATAGCGCGATCGGGCCGGGATATCCACCCATTCCAGCGTCTCCCCGCCGCCGCCCGGCACGTAGAGATTCAGGCGCGCATTCACCGTCATGTCATGGGGGTTGCCCACCAGTATCCAGGTATCGAAATCGCCCCCGGTGTAGCCCTCGGCGAAAAGCCAGGAGAAGGAGAGTTCGGTGGAGCCCTGCGAGACGTGTCCTCCCCTCCTGCCCCAGCTCTCGAAATACATGGCACGCTCCACCACCACCGCCTTGTCAGAGGTTATATCCGCGGACAGGGAACAGGACGAGAAGTCATCCAGGGCGTCCACGCTTACCGTGACCCTGCAGCCCGCTCCCACGTCGACTTCCAGGCTCCTCGTATACCCATCCTCGCGCAGCAGCTCCATTTCCACCCGGGCCTTTTCATCGCCCGGGTTGTAAGCCAGTATCCAGGTATCGAAAGGTCCCACGGTGTATCCCTCCGCCAGGTACCACATGGTCTCGGCCTCCGGTACGCCGCTGGAGCAGCTCCCCCCGTCGGTGTCGCCGTGATAGTCGAAGTACATAGCCCGCTCGGCGACGATCTCTCCGTCGCAGTCGATATCGGCGGCCACTTCGGCGTCGTAGAAATAATCGTCGACGTGCACGGTACGCCTGGACCTCGCCGGCATCTCCACCTCCACCCGCTCCCCGTCTCCAGTGGTGGTATTCAGGCTCAGAAGGGCGGTTGCCTGCTCGTCGCCGGGGTTGGCCATAAGTATATATTCGTCGAAATGGTCCTCCTCCACGTTGACCATGGCGCTGCGCAGTCCCAGGTAGGATCGCAGCTGTTCCCCGGTGATGGTCTTGGTGCCCGCGCTGCCGGCAAAGGTGGCATGCCTGACCCTCCCGCCGGCGGTGCGGTCCGACAGGTCCATGGAGTACAAGGTGCCCACGTAAGAGGAGGGATGGGCGTTAAGGCGGGACTCCATCTCCTGCCTGGTGTAAGTTACCGTCCATTGGGCGTAGGGGTTGGCCTCGTCCATACAGTAGGGATCGGGGACGCCGCGCAGGTAGGGCACGGGGGACCCGAACCACACGTCCTCGTTATTGTCGGTGTGACCACCGCAGGAGGAGGAGTAGAAGCACTGGGCCACCCCTCCCTGGTAGGCGAGGACCTCGCCGGCCGTGGCGTCCACCGCCTGGACCCAGCCGGCGTCCTGCTCCTTGTCGTAGCCCTGGTAATACTGGTCGCTGACCTCGTCGCAGATATCGTAGTTAGAGGAAGCGTGCTTTCCCATCGACCTTACCGCGAAGCTGCGCGCAGCCACCGCCTGGGCCTTTACCGCCTCCTGTGGCCAGCTCCCCGGCACCTCCGCCACACCCTTGATATAGGTCTCGAACCAGGTGTTGAGGATAACCCTCAAGCTGCAGGGGTAGCAGCCATAGAGGTTGAGCTCCATGGGCACCGAGTTGGAGAGATGGCTGTAGCGGCGGCCGCCGTTCTGGGGGAGCCGCAGCACGTCGCCGTCTCCCGACCCCCTTATCCACAGCGGCTTGTCCGCGCCCCCGTAGCTGGTGCCGTTGAGGCAGGTACCGTCGGGCTTGACGATGAAGAAACGCGCGTTCTCGTCGGCGGCCACGGTCCATGTCCCCCCAGGGTTGATCACCCCGCCGGGGATATCCCCGTCAGGGGTATAGAGGGTGAACGAGCCGCTGTCTGCGACCAGCTGTATGGTCGACATTCCCTCCAGCAGGCCCACCCGGATGGAAACGGGGCAGTTCCAGGCGCTTACCTGCGTGTTCTGATAGTAATAGGTGAGTATCTGTCCGTAGTCGAAGCCGTGCTCGGCCATGCCCCGGGCGCCGTACTGGCACATGCCCACGCCGTGACCCCACCCGGAGCCGTGGAAGACGTATACCTCCTGCTGCGCCGCGGACCTCTCCACCGACGGCGGGGAGAAGAGCATAGCCGCCAGCGCCAGGAGAACCAGGATAGACAGCACCCTCTTGGACAAAAGAAACCTCCCTTATTATCGCTTCTACACCTATTAACGTCGGCGTTACCGTGGATATTACTCCACCGTAGCCCCTGGGTCACGTCCCTCCATCATAAGGTGTGGTCCGGCCCTGACATATGACTTTTTACCACGATGCGTTAATCCCGATACCGCGGGATCTGCGTTGTCGAGTCCCTACGACCCGGCCAGGGTACAAGGGTCAGGCACAGGGGCCAGGCCTCAAAATGTGCCTGGGCTGTCATCCCCGCAGGCGCTCATGCCGCACCGGGGTGTATGCGGGACCTGCGGTGTCGAGTCCCTACGATCCTCCTGTCTGGTCGCGGGATATCATTTCGAAAGCTGGCATAATAAGGTAATTAATTCAAGATCGAAGTTGTGACCCCCCAGGTTGACCCCCCAGGTTTCGGAATCTAAAGCGGTCAACCGGACCTCTCCTCGTTCTCCTTCGATGCCTCCCACATGCGGTCCAGTTCCTCCAGGGTCATATCATCCATGTTGAGGCCGGCCTCGCGGCAGTCCGCCTCCATGGCGCGGAAGCGGTCGAAGAACTTGCGAGCCGACCTTCTCAGGGCTATCTCGGGGTCCGCGCCGAGGTGCCGGCACAGGTTGACCACGCTGAAGAGCGTGTCGCCCAGCTCCTCCTCCAGGTCGCCACCGCCGCCGTCCAGAACCTCCTTGAGCTCCTCGATCTCCTCCTCCAGCTTGGGAAGCACCTCCTCCGCCCGGCCCCAGTCGAAACCTATACGGGCGGCGCGAGACTGCAGCTTATAGGAATAGAGAAGGGCGGGCAACCCCTCTGCGACACCGTCCAGAACCGAGGGTTCCCCCCGCTCTTCGGCCTTGATATGCTCCCACCTGGCAATCACTTCCTCCGGGGTTTCCAGGGTAATATCACCGAAGACGTGGGGGTGCCTCCGTATCAGCTTCTCTATGATCAGCCGCAGTGTATCCCGCATATCGAAGGTCCCCTCCTCCGATCCCAGTTGGGCATGGAGGACCACCTGTAAAAGCAGGTCCCCCAGTTCCTCGGAGAGGTGTTCCATATCCCCATGATGTATCGCGTCCACGGCTTCGTGAGCTTCCTCCACCATGTGCCGGGCCAGCGATTCGTGGGTCTGCTTGCGATCCCAGGGGCAGCCGCCCGGCCCCCTCAGCCTCGCCACTACATCCAGCAAGCGCTGGAAATCAAGGATATGCGCATCCTCCATGGCGGGCATGAAAATGGTGGTCAGGTGGCCAAAATGCTCGGAGCGGTCCAGATCCACCAGGGAGATCTCCAGAGAGGTCTCCTCATCAGCGCCCGCCTCCGACACCACTCGTACCGGGTGCTCGGGAGGGTAGATCTCCAGCAGGACCAGCTTGACCTCCGAGGCCTTGAGCCGGGAATCCACCTGGGTCAACAGGGTATCCACCCTCGGATCCAGGATGCGGCAGCCTCTCTCCACCAGCCGGTCACCATCCAGCAGCAGCAATCCCTCCACCGGATCGAGCCCAAGGCCGGAAAGAACCGCGTCCAGGAAGCTAACCGCCCCGTGCAGGCGCACTTCCACATCACCGCGCATGAGAATCTGTACGGTTCTCTCCGCCAGCAGGGGATGGCCCGGAGTGGCATAATAAACTTCTCCCGATTCTCCGGCCGCCTCCATCACCTCCGACGCGATGGAGTCGTAGACCTCCTCCATTGAGCCACCACTCTGGTAATGGTGATCCATGGAGCGTATGCCGATGCCCATATCTCGCAGTTCTTCCACACAGGGGTGGCGGGAGGTGCGTACCATAACCTCCTCCGCCTCCTGGAGAAGGCGCATGGTCTCGGTCGTTATCAACCCGGACGGCCCGGGGCCGAGTCCCAGGACGTGAATCGTAGATCGCCCCTCTTTCATATCCTTATCCTCTCCATCGCCGCTCTCCCTCTTGGAAGTCGGCATCGTCCGCGCTCAACGGCGTCTTATGCCTTGCTCCCGCGCTACCTCATGCTTACGCCCTTAAGCTGGCGAAGCCGCTCGAGCCGCGCAATCAGGCCACATGGCCCGGTTCCGGCCCTGGCTCGAAGGCGAACGTGCCTCGCGAGCCTGGGGAAAACATCCGATGTCGGTGACTGACCCCTGGGGCTGACCCCCTCTTCTGACATTTTGGCGCGTTTCCCCGCTCCCCGTCTCTCGCTTCTCGCTCCTCGTTCCTCGGGCCCGTGCCTACACTATAGCATCCAGCAAGACGGTCAACTGCCGCAGGTATTCCCGGCCCTCGACGGCCCGACCATCGCCGCATTCCTCCAGCACGATCTCCTGCAACGTCTTCCTGTAAAACGCCCCGCTCCACGCATATTCACCCCGAAGCGCCCTCTGTAAAATCTCATCGTATCGCTTGGCCCCCTCGAAGCCTAGGCGAATAACCACGTTTTCCTTTTCGTGGGATATCTCCCTTACGCCCGCCTTCATGCATGCCAGCCTCAATAAAGCCACGGCGAAGAGGTTTTCCGCCTCTGCTGGCAGGGGTCCGTAGCGATCACGCACCTCATCCGACAGATCGTGGACCCCCTCTCGCTTCCCCGCCTCGGCCAGGCGCCGGTAAATCTCCACCCTGCGCGATGCCCTAGAGATATAATCCTCGGGGATCAGGGCACGTAGGGGAAGGTCTATGGTGACCTCCGAGGTACGGGACTGGCTCACGCCACGCAGGGTATCCACCGCCTCGGCCAGCATGCGGCAGTAGAGTTCGAATCCCACCGCCTCCACGTGCCCATGCTGCTCCGGGCCCAACAGGTTTCCGGCCCCCCTTATCTCCAGGTCCTTCATAGCCACCCTCAGCCCCGACCCCAGCTCGGAGAAATCGCGTATGACCTTGAGCCGCCGTAGCGCTCCCCCGGTCATGGTTCCGCCTTCCCGGAAGAGAAAGAACGCTAAGGCTTGGCGATCGCTTCTGCCTATCCGCCCCCTCAGGTGATAGAGCTGGGAGAGACCCAGGTTCTCGGCCCCATCGACAATGAGGGTGTTCACATTGGGGATATCCAGGCCGGATTCCACGATCGTCGTGCATACCAGCACGTCGGCGCGGTGCTCTATGAAGTCGTCCATGACCTGCTCCAGTTTCCTCTCCCTCATCTGGCCGTGACCCACCACCACCCCGGCCTCGGGCACCAGTTCCCTCACGCGGCGAGCCGCCCTCTCGATGGTCTGGACCCGGTTATGCACGTAGAAGACCTGCCCCTCCCTCCGCAGCTCCCGCATCACGGCCTCCCTCACCAGTTCTTCATCGTAGGGTCCCACCGAGGTGATAACGGCGTGGCGATCTTCGATAGGGGTATCGATAACGCTCATGTCACGGATGCCGGACAGGGACATCTGCAGGGTACGGGGTATGGGGGTGGCGGTGAGGGTGAGGACGTCCACGCTGCGCCTCAAGGCCTTCAAGCGCTCCTTCTGGGCCACGCCGAAGCGGTGCTCCTCGTCCACGATAACCAACCCCAGATCGGCCATAAGCACGTCGCCCTGGAGGATACGGTGGGTGCCGATCACCATGTCCACCTCCCCGGAAGCCAGCCCCTCCAGAACCTCCCGCCGCTCCACGGCGCCGCGGAAACGCGACAACGTCTCCAGGCGCACCGGGAAGGGGGCGAAACGGTCGGAGAAGGTACGGTAATGCTGTTGCGCCAGCACGGTGGTGGGAACCAGCACCGCCACCTGCTTGCCCCCCATTATGGCCTTGAAGGCGGCGCGCACCGCCACCTCGGTCTTGCCGTATCCCACGTCCCCGTAAACCAGGCGATCCATGGAGACGGATCTCTCCATGTCCTCCTTAACCTCCTCGATAGCCCGCTCCTGGTCGGGGGTCTCCACGAAGGGGAAAGAACCCTCCAGCTCTCTCTGCCAGACGTCGTCGGACGCGAAGGAATGTCCCTCTCCCGCCATACGGTCCGCGTACAGCTTGAGGAGATCGAAGGCCATCTCCTTCACCGACGATCTGGCCTTGCGAGTGGCCCTCCGCCAGTGATGGCTGGAGAGGCGGTGCACCCCGGGTTTCTCCGCCCCCACGTAGCGGTGGACCAGGTCTATACGGTCGGTGGGCACGTAGAGCACGTCCCCACCGCCGTAGCGCAGTATCAGGTACTCCCTTATCGCCCCGTCGACCTCGCGCTCCACCAGGCCGCCGTAAACGGCTATGCCGTGGTTGACGTGCACAACGTAGTCCCCCTCCTCCAGGTCCCACCAGCCCTCAACCGGCTGGCCGGAGGCGGGCCTGGAGGCCGCCGCCGCCCGCGGGCGGAGCCTGCCGAAGATATCCCTCTCCGTGAAAAGCGCCATCCTGTCGGACGTCAGCCTGACCCCCCGCGACCAGTTTCCCCGTCCCAGCAGGACCACGCCGGGGCGAGCCCGGTCATCCGTGCTGACGGAAAGGCCTCTCTCCACCAGCACCTGGCGCATACGATCCACCCTGCCCTCCGTCTCCAGCAGGATCGAGACCTTCCACCCCTCCCCCAGCATCCCACCCAGGTCGGCGATGAACTCCCCAAGGTGCCCTCGGTACTCGGCCGGGGCCGAGGCGGGGATGCCGTATAGTGGGCGGTGAGGCATGGGGTCAAATTCCACCAGGGCCAGCCCGCCGGCCTCCGCCCTCTCCCGTAAGCTCGTCCCCAAGCCCAACGCGCGCAGCTTCTCCCCCACCGCCAGGGGTTGCAGGGACAGGACAACGGCGCTCGGCGGCAGCAGCTCCAGCAGTCCGGACTCCTTCCCCCCCGTCGCGGGCAAAACCACTGGGAACACCTCCACCTCCTCGCGCCGCTCCCCGGAACGCTGGTCGACGGGGTTGAAGTGACGGATTCTCTCCACCTGGTCTCCCAGGAACTCCACCCTCACCGGCCTGGACCATCCGGGATCGTACACGTCCATGATGCCTCCCCGCACCGAAAACTGACCCGCCCCTTCCACCAGGTATTCTCTCCCATATCCCATCTCCACCAGCCTGACCGCCGCGTCACCCATGTCCATCTCCGCCCCCACCCTGAAGCGCAGCGGCGCGAGGACCCGCGGCTGGGTCGGGAACGATTGGGCGAGGGCGCGGGCCTCGCAGATCACCACCGTGTCCTCGCCTGCCACGAGGGACCTCAAAGCCCGCGCGCGCAGGGCCACGGCCTCCGGGTCCTCCCCCCTCTCCCCCGCTATCACCAATTCGCGGAAGGGCAGGGGACGCACCGCCCCATCTCCAAAGAGCCCGGCGAGGAGGAAGGTAAGCTCCTCCTCGGCCTCGCGACCCGGGACCACCGCCAGAAGAGGCCCCCCGAGTTCCTCGAAGATGCGTGCCGCCGCGAAGGCGTGGACCTCCTCCTCCGCCTTTACCGCGAAAAGCGCGCCCTCGCCATCCCGCAGGCGGGAGATCAGCCCCGACATCCTCCCGGCGACCGCGTTTATCACGTCCATCAGGACGGGGTTATACTCCGGCATCTATCATCCCTTCGCGATAAGCGGCGGGCAGCGTGCGAGTCCGGACTCGGCCTTCGTGCCCCTCGCTTTCAGGACATGACTATTGGGCCTCGGCGCTTCGCACCCAGGCCTACTTTTCATTAGAACACAGCGGGGCTCCCCCGGACCAGACGTACATCATACCCACCCCGGTTTCGACCGCCTCGCCCGGGCGTCGGATACTCCCGTTCGCTCCAGATCCATGGGGCGAAATGGACGAAGGCAGGTGCCCCGGATTCGCTCCTCTCCCTCGCGTGTCCGATTAATCACCGGAAGTGATTTCTACGATATTGTTAATAACAGGTTATTGAGCCGGTAGCGGGAACAAAGCCGATCGGTTTCGGACTTCCAGACGATTCCGCGTCTGGCGGGAAACATGGGTGATAGATTGAGCACCGAAACGAGGGAAGGCCTGAGAAGCACGTTAAAGGCCTCCAGAACCTTGAGGATAGCGGCGTTTACGTTGGTGGCCGGCTTGATCTTCGGCTTCCTGTACCTCCTGTCCCGCTACAGCTACCTGCTTTTCCACAACATTGCCGAGGTGTTCAGCATCTTCATCGCCTGGAGCATCTTCATCATCGCCTGGAACACGCGCAAGATCGCGACGAACGATTACCTGCTGTTCCTGGGAATCTCCTACCTCTTTGTCGGGGTTATCGACCTGGTACACACACTGGCGTACAAAGGGATGGGGGTCTTCCCGGGATACGGTGCCAACCTGGCCACCCAGCTGTGGGTAGGCTCCCGTTACCTGGAGAGCATCTCGCTCCTCATCGCGCCGACTTTCCTCCTCCACAGGCTCAAGGCGGCCTACGATTTCGCCGCCTATACCCTGGTTACGGCCCTGGTGCTGCTTTCCATTTTCGTATGGGATATCTTTCCTGCGTGCTTCGTCGAAGGCGTGGGCTTGACTCCCTTCAAGAAGATAAGCGAGTACGTCATCTGCTTCATCCTTCTCGGCGCGCTGGCCTTTCTGTATCGCCAACGGGATGCCCTGGACCGGAATGTCCTGATAATGCTCTCGGCCTCCATCCTGGTGACCATAGCCTCCGAGCTGTGTTTCACCCTCTACGTGGACCCCTACGGCCTGTTCAACCAGTTGGGCCACTTCCTCAAGATCGTGTCCTTCTACCTGATTTACAGGGCGATGGTGGTGACCTCTTTGAAAGAGCCGTACGACGTCCTGTTCAGGGAGCTGAAACAAAGCGAGGAGAGGTTCCGGGCCGTAGTCGAAAACGCGCCCTTCGGCTACTATCGCGTGGGGAGGGACGGGCTGTGGCAATACGTGAACCCGATCTGGGAACGCATGCACGGGTTTACATTCGAGGAGGTCGTCGGCAAGCCCTTCGAGATCACCCAGCCCGATGACGCCGTTGAGCAGGCAAGGGAACTGGTCGAACGGGCCCTGGCGGGTGAATCCATCGCGGGGGAGTTCGTCCGCCTTACCGGAGGTGGCGACGTCGAGTACCATACCTTCAACATCCAACCCGTGAAACGAGGCGAGGACGTGGTGGCGATCGAGGGCTTCTTAACCGATATCACCGACCTCAAACGCGCCGAGAGCGCACTCCACGAATCCGAGGAGAGATATCGTGTCCTGGCGGATACACTCCCCCAGGTGGTCTTCGAACTGGGCGCGAGCGGAGGGATCACCTACGTCAACCAGGTCGCCTACCGCATGTTCGGATACAGCGAGGAGGACATGGAGCGGGGATTGAACGCCCTGGACATCATAGATCCCTCCGACCACGAGCGCATCACCGGCGCAATACAGAAGATGATGGACGGCAGTTCCCTGGGCGCGACCTGTGAACACCTCGCCAGGAGGAAGGATGGCACCGTTTTCCCCTGCATTGTGTACTCGGTGAGCATCCCGGACGAGGATGGAGCTCCGGCCGGTATCAGGGGCATCCTCACGGATATCACCGAGCGCAAAACGATGGAGGCCGAGCTGAAGAGGATCAACAGTGAGCTCGATGTCTACGCCGAAGTGGTGTCCCACGATCTCAGGGGCCCGTTATCCGTCATCCAATCAGCCTCCACTAACCTGGACGAACTGATGGAGAACTGCGCCGATCTGGATACGGCCGGCACCGGCAGGAGCGTGGTGGATATCATCACCAAGAGCACCGAGAACGCGGAGGAGCTTATCAACAACCTGCTCGCACTGGCCAGGGCCGGCCAGGCGCCCGGTAAGATAAATGAAACCGACGTACGGGAGCTCGTTGAAAAAGTGCTCGAGGAAAAGGCCGTAATCCTCGAGAAAAAAGGTGTCAAAGTGGAAGTGGACGAGAACCTGGGCCGAATAATGGCCGAACCCACCCACATCTACCAGATCTTCTCCAACCTCATCGGGAACGCCATAACCTACAACGACAACCCGCACCCGGAGATAGGAATTACTCACCGGGAAAGCAAAGGCCTTCACCATTACATGGTAAGGGATAACGGGCCCGGCATCCCCCCCGATGAGGTCGAGAAGATATTCAAGCCCCTGTACCGGGGAGTGAGCGGCGGCACCGGCATTGGCCTGTCGATAGTGGACAAGCTTACGGCTTTGTATGGGGGCGGCATCAGTGCTTATAACACCGGGGGCGCGTGTTTCGAATTCACCCTGGGCGACTTGCATGTAGAGCCGCCCTCCTGATGTCGTGACCGGCCGTGGAGGGATCATCTCCGGCCGCAACGGAAGCTGGAAGTGCTCTCGGGCTTTAACTTACCGGCCCTGTTGCGACACCGCCTGCTATTACCTATAATTGTCTAGTCGGAACCGCCGGCGAGCGGGATATAGCTTAAGAGGTGTTGGAATATGGAAACGGAACTGGCCGCCGTACCCCGCGAACAAAAGGGAAAAGAAGCGGCGAAGAGACTGAGGGGAGAGGGAAAGATTCCGGCCGTCCTCTACGGACACGGCTTCAAATCCGTGCTCCTCTCCATCGATGAGAGGGATTTCACGACCATTGAGAGGCACCACAGGGGGCTGCACGGGCTCTTCAATCTCAAGGTCGAGGGAAGCGAGGAAGACGAGCACATCGTGTTGGTCAAGGAGATCCAGCGCGATCCCATCAAGGACAATATCCTCCACGTGGATTTTCAGAAGATACGCAAGGGGGAGGAGCTGACCGCCGACGTATCACTGCGTTTCGTCGGAGATCCGGTAGGCGTCAAGGAGGGAGGAATACTGCAGCATTTCCTCTACGAGGTAACCGTGCAGTGCCTGCCCAAGGACCTGCCGGAACAAATCGAGGTGGATGTATCCAACTTGAATATCAAGGATAACCTGAGGATCAGCGACCTGATCCAACTGGAGGGAGTAAAATACGTAAACAGCCCCGAAGAGATAGTAACCGCCGTAGCCCCCAAGCGCGTCAGGGAGGTATCCGCCCTGATCGGCGAGGAGGGCATCACCGAGGAGGAACTGGCCGAGATGGTCGAGAGAGGCGAGATCACGGCCGAGGAAGCGGCGGCCGCCGTCGAAGAAGGCATGGTGGAGGCGGAAGAGGAGAAAGAAGAAGGGGAGGAAACCGAGGAGGAGACCACGGAATAATCCCGATCCCGCGGCTAATACTCAAGGGGCGGCACTCCGCCCCTTATCCATAGAGGGGGAAAATGCGCCTTATACTGGGCCTGGGTAATCCGGGCGAGCACTATCGGAAAACCCGCCATAATGCCGGCTTTTGGGCGGTGGAGGAGCTCGCGCGAAAGTATGATCTGACCTTGAGTCCCAAGAGGGGATATGATTTCGCCGTGGCTCGATTTTACACCGAGGACGTTTACCTGGCCCGTCCACTCACCTTTATGAACCTCAGTGGTAGAGCGGCCAAGAAGATAAGGCGCAAGCTGAAACTAAAACCTCGCGATATCCTGGTGATCCACGATGATATAGACCTCAAGCCCGGGATCATCCGCATAAAGATGGGAGGCTCCTCGGGAGGGCACTTGGGGCTTCAGTCGGTTATACAGCATCTGGGCACCTCCGATTTTCCCCGTGTCAGGATGGGGGTGGGACGTCCACCCACGGGGATGGACCCGGCGAAGTATGTTCTCTCGGAGATGAAGGGCACCGAGCTGGAGGAGTTTCTTTCCTGGTGCGAGATGGCGGCCTCGGCCGCCGATGTGTTGATAATGGACGGCATGGATGCCGCCATGAACATGTACAACTCCTGAGATGGGGTCAGGCACTGACATCGGACATTTCCCACCTTATCTGGCATTTTCGTACTCGGATGGGGTCTCCGCGGATGGGAACCGGAACCCCTGAAAGACCATCTACAAATCCCAAAACATCGTATATCATCATGGGATGCGTTGCTGATAGGAGGAATAAGATCGAGCCGGATAGAAGAAAGCACCGACATGAAATGGTTTAAAGGTTTCTTCACAGCTGCGATCGTCGCCCTCGTTCCCGTCCTTCTGCTCGCCGGATGCCTCGGCGCCGGAGGGGAGGCCAAGGCCAAGGCCGACGAGGCCGTGGATATCATCGCCGCCGCACGGCCCCTGATGGAGGATCTTATCAATCTGGATAACCGCTTCAATACCCTGGGGACGCGCTACACCAGCATAGACGATACCATCACCGAGGGGAAATCCCTGGTGGACATGGCTCTCATTGACGTCGATGAGCTGGAGTCGCGTTACTTCCAGGCAAGCGGACTGCTGGTCGAGGTTGCCGATATGGGGGATGTGGGAGACTATGCGACGTATGCCGAGCTGGCCCTGCAAGCCTTGGAAGAATCCCTGCAGGCTTTAAGGCTGAACCGCGAGTTGCTGAACACGGTATCGGACATGCTGGACGTCCTGCCCCACGCCGAGAGCGAGGAGCAGCTCTCTTACTACGTGGACGAGATAGAGCTGCTCAACCAGGAAATAACCGCCGAGCTGGACGCCGCGGCGGCGTCGGCGGCCGACGCCGATCTCTATTACGAGGAGCACGGCCTATGATAAAGGGACGCCCTATCCTCACGCTCGCGGCGGCCGTGGCCCTCTGCCTGATGCTGTGTCTCACCGCGGCGGGATGCGGCTCCAAGGCCAAGGAATACGCCGGCGACGCGAGATCCAGCTATATCAGCGCCAAGGCGGTGCTGGTGGGGCTGCGGAAGTTCCCGGTCGAGATGGAGGCGCTCCTGCGTTCCGAAAACCTGGAAACAGTGAAAGAGGACGCAGCTGTACTCACCGACGACGCGAACAACCTTATCAACTCGTCCGCCGCCGCCTTCCGGGACTGCGGGGAGAAGTGCGAACTCCTGAAATCCGAGGGGGACATGGATTTCGATCCCTACGCAGACATGCTCCTGGAGCTGGTGGGCTTGAACGAGCAGATTATCAACTCCTATTCGGAGTTCATCAGCTTCTCCTCATCGCTCGCGGAAAGAATACCCTACCACGGCAATCCCCAGAGCCTCATGCCGACCCTGGACAATATGGACGAGTTATCCTTGCGCATAGAGGAACTCGACGGACAGGTGAAGCAACTGGAACAGCAGGCGGAGGACCTCTACCGCACTCTCGTGGAGTAACGACCGGCACGGCCCACGCGGATAAGCGGGTGCGGCGTGTAACGCCGTCGCATGTCGGAGATGGGGCGAAGCCCCGTGTCTAGGGTTGGTTATCGCCGCCGAAGAGCTCGCTTACCGACTCGTCCTTGAATACGCTGGCGATAGTGTTGGCGAAGATAGAGGCGATGGACAGCACCTCCACCTTGTCGCTCATCCGCTCCTCGGGAATGGGCATGGTATTGGTTACCACCACTTTCTTCAGCGGGCTGTTGTCCAGGCGCTCCCTGGCCGGCCCGGAGAAAAGCCCGTGGGTGGCACATGCGTAAACCTCGGTGGCCCCCCCGTTCAGCAGCGCCTCCGACGAGGTCACCATGGTCCCGGCGGTGTCTATCATGTCATCTATCAGCACGGCCACCCTGTCCTTGACCTCGCCGATGACGTGGAGTACCTCTGAGACGTTGTGCCCGGGGCGTCGTTTGTGCAGCACGGCCATGGGCACTCCCAGGTGGTCCGAGTACTTCTTCGCCATCTTGACCCTGCCGGCATCGGGGGACACTATCACCACTTCCCTGCTCAGGAACTCGCGCGATATGAAGGATGCCAGCAGTGGAACGGCGGTCAGATGGTCCATGGGACCGTTGAAGAATCCCTGTATCTGCCCGGCGTGCAGGTCCATGGTGAGTATGCGGTTGGTCCCCGCCACCTTCAGGAAATCCGAGACTACCCTGGCGCTGATAGGCTCCCTGGCCAGGGTCTTCTTGTCCTGCCGCGAATAACCGTAATATGGAATCACGGCCGAGATGCGTTTGGCGGAGGCCCGTTCCAGGGCATCGATCATCAGCAGCAATTCCATGATGTTGTCGTTTATGGGTTCCGAGCATGTCTGGATTACGAAAGCGTCCGCCCCGCGCACACTATCCAGGTAACGTACGTACAGTTCGCCGTTACTGAAGGTCTTCAGTTCAACCTTGCCCAGGCTTATTCCGAGGTGACCGGCTATCTGCCTTCCGAGATCAGGAAAGGACCTGCCGCTGAAGATCATTAATTTCTTACGTGTTACCTCTTTCAAGGTCCCCCTCCTCCTTATTCTCGTCGCTCTTCCTTTTTTGCTTCCTCTTCTCCCATTCCGGGATATTCTTCTGCTTGCTGCGCTCCACGCCCAAGGCCCCGGGCGGTACGTCCCTGGATATCGACGATCCCGCCCCGGTCACCGCGCCCTTGCCGATGCGCACGGGGGCTATAAACATGGTATCGCTTCCGATGAAAGCCTCGTCCTCGATGACCGTGCGGTGCTTCTCGCGGCCATCGTAATTGCAGGTGATACTGCCGGCCCCCACGTTCACGCCGTCGCCGATATCCGCGTCTCCCATGTAGCTGAGATGGGGAACCTTGCTGCCCTCGCCCACGACTGTCTTCTTGGTCTCCACGAAAGTTCCCACCTTGGAACCCCGGCATAGGTGGCTGCCCGGGCGAAGACTGGCGTAGGGACCGATGGTCACCTCGTCCTCGATATTGCACTCCCGCAAGGTCGACTGCTCAACGACCACCCCATCCCCCAGGCGGGATTCGAAGATCCTGACCCCGGGCCCGATTGTGCAGTTCTCCCCTATCACCGTCCCGCCCTCCAGGATGACCAGGGGCCGGAGCACGGTATCCCTTCCTATGCTCACTCCGGCATCGATATAGACGGTGGAGGGATCCTCCATGGTCACACCCTCCTCCATCCATCGGCGGTTTATGCGCTCACGCATCAGGCCCTCGGCTTGGGCCAGCTGTACGCGCGAGTTCACCCCTAGCACCTCGTCGCTGTCCGTGGTTATGAAGGCGATGACTCTCTCGCCATCCCCCACCAGCAACTCCAGGGCGTCGGTGAGGAAATATTCCCCCTTGGCGTTGACGTCGCTTATCACGGGCAAAGTCCTCTTCAGGGCTTCCCAGTCGAAGATATAGGTGGAGGTGTTGATCTCCCGGATCTTCTTCTGCTCCGGACCGGCCTCCGACTCCTCCACTACGGCCAGCACCTCGTCTCCGTCGCCGCGGATTATCCTCCCGTACCCGGTGGGATCGGGCAGCGTAGCGCCCAGCATGGTCACCACGGGATTCTCCGACCGGTGTATCTCGCACAAGCGCGCCAGGGTCTCCGGAGTGATCAGAGGAGAATCGGCGGTGAGCACCAGTACCTCGTCATCATCGATAAACGGCGCCGCCGCCATCACGGCATGACCGGTGCCCCTCCTCTCCTCCTGCACCAGGCAGTTCGCCCTGTTACCGATCACCTCTCGCACCTCGTAGGCGTCTTTTCCTATCACCACCATCAGGTGATCCAGGAACCCTTGTCTCTTTATCTCCTCCAGGGCATCGAGTACCCAGGATATCATGGGTTTCCCGCATACGGGATGCAGCACCTTGGATCGGCGCGATTTCATCCGCGTACCTTCTCCCGCTGCCATAACCAGGGCTAACCGGCTCAAATGTCTCCCCTTTCCTCCTCGACGGCATTATTTTATACAACCGCTGTGACTAGTCCAAGTTCGAACCAAAGAATATTCGCCATGCGGGGCGGGCGATGCGGTGTCATGCCACGTTCGATTCCCCGCCCATAACCCGGCTACCAGCTCTTTCCTCGGCATACGCCGATCAACCCGCGCCGTCTTACCCACGCTTCCCGTAGAAGTAACAAAAAAATAAGAGGGCGGCTGCCCTCGTTTTTCTGGCTGGGGCGGTAGGATTCGAACCTACGATCGCGGCTCCAAAGGCCGCTGCCTTACCACTTGGCTACGCCCCAGAGAGTATCCGGTTATACGTCCTCTTCCCCCTGGAGCTTATCCCCTTTGTCCTGCTTCATCTTGAAGAAAGCCCTTAGGACCGCTTCCTGTATCATCTCCCGGGTCTCTGAGTTCAAGGGATGAGCGATATCCTTGAAATCCCCGTTCGGCAGCTTGCGAGAGGGCATCGCAACGAAGAATCCACGATCTCCGTTAACCACCCTGAGGTCGTGAACGACGAAGCAATCGTCGAGGATTATGCTCGCTATACCCTTTACCATATTCATATCGATCTCCCGTACGGTTACCCTTGTGATCTCCACAACTTTTGTACCCCCCCAATAGTCTCAGAACCCAACAGGAAGCTTATTTTCCTATATTATGCCCCTGACGATTCGTTTTCAAGCATATTACGGACGTTATTGCCTGCATCGTTCAGTCCAGGCACCGCGACCCTTCAGCCGTTCATATCCGCTGGCCAATCACCATTTATTTCTTCCATTATATTGCTGTTTTAGGCAATTTTCTGCCAGCCGGCCGTATCCTTCAAGCCGGCGTAATCCTGACACCGGAATTCCGGAAGCGCGTCCTTATGACTACGGGAGCGGCACGCCTCATCGTCTTCTCCAAAACCTCGGCCTCGGCTTCACCGGAGGCCAGAATGAAAACGGTGGGGCCGCTCCCGCTCAACAGGAATCCCTCGCCCGCTGCCTCCTCCGCTTTTGCCAGCAGTTCTCCCACGCTCGGCGTCATCTCACATGCGGTACGCTGCAGCGAGTTGAACAACAGGCGGGATATACTCCCTATATCTCCCACGGGAAGCGCGTCCACCAGGGTTTCCAACGCCCCCGGCGGCGGCTTGCCGCCTCCCGATCGATCGAAACGGCTGTAGACCTCCGAAGTGGATAGCCGGTCGCCGGTGTTGGCCAGTATCACCGGGAGAGGTGGGGCCTGGGCCAGGGGCGTTACCCTCTCACCCCTTCCCTCGCCCCGTACCGTCCCCCCCAGGAGAAAGAAGGGTACGTCGGAGCCCACCGAGGCTGCCAGACGGAACATATCCTTCCCGTTCAGTGCCTCCTCCATAAGATAGTTGAGTGCCCTGAGCACGGCCGCTGCGTCCGCGCTCCCTCCACCCAGTCCGGCCGTCACGGGGATGCACTTCACCAGCCTGATCCTCACCCCCACATCCCGGCCTACCGCTTCCATGAAGGCACCCGCGGCCCGGTGGCACAGGTTCTCCTCTCCTGACGGAGCATCGCCCTCCACCTCCAGCTCCACACCTCCTGGCGCGGGGGACAGCTCCACCTCCACCAGGTCCATGAGCTCCACAGCCTGCATCAGTGTGCGCACGAAATGATAGCCATCCTGCCTTCGCCCTCCCACCTCCAGGTAGAGGTTTATCTTGGCCGGCGCCTCCATCATCACCCTGTTTATCATCATGTCCTTTCACCACGCCTGCCACGCCTCGACGTTCGTCCCATTCCACCCATATTAACATTCTAACCACCGCCTCACCGTTGCAAAAGATGGGTTCAGGCACCTGCATCGGATATTTTATGAGTGCGGGAAACGGGTGGTGAATAGGTTATCGCTCTCTTGCGGTAAACCTCAGGCACATTTTAAGGCCTTACCCCTATGCCAGGCCCCTATGCCAACATCGTTGATTTATTATCGAAAACGTCAGAAACCGGGGTCAGCAGCCCGTTGCATAAACCCCAAATAGATAACAACGTGAACTCGCCTCTCCGAGCAGGAAATCGGCTCGTATTGCCAAAAGAGCTGATAAGGAGATAAG
>JAXHVT010000022.1:24060-74745 GCA_034188985.1 Actinomycetota bacterium | reverse complement strand
ATGTCAGTGGCTGGCCTTATCCACAGGATGCCCTTCTTAACTCTGTAATGCCGGCTTTTTGCATGCCGTCGATATACGGGCCTGCCCGGGAAAATGTCCAATGTCGGTGGCTGACCCCATCTTCTGACCTGGGAAATGTCAGATGTTAGTGCCTGACCCCATCTTTTGGGGGGTTGGTTCGCGCAACCACAGGGCGACGGTGAAGACGGCGGCGAAGATGACCGCCAGGAAGAACATGGCCCAGAAGAAGGAGCCGGAGGTTCCTCCCGCGGCGCCCTTTATGCCCTCCATGACCAGGGTCAGCACCACTCCCCCCGCGTTGCCCAGTAACAGCAGTATGCCAGTGGCCGTCCCGGTCAGGGCGGCCCCGGTGGTCTCCTCCGCGAAGGCCAGCACCACGGGGTAGGCGCTCAGGAGGAAGAAGCCCATCAACCCGCTTATCACGTAGATGAGGGCCGTGTTGTCCAGGGCGCCGATGAGGAAAACGGTGGGTACGGCCGCGGCGGCGGCCAGGAGGACGAAGGGCTTGCGGCGCATTATCCTGTCGGAGATGGAGGGCAGCACGATGCATCCCACCACGCCGGCCACCACCACAACCGAGCCAATGAAACCCGCCGTATCGTTGGATATGCCCTTGGGCTCCATTATCTTCTCGATCAACTGCATGATACCGATGAAGGCACCGTTGCCCACGAAGATAATTACGCAGAGGATGCGAAAGTTATGCAGCCCGAAGATGGTACGTATGCTTTTCCAGTTTATGGCCACCTCTCCGCTTACTATCTCCTGTTCCGTTCGTTTGGGGGGCCTGGGAGGGCGCGCCTTGGCCAGAAGAGCGAATAATATCAGGCCGGCCAGGGCCGCCAGGCTGTAGATGAGCACGATCCAGCGCAGCGAGCTCAACTGTCCCTCGCCGAAGGCCTCGAGCAGGGCGGGGGTTACGGCCAGGGCAACTATCATGCCCATGAAGAGAGCCAAAGCCCCCAACCCGGTAGCCAGCGCCGACTCCTCGGTGGGAAACCAGGTGCTCACCAGCTTGGTGATACCGTTGAGCACGAAGGGCTGCCCGATGGATATACCGATCATGCCGATCAGCACCAGGGGGTAGTTGCCGGCGAAGAGGCGCAGAAAGGAGAAGGCGGCGGTTAGAACGGCTCCGATCATGATGGCGTAGCGGTAGCCCTTGCGATCGATGATTATCCCGGCCGGAATGGACACCGGGATATATATTAGGGGAAACATGGTGGCCAGCAGTACCACCTGGAACTCGCTCATGCCCATAAGCTCCTGGGTCTGGGAGGTGATGGGTGCGTAATTCAGCCACATCAACTGGGTGAGGGCCGCCACCAGCATGTATACGGACAGTACCACCCACCTGTATCCATAGGTGCCGTATTCCTGCTCCCCTCGAGGATTCATGCGCTCCCCCCTTCAATCATGATGAATATACCCAAAAAAGGAGCAAGCCATGCATACAGGGTTGAAAAGCCCTAAAACCTGCGGCCTCCGGTACCGGATACAAAGGCCACCGTGTCAAGAAAAAGGGCCGGAGGCCGTGGTTTCATGAGGTACCGGATGCCGGGCACTTTTTCAGGCCTGACCCCGGTGCCTGGTTGCGAACAGGTTTGGGACTTGCGTTCAACCACCGGGACGTAGTATTAATCAACGTGGGGACGACGGTCGAGCTTGAATCACTTAAAAGCGCTTAATAAGTGTTGTTTTTCTCACACATCATATATAGAGGAATAGACGCCGCGCCGAGGAAAGGGGTAGAGATGAAGGACCTGAAGGGAAAGGTGGTTCTTATCACCGGGGCCGCCAGGGGCATGGGGAAGCTGGAGGCGATCGACTTCGCCCGGGAGGGAGCCAAAGTAGTCCTCGCGGACATCGATCAGGCCGAACTGGAGACGACCGCCGGCGAGATCAAGGACATGAGTCTCGAGGCGTATTCGTACGTGCACGATGTCTCCGACCACAATGCCTGTTTCACCCTGGCCGAGAAGGTGGAGCTCGAGGTGGGCCCCGTCGATGTGCTCATCAACAACGCGGCCGTAGCCCTGAACGAGCCGGTGCTGAATACCACCGAGGGCGAATTCAAGAGGATAACCGAGGTCAATTACCTGGGCCAGGTATGGATGATCCAAGCCTTTGTGCCCGGCATGGTCAAACGGGGCCGGGGCCACGTGGTCAACATCTGCTCCATAGCCGGCAAGGTGGCCGTTCCCTATATGGGCGCCTACTGTGCCACCAAGCACGCCATGGTGGGGCTGAGCGACACCCTGCGCTTGGAACTCGCCAGCACCGGCGTGAAGGTCTCCATAGTAAACCCCGGCTATATCGCCACCGGGATGTTCAAGGGATCGAAGGTGCCCCTCCTGACCTCCTGGCAGGAACCCCAGAAGGTGGCGGACGGGGTAATGGGGGCGGTGAAGAAGAACCAGGCGGAGATCTTCGTGCCCGCCGTCATCACCCGCATCACCGCGTTCTCCAGGGGTCTCGGACTGCCCAAGCCGCTGGACTTCATCTTCAAGATCATGGGGGTGCACAAGACCTTCACCACCATGAAGAAAGAGCGTGGCCGCCCTTTCTAGGTCCAAGACCGCTCCTGCGGTAAAGTCGTATAAGGATCGTCCCGCAGATGCCGCTCGCCGCAGGACCAGTATATACGGCCGTTATAACGGGGAGCGGCGGGGGCCAAGGTATCACCCCCGTATTACATACCTCATTCAGTCAATCCCTTTATCGCGGGGTTTCAACAACCAGGCCAGGAGCTTCAGCCCCATGAGCAGCACCACCGCTCCCACGAAGGCCACGAAGAAGCTCCAGAGATCGAACTTGAAGGTGACCTTCTGGTTCTGGATGTAGCTGAATATAAACCCGCCCAGGAAGGCCCCGATGACGCCCACCACCACGTCCAGGCAGCAGCCGAACCTGTCGCCTGTCCCGGTGACCACTCCCGCCAGCCACCCGGCGAAGAAACCTATAACGATCCAGCCCAAGATAGACATGCGCTCGAGATGCTCCTCCCGGCAACCGGTAATGACACGATCGCTGTCCTGTTCCGCTTTTTTTAGGACATACCACGGACTCGAGCATCTTATAAAGTAACACAATTATATAGAACCCGGGCCGGAGAGCCGAGGTTCATGAGCGCTCCTCGCTCGCTGTCTGCAGGGCCTTTTTCTCCGGCAATCGCACCTAAGGGAGACGGATATCCGCTTCGGCCGTTTGAGCGGGCGGGTATCCGGTCGGTTGGTGAACAATCCAATCGGTACGACGATGCACTCCCGAGCATTGCTGCATCGCCGTAAACCATGGCGCGTATCCAGTGGAGTCATACCCTCCGGCCTTGCCGTTGCAGTAGATAACGAATATGAAAAACCCGGGGCCTGCATCCGCCATGGCCAACCTCTTCTACCATTTGTCACGAAGGTGATTTAAGGCTATTTTATAGCAGTAGGAAGACCGGAGATTACGATGGCCGCGGTGCGGGCCCTTTGAAGTTCGTAACGCGCGGCGATATAGCGAGCGGCCATGGGAGATAAAGGACGAAACCGGGACGGCAAGGGGAGGAGTGGGGGCGCATCCCCCAACCAGGGGAATACGGTACCGGAGAGCACCCGCGAGCGCATCCTCGGGGCGGCAACCAGGGTTTTCTCCAGGCATCCCTACCGGGCCGCCAGCACCCGCATGATCGCGGCCGAGGCCGGCGTGGACCATCCCCTTATCCATTATTACTTCGGCTCCAAGGAGAAGTTGTTCGAGGAGGTTACATCGAGGGTGTACCGGGACGCCATCGAGGCGGCCCCCCACTGGCTGGAGGGAACGGCCGAGATGAGCCCAGAGAAAGGCCTGTCCACCTTCATCGACCGCTTCCTCGACTACTACATGGACAACCCCGGGGCGCAGCAGATCATATTCGTCAACATGGCGCAAGCTGGAGGCATGGCAGGTACGCCGGGTTACCGCTACATCATGATGCACCTGGAGGAGACACGCCGCCTCATACAGGAGAGGATGCCCATACGAGGAGACCAGCCGGAACTGGAGATGTTCGTGTACTGCTTCCACCTCCTGGCGGACTGCCTGCTGGGAGCCGGGGACACCAACGCTCAGATCCTGGGAATGGATCCGGAAAACAACGAGTACAGGGGCTGGGTCAAGGGAGCGCTCATGTTCCTGTTCCTACCCCAGCTGAAGGGACTTATCTTTGAGAACTCCCGCGTTGAAGACTACGGTCCAAAACGATAGATCCCCTCCAAGGCACCCCGTCCCTGCGGCCAATCGCCCTCCTGCCCGAGCGAGTAGTCCCCCGTCGATTTTTTGCATTACGGGCTGACCGGCGCGGGGGCAATCTGGTAGCATTTACCCCAAGGATACGCCAGATGGATATGAAAAAGGATGGAACTCGCATGGCCGAGGGCAGAATAGCGAAGTGGGCCCGGTACCGCAAAGATGCCATACGCATGGGATTCTACAAGAAGCGCGCTGGATATATCCTGCTGCTGAACGTAGCCATGATAATACTCGTCGGCGCACTGGTGGTCTTCCTCTTCGAGAGGGGCAGGAATCCCAATATGCACAATTACTTCGATTCAATCTACATGATCATCATAACCGTGGCCACGGTGGGATACGGGGACATCGTACCGATAACCACCGGGGGCAGGATCACCGTTATCCTGATCCTGGTATTGGGCATAGGCACCCTGAGCGCGTTTATCACCCTGCTGGCGACCAGGAGGGCGGAGAAAGCGAGAAGGAGGTACAGTGGTTTGCTGGATAAATTCAAAGGTAAGAATCACATGGTCGTATGCGGCTGGAACACATTGGGGGAATACGTCATGGTCAGGTTGAAGGATGAGCTGCAAAGCGAGCGGGTGGAGGTGATACTCCTCTGCGAACTCGAGCAGAGCCCCATCGACGACGATTTCACCTTTTTCTTCCGGGGCGATCCGACCAGCATGGAGGCGCTGGAGAGGGTGAACGTGGCCGAGGCTAAATCGGCCATCCTGCTGGCCGACGAGAGCAAGGGCGGGTCCGGGGGCGATATCGACGCCAGGACGGTTCTCACGGCCCTGAATATCAAGAACCTGAACCCCGACATCGAGATAACGGCCGAGGCCCTGCGGCCGGAGAACATCCACAACATGCAGCTGGCGGGGATCAGGGAAATCCTCGACGTAACCAAGTTCACCGGAAACCTCATCGCCAGATCGGCCCTGCACTTCGGCCTCATAAGCACCGTGTCCGACATGGTCACCAGGGATCCCGGTTCCAACGTCTACACCATCAGGGCCAGCGCTGAGATGGCGGGAAAGACCCGGCACGATCTGGCCTCCGAGCTGGATGAGAGATTCGGCTACTGCCTCCTGGCCGTGATATCCAAGGAGAGCTCGGAGCCCGGGGGCAGGGAATACCGCGTTATGGAGGGCGACAACGTCCTGGTACTGTCGGAGAAGAAACCTACGGAGACAGTCGAGGATCTCTGAGGATTCACAGCCAGGGCTCGAAGGTTAAATCGCGCGCCGCCGGACACCCGTGAGGTTATTGCCCGCAAAAGCCATGTCCATCCCGTCCTTTCCCGGAGCCGGCAAGCCAAACTTCAGCGGTAAGCGCCATGCTCCAGGGTGTAATCGACAATGGCGCGTACGTTCTCGTACCTGATGTTGTCCGGGATGCCCAGCGCCCCGCTGAGGATGAAACCTCCCCCGGTGCCACCTCCTCCAGCAGCCTCTTGCTGTATTCGCGTATATCGCCGGGGGTTCCCGCCACCATGAGGTTCATGGGCACGTTGCCCGCCACGCACATATGGCCCTCGAGGATCCTCTTGGCCTTGAATACGTCCCCCGTATCCACGTTGCAGACGCATTTGCCCGGCGGGAACTCCAGCATGATCTCGAAGAGATGGGTGCGGTCGCCCTCCATGGTTATCAGGGGAACCATGCCTCTCTCGACAACCGCGTTCACCACTTTCTTGAGGGTGGGCATCGAGAAACGCGCGAACTGCTTGGGGGAAAGCGAGAAGGACCGCTCGCACGGGATAACCGCGCCCCGCAGTCCCGTCGCCAGCGCCACGTTCTCCAGAGCCATGATGCAAACCGGGACCAGCATCTTCGTCACCTGCTCCACCATCTCCGGGCACCTGAAAAGATCGCCGGAGATGCCCGTCAGCCCCCTGAAGAGAAGGGTGGTCAGGTCGTAGGGCTCGAATGTCATGGCCGCCGTGTATATCGGGACACCGTATTCGTACTCCAAGACGTTGAGCGTGCGGTTGTAAAAAAGGCTGAAGGACAGGAGTCCTCCGGCCATCTTCAGCAGGACTCTCTTGTCCCAGCCCTTGCGCGGATGGTAGAGGGGGGTCATACGAGGCACGATCACCCGTCGGAAGAAATCGTACTATTCCTCTATGAATTGCGGGTATTCCTTCGCCCTCAATCGTTCTTTCTCCACGAACTGGAAACAGACATCTTCGTCGATGTGAATGCCCGGCAGCTTGAGGATGTCGAGTTGAGAGAGGACCACGAGCTTTCCGTGGTTGTTCATGTGCGCCGGGAATATCATGTCGAAATCGGTGTTCTCCCCGGCGAACTTCAAGAAAGCCTCCCCGCATTATTTCCTGTCCATGATGAAATCCGCGAAGGATATCCCGGAGTAGAAGGCGGGGTACAGGGTCATGCCGTCGGTGATCACCGGCACTCTGTCGGGTACGCCCAGAGCCACGGCGGTTTTAGTGCGTTCCTCCTTCTCCCTGTACCGCCTTTCGGCGGCCGCGCTCTTGAACCTCCCCCGCCTGCTCAAGTCGCCGGCGATCTTCGAGCCCCTCAGGACGATGCTCTCCTTGCAGCCCTCGGAGCGGAAACTGTCCCATGCCCTGTCGAACTCCCGCATGGCCTCACTATCCGCTCCGGCCCGTTGCGAAGTCTTCAGCATCATAGCTCCTTTCCCCAATCGATATTTCAACCACTGCCGCGATCACGCCCATGCGAATGTTCGGGCTTGCGGCGCCCGCCACCCACTTTCCCGCGGATATACCGGGCAAAACGGTACCTCGAGGTGAGCTGCGGATAACCATCGCTTACAACCGCCCCCGAACCCACCGACCGTATTTTACCGTTAGGTAAATAATTTTGCAGCGGGCCTTCCCTTTGTCAACTCCCCGCCGCCCGCATCCAAGCCCTCACACTCCCCTCGAAATCTGAACGCTGCTCGAATCCTTCCTCGCATGAATCCTGTGTATCCAAATCACCGTATCCCGATCACCGACGCGGGGTTCCCCACCATCTCTAATAGGACCTGGGCAGGCCGAAGCTCCGGGCTATATAGTTAATGCTCATCTCGTTGGAGATGGGGCTGAACATCCCCTGCCGGTAGTCGCGGAAGTGACGCCGTATATCGTATTCCAAGGTGAAGCCGTATCCTCCCAGTATTTCCATACCGTAGAGCGCCGCCTTCTCCAACGCCCTACAGGCCACTATCTCGGCCATGGTGCCTCGACGTCGTAACGCCCTCCCTTATCGAAAACCAGGCGCGCTTATAGACCAGGTTACGGGCGTTCTCCATTTCTACGGCCATATCCGCCAGGTAGCGCTGGATTATCTGGAACTGCCTGATGGGCTTCCCGAAGACCTCCCTTTGCCTTGAATGCTCCAGGGCCTCGGCGAAGGTGGCCCTTGCCCCTCCCAGCATGATTGCCACGGCCCCTATGCGTTCGGGGTTGAGGGTTCCCAACAACTGGTACCAGCCCAAGTTCTCCGCTCCCAGGAGGTTCTCCGCCGGCACCTTTACCTCATCGAAATTGGCCTCCGCGGCCCCGCAGGCGTGCACGCCAAGCTTGTCTATCAGGCTTATGGTAATTCACGGCGAAGAAGCGTCCATGATGAAAATGGAAAGGCCTCTTGAGCGTTTGGCCTCCTTGTCGGTGATTGCCACGAGCAGGATTTAGTCGGCCATGTTGACCAGGATGTTTATATTGCCCACCTTCTCCAGCGCCCTCCCGATCATATCCCTTACGGCCTCGTAATCCGAGACGTCGGCGGGGAGCATAAGGACCTCCCGGCCCATGCCCTCCACCAGCCAGGAGCAGATCATATTGGCGTTGTCGACGGGGTCGGCCACCACGACTATAGGGATGATCGTGTCTATCTCGCTCTTGTCCATCCCCGAGTCCAGGATGGCCATCTCCGATACTGCTACCGCCCGCTCGATGAAGGAGCGCTCGGGGTGCACGCCCGTGGGCACCTCTCCGATACCCACGATGGCCGTCTTGCCTCTGATACTCTCCATATCCTCAATCCTCCTTACGTGTCCTGGACCAGCCGCCGGCGGCGGTCGAGGGCTTCATGAACGCATCATGAGCTCTACGGTATGGCCGGTGCGTCCCCGCCGTCGACGAGGCAACCGCGCCTCCCGTCCCCTATATCTCCTTGACTGTCTTCCAGGCCCTGTTCTTCGGGGACGGTACCGTCCTGGTGTTGTGTTTCTCTATGTACTGCTCCTGTCCCATCTTGGGGTTAACCAAGTAGCGGGAGGGAATGCCCTGGATAAAGCGCTGGATTCTCCCCTTTTACAGCGGGTGCACCTGATGATGATCTTGCCCATCTCGCCCGTTTCCATATCGTTGCCTTCCTCGTCCACCACCCTCACCTTGGTTTAGATAATCTCCCTTCCCGCCTAATCTAACCTCCTTGACTGCTCCTCCGTACCGCCGATCACGTGATCATCCCTGTTAAGCACGCTGATCACCGGGCACTCCACCAGCCCGTAGGCCGCCGTCTCGCGCTCGATGAAGAGCATGCGGTCCCTCTGCGCCAGCTCGCCCTCCTGGTTGGTAAAGGTAGCCTTCACGGTGATGAAGTTCATCTTCCCGTCGCGCTTGCACTCCTTCTGGTAGCAGTCCTTTACCTTTACCGCCACCTCGAGCACATCCCCGGCGCAGATGGGCTTCAGGTAATCGAACTCCGACTCGCCGTGCACGCTGGTGGCCACGGAGATGCCCATCTCCTGCATCATGTTGAGCAGGAAGTTCTCGTCCGGCACGTGATGCAGGAAGGAGGAGGTGTAGGTCGGAGGGGCGGGAATGGAGCGGAAGCCCACGCTCCTAGCCACCTCCTCGTCGTAGTAGACGGGGTTTTTATCCCCCAAGGCCCGGGCGAACTCCTTTATCTTGCCCCTCTCCACCAGGAACTCGAAGGACGGGAACTCCATATCCAATATGGCCTCGTCAGCCATGACTCCGACCTCGATTTCCTCCCCTACAGCTTGAAGAGCTCCCTGGAGTTGGTCTCGGTGATTATCTCGATCTCCTCGGGGGTGAAGGCGATATCCTCGGATTGTTATGGGCGTCCAGCCAGTCCTTGGGCGGCATGAGCACGTTGGGCAGCGGGGTATCCGTGCCCCACAGGACCTTCTCCGAGCCGCAGTCGTCGAGGAATCGCCGCAGCAGGGTGTAGTATTCCTCGGAGTGAAGCCCGAACAGGAACTGCCAGTAGGAGCAGTCGAAATAGAGGTTGGGCAGCAACCTTCCGAACATGATGGCCTCAGGCCACCAGTCCATGCCGAAGTGGGCGGCGATGAACTTGGTGTCCGGGAACTTGCTGGCAGCCTCGGCGATCCACACCGGCTGGGCGGTCTCCAGTAACACCGGCGCCGCCGGCTGGGCCCCGGAGTGGACGAGCAGGGGCAGGTCCCACTCCGCGCACTTCTCGTACAGGGGATACATCACCGGGTCCATGGGATTGAAGCCGGCCGAGGGATGGAGCTTGACGCCCTTCATCCCCCATTCCTCGACGCACTGGGTGATGTGGTCCATGGCCCCCTTGCGGCGGGGGTCGATAGCGCAAAGGGCCGTGAAGCGGTCGGGGTGGGCCTTGCACAGGTCGGCGTACATGCGGTTCATCTAGAAGATCGGTATCTCCGGCTCCCCGATATCCTCGCCGAAATCGTCGCCGAAGATGACCGCCTTTCGATTCCGCCCTCGTCCATGTGCGCCAGGTACTTCTCCCCTTTCTCGTCCTGGAGCATAGAGTAGAGCATCTCCTGGGCCTGTGCGAAGTCGAACTTCTGTCCCAGGGCCCTCCCGGCCGCGTAGGCCATGGTCAGGATACATCCGTCCTCGTAGGCCTTGGGGACCATCCCCGGGATCCAGATGTGCACGTGGCAGCCGATAACCATCTTCCTCCTCCTTTCAGTATCAATAGAAAGAGTATATATTCACAAATAGTAAATGAGTACTTACAATAGGGTACGGGACCGGGCTTCGCGTTAGCTTCATTTTTTATATCTCCCCTCTTATGGATTACCGGGCCTATTCCTCATCTCTTGAAGATCGCGCGCACGAAAGCGCTTACCCTCTCCTCGTCCAGCATGGACTCCATGCCCATCTCCTTGGCCAGGATAAGGCTGTAATACTGCCCCACGTAGTCCCAGGCCAGGAGCTCCGTGTCCAGGTTATCCCTCAGGTCCCCCGCCTCCCTGGCGCGGTCCAGGGCTTTCTTGACCGTATCCACGCTGGCCTTGAAGTAATCGACCAGCGGTTTCTTAAGCTCCGGGTCGTAGGTGCTGCTCAGCAGGTGCGAGAAATACTTGGAGCCCCCGGACGAAGTCTTGATGTATTCGACATAGGCGACGGCGCTGTCCTCGAGGTATCTGAGGGGGTCGTCCGGGTTTCTGAGGTAGCATTCCCTGTACCGCGACATCAATTCCTCGATGATCCTGTTGAAGCAGGTTATGAAGAGCTCCTTCTTGCCGTCGAAATGCTTGTACAGCATGGCCTCGGAGATGCCCGCCTCCTTGGCGATCATGGCCATGGTCCCCACGTCGTAATTGGTCTCGGCGAAGACCTTGGTTGCGGCCCTTATTATCTCCTCGTGCTGTTTCTCGTACTGCTCGTATTTTTCCCTCGCCTTGTCCACGATGCTCATACGTAACCCATTTCGCGATTATGTATTTCCATAATATGAGTGACGGCTTACAAAATATCATCGATAATTATGGATGTCAACACCCCCGAGCGGCACCCGGCGTCCTCAGCGTTTCCGGCACGCCGGCGGCGGCGGGCGCCCTTCCGCTTCCCACCAGCCCGGAACCCGGGATACTGTCATCTTGCACCGGCCATCCCCGGAAAGATGCGGAAAGGTCCGGTCGGCGGGCGGTGCCTGGCGGCGGCGGGCGCCCCTCACCCGAAGCCAGGTGCTATAATCTAAGCCGTCGAGCGAGCCCCCGATCCATAAGCGAGGATGAGTATATGCCGGCAAGTAAGTCTATTAAGCGCATAGTGCCGGGGACGATAGCGGCCGCGGCCCTCTTGGTCCTTGCGGCTTCGCTGCTGCTGTCCGGCTGTGGCGGAGACGGTAGCGGTGACCCCGGCGTCGGGGACCTGATGGGCAGGGCCCAGGCGGCGGGCGAGGGTATCGAATCCTACCGCATGGTCCTGACCATGTCCGTCGAGAAAGAGGGTCAGGACCCCGCGAAGACGGAGGAGCTGGAGATCGACATCGACGGCAGGGACGTACGCCTGATGGACACCTTCTACGATCCGGAAAGCGGAGAAGGTATCACCATACAGGAGGTAATCCGGGCCGGCGACCGGCAATTCAGGCGCGACCTGACCTCGGAGGAGTGGGTGGAGGAGGAGGTCTCCCTGAGCGAGGAACAGGCCGCCAGCTATACCTCGCACATCAAGGATTTCCTGGCCAATTCATCCTCCGCCGAGAACATGGGCGTGGAGTCGGTGAACGGGGTCGAGGCGGTCAGGCTGCGCTTCGAGATGAGCCCCGAGAACGTGCTGAGCCTGATGATCGACGTTCCCGAGGAAAACCTGGCGGATAACCAGGGCGGGCAGGTGGACATCTGGATCGATGAGTCCGATTACTATCCCGTGAGGTACGAGATCCTCTTCCGGCACGCTCTCATAGGTCAGGAAGGGGAGTACGCGAGCGTGAGGATACGAATCGATATAACCGATATCAACCGCCCCCTGGACATCACCGCTCCCACGGAGACGGCGCCGGAGGAGCCCGGGGGATTGGAGGGGATAGAGGATGAGGGGGGAGGCTAACCGGCAGCCTCTCAGATCCCGTCCCTTGCTCCCATTCCCCTATCCCACCTCTCCTTGATCTTTTTAACCGCCTCCCGGTGCTCTTCGCAGAGGAGCATCACCGGCTGTACGTTGCACTCCAGGTCCAGCACCGTCCGCAGCTCCAGCAGATGATACCTGTTGAGGACCTGCTTGGTCCAGGAGACCGCGCGGGGCGACCTCCTGGCGATCTTGGCCGCCAGCTCCATCACCTCGCCGGAGATGATATCGTGGTCCACCACCCGGTTAACCAGGCCTATGCGCAGGGCTTCACCGGCGTCCACGATATCCCCGGTTAAGGCCATCTCCTTGGCCCTGGCCGCTCCCACCCTCTCGGCCAGAAAGTATGAGCTGCCCATGTCCGGGGCGGCCTCTATCCTGATAAAGCCCATGCAGAATAGGGCCCTCTCGGTTGCGTAGGTGATATCCGATGCCAGGGCCAGGCCCATCCCCCCGCCCACCGCGAACCCGTCCACCTCGGTTATCACCGGCTTGGGGCCGCTGTAGAGTTCGTGTATCACCGGGGCCAGGGCGCTCATGCTCTGGTTGAGGAAGGTGGGGTCGTGGTTTTCCCCCAATAGATCGAGGTCGGCGCCGGAGCAGAAGTGCCCGCCCTCGCCCCGCAGTACGATCACCCGCACGTCGTCGTCGGCCAGGACGCTGTTCAGGCCCTCCACCATGGGGTAGCCCAGCTTCACGCTGAGCGCGTTCATATTCTCCACGCTGTTCATGGAGCAGCGGGCTATGCCGTCCTCAATCTCCACCTTGAATATATCCGATTCCATCCCATAAACCCCCCAGATCTATGCTCGTATTGTCTCGAGAGACTTCTAACCTTGCGTGCCTCAGGACTTCAGGGCCCGGACGAGCTTATCTCGGCCGCCATCCTCCGCCAGGAGTTCCTTGACCTTCCCCCAGGTGGGGGAACAGTCCTTGTACTCCACGCCCACCAGCTCGTGTATTCTCCTGTCCAGCTCCTGCTTGGCCTTCTTATCGGCCTTGATCTCCTCCAGGTCCAGGCCCGCCTCGTCGAAAACATCGGCCATGCGTCTGAAGTAACAGGACATGCGCACCTCCTCAGCCAGGTCTAATCTATCACAATATGGGGTCACATCTTTGATCTTGAATAATCTGTCAGAGAATGGTAAATACTCAATGATCGAAGATATGATTCCATACTTCGAGGAAGGCTTCGCATCACGACAGGAAAACGCCCGATGTCCGTGAATGGCCCCACTTCGGCGGCTGGCAGTCTTTCACTCTACCAATCGGTAACCGGAAATAGTACTATCGGCTATTTAAACTTATACATAATAGCTGGATTATTCATATAAGGAAAACATCGAAGCGCGGATCGCGGGACAAAAATGAACAGAGCTGATATACATCTCAAGCTTGGTTCTTGGCGGCAAGGCACTTCGCCACCTTCCTTTCCTTCTAATATAATCGCGAGTTATCCCTTGAAATGGAAGATTCTCCAGGGAAAAGATGGGGTCAGGTCTCGAATATCGAGTAATCTGACAATATCTGGACAAAAACTCGATTTTCGAGACCTGACCCCCTAAAGGGAGGAGGAGCTGTGCCGCAACCAGGACACAACAAGCGTCGGATCCTGGTGGTCATTCTCGCGATCATGATAGCCGGCACGTTCCTTCTCGGGATTTCGTGCCGTAATACCACCGGCCCCACCGGCACCACGGGAGAGGACTCTCCATCCATAAAACCTGACAAGTGGGTCGTGGAGTGGTACCAGTCCAGGAACCAGCCGGCTGGGCCGGAGGGCCTCACCGCACCGGTGATGAATATCCCCGTCCTGGACATGGTCGTCACCAACGAAAGGCCGCTGCTGTCCATATACAACGCCTCGGGTGGAAACGGCGAGCGAACCTACACCTACCAGATCGACAAGGCGCCCACCTTCGACAGCGACGCGCTCATCGAATACGAGGGCTTACGGGAAAAGAACGAGTATCTAACCGAAAAACAGGTGGAGGGAGATGACGCCCTGGAGGACGGCACGACCTACTACTTCAGGGCGAGGGCCGTCGATTCCAATGGGAACGCGGGCCCGTGGGCCTTGAACCGCTTCAGCCTCGACACCTCGTATGATGATACCTTCATGAATCTCACCCGGGTAGCGGTGGCGGGGGTCGAGGCCTCCAGCGGCCCGAATCCAGGCAACGTTACGGACTGGGATTACTCCAGCGATGACTCGTTCTGGGCCGCCGCTCCCCCATGCGATGAGCCGTGGTTGAAGTTCGACCTGGGCCGGGAAACGACCGTTTCCCGTATATGGCAGCTCTGCGATAAGTCCAGGCTGGACGGCTGGCTCGAGAGTTTCGTATGGCAGTCGAGCAGCGACGGGGAAACCTGGTCCGACATCCCCGGGGCGGAAATCGCGGACAACGACACCTACACCAACATAATCGACTTCGAACCCGTTTCGGCGCGTTACCTGAGGCTCTCCATAGATAGCTGGTACGGATACGCGCCCCGCGTCTTCACGGTCATACCCTACAGCCCGGGGATGCCGGCCGTACCGGAAACGCCGGACGGCGACTACGTCCTGGTGGTGGGAAACGCGAGCGACGGGAGCACGTGGACCGAGCTCGCCCGGTTCATCGAGGGTTGCGGCCTCGGTTTGAAGGCCCTGACGGTTCCCTGCTACGAGGTTTCGCTATCCATGCTTGACGCCCTGGACAGGAAGCCGGTGGCCATCGTCTTGAGCGGTATCCTGGGTGACCGCAGCCCCTCGATGTTCGAATACGGCGGCGAGTTCGAGATCATAAGGGAGACCGAGATCCCCCTCTTCGGGATATGTTTCGGCCACCAGTTCCTGGCCATGGCCCACGGGATGACCTTCGTGAGGGGGATGGGCTGGTTGGACGACACGAGCATGGAGATCCTGGAGGGAGGCGAGGGGACCGAGATAGACCGGGTGAGCCAGTACGAAGACCTGAGCATATTCGATGGGATCCCGGACCCCTTCATCGCGGCCGAGATACATATCTGGTCTATCGCGGACATGACCCTGCCCGATGAATACGAGATCATCGCGGAATCGGGCTACATACAGATGATCAAGAGCAAGGACCGCATGGTCTACGGAGCCCAGTTCCACCCGGAGATATCGTACGACTTCAACCAGGGCTCGGCCGTACTGGTCAACTTCCTCGAGATGGCATTGGAACAAATAGAGTAAGAAGAAACCAGGCTTGCTGTTTAACGCCGGTTCCCGGGTCCTTTGTCCCCCCGTCCCCCCTATTCATTCGCGCTATATGGGGACTAGAGCCGCATCTTAGTATATGTGTGGTGAATGAGAACCCCCAACCGGTTACGGACGGAAGTCCGCCGGGACCCTCAGCGCCGCGCATACGGGGAATGCGGGACTCAATCCTCTGGTATTGCAGAATGCTACGTCCGGTTGATATGCGAAAACCCTGGATAAACCGACTATAACTTGGGTGGCCAACCTCGTGGAGGCTGCCCTGGCGGTTATCACGAGAAGACGGATTCGGAAAGGCAGGCGAACGGGATGAGAGGAAAGCCGCTTTTATCCAAGATATTGGTTTTATTCATCGCCGCGGCGGTCGTCCTGGCCATGGGGGGCGTCGGGATCACGGACGCCGTGATAAAGACCGTAAACGTTGGATCTAATCCCTGGAGCGTCGGCGTCAACCCCACCACCAACAAGATCTACGTGGCGAATGCCGGTAGCAACACGGTATCGGTTATCGACGGGTCCACGGATACCGTGTCGACGACCGTCGGCGTGGGCTGGAGCCCCCAAGGTGTCGGCGTCAATCCCACCACCAACAAGATATATGTGTCGAATTACCTCGAAAACATGGTATCGGTCATCGACGGGTCCACGGATACCGTGTTGAAGACCATTGGAATGCCCGGACCCAGGGGTGTCGGCGTCAACCCCACCACCAACAAGATATATGTGTCGAATTACCTCGAAAACATGGTATCGGTCATCGACGGGTCCACGGATACCGTGTCGACGACCGTCGGCGTGGGCTGGAGCCCCCAAGGTGTCGGCGTCAATCCCACCACCAATAAGATTTACGTGACGAATGGTGACGGCAACACGGTATCGGTCATCGACGGGTCCACGGATACCGTGTCGAAGAGAGTTGGCGTGGGCATCGTACCAGCAGGTGTCGGCGTCAATCCCACCACAAACAAGATCTACGTGGCGAATAGTATCGACAGCACTGTATCGGTCATCGACGGGTCCACGGATACCGTATCGAAAACCCTTCACCTTCGCCTTGGCAGTTACCCCATTGGTGTCGGCGTCAATCCCACCACCAACAAGATCTACGTGGCGAATTTCGAAGGCCGCACTGTATCGGTCATCGACGGATCCACGGATACCGTGTCGGAGACCATCGGTGTGGGCAACGAACCCGTCGGTGTCGGTGTCAATCCCAACACCGACAAAATCTATGTGGCGAATTCCCGCACCAACACGGTATCGGTAATATGGACTTCACCCTCCGTGGATACAGACGCGGCCACCTCGGTTGGTACGATAACTGCCACCCTCAATGGAGAGATAACCGACACCGGGGGCGAGGACGCGGACGAGAGGGGATTCCGCTGGCGCGAGCAGGGCGCGGGCTCCTGGACCGACTGGTCCGAGGCCGGGACCTTCGGGACCGGGACCTTCAACTACCCGGTATCGGGACTCACCGAGGGAACCGCCTACGAGTACCAGGCACTGGCGCACAACTCGTTCGGATGGACATACGGCTTCACCGAGACCTTTACCACCATAGGCTGCCCCGCCGTCGCCACAAAAGAGGCGAGCGGCATAACTCACGAAGGCGCCACCCTCAATGGAGAGATAACCGGCACCGGGGGCGAGGACGCGGACGAGAGAGGATTCCGCTGGCGCGAGCAGGGCGCGGGTACCTGGACCGACTGGTCCGAGACCGGTACCTTCGGGACCGGGACCTTCTCACATGCGGTATCGGGCCTTACCGAGGGAACCGCCTACGAGTACCAGGCATCGGCCCACAACTCGGCCGGGTGGGCTTACGGAGCAACCGAGACCTTCACCACCATTGATTACCCATCCGTGGATACCGACGCCGCCACCTCGGTCGGTCCCACCGGGGCCACGCTGGAGGGAGAGATAACCGGCACCGGGGGCGAGGACGCGGACGAGAGGGGCTTCCGCTGGCGCGAGCAGGGCGCGGGTACCTGGACCGACTGGTCGGAGGCCGGGACCTTCGGGGCCGGGACCTACAACCATGCGGTATCGGGGCTCTCCGATAGAACCACCTACGAGTACCAGGCATCGGCGCACAACTCCGCCGGGTGGGCCTACGGAGCAACCGAGACGTTCACAACTATAGATTACCCATCCGTGGACACCGACCCCGCCACGTCGGTGGGTCCCACGGGTGCAACGCTGGAGGGAGAGATAACCGACACCGGGGGGGAGGACTGCTCCCGCGGGTTCGACTGGAGAGAGCAGGGCTCGCCCACCTGGGACAACGGCTGGGAGTATGCGGGCACCTACCCGGCGGGTACCTACAGCCACGCCATAGGAAGCCTGACTCGCGGCACCACCTACGAGTTCAGGGCCAAAGCCAGGAACTCCGCTTCCGACCCCTATTGGGAATACGGGGAAACCGTGGATTTTACAACCATCTATTGCCCATCGGTCGACACCGACCCCGCCACCTCGGTGGGTCCAACGGGAGCAACGCTGGAGGGAGAGATAATCGACACCGGTGGGGAGGACTGCTCCCGCGGTTTCGACTGGAGAGAGCAGGGCTCGCCCACCTGGAACAACGGCTGGGAGGAGACCGGGGCCTTCGGAACCGGCACCTTCTCCCACGCGGTAACGGGCCTTGCGGAGGGGGCCGACTACGAGTTCAGGGCGAAGGCCAAGAACTCCGCTTCCGACCCCTATTGGGAATACGGGGCAACCGAAACCTTCATCACCATAGATTACCCATTGGTGGATACCGACCCCGCCACCTCGGTGGGCCCCACGGGAGCAACGCTCGAGGGAGAGATAATAGATACCGGCGGTGAGGACTGCTCCCGAGGTTTCGACTGGAGGGAGAAGGGCTCGCCCACCTGGGACAACGGCTGGGAGGAGGAGGGCACCCACCCGGTGGAGCCCTACAGCCACGCCGTGGGAAGCCTGACTCCCGGTACCACCTACGAGTTCAGGGCCAAGGCCAGGAACTCCGCCTCCGACCCCGGGTGGGAATACGGCTCCACCGAGACTTTCACCACCATAGGCCGCCCCGCCGTCGTAACCGGCGAGGCGAGCGGCATAACCCACGAGGGCGCCACCCTCGCAGGGGAGATAACCGCCGTCGGGGACGAGGACGCGGACCGGAGGGGCTTCCGCTTCCGCGAGCAGGGGTCCGGATCCTGGACCGAATGGTCCGAGGCCGGGGCCTTCGGGGCCGGTACCTTCTCCCATGAGGTATCCGGCCTCTTCGAGGGGACCGCCTACGAGTACCAGGCCACCGCGCATAACTCCGCCGGCTGGGCCTACGGTGACACCGGAACCTTCGAGACCGCCGCCCCCTCCTACGCCTTCTACTTCGCCGAGGGATGCACCGGGGCCGGATTCCAGGAATACATCTGCTTGGGCAACCCCGGGGAGGAGGAGGCCACCGCCACCATCACCTACCTCTTCCCCGACGGGGACACCTCCGACCAGCAGGTTAGTATCCCGGCCCTCTCCCGGACCACGATAAACGTCAACGGCATGGTGGGCCCGGACCGCGAGGTATCGGCCCGGGTGGTCTCCCCCGATCCCATCGTGGCCGAGCGCCCCATGTACTTCGTCTACGAAGGTGCCTGGTCGGGCGGCCACGACGTGGTGGGGTCCACCTCCACCTCGGAGAACTGGTACTTCGCCGAGGGCTACACCGGGGCCGGCTTCTCGGAATGGATATGCGTCTTAAACCCCGGCGGGGAGGACGCCGAGATGACCTTCTCCTTCCAGACCCAGGAGGAGGGACTGCGCGAGATAGGGAGCCTGTCCGTCCCCGCCCACTCCCGGCGCAGCTTCTCCGCCGACCAGCTTCTGGGTCAGGGCAGCTACCAGACCTCGCTGGGGATCGAGTCCAGCTCCCCGGTGGTGGCCGAGCGCTCCATGTACTTCTCCTACTCCGGCACGGCCGGCTGGGGCTGGGAGGGAGGCCACTGCGTCATGGGCGCACCGGCCCTGGAGGACACCTACTACTTCGCCGAGGGCACCACCCGGGACAACTTCGAGTGCTGGCTCACCCTGCAGAACCCCAACCAGCACGCCGTCTCGGTGGAGGCAACCTACCAGCCGGGTCCGGGCCAGGGCGCACCCGTTCTCAAGACCTACGAGGTTGAGGCCAACTCGCGCCGCACCCTCTACGTGCCGGACGAGGCCGGAAAGGATAAGGACGTATCCATCCTCCTTACCTGCGCGGATAAGTTCCTGGCCGAGCGGCCCATATACTTCTCGTACTCCTACGAGGGACTCACCGCCCAGGGGGGGCACTGCGTCATCGGGGCCTCGGCCCCGGCCGCGGACTGGTTCTTAGCCGAGGGATACACCGGGGCCGGCTACAACGAGTGGATATGCATGCAGAACCCCGGAGACACCGAGGCCACGGTCGCCGTCACCTACTACACCCAGGAGTCCGGTCCCCTCGCCCCGGTTACCGTCACCGTCTCACCCGGGGCCCGCAACACTTTGATGGTCAACCGATCCGCCGGGGAGGGCTACCAGCTCTCGGTGGGCATCTCCTCCGACGTGCCCATCGTGGTGGAGAGGCCCATGTACTTCAACACCGGCCCCTATGCTGGGGGACACGACGTGGTGGGATACGCCCCCTAGGTGGGGGGTCACATCTTTGATCTTGAGTTTTCTGGTATATCTTGGCTAATAATTCAAGATCAAAGATGTGACCCCATTTTATTGGTGGTTTGGAAGCGCAGGCCGGCGGCCACCATGCGGCGTAAGAGGGGAGGGACGGCGTAGACGGGGCTCGCCGTCTCCCGATACAGTCCCTCCGCCGCCTCCATGGCCACATCCAGGCCCATGCCGTCCGCGATCTCCAGAGGCCCCAGGGGGAAATTGAAGCCCAGGCGGCAGGCCTTGTCTATATCCGCCGGGGCGGCCACGCCCGCCTCCAGGAGCCGCACCGCCTCCAGCAGGTTGGGCAGGAAAAGGCGCCGCGCGATCACGGCCCGCCGCTCGTCCTCCAACTCCCGGCCCGGGCCTCCCGCCGACGCACCCGGCGGCTCCCGGCTCTCCCGCCTGCCTCCCGGGTAATCGTAGAAACCACGGCCTGTCTTGCGGCCCAGCAGGCCGGCGGCCACCATGCGGCGCATGAGCGGGGGCGGCAGGAACACCGGATCGCCGGTATCGTCATAGATAGCCTTGGCGGCTCCGAAGGTGACGTCGATGCCGGCGTTGTCCATGATCTGCATGGGGCCCACCCCGGCGTCGTTGCCGCCGCTTGCCCGGTCTATGTCCTCCGGGCAGGCGAATCCCTCCTCCACCATGCGCACCGCCTCCAGGGTGGCGGGAATGTTGACGCGGTTGGCCACAAAGCCGGCGTGATCCCTGCGCACCAGCACCGTTTCCTTGCCCACGCTCCGGGCCCACCCGTCGGCGGCGTAGAAGGTCTCCTCGGAGGTGATCAGGCCCCGGATTATCTCGCACAGCCGCATCAGGGGCACGGGCCCGAAGAAATGGGTGCCCACCACCCTGTCCGGCCTGCCGGTGGCCGCGGCTATGGAGGATATGGGTATGGCCGAGGTGTTGGTAGCCAGGATGGTATGCTCCGGGCAAGCCGCGTCCAGCGCGGCGAACACCTCGCTCTTCAGCTCCAGGCTCTCCGGCACCGCCTCCACCACCAGGTCGGCATCTCCGGCATCCCCCATGGCGGTGGTGGTCTCGAGGTTGCGCGAGGCGCCGTCATACTGCTCCCGGGTTATCCTCCGCTTGGAGAGCAGCTTGCCCAGGGACCACTCGATCTCCTTCAACCCGGTGTCCAGGCGCTCCTCGCTCACGTCGCACATCTTCACCCGGTAGCCGGCCGTCGCGGCGACCTGGGCGATGCCTCCGCCCATGAAGCCGGCACCGACCATGAAAACGTTCTCGATACCCATCCCGACCTCCTCAAACCGGAGCGCGACTCCGCATCGACTATCCCATCAAGCCCTTTTCAACCATGGACTGGACCTCCTCGACCTCCCTGACGTTGCAGCGAAATGTCTCACCTTCGCCGCCGGCGCTCCGCACCATCTCCAGGGTCTTCGCGGCCCCCTCCATGTCGATATCTACGCTCCCTATCCTTCAGACTCTACGGGCCCAGGCCAGGGACAGGGCCCTCCCGGTCCAGACCCCCGACGGTCAGGGTATTGGAGCCCACCCCCATCTCGCTGGCGGTGTCCTTGCCTATCTCCACCAGCATGATGAGAAAGGTGGCCAGCCTGACGTAGAAATCCTCCACCGCCTCGGGTGCCACGCCACGCGTGATACGACCGGCCTCGATATCCACACCTCGTAGTACGGGTGGCGATACTGGCCCACCCTACCCATGAATAGTATCCCGGCCATGCCGTAACTTATACACATGGCCGCCTGGATCATCCAGATGGACTGCAGGGCCTGCAGGAAGTTGCGTGGAGGTTTCGCCGGCACCCGCCGGCACCTCTCCGCGATCTCCAGTAGCTCCCGCTTCCTCTCCCCCCTCCACATCCCAGGCCATTTCCCCGGCCAGGTCGGCGTAGCGGTTGGAGTACTCGCATACCGCGCCGGCCGCTACCTCGACCGAGGCGAGGAAATCGGCGCGGTTTTCGTAACCCTCACACACCGGGTCCAGGTCGCGCAGCTCCCAGGTGGCCCACTCAGCTATCCCCTCCATTCCCAGCTCCAGCACCCTGCAGTATCCCAGGACGAGATGCCCCTGTACGTAGAAGACGGTCAAGGCCAGGTTGGGGCGCAGCCCGGCCAGCTCCCGGGCCATGCTGGGCAGCTTGGAGGCGTTCCTGATGCTGCCCCCCATGGTGAGTTTGCATAGCCTGGCCGCGTTCTTGAGGCCTATGCCCTTGACGATACGGCACAGCGAGGCGGGGCCCAGCAAGGTGGTTTCGTATATTCCCTTCTCTTTCCAGAGCGCGATCTTGCGCTCGCGCACCGTCCGGCCTTTCCAGAAAGGAAGGATGTCCTCCATCAGCTCGCGCCGCTCCTCGTCCGATATGTGGAAGCGGTGCCTCTCGCGCGTGGTGAGTCGGTTCAACTCGTGCTCAATGACCGTGTTGAACTCCCCCCTCTCGACCGGGATGACCCGGGCAGCCTTTTGGCCGTCTTGACCCCCACCAGCAGCTCGTCGTCGTCGATCCTTATCCGCATGTTCCGCAGGGTCTCCTCCAGGGCGCGGGCGGCGCGCATGCAGGAAGGGCCTTCCTCCATCTCCCTCCATACCCCCGTGTAATACCTGGCCCTCTCGATATCCACCTCGTAGGGCTTTCGAGAAGGCGCTGCTTGAGCCTCGATCCACTGGCAGTGGAAACGCCGGGGCCATGGTCGTCTCAATGTTCAGCACCCCTTATATCTCGAGCTTTCCTCGCCTTATCTCCCGATCATCCTCAGGCCGCTTATATTATAAGCGCACCCTCCCCCGGCCCGTGACGAGGCCGGGCACGGTATATGCGGCGGACATCAGCGATAATAGCCGTATTTATGCACCGACATCAGCATGACCTCGACGTTCTCCGGTTTGGCATTGGGGGCCACCTCGCATCCCGAGCCCAGGATAAAACCACCCCCCTCTGCCCACCTCCTCGATTAGGCGGTGGCAGTACTTGTCCACCTCGGCCGGCTCGCCCAGGGCCAGCATACCGACCGGGACATCACCGTATATGCAGATGCGGTCGCCGATGATCTCCTTGGCACGGAAGATATCCGTGGCGCCGTCGAATTGGCCACCACCCGGCCGGCTGGCAGCCCCCTGAGGATCTCGAGGTTGAGATCCCGGTTTCCATTCAAGTGCAGCACGGAGTCTATCCCCTCAGCGGCCAGCATCTCCACCAGCAGCTTCAGGGAGGGAAAGGATAACTCCCTGAAGGTATCGGGGGGGGATATGAAATCGTTGGAGGAGCGGTGCACGTCGATTATGGCCCGCTTGACCCCCAGGACCCGGCACACCGCTTTACACAGGTATACATAGGCGGGTACAAGGGCCGCGGCCGCCTCGGTGAGCTCGCCTGGACATCTCCTGATATCCTTGACGAAACCCATCAACCCCCGCGCCAGGGAAAAAATATCGAACGGGGCCTCCACCCCTATGAAATAAAGCAGGGTGACGCCTCTTCCGAATCACTTTCTGAACTCGCACGCGTAAAGCACACTTTTACGGATCATACGCGGATACATGAAGAGGCGGCACCTCCAGGCCTCGCCCACGTGATCCCATATCCTGGGAATCTGCTTCATGTACAGGCGCAGGTAGGACAGTAAGGGTCCTTTTCGCAGATGCGGAGGATCCAGCCGTAATCATCCTCTTTCATGACCTCCTCTTCCTGGTATTGCCTGATACTCTCAGGGGGGGGCTGAAAACCGGATTCCCTGACCTTCATGTTTATCAGGAACACCCCCAGCTCGGGGTTATATGAGTGCAGGTAATAATAGGCATCCCAGGGCCCCAGCTCGCAAAAGCAGCGGTCGATAGCCCTCCAGTATTTCACGGGATCGTAGAGATCGTAATTGGTGAGCCATTCATAATAGACGGCGAAATAATAGATGAGGGGGGATACCGGCACGCGGTCGGGGACCTGGATCGCAATGGCAGCCCTGATGCGCCGCTCCGAGGTCCTGGTGTCCTCACGGTAGATCTTCTTCATCGCCGCCCCCTCGGCTTGAATAATACCGTATATCGCCTCACAAAAGAAAGGGGGTCAGGTCACCACGGGCGGGCCGGGGATGAGGCTTCGAGGTTCAACTCGAAGGAGCTCTTCCCGACAGGTGACAGCGATCAGTACCACGATGCGGCCGTAAAGGCTGTTCCGGGTCATCCCACCTAGAAGTGAATACTATTTCATAATATGATAGTCGATGCGGCGTGCAAGAAATAGCCGCCCACACCAACAGGCCGACATGCTCGGCTCCTTGCCAGTGTTCACGCTGTCAGCGGGGGGATGTGAACCACCGGCCTTCTGGCCGCGTTTTACCGCCCGGGTTTTAATTCCCGCCGGGTGATCGTCCAGCGCCCATCCTCCCCGGATCGGTCTCCGCCCCCCGAAAACATCTCCCTGGCCACTTGAGACCAGGACTTTGGTTCGGGCTTGGGGGAATGCTCACCGAGCACATCCCTGGGTACAAAGGGCTTCTTTGCCATCCTGGCGTTTACCTCCGCCCTGGCCTTCTCCAGCGTTACGCGATAGGGAGGGGGAGGCGAACCATGGTTGAACGCGGCGAATCTTTTATCCAATTCCCGCAGAAGGTGGGCGGATCTCTCGTAATCCCGTTTGTAGATGTAGAAGATGCTCAGGGTGACGGCGGCGGCCAGCAGCGGCGCGACCAGGAGCATGATATAGAATCCCTCTCCCGCAATAAGCAAGGCGACCACCAATAGCAGGGTAATCCCATAAAATATCAGCCTCGACAGCAAGTTTTTACGGGCAAGCCCCTCCACTTTCTTCCGCAATTCCGAGAATATCGGCAGGTATATATAGTGGAAAAAGCTGTAATATTGTTCATCGCTTGAGGGGAGGGTGCTCTGTGGGAGAGGGAAAGATCTGGCCTCGCTCTCCTTATGCAGCCTTGCCTTCACCCTTTGTATAAACTCGGCCTCGTCCGGAGCGGCCAGGGCCCAGTAAATCTCCCCATCACTCCCCCTGGCCTTGATCGCGATGATGGCAAAGGCCACTATCTCGGAGAGCGCCGAGATCCCGATAGAGACGTAGATAATGATGATCAATATCGCCATTTCGCCAACCGATCTCCCCGAGGACCTTATCTTCACGGCCCCTGTAATAACGGCAAGTAGATTATCGTCTCACCGGGCTGCGTACATTAGCGGGGCGTCACTCCAATCCCGCAAAGGAGGTTTACGAGTATCGAGCGATCTAACAGTTAACGGCTGGACCCGGTATTCGACAAGTTCCCTATAGAACAAGCCGGGATGCTCGGCTTCCGGCTTGGATTCGCTCTGGTAGCGAGGGACGGATTCGAACCGCCGACCTTCGGGTTTGTACCCCAAAATGAGAATGATGAGGAAGATTCCCCATCATAATCCCATCTTCTATGTCGAGCTTGTCAAGCTATTTATACTGGTAGCGGGGGACGGATTCGAACCGCCGACCTTCGGGTTATGAGCCCGACGAGCTACCTGACTGCTCCACCCCGCGTCGTTATTGGGCTTTCAACCTCTCTAAGTATATATTAAACAGCTGAAAATACAAATGCAAAAGCGCGTTTCCAGCCTGGATTAGGCTTGTTACCGAAAAGACCAAATGATAACATTATCAACATAAGCATCATTATTGTATGATATTAACAGAACTTGAGTACGCCGGTAAGTCCACAAGGAGGGCGGTCTTGAGAGGGCGCAAGGGTGTTTTCATAGCTTTGAGCCTATCCGTGATAGTGGTGGTCGCTTTGGCCGTGATGGCTCCCATCCTGTACAGCAGGTTTCGCAGCAGCTCGGCGGAGGAAGACGGGGATACGCCAGTCGCTGACGACCTTGCTCCACTGACCCACGACGAGCTGCTGGGAGCTCCGCTGTCCTTCGAGACCCCCGCCTATCTATACATCCCCGCCGTGGAGGTGTACGAGGAGGTAAGGGAGGGCAGCGACGACGAGGAGGAGCTCTACGCCACCCTGGAGCTGGGACCCGTACACCTCACCCATACCGGTTATCCCGGATGGCCCGGCAACTGTGTAATATCCGGTCACCGCACCACCTTCACCAAGCCCTTCAACCGCCTGGACGAGATAATTGCCGGGGACATCATATATATTGAGAATCCACGCGGTCAATACGAGTACCGCGCTTACGAGTTCTTGTACATAGACCCCATGGTAAACGTCACCCCTATTACCCAGGATCCTATTCTCACCCTCACCACCTGCGCCCCGGAGGGCTCGGCCACCCTTCGCCTGGTGGTCAGGGCCTCCCTGGAGAATTTCACCCCGGTGGAGACGATGGAGGAAGAATAACAGGAACAGGAAATCCCAACAACATCACCATGAGCCTGGACACCGGGCCCGGAGGCGCGTGATCATCCCATCGCGTGATGGTTATGGCCGTGAGAAATACATATCCCCATCACTGGCTTCATCCTCCTATCTCAGTATGGAAAATGTCAGATTTCTGGGTAGACCCCCTCATCCGATATTTCAGGTGGTGGTCAACTCCAGCTCCAGCACCTGTGGCTCGGGGCTGTGGTAATTTATTTTCGCCTCCTCACCTTCCACATGCTCGAAGAGTCCGGCGATACGCCCAACCAGCCGGGGAGGGTAATAGGGATTCACGATGGTCATTTCCAGGTGGCCCTCCCCATGGGAGGACCGCACCACCTCGCCGTAACCGGCGACGGATATATACCCGGCCGCCGCACGGTAAGCCCCACCCCGGGTGCGGATGGGTACGCCCCTGAGTATCCCGCGGTTATAATCCCTGGATATCTCCAGAATAACGGGCTCGAGATCCTGCCCGGATCTCTTCTCCAACTCACGTATAGTGCCCAGAAAGATATAACCTGTGGTCATGATGTACCTGATGCCGCGCTGGCGTAAATGGATAATGCATTCGTCCTCCCTCCATTCCAGCTCGGACAGGCCTAATGGCAACCCGCAGGACGGACAGGGCTCGATCATGGTTCTCTCGCAGGGAATCGGGTCGCCCGATATATTACGCTTCGCCTCCCGCAGCGCCCTCAAGGCCTCCATGCTGTCCGCTCCTTTATCCTCCCCGGTCCTGGGAACGAGGGTGACGATATAGTCATCGTTCTCCCGCCTCCATGCCATCTCCGATCCCAGGCCCTCTATGGTCTCGAAGATGCCGCGTATGCCGCCGACAATGGATATGATATCGAAGGGATCCCTGATTCTTATCATCAACATCCTGTGCCGCCTGTACTCGGTTATCTCCAGGCGGCCGAAGCCGAAGAGGCTGGTCTGGTCTATAACACGGAGGATGACGGGTCTTATGGACATAGCCTTCAATGCGTACTTGCGCCACCCATATATGATATGGGACTCCAGGTAATCCCGCATGGCCAGGCGCTGGCTCTTGAGCACCACCTCAGCTACCGGGAAGCCCAGCCTCTCCTCGAGTTCGGACCATACATGCGGGTAATAACCAGCCTCGAAGATGGTCATGCGGGACGCGGGATCGTTTCTGGAGACGATAGTACCGTCTCCGGGCCACTTGTAGCTCCTGGCCAGCATAATGGGGGAGCCACATTTCCGGCAGCGCTTCATGGCCATCATCCGCATCCCCTACGAAGGAGTAGAGCTGGAAGAACACACCACCCGCCACCCCCCTGACGAAGCGCGCGCTCTCTACTGCTCCACGAGTTCGGCCATGCGGTCCAGCACCTCGCTCAGCTCATTCATTATCTGGCCGTAAGCCGACCAGTCCCCGCTGCGCATAGCATCTTGGGCGTCATCGTAGAGCTGGTTGGCTTGTGCTATCAACTGCTCCAGGTCCACCGACGGCTCCGGCTCCGGTTCGGGCTGGGGCTCCGGTTCGGGCTGGGGCTCCGGTTCGGGCTGGGGCTCCGGTTCGGGTTCCACGCCGAAGATCTCGGCTAGAGCTTCACCCAATGTATTTCCCATGGTTATCTGGTTCCCATACCCCACTATTACCCGCTTCAACTGGGGTATGGCCGGGTTCTTGGCTAGCAGATACAACGGCTCCACGTATATGAGCGAGTCCTCGATGGGTATGACCAGAGTGTTGCCCCTGATGACCTGAGAGCCCGCCTGGTTCCAGAGGGTTATCTGCTCCGATATCTCCGTTTGCTGGTCCACCAGGGCCTCGAACTGCTGAGTACCATTTACCAGCTTTCCGGCGGGGAAGGAAAAGTTCAGAAGCTTCCCGTAATTGGGGAAATCGCACCCCGCCGCCACCCAGTCCACCATGTTATCCTTGCCGCGGGGGTTGAAGGGGAGCATGAGCACCATCTGTTCCTTCTCGCTGCCGCCGGGGATCTTGAGGATTACGTAGTAGGGCTGTACCGCCTGGGGCTCAGCCCCCGCCCCGTAGGTCTCGGTGGGAACGTCCCACACGTCCTCCTTCTGGTAGAAGGAATCCACGTCATTGAGGTGATAGGTGGAGTAGAGGTCCATCTGCACGGCGAAGATATCCTCGGGATAGCGCAGGTGTCTCTTTATATCCTCGGGCATCTCCTCGAAGGGAGTGAAGAGATCGGGGAAGATCCGGCCGTAGGTGGCGGCCACGGGATCGTCGGGATCCACCAGGTAATATGTGAGCGTCCCGTCGAAGGCGTCGATAACAACCTTGACCGAATTGCGCACGTAGTTGAACTCGTCGTTGTAGTACTGGGAATAGGGATAGAGGTCGCTGGTGGTATAGGCGTCGATTATCCATTTCTGCCTGCCGTCATCGGTGATGATCAGGTAGGGATCGCTGTCCAGGGTCAGGAATGGGGCCACCTCGCTGGCCCTGACGTTGATATTGCGGCGGAACATAAGGCGGGATTCGCTCTCGATGTAACCGCTGAAGAGCAGCGATATGTCCGTGAAGCGTATGGAAAAGGCCAGGCGTTTGAGAAAGTTGGACACCTGCACTCCTCCGTCTCCCTCGTAATATGGCTCGACCAGCTTATTGACGTTGCCCAGAGGGTAGTCTATCTCCTCCGCACCGGTATGCACACAAACGTAGTCCTGGGTCGACTCGCCGTAATAGATGGCCGGCTGCGTTATCTCCACGCCCAGATTATCCTCGGATACGGGCGGAATATCCTGGATGAACATCACGGGGTCGCCCACCACAGTGCTCTCGTTGGTGGGCGCCATACAGGTTCCGTATCCGTGTGTATAGGAGAGGTGCTCGTTCTGCCAGGTGCGGGCATCCTCCCTGAGCTGATCGAGGACCAGTTCTCGGCCGGAAACCAGCATCTGGGTGTAGTCCCCGTCGAAGACGGTGTAACGCTCTATATCCACATCGTTAAAGTTGTACTCCTGGCGCAGCTCCTGGCGCTGGATCAACTGGTCTTTCATCAGGCGAGGGTCCCAGAGACGGACGTTTCCGATAGTTGTCTCGTTGGCCAGGATATCATCGTAGGTCAGGTCTGTGTTGGCGGGGAATTCCCTCCTTTCCACCACCGTGTTCTTCCCTTCGTCCTGGATATTGTAGGCGTTCTGGGTGAACTCGATGTTATAGCCGATGTACTCCCGCTCCCTGCTCAACTCCTTGGGCTTGACCACGTAATTCTGGATGATGAAGGGATACAGGGCTCCGGCGAGAAGGCCGATGACGACGATTCCCGCCACCCCCGCCACGGGCAGCTTCCATCCCTTGTAGCGTATATTTAGCAGGAAGAGGAAGGCGCACAGGAAACAGGCGGCTATCAGTATCCAGTAGGCGGGTATCTGGGCATGGACATCGGTGTAGCTGGCCCCTATCACCGTTCCCCGCGGCGAGTAAAGCAACCCCAGCATATCCAGGCGGAAGCGCCAGGCCTGCAACAGAAGAATCAGCGCGGCCAGTATGGACAGGTGCACCTTGACGTGAGCGGCGAAGCGCTTTCCCTTTTCGGCAGTGAAGTTTATGGCGCCGTATAAGAAATGTACCAGGGCGGTTATTATAAGGATGAAGATAAGAGAAGTAAACAGCCATCCCGCGAAGTACTGCTGCATGGGATACTCGAAGAGATAGTAGCCTATGTCCTTGGAGAATATGGGGTCCACAGTCCCCACGGAGGCGTGGGTGAAATACTTTAACACTTTCTCCCATTGACCGGCCGATGTCCATCCCACGACGAAGGATATGATGATGGAGACCGCGAGGATGCCGCGATTCAACCAGCGACCCGCGCTCTCGCGGAAGCGAGTCAGGGATTCCTCCACGGGTGACAGGTCACCCTCCGGCCGCTCGTATTTGGGTATGAAACGCCGGGCCAGGATGATATTTACGTACAAGATGATGAAAAAGACGGCCCCGAAGGCGAAGAACAGCCAGATCTGGGTGACGATCCGTTTCCAGAACACGGAGGTGTATCCCACCTCCTTATACCACAGGTAATCGGTATAAAAATTGGACAGCCAGGACGCGCTCAGGATAATGACCAGGATGATCAGGATGACAATGCCCACGATCCATTTGGTGCGTGGCTTTATCTCCCCCCATCTCTCCTTAAAGCGCTTGCCGAAATCTCCGCCCTCGCCGTGGCGCAGAAACGAGGGCAACTCACCCTCCCCCTTACCGCCCCCGCGGAAGAGGGAATCCCATGGAAACTTATCCTCAGGCACTTGCTACTTCCGCCTCCTTTGATCCTCTATTCTATACCAGCGATCTTCTTATAGGCCTCGACCACATGCGGCAGCACCTCTCCCGCCTTGCCCAGGCACAACAGGTCGGCCTGGCTGTCGTGACAGGTGGTGGTGGTATTGAAGAACAGCAGTTTGCCCTTGCTCCTCTTGGTGTAATCGGGAAGGGCGGCCGCCGGGTAGACCTCAAGGCTGCATCCCACGATAAGCATGAGGTCCGACGTCGAGGCCAGCTCCGCCGCCCGGGAGAGCACCCTGGAATCCAGGGGCTCACCGAACAGCACCACGTCAGGCTTTATACTGCTCCCGCAATCCGGGCAGTAAGGGACTTGCGTATTATCCATGCTCAGCTCGTTCATCTCCTCCAGGGTGAACTCGCGCCTGCATTTCATACAGTGGCCCGTCCGGTGGGTGCCGTGAAGTTCCAGCACGTCGGTGGAACCCGACCTCTGGTGCAGATGATCGATGTTTTGGGTTATCACTGCCCGGCATTTTCCCAGCCCCTCCAGCTCGGCCAGGGCGTAATGAGCCTGGTTCGGCCGTGCTTCCTCCAGGGTGGGGTTCAGTTCCTTGGCCATCTCCCAGAACCTCTCCGGGTGATTGACGAAGGACTCGTAGGTGCCGTATATGAGGGGGTCGTACCTGGTCCACAATCCACCGGGTGAGCGGAAATCGGGTATCCCCGACTCCACGGAGGTTCCCGCGCCGGTGAGGGCGATTATCTGGACGGCCTCCAGGATCATCCGCGCGGCTCGCTGGATATCATCTTCGTTGACCAAACAGGCAACTCCTTACTCCCCAATAATCCGTACCTTAGATCCATACCATGAGATTATAGCATGACCGCCCGCGCCCTTCGCCATAATCGAAAGCATATGCCAGCCGGGCTTCCGGGACGGCGAAGCATGGAGCCGCGGGAAGGGGTGTCGCCAGTCTAGTTGAAGGATGTGCAACCTATGGTGACGTGGCCTCCTGGCCAGACTCCGTGATAGTCGAAGTACATAGGGCGCTCCGCCACGATACCCTGATCCGACTCCACGTGCACCGATACATCCTTGTCCGGGCCAACCACCTGGTTCATGGAGATGGAGAATCGCTGGCCGGGCATGAGAACGAGATCCTGCATCTGAGTGCCGCCATCCTGGAAGGCGTAGTTAACGCTTACCCGCGCCTCCAGGTCCCCGGGGTTGTACAGGCACAGCCACTCCTCGAAGCCAGAGCGGGTGGTGCCCTCGGCGAAGTACCATTCCGCCTGAGGTGAAGCGGCTCCTATGGTGGTGTGACCGCCGGGCCATATCCAGTTATAGGCGAAGTACATGGAGCGCTCCGCCACTATGGGCTTGCTTGATTCCAACTTGAGGGCCACGTCGGCCCCCGCCCCCACTATGGCGTTGACGTCGATGGTGCGGCGCCTGCGGGCTGGCACCTCGATACCCTCGGTCACCGTACCCCCATCGGCCAGATCGCAGGTCACCAGGACGGCCGCGTCCTCCTCGCCCGGATTGGCCAGGCACAGCCACTCCTCGAAGCCGGGGCGTGTCGTGCCCTCGGCGAAATACCAGGTGGTATTGGGGACGTTCACGCCTATGGTGGTATGGCCGCCGGGCCATATCCAGTTATAGGCGAAGTACATGGAGCGCTCCGCCACTATGGGCTTGCTTGATTCCAACTTGAGGGCCACGTCGGCCCCGATTCCCACCGTGGCGTTGACGTCGACGGTGTAGCGCGAATAGGCCGGGACATTATAGGAGAGAGTGACGGCGTCCCCGTCGCCGAAGATATAGGTCACGTCGACGGTGGCGTCCTCCTCGCCCGGATTGGCCAGGCACAGCCACTCCTCGAAGCCGGGGCGTGTCGTGCCCTCGGCGAAATACCAGGTGGTGGAGGGCTCCAGGACCGGCGTGGTGCAATGGCCCCCCGCCCAGGCCTTCTTATACCGGAAATACATGGGGCGCTCCGCGATTAATTGCCCGGTGGAGGTCACGGTTATGGAGACGTCGCGGTCGGAGCCTATCTCGGAGTTCACGTAAACGCTCACCCGGGTATGCGCGGGCACGTTGTAGTACCGGATGCGGTTGGCGGCGGTGTCCATGAGGTAGGTGACCGTGGCCACCAGGTCCTCCCCCCAGGGATTGTATAGGGTGAGCCACTCCTCGAAACCGGAGCGGGTGGTGCCCTCGGCGAAATAGCACGACACCGCCGTGGGATCCTCGAGGACGGTGAACTCGTAGCCGTTGCTGGAGCCACCCAGGCTGGTCACGACCACCGGCCCGGAGGTGGCGCCCTCGGGCACTGTCACCAGGATGTAGGTATCTGTCCACAACGTGGCCGTGCCGGCGTCGGCGCCGTTGAAGGTTACTCCGCTGACCAGGGGAATCTGCACGACGCCGAAATCGGCGCCCTGGATGGCCACCAGGGTTCCCGGCCATGCGGCGGGGGGGACCATATACTCTATCGCGGGCGCCTGTGCGACCCTTACGTCGGCCCAGGCCGGGGCGATCATCATGGCCGTCATCAGGGCCAGTATCACGAATATCGTGAAAACCTTCCCCTTTCGCATCCGTTACCTCCATTTGCATCCCGACAAGCCGCGTTTTCATAGCGATGCGTTGGACTTTCTAGCTGCTTTCAAGGTCTTCAGCCAAGCATCATAACTTACAATTTATATTATAGTCCAAGGCGAACGACAAACTCTAAGATGTTGAAGGGAATAAGAGGTTATACTGCTTAGCTCCATAAGAAAAGGGCGATCCCAGGGGATCGCCCTTTAAGGTACGGACATTATAAATAGAAGTTGTATCAAAGACCTCTACTGTCCTTGTGGAGCAGTGAATTCCTCAAGGACTATCATGCCATCCGAATCGAAATAATATTTAGAGTTGTTAGTGCTGCAGTATCCCGAGGCCTCCTCATACATGGGATCGATTATATTTGGCAGACTCCTGGTCCTTACAACCGTTCCGATATCCTGAACAAACCATACATAGGATATTCTCGTAAACGTCGTTTTGTTGCAGGGAACGGACATGTCGTACTTGATCAGAAGAGCGTCATATGTGCCCCCAGGTAAGGTTATCTTCCCTTCTGCGATAACCTCGTATGTACCCGAATCCGATGTTCCAGAATCCGGCCCGGCACTCATATATAAGGCGTCCACGGAGCCGGTTTCACCCAGCATCTTAGGAAATCTCTCAACATATGCCGTGCCGAGCTCTTTATCATAAGGGCTTCGGAAGTGAACGATGTCTTTTGTGCTGCGCTCGCTTCTATTGGGGAAATATTCGATACTGTATCCCCATGTATTCCAGGTCATCTCCTCAGCATCGTTACTACAGTACTCTATCATCTGATATCTATGGCCGCCCGAACCGATGGCCAGCCTCCAGACAGCGTATGTCGCCTCCGGGAAATGGCCGGCATCAGGGGCCTCGTGGATCCCTATAACTTCCTCGACGATCTTCCAGGGAGTGGTCATGTTGAAGTACCACGGTCCCTCGAGGTCGAAGTACACCATGTTCATATCGCTTATGGCATCTACGCTTTTATAATAGGAGCTGGAGAAATTGAGGGGTTTGTTCCAGTTGAGTCTGGTTGTCCACCACAGGTACGAGTCATCGGCATAGCCTAACGTCGAGGTCCCATACTCCTGACCATAGACGTCGTTCATAAAATCATTGGTGTAGTATACCGTCCTGGTTCCTATCTGGGGTTCCCAGTACTCGATGGTGATTTCGCCTGCGGTTTCCTCCTCGACGACAACCTCCTCCACCTGTTCCTCGGCGGCCTCCTCCTCTGGCTGCTGCGCCTCCTCTCCCGACTCCTGGGTCTCCGTCCCGGGCTCCTGCTCGGACTCCTGGGCCCATACCGTCACGCCCAATACCAGAAACACGCTAGCCGCCAGGAGAAGGGTGCATACAACCGCCACAAGGCGTAGCCAGCCTTTCCTCGGGCCTCCATCAGCTGCCATAACGCACCCCCTTGGTCATCCCGCCTCCATGCAACGATGGAGGCGATAGGGTTGTCGCAGAACCAGCAGGTCTCACCTCTTTCCTCCAGGCCAAGAGGCCGTTTCCTCCCGTTCCTGCCCTTAATTTCCATGTAATATTATGTTAAGCCTCGTCCTTCCGCTTGTCCATCATACATCTATTTACTCGGCTCGGACAGCTGCTTACTGTAGCAACACATAGTATTTATTCCCCGAAGATCTCTCCACCCGGCAAGCTCGGGATTACGCTGCCCGTCTCCAGGTTAATATTCCACGTCATCTTGGTCTGGTAATAGCCGCCCGGTAAGTTGCTGTATTCCTCGCCCAGCGAGCCGACGTCGAAAAGTGCCGAGACCTCCATGTCCTCGGCCTTCCCGCTGGCCTCCCAGTCCTTGAACATGGAGGAGTCCAGCAGGGCGTCCTGTTGATCCAGGTACTCCTTCACCAATCGTATGGCTTCGTCCGCCTCGCCCGAACCGCCGGAGAGAACCAGCACCAGCACCACTACCACGGCCGCTACCAGCACCACCGCGCTCGCCACGCCCCAGATGACCTTGGGGGACAGCTTGACCTTGGTGGGAAGTACGTAGGCCTGTCTCGGCCCCGTTTCCCGCTGTGGTGGCGGCACGCCGCGTGCCATATCCGAGGTCCACTCCGACGCCGCGCCGGGAGGTGACTTCCCAGCCTGGGGAGCCCGAGCGCTCTCTTCCCCGTCACCGCCGAAAGGCAGGAAGCCCCCGCAGGTGCCGCAGGTAAAGGCTCCCTCGGGATTGTTCGCCCCACACTCCGGGCAAACAGGCATGGCTGTCTCCTTTCCACGTTTTCAAGCCTTTTCATTGGGAAATATCGATACTCCGCCCGTTTTACTTGAGCGTTCAACCGCTTACGTACCAGGCCATTACCGATCCGCCGATCGCGGCCCGAGCCGGCATTCCCCACCGCACACCGGCGTATAAAGCCGCTCCTTCCCCCATAAACGGAGCGGCCGCGTACTCGCCGGGGGCGGTCGAGGTCCAGCCGTGTGAGCGCCCATCGTAGACTGTGGCGCCGCGTATGCCCGCGCCGATGCATGGTCCGGTTGGAAGCGCCTACCCGCCTATAATGATATTATTATGTTGCTTGGAGGGGCACGGCATGCAAGGCAGAATACTTATCGTAGACGATGAGCCGCAGATACTCAGGGCAGTAAAATACTACCTCGAGGACGAGGATTTCGAGGTTCACACCGCCGAGGAGGGCAACCTGGCCCTGCATCTGGCGGAGACGCTGCAACCGGATCTTATCCTGCTGGACGTGATGATGCCCTTGATGGATGGAATCCAGGTCTGCCGGCAACTGCGCTCCAGGACCCGTACCCGCCTGATCCCCATAATCTTCCTGACCGCGCGCGAGACGGTCGAGGACAAGATCAAGGGACTGGAGGCCGGCGGCGTCGATTATATCACCAAACCATTCAACAACCAGGAACTCATGGCGCGAATAAAAGCCCATATCCGTCTTAGCCAGGAGGAGATCTCCTCCCACCCCGTTACCGGTCTCCCCGGTGCCTTGAGCGTGGAGCAGGAGGTAAACAAGCGTTTGCACGGCGGGAGTATCTTCACCGCTATCTTCGCCGGTATAGAATATTTCCAGGAATACCGGGAGGCCTACGGCGTAAGCCGCAGCGAGCGCCTCCTCGGCTTCGTGGCCAGGCTGCTCGAGGAAATACTGGTCGAGATCGCGGGCGAGGAGGCCTTCCTGGGCCAACCTTCCTATGATGGTTTTCTGGCCCTCTGTCAGCCGCAAGACGCCGACCCGATATGCAAAAAGGCCGCGAAGGCTTTCGAGGAGCGGAAGAAGGAATATTACATGGAACAGCACCGCCAGCGCGGCGAGTTGACCTACTACGACTACCGCGGCGACCTGGTTCACGCCCCGTATATCAACCTGGCCCTGGGAGGAGTGTGCAATGCCCACCGCTTCGTGGCCACTTACTCCGGCATGGCCGAGTGGGGAGCACAGGCCCTGTTGAAAGCCCGGGCCCACGACCAGAGCGCTGTCGTTTTAGAGGATTGAGTACGGTATGGCCGGCGAACTGATACTTGTTGTGGACGACGAGGCCAATATCGTCGAACTGGCACGCCTCTACCTGGAGAGGGAGAACTTTCGGGTGGAGGAAGCTTCCTCGGGCGAGGAGGCGCTGAACCGCTTCGAGGAACTCAATCCCGCCTTGATCATACTGGATATCATGATCCCCGCCCCCGACGGATGGGAGGTGTGCCGGCGCATTCGCTACCGGTCGCAGGTGCCCATTATCATGCTCACGGCGCGCGAGGACGAAGTGGACAAAGTAGTTGGCCTGGAACTGGGAGCCGACGACTATCTCACCAAGCCCTTCAGCCCGCGGGAGCTGGTGGCCAGGGTAAAGGCGGTATTGCGCCGTACCCGTCCGGTCTCGGAATCGAACGAGGTGCTGCACGTGGAGGACCTGATTATAGATGCCTCACGTCGCAGGTTGATACAGGGGGACAAGGAGATCGAGCTGACTCCGCGCGAGTTCGACCTGTTATATACCCTGGCCCTGAACCGGGGCATCGTGATGAGCCGCGACAGGCTGCTGGAGCGGGTTTGGGGTTACGATTACTACGGCGATACGCGCACGGTCGACGTCCATATCCGCCATATGCGCGAGAAGCTGGGCGATGACTCATCCGACCCTCGCTACGTGGAGACGGTGTGGGGAGTCGGATACAAGTTCAGTGACGGAAAGAGCTGAGGCATGGCTGAGAACGGCAAGCTCGTCTTCCGCTCGCTCCGTAGCAGGTTCCTTTTCTATTTTCTGATCCTCAGCCTGTTGAGCCTTCTACTCTTCGGCACGCTCTTCACCTACTTCGTCTGGAGGCTGAGAAGCCAGGAACAGAACAAGGCACGGTCCGAGCTGGTGGACCAGGCCCAGGACATGGCCAACGACCTGGAGCTGGTGATCATTCTGTCCCAGCAGATAGAGGGCTTCACCTTCGCCACCACCGAGAGGGTGGCCCAGCTGCTGCGGTTGGAGGGCAAGCTCATCAACGCCACCAGCGCCGTAGTCGATTCCAAGGGTCAGATCGTGGCCCCCCAGCCCGTATTGTTACGCTTTCCACGACAGCTGGACACGAAGCTTCTCGCCGAAACCGAGACCGTGGAACAGGAGGCGGACCTAGGCCGCCTGGGGGAGGTATACGTGGTGGCCGTCCCCTTGAACGTCCAGGACAGCAACTTCTATAACCTGGTGGTCGCGAAGCGTATCGAGGAGCTGTCCGTTACTCCCAGTGGCGAGCTGATGCGGTACCTGGTCATAGCCGGGGCCGCCGCCCTGATTCTCTCCATCATCCTGGCCCTCTACCTGAGCAGCTACGTCCTGAAGCCGCTGCGGCGCTTGAGCCATGCCGCCTGGGACCTGGCCCGCGGCAACCTGGACAGCAGGGTTGAGGTGAGAGGAAAGGACGAGATATCGGAACTCTCGGAGTACTTCAACTATATGGCCGGGCGAATTCAGCAAAGCACGGAGCTCCAGAAGAACTTCGTGGCCAACGTCTCCCACGAAATACGCACCCCCCTTACCTCCATAGAGGGGTTCTCCCAAGCCCTGCTGGAAGGGATGGTCGAGAAAGAGGAGAGCAGGCGGCGCTACCTGAGTATCATCAACGAGGAGTCGAGGCGTCTGAAGCGGGTGTTGGTGCAGCTCCTGGCCCTCTCCAGGCTTGACGCCGGCTCATGGGTACTGCATCCGTCCTCCCTCGATCTATCGGAATTCCTCGAGGATATGGAGCAGAAATTCCTGCCCCATGCCATGGACAAGGGTATCGAGCTGCGGGTGCGGCCTCCCGCAGAAGAAACGGCGATCACGACGGACAGGGATGCCCTGGAGCAGATTCTCACCAACCTGCTGGATAACGCCCTCAAATTCAGCCCCGAAGGCGAGGCGGTCGTGCTCGAATGCGACCACCTTCCCGGGGGAGGAGCCCGCATTCAGGTGAGGGACAGCGGACAGGGTATCCCCGCCGAGGAATTGGACCAGATATTCGACCGCTTCGTCAGGGTCGAACGCTCCAGGTCCAAGCAATACGGAGGTTCCGGCCTGGGTCTAGCCGTATGCCGCGAGCTCCTGAACCTCCTGGGGGGGAGGATGGCGGTGTGGAGCAAGCCGGGCAAGGGGTCCGTGTTCACCGTCGAGCTTCCCCCCCAACCCCCGGATATCCCTCCCGGCAGCATCGATCGAGGTCCCAGCTGAGGAAAGGCGGCACGGTGCCCGAACTACCGGAAGTAGAGTACCTGCGGAGGCAGTTGGAGCGCGCTCTCGTGGGAGCTCGTATAACCTCCTGCGAGATATTACTCCCGCGCCTGGTAACCCACCCATCCCCCGCCACCTACCGCCGTGCCCTGCAGGGGCGCGGTATCACATGGATAAGGAGAAGAGGGAAATACCTGATCTTCGGCCTGGACCACGGCCTGGAGTTCGTAATACATCTCGGCATGACCGGTTCCCTGGCTTTTTCCCCTCCGGGGGAGAAAAGACCGCGGCACACCCATATCGTCTACCATCTGGAGGACGGCAGGAACCTGCTCTATACAGACCCCCGCACCTTCGGCGAGACGGCGCTGGTGCCACGCGGCGATTACCGCTCGCTGCGGGGGCTGCACCACATGGGTCCGGAGCCCTTGAGCGACGATTTCACCCCCCAGGTGCTTTCCTCCCGCCTGCGGGGTTCCTGCAGGATAAAATCTGCCCTCCTCGACCAGTCGCGCGTGGCGGGAATCGGCAATATCTACGCCGACGAGATGCTCCATCGCGCCGGGATACACCCGCTCCGTCGCCTGGATTCCATCGGCCCCCGTGAGACGGAAAGGCTGTACCGGGCCATGAAGGAGGTCCTGTCGGATGGTATCGCCTTAGGCGGCTCAACGATAAGCGACTACGTGGACTTGGAGGGGGAGAGGGGCAACTTTCAGGAAGAACACCGGGTATACCGGCGCGAGGGACTTCCCTGCCCGATGTGCGGTGACACCATATGCCGCATCAGGGTCGGCGGGCGCAGCAGCTATTTCTGCCCCCGATGCCAGCGCTGAGTCACGTGCGTAAGATCCGGATGTACACACCGCGCCCGCGGCCGGCGGCGTCCCGGGATCTCAAAAAGATCGCGCCCGCTCGAGAACGCCATCGAGCCGGGCCAGTCGCGGGTCAACCGAGATCAAGAGCTTGTTGCACAAACCCCGCATGTGTCGTTAAGGCGGGGTCATGTCTTCAAAATTCAATTTCTCCGCAGGTAATAGGACGGCCCAGCCGTTGATTGAAACTGGATTTATGAAGACACTGCTCCTACGTTTGATGCGGAGCCCGAATATATATCGTAAATAGGAAAAAGGGGCCGGGAAACCCGGCCCCTTTTATTTCGTTGGATTACCAGCTGCCGTAGCCGATGGAGCAGGAGCCTCCTCTCACCTGCGCACCGGTGTGGGGATCGGTGTAGACGAAGTACATGGCTCTCTCCACCGCTACCCCGGAGTCCTCGCAGCTCACGGTGGCGGTACCTCCCGGCTGTTCCATGACCTCGGCGTAGATACCGGTGGATACGTCGGTGGAGGCCAGGGCGGGATCCGCCTCATCCACATGGATGGTCAGACGGAACATGGGCGGCACCTCGTACTCCTTCTCGATGGTCTCGCCGCCCGGGGTCATGAAGGTGGCGGTCACCTTCTGCCAGAACTCGTAGGGGTTGACCACCAGCACGTAGGTGTCGAACCCTCCACCTGTGTAGCCCTCGGCCAGGTTCCACCTGCGGTACGTGGTGGGCGTCCCTATGGAGGTGTGCCCGTCGCTGGATGCATAGTAGTTGAAGTACATGGAACGCTCGGCGACGATTCCGGCCTGCACCTTATCGACGGTGAGATCCACGTCTCCCTCTATATTGTCCGAGATCTGGGGCACCTGGGAGACGCCGGTCTTCTCGTTCACCAGGTCGGTCACCTTATCCTGCAGGTAGGCGAAGGCCTCCTCGGCGCTCACGAAACCGTTGCCGCTGGTGTCGGCGGTCTCCTTACTCAGGGCCTCCACGAAGTAGTAGGCGAAGGCGCCGTTGCCGCATTCGGTGGTGGCCGCCTTGAAGTCCTCATCGGCGAACTCGTGGGAATCCTCACCTTTGGCGCAGGAGGCCATTAGCAAGCGTCCCGGGGCCTCCAGCTCGGTGAAGAACTCACCGCTGTTATCGGCGCTCAACAGCCCCACCAGCTTCTGGGTCTGGAGGACATCGAAGTACGCCGCCAGCTCGGCGTCGGATACCTCGCCGTCGAAGAGCTCGAGGAAATTCTCGGCACCCTCCGAGCTCTTGCCGCCGAAGAAGAAAAAGACCAGGTCCTCAGGGCCGGCCGTCTCCGCCAGCCACTCCATGTCCTTCTGGAACTGCTCCACGGTCACGTACTCATCGGCGCGATAGCGCATGTTCGAGTAATCGAAACCGCAGTAATTCACCAGCCTGTGCTTGATATCGTACATGTCGTCTACTGCGTATTTGAGGGGATCGACCTCGTACTCGTCTACGCCGTAAAGCACGGCGTACTTATCGACCTCCGCCCCGGCCGCCTGCAGTACTACATCCCGGGTGGCGGTCACCTTGGTTGATATATCGGTGCCCTCCAGGCCGGGCACATCGTCCACGTGGATCGTGTCCCTGGAATAGGGCTTCACGTCCGTATGGGTCACGTTCACCGGCTCGAAGCCGGCCTGGTTGGAGAAGAAGGTGTAGGTTATATCCACCTCGTAGCTGTTGGGGTTCATGGCCAGGATATAGGTATCGAACTCGCCCCCGGTATAGCCCTCGGGCAGGTACCATTCCGGCTGAGCCGAGGTGGCCCCTATGGAGCTGGAGCCTCCGACCTTTCCCTGGTAATCGAAATACATAGCCCTCTCGGCCACGATTCCCTTGCTGGAGCAGACGTAGGTGGAGACGTTGGTGTCGTTGAAGTATACCGGGGTGCTCTCCTCCTCGCCCCCTTCGCCGTGAGCGGCGCTTACGCCGCCGGGTATCTTGTTCTCCTGGCCCTCCATGTAGACGAGATCGTCCAGCTTCACCGTCACACGCCGTCCGGCGGGAACGTCGACTTTGAACGCGTAATACCTGCCGTCATCGGGCTTCATGAGCTTGAGGTGCACGTTCTCTGCGGGCTCGTCGTTGGGATTCATGAGCAGGACGTAGGTATCGAACCCTCCGCCGGTATAGCCCTCGGGCAGGTACCAGCAGCCACTCAGCGAGGTGGCTCCTATGGAGGCGTGACCACCGGCCCGGCTGTCGCCGTTGCTGTTGTAGTTGAAGTACATGGCCCTCTCGGCCACGATGCCATCGCCCTCGCAGACCACCTCGGTGGAGACCTCCATACTCTCCAGCCCGGGCACCTCGTTCAGGTAGACTGTGAACCTGCTCTCCCCGGCGATACCGTAATCATGGGTTATGGGTTCACCGTTCGGGGTGATAAACCTGAGGTGGGCGACCGTCTCCTCCTCGTTGGGGTTCTGGATGAGGATCCATGTGTCGAAATCGCCTCCGGTGTAGCCCTCCGCGAAATACCAACCTGTCCTGCCGCAACTGGTCTTCACCTCTCCCGCCGGCGCCGCAGCCAGCGTTACGGCGCAGAAAACCCCGCTCAAGACCAGGATAAGCAGGAGTTTTACAACCGCCCTCTTGCCTCGCATAGTCCCGTTCCCTCCTTTGCGTGCCACGAGAGACGGAAAGTCTGCCCCCTTGTCCGGCCCCCTACTTTTCCAAGACCTTCTCTATGCGTTCACCTCTTCAATCGACCCCTCGAGGTCCTACCTTGAGGTGAGCCACGATCTACGCCACATATAAATGTAAACGCTGTTGCCAGGCGAGCATTACAGGGTTTTCATACAATCTTTCCGCTGGATGTATCCCTGCGGGGGATTCGTGCGCTCCGGTGTCCCGACGCACGCGAAAAACGGAAAATAGGGATGGGGACCACGGGTGGGGCGATTATTCCCGATCGGCCGGGTGGGGATTTATTCCATGCGGCGAGGGCCGCGTCATGGCGGGAAGATGACGGGACCCGCCGTACCCGGCGTGGGGAGACGAGGTCAGGAACTGGGAGGAGACGACCAGGACCATGGCCAGGCTTCTCCACCACCTCAGGGTGGACCTGCCCGTATGCCGTTCCTCCATCTCCACTCCCACTTCTCGAACGACATAGCGATTGTGTTCCAGCAGGCGCAGCGAGGTGACCTCGGGGTAGCGCAGAGGGTGGTCGAGGGCCAGAAAACGCATGGCGCGTCGGGAATAAGCCCTGAAACCGGAGGTTGGGTCGGTGAAATCACGCAAGGTGCTCCAGCGGAGCAAGGTCGCGAAGTATGCCCTCCCCAGACGGCGGGGCAGGCTTGTCTTGAATCCGCCTTCACCCTGGAGGAAACGGGAACCCACCACCACGTCCGCCCCCCCATCCCTCAGGGGTTCCAGTAGCCTGGGTATGAAGCGTGCGGGGTGCTGCCCGTCTCCATCCAGTCTCACCGCGTAGCTGTATCCCATGCTGTAGGCATAAGACAGCCCGCGGCGCACCGCCTCTCCAACTCCCCCATTGCTCTCCATCCTCAACACCAGGGCCCCGGCCTCAAGCGCCTCTTTCCCGGTATGGTCCCGGGAGCCGTCGTCCACCACCAGCACCTCCAGGCCCGGGCAGGTCCGGCGTATATCGCCCACCACCCGGCCAATGGCCTGGCCTTCGTTATGTGCGGGGACCATGGCCAGGGCTTTGCCCCCATTATCCGGTCCCGGCGAGGGGGGCCGATCCAGCTTTTGCGGCAGGGGAGGGGGTCCCGGCGGAAAGCCGCGGGGTCTCCTCCTGGCCACATCGATTATCAAAAGGCCGGCGGCCAGGAAGAGCAGAACATAGGCCGCCCACATGGGCAGGGCCGCCGAACTCGTCTCCACCCCCTTGCTTCCTCCTTCCTCGTGGACGTAGATGGTGTAGGCGCCCACCCTGGTAGCTTCCTCCCAATCCCCGTCCTCGAGGGCCTCGTCGAGAGGGGCGGCGGTAACGCCGCCGGCCGGACCAACCCGCGTTGAATTCGTCAACACCGCGATATCGGCGTCCGTGGCGGGATCCGGCTTGCTCTCCGGTTGAACCTCGTGAAACATCCCCTGCATGGAGTATCGGCCGGTCATGGCATAGATGAGATCCCCCAACCTGCCGTCCATGGTGAAGACCACGTCTCCGGCCTCGCTGTATTCCTCGATGGCGGACGTCAAGGCGTCGGTCTCATCGCCGAAGACCTCGCGCTCGCTCGCCGCAACGTTTCGTGGGGCCTCCCATCCCAGAAGGACGAAGAAGGTGGTCGGCTGCAGGCTTAAGTTTAACGAGCCGCCCCGCAGGTCCCTGAGCCTCCCGGGGGGTGACGCTTCCGCGTCCGCCCCCCCGCCGATCAAGCCGGGAGGCACCGCCGGTGCCTGGCCCGGGTAGGGATAGGGCACCTGGTTCTCAAGTCCATCGGGCGCCTGATCCGGCGATTCCAGCGGTATCTCGCTACGCAGTGCATCATCCTCCGCCGCGGGGGGTGTGATCTCGAGCCGGTAGGGCGTTATCTGTTGTCGATCCAGCTCGCCGTAGGCCTGCTGGGGCGGGTTAGCCGCCGGGGCCTCTGCCCGGTTTTCGGAGGCCAGGACGGGGTCCAGGCTGAAAATCAGGAGCAGGACCACGGCCAGCGCCGCCGCGGATACCCACCCGGCACGTGAGGATAGGGAGGGCCGCCTCGTCATCAGCCCCGACAGGGATTCCTGAAGCCGGTCGAGGGCCACCGCCCCCAGCATGGCAACGGGAAGGAAGGCGTGTCCCTCCCAGAAACGACTGGAATAGAAAAAGACTATGGGTACCATGCTCAGGAGATAGGACGGGAGGAGGTAATACTGCTTCTTGCGGAAGTAACATAGTATGAAGCCCGCCGCCGCCAGCATCCACAGGAATATGTGGAGCACCACGCCTCCCCCGGCGGCCGGCTCCGAAACGCTGAAGCTGGAGAGATTGGACAGCACCACTATCCCCCACGGGAGGTAGAAAAGATAGGCGCCGACGAGCACGGCGAGCACCTTTCTCCAGCTATCCCTGCGGTGCAGCAAATATATGAACAGGGCCAGAGCCACCAGGTGTCCCATTACGAGGTGCGAGTAGATGCATAATGCCAGCAGGATAAGCGCGGCGACCTTGCGGTCCTCCTCCAGCGTGAGAAAGATCAACGGGGTGAGCATCATGACCAGGGAAGCGGCCACGGTCACCCCACTCTGCCAGAAAAAGGCATAGGGAATGGCCATCAGGATAAGGGAATAAAATGCGGCTCGTGTCCCGAAGAGCTTCCTCATCGACCACCACAAGCTCAGAAGGATCAGCGGGAACATGATCATGCATATAAGGGTGGCCACCACCTCAAGCGATAATCCCACGTCCAGCAGCAAGGACATGACCACGTGCAGGAGTGGAGGATAGATATGCGGTCGGCCCGCGGGGGCCGAGTCCCAGAAATCCCAGGTGGTCACCCCTCCGGCCTCCTGAAAACCCTCGGTAACGGCCATGTGATAGGGGATATCGAGATACACGGGATACATCGATACGTTCACGATAATCAGGACCAGGAAAACGACCATAAGGAGCACGGCCAGAAGGTCGTATATATCACGCCTCTTCCACCAGCCCGCAAGCCTCTCCCGCATGCGACCTATCCCCTCCCGTGCCATCGATAATTTAAAAAGCAGCCTGCCGGGGAGGAGGCCTTTCCGGGGGGCAGGACGGCCTCCTTGGATTCCCCGGCTCCGGCGGCTGAACCGCGTGCTCGTATCCGGTAATTACTCAATGGGCAGCTCCTGAAGAACCGCGGTCATCTCCTCGATCTTCCATAATGCCTCGTCCAGCTCGGCTACGGCCGTATCCGGGTCCCCATCCCGCCAGGCCGACCTGGCCGAGGATATATCCTCCTTGATGGAGCTGACGCCCAACCTGACAGTATCGGCGAAAATGCGCAGCGGGGCCGCCTGCTCCCTGAGCTGCTCGGCTTCCTCCCGCCACGCGGATACGTCATCGCGCAGCTCCGGGGCGTTATCTTTCCAGTAATCCCGTCTCTCATCCCCGGGAAGCTCGCGTGCCTCGTCCCGCAACTCCCCGACATCCTCGCGCATCCGCATGCGCCCTTCCCGCCGCGTCTCCGAGAACTCCACCCTCAGGTCCCTGAACTGGGATACGACGGGGTGCAGTATGTCGCGAAGCTCCCCGGCCGCATCCTTGACCTCATCCACCTTTTCCTGCAGCTCGGGGGGCATCTCCTCTTCCCCGCCTCCCTCTTCCTGACCGCTCTGGGCACTGGCCGGGCTCGCCGCCACCATGAAGAAAGCGGCCAGGATGGCCAATGCCGAGACGGCGATGATCCGCTTTGCGCTTTTCGTACTCACAGACGATCACCTCCCCTTGATACGCTCCCTTGTTATGTATAATCGCAGAAGGCCTTTAATCCCCTGTTGGGAAAATGTAAATGTTCTGTTAAGAACCGCTGGAATACAGCTTCGCGCAGATAGGTTCTTGCTGTGACTCAGAGCCTCCAAATCCCCGGGACTTGGTGTCCAGCTCCTTGCATTAACGTGGTTCCTGTAACTCCTGGGGCCTTGATGTCCAGCTCGCCCGCGCGTATACAAACACCGATCGAGGAAGATACCCTGGATGACGCGGCAGGCTGCGCTGACATCATAGTTCCCCAGGTGTGCGTGTTGGAATGGTAATGTGAGCCAAACGTGGGCTCTTGAAAAAGAGCTACGGGAAAGAGGCGGATTTACCGCCTCTTTTCTTTTGGACCTCCAACTTGGAGCTATAACTCCCCGTGAGGAAGGTATAAAAGACCAGGATAATGTCGGTTGTTAATAACGCACTGACGGTTGTGAAGCTGGGCAGTCGTGACGCCAGAAAGGTTCCGGCGATGCTTCGCTCCGGGGGTATCCACCTTCGTTAATCATCTGCGTCAACTTTCTTAAGAATAGGCATCACCGCCGCCAGGCCCTCTGAGAAATATCCAACCTCCGCGTACTGGGGCTCTATTATTGTGACGCCCTCGCTATCTATATAGCCCCATTTACCGTCCGTCTCTATCGCCGCCCGCCCCTCGGAGAAGATGCCTGCGTCATCGTACTGGGGCTCGATCAGGATATTGCCACCAGAATCGATATAACCCCACTTCCCTTCTATCTTAACCGGGGCCAGACCATCGGAGAATATGCCGGCGTCATCGTACCGAGCATCTATTACTTTGTTCCCATCCACGTCGATATAGCCCCATCTGCCATCCTTCTCGACCGGGGCCAGACCATCGGAGAAATGGTTGGCGTCATTGTATTATGGCTCGATGACAACCGTGCCTTCATTGTCGATGAAACCGTATTCTATAAGTACATCACCTTCAAGAGGTGTTTTCTTGGCAATGATCGCGCGCTCATTGTAGGAATTTCCGTATCCACCATAATATTCGATACCCTCGAGTTCGGGGGGAATTATATACTCGCCGGTTTTATCGATGAAGCCCTGGGGAGCTTCATTCGTGTTTCCCAGCCATACCCTCGCCAGGCCCTCGGAGAAGGATTGGGCCACCACGAAATCACCTTCGATAACGTAGTTCCCCTCCTTGTCTATATAGCCCCCATAATCCCTATCATATTCCCATACACCCGCCAGGCCCTCGGAAAACGAATCGGCAGAGAAAATCTAGGTTCAATTACGATTTCCCCATTTCGATCCATGTAACCCCATGCATCACCATACATTACGCATGCTAGTCCTTCTGAGAATTCATATACATAGCGATAATCCGTCTCTATTATTAATTCGCCGTTTCTATCGATATAGACGTAGTTTCCGTTTCCAACATACTGGCTGAATTCTTCTCCGTCTTGGCTGTTACTTTCATCTGTTCCACAGGATGTCATCGATAAGATCACCATCAAGCAGAACAAAGCGACGATTATACGTCTGATATGATGCCGGTTATCCATAACGGCAAACCACCTTCATTTTCGGTTCGTTCTTTACTACCATGACACCTCTTCATTTTTCAGCCCTTTCAACGTCTCATATGGCTCGTATATTAAGAAGGTGGTCCAGAAATCCCACGGAAGCAGGCTCCACCCTAGTCCTATTAACGGCTAAGGTACATACCCCACCACATCATGGCCGCCGTCTACGCCATTGTGGTTGAAATATATAGGCCTTTCTACCACAACGTTTGGACCAGAGGTCACCACGATCCCGCAGGAGAGCTGGTAGTCATTGCCAGCATGGTCATTTACCATGATCGTCTTTCTGGTTTTCGCGGGAACAGTCACTACCCTGGGTTCCAAGGCACCTTCCTCCTGGGTAAAATAGATGGCCTCAACAACCGCCTCCTCCTCACCGGGATTCTGCATACAGATCCACTCGTCAAATCCGGCTCCTGTATAACCCTCGCCAAAGAACCAATCGTAGGCCTGGGTGGTGGAGCCGATAACGCAGTGCCCTCCTTGCGCAGATATATTGAATCTGTAGTCAAAATACATGGGTCTTTCGACCAAGAAGTCGTCCTCTGATGTCAGATAAACCGATACGTCCTTCTCCGTGCCCACTTCGCTCGGAACAAAAAAGGTTTGCCTGGTTCCTGCTGGCAAGCTGTAGGTCTTTGATACCGAATCCCCCTGGCTCGCCCCCAAATGATAGGTTGCCTGAACCTCCGTGGTGCCAGGATTAGGGTTCTGCAAGGTGATCCACTCCTCGAAGCCAGATCGAGTGGTTCCTTCGGCAAAGTAATATTCTCTTGCGAGAGATGGTATCCCCATCACGCAGTGTCCACCCTGCCAATGCCAGTTGTTCGTTCCCGTGTAATCGAAATACATGGAACGTTCGGCAACGACAGGCTGGTCGGAAGAGAGCCTGAGCGAGGTCTGGTAGTCGGAGCCCAATACGTCGTTTATTCTGAAGCTTTCACGAGAGTGGGCGGAAACGGAGTAGCCAGCTCTTTGGGTGAGGCCTTCCTCCTGTGTCTGAAAGCCGAAGGTGAGCTCGGCGGGGCTGTCACCCGGGTTGAGCACGCACAACCACTCATCGAAACCAAGACCGGTATATCCCTCGGCGAAGTACCATCTATTAGAGGTCCAATGCGCCCCTTTAGTATCGTGACCCCCTGCGCAGACACCATTGTAATTGAAATACATGGGGCGTTCGACCACTATGTCTTTGTCTGATAGCACAGTTGCCGATACCTCCCTCCCCTCCCCTACCTCCTGATTTACGTTGACCGTGATTCGTGAGAGAGGCGGTATTTCGATTACCTGTTCCTGACTGGAGCCATCATTGAACATGTAGGTGATTTTAGTATCAGCCTTATCTTCCTGGGGATTTCCCAGACATAGATATTCCTGGAAACCCTGGCCGGTATATCCCTCGGCGAAGTACCAGATGAAATCCTTGCCACCACCTTCTGTTCGTAGAACGGTGCCTTGACCTCCCACCGCCCAGGCGGTGTTCTCGTTTACGGCCGCCACATCGAAGAGGCCTTGTGTGTACTCGGAAGCCTGGGTTTTCCAGGTAGCGCCCCCGTCGTCGGTCTTGACGATGACCCTGTAATACCTCGCGTCGCCCACTTCTCCTCCCACCGCCCAAGCGGTGGTGGAATCCAGTGAAGATACACCCCATAGCCTTTCGCTGATACCCGACTCCTGTGGGGTCCAGGTGACGCCACCATCTACAGTTTTCGCTATGTCGCCGAAATAGCCCACCACCCAGGCTGTTTTCGTGTCCACAGCGGATACCGCCATAGGCGCGCTTCCAGGTGGCTGGCTTTGATTCTGCCAGGTAGTCCCACCATCGGTTGTCCTTAGGATGTTAACAGATCCCACCGCCCAGGCATTTTCTGTATCTACAGCGCATAATCCATTTAGTGCATATATTGTCCCAGAAGCCTGGGCTGTCCAGATGTTCCCTCCGTTTATTGTCTTGAGTATTTTAGAGGAATTTCCAATCGCCCAAGCAGTGTTGGCATCTACTGCAGACACTTCCCGTAAGTCATAAGATACACCCGAGGTCTGAGGCATCCAGTCGACTCCTCCATTTATAGTTTTAAGAATGGTGCCTGAACTACCCACCGCCCAAGCCGTGTTAGGATCCAGTGAAGATACTCCCCAGAGGTCCTCCGTGGTCCCGGATTCCTGAGATATCCAGTTAACGCCTCCATCGGTGGTTTTGAGTATAGTGCCGGAATCTCCCACTGCCCAAGCGTTACTGGCATTCACCGCCGATACTCCCCGAAGGTCCTCTGTTGTCCCGGATTGTTGTTCGTACCAGCCAGTATTAGTATCAGCTTTTACCTGCGTGTGAACAACTGAGGACAGGGCACAACCCAGCATCAATGCCAATGCCGAAAACAATATGATCCCCATCTTTTGTTTATGCCTTCTCAACATTCTTTCAGTTTATATCAACGCTCGCGACAGAAGAAGTAAAGTAAAGCCCACGTTCTTCTGTAGATTTCCGCCATCCAAGATAAAGGCTTCCATCCTGTTCGCCGGAGGAGTGGCGAAATCGCCGCTTTATTCCCTTCTCCAAACCTCCGCTGGGCACCAAGCCTCCGGAAGTGTAAGCGCCCTTGTGCACGCAATAAGGTCAGAAAACGGTCCAGCGCCGGAAGTACATGGGGCGCTCGCAGATGATGGGGCGCTCGGATGAGATGGATACCGATACGTCCTTGTCCGGACCCATGATGTGGTTGACGTGCAGGGTGGTGCGGGACCGTGGCGGCAGGTCCACCTGGTAGGGTACCACCTCTCCCTCCCCGGTCATGAAGGTTAGGTCGGCGCGGGAGGCGAGGGCGTCGGGGTTCTGCAGGCACAGCCATTCGTCGAATCCCTCCCGCGTGGACCCCTCGGCGAAGTTCCAGGTGGTGGAGGGCTCGCCGACCCCCGTCACGCAGTGGCCCCCGGACCATACCCCGTTGTAGAGGAAGTACATGGGGCGCTCGCAGATGATGGGGCGCTCGGATGAGATGGATACCGATACGTCCTTGTCCGGACCCATGATGTGGTTGACGTGCAGGGTGGTGCGGGACCGTGGCGGCAGGTC
>JAXHVT010000022.1:0-23960 GCA_034188985.1 Actinomycetota bacterium | reverse complement strand
CGAGGGCGTCGGGGTTCTGCAGGCACAGCCATTCGTCGAATCCCTCCCGCGTGGACCCCTCGGCGAAGTTCCAGGTGGTGGAGGGCTCGCCGACCCCCGTCACGCAGTGGCCCCCGGACCACGCCAGGCCGTCGCTCAGGTTCCTCAGGTGAACGGTCATGCGGGAGGGATCGAGCGTGACGTCGTGACCCCCCTCCCGCAGCACGGATGCGTTGGACTCCAGCATGATGCGGAAGGCGTTATAGGCATAGCCGGTGTTGCTGGTGCCGTCGTGATAGGGATCGGTCCCCTCGTTGTAGGGGGTATCGGGATCGTGGCGCCCGTAGCCGCTGACCGGGTACAGGATATACTTGCCGGCGTAGTAATCCAGGGCCACGGGGTCGGTGCCGGCCAGGAGGACGTTCGTGCGTACCGCCTTGGAATAAGGACCGGCCGGCCCGTCTGGATGGGAGGGGCTGACCCATATGGCGTCGACGACGTTCAGGCAGGGATAGATGGTCTCGTTCATCACCCTGGCCGTGTACCCCTGGTATATGAGATCGTAATGCACGTCGGTGGTCATGTGTATGCTGGGCACCCCCATATAATGTTTGATGCAAGCGGTTACGCCGGCGGCGTTATGGGACTTCAGTACGGGAACGTTTATCAGCTTCAGGCGGCTCTTGTCGTACCCGGAACCCGTCCAAATGCCATTTTTCAGCGAGATATGGGTTCCCCTGCCGGTGGTGAACTTGGGATACGATACGTTGTCGCCCAGCCAGACGTATCCCTGCCGGAAATCGCCCGTCTCGAACTCCCCCACCAGGTTATCCGTGAACGACCACCAGCTCGAGGACGAGACCTTGCCCGGGTCGCCGTAGGAATTTACCACCGACTGGAAGCTGTGGTAGATGTATTCGGCGTTGTTGTAGGTATGATTGTAATCCTCCCCTCCCTCGCAGTTCTCCACCACCACGACCTCTCCGGTGAAGCCGTCGGGATGATCCAGGACGGCGGTTATCAGCCCCCGCACCACGTCGGTGTTGGTCATGCCCCGCTGGTCCCAAGCGGCGTTTACCTTAACCAGAACCACGTCATCCGGTTTTATGAGGCCGTCCTCACCCGCACCCGGCCAATCCGCCGAGCTGTCGTAGAAGGGGGTTTCGCCCTCGGCCAGGAATCGCACCAGGGCGTCTACCCCCTGGTGGTGTTGGTCTCCCGGCTGGGGGGCGGGAACGTGGTTGACGACGAAGATGTCGTGGGAATCGTCGGATTGGGCTCCCGTCCAGGTCTCGGGCACCAGGGAAGCCGCACGTATCCTGGCCCGATCGATATCCGGAACGCCCGCTTCGACCGCCTCCACGACGGTCCCTCCCCCCATTCCCAGGCAGAGATAGGCCGCCAGGGCCAGGATCAGGGGAAGAATACACCACCGCCGTCCCCGCTGCGAGGCCGTCACGTGCAGCATAGCCGCTCCGAAGGCCGCCAGTATCCAGGCGGAGTGAGCCGCCGCGGCCTGCTGGCAGGGATAGCGCAGGCGCGAGGGTTTGCGTCCGCTCCTCAGGAGCAGCCAGGCCAGGCAGGCCAGGCTGAACAGCGGATACAACCATCTCCATAGCGGATTGCGGTTATGTTTCCTTCTATCCTCGGCGGTATGATCGATCATGATTCCCGACTCCCGAAGACTCCGGGGGTCAGCAGGCAGGCGAGGCTGGTGAACTGCCTGAACCAGACCTGGGTGATGAAAGCGTAGGCGTAGAGGATGGCGCCCTGCCCCTTCAGGATCCCGACCTCCCGCCTCGCCGCCGCCACCGCGCCCACCCCCACCACGGCGGGATACAGCATGGAGCTGGCCAGAAAAGCCGCGAAAACCGGCCACCCTATCTTGCCGAAAGCGAAGAACAGTATGGCGATGGCATAAGCCGCGAAACCTACAATGGCGGCCATATTGACGAAGAGCCAGAAGATGGGCAACTGCAGAGTACCCAGGCTCCCGTAGCGCAATCGAAAGAGCATGCCCGCCTCCGGCCGGAGCGCGGCGGAGATGCTCCGCTCATGGTCATAAGAACCCGAGAGATGTTCCCTCCAGGTGTCGGCATACCTGCGGCGGGCCACGACCTGGGGCAGGAATACGAAGCGGTACGGTTTACGTTCATGCCGCATCAAGCGATGCAGCCGGAGTACCATGTTCATCTGAGCCGCCTTGGACGCGAGATCGGGCCTGAAACCTCCCGCCTTTTCAATATCCCTCTTGCGGCAGAGCATTATGGACCCCCAGGCTATCACCGGCCCGCCCAGGTAAAGAGCACCGGCCAGGTACCCCAATTGTACCCTCAAGGACTCCATGAGCTCGAACCTGGTGATGCGGCGGGGCGGAAGAAGGTTTTCCTCCCCCATCTCCACTGGAAGCTCTACGCCCATGACCGCCGGCGCCTTTATCTGCCCCTCCATGAAGGGACGCACCATGCACAGCAGCGCATCGTCCTCCAGGTGGGTTCCACCGCTGGCCACCGCAACCAGGGGATAACGGGAAAGTCCGAGAGCCAGGTTGAGCGATGCCCCCTTGCGCGCTCCCTCCGTCCGCACCAGCACCAACCTGCGGTCGTCGCTCTGGAACACCTCCCGGGGTTCGGGAGCCTCCAGGACGCGCCGGTAGACGCGGTCCAGGCGCCGCAGAAAAAAGGTATCTATCAGCCTCTCCGCTTCTTCTCCCCCTTCCCCATTCACCATGATTATGATCTCCAGCTCCGGGAAACGTTGGGAGAGAACGTGATCCACCCACCGGTCGGCGTCCTCCCCGATCTCGTGCAGATCGGCGATAACGGTGATGGGGGATACCAGATCGCTGCGCGAGAGGCGGTGGGCCTCCTCCAGGTAACCCAGCTTCTTCCACCTCAAAGCCGCCTTGTATCCCAGCAAAAGATGGATCATATGACCCGAGTAGAGAAGGATATAGAAAGCGATCGCCAGGTAAGCCAGCACGTGGTAAGGGGTTATCACGGGCGCAGCCCCTTGTCTCCCCGCTCTTCCCGTTCTTCCGACTCTGGTTCCCGGGCCGCCTTGTTCCTGGAACGCCCGGCGTCGCGACCGCCGCCCTTGCCCCCACTCGCCATCGCCTCGCTCAACTCCGCGTTCTCTATATCCGCCAGCAGCGAGCCCAGGCGCGAATAAGCCTCGCCCTCTGGGAGGTCCTCGATAGCCTGGCATATGGTGCTTACGCAGCCGATCTCGGCCAGGCGGTGGATCACACGAGCCCCCTCCTCGTCAGCTTCGCCCTTCTCCATGTCCCTGACCAGGCGCTCGACCATGCTGCTCTCCTCCAGCGCCTGAGCCGCGGTTTCCCGCGCGAAGCGATCTTCATCCCAGAGAGCCTCCACCAGGAGCTCTTCCCCCACCTCCCCCATCTCCTTCAAGGCCGCGGCGGCGTTGCTCCGCACCCACCATTCCTCGTCGCGCAGGGCCTCCTTGATCACGGCCGCGTCCTCCTCTTCTCCGATATTCCCCAGGGCTTTGACCGCCTGGGAGCGCACCTCCCAAGCCGGATCCCGCAATGCCTCGAGAAGGGCCGGGCGGGAGGATCGATGCCTCATCGCTCCCAGCGAATCCGCCGCCCTGGCTCGCACGTCCACCACCGGATCCTCCAGGGCCACCTCCATGCGATCCGCTTCCTCTTCCCCGCCCACTCTCCCTATCACCTCGGCGGCGAAAGCGCGGTGCACGGGGCTCTCGTCCCGCAGCAGGAGCAGCAGGAGCTGGCGCGACTCGTCCCCGGCCTCCTCCACGGCCTCGGCCACCTTCTCCTGGGTCCAGCGATCGCCCTGCTCCAGGGCCTCCATCATGGCCTCCAGCGCCTCCCTGGTCCCTATCCTTCCCAGGGCGTACAAGGCCGCCTCCTCCACCTCCTCGCTGCCGTCCCGGAGAAGTTCCTTCAGGTAGGGAACCGCCCCGGGATCGCATATCCTCCCCAGGCGGCGGGCGGCGTCGCTGCGACGCGATTTCAGGCGCGACCCGAGCTGCCGCACGCGCTTCTCGGTGAAACCGCCCAACTCGTAAAGGGCTATCACCTTGTCCCTCCAATCCTCCGCGCCCTCGTCGCCCATACGCAGAAGGACCTCCTCCAGGGCTTTGGGATCGGGCTTGGGAAAGAGGGTCTTCAAGGTATGTTCGGGCTCCAGTTTCTGCAGGGCGGCGTAGAGGATGGTCTCGTAGCTGCGCATGGTCTGCAGCCTCCGGGCGTGGAAATATATCTGGAGTATGCGCACGAGAAGATACAAAGCGACAACGACAAGCAAACCCACCACGGCTACAAGGATGTATATTAGTATTTCTCCCATCTTCATCCCCCGAGAAACATCGGACATAGGCCACTTAGATACTCTGCTATTATAAATCCTGCCGGGATGCGGCAACAGGATCGCGGACCGTTTCCGAGTTCGGTCCGAAGCGGGAAGCAAGCTAGCGGATCGGCCGGGATGAAGCCGAGAGGAGAGCCGGGTTATAATGGTGATAGATTCCCACACGCACATGTTCCCCCCCGAGGTACGCAGGAATCCCGCGAGCGTCGAGGAGGAAGAGGTGGCCTTCAACCTCATGTTCGGGCACGGTCGCTCGCGCATGGTGGATCCCGAGACCATGCTGGCCGAGATGGACGAGGCGGGAGTGGATGTGGCCGTGCTCTGCCCGTTTCCCTGGACCACCATGAAACGCTGTGTCGAGAACAACGACTACCTGCTGGAGGTGGCCTCCGACCATCCCGACCGCCTTCTGCCTTTTTTCATAGTCAATCCCAGGTACGGCGGGAGATCGCTGGAGGAAGCGCGCAGGTGCCTGGATAAAGGCGCCCGCGGACTGGGAGAACTGCACGCTCAACCCCAGGGTTTCGATCCCACGGACACGGACCTTCTCGCCCCCTTAGTAGATCTGGCGCGGGAATACGACGCCCCCATCCTATTCCACACCAACGAACCGGTCGGCCATTACTATCCCGGCAAAGGGCCGGTGACCCCGGGGGAGATCTACCGCTTCGTAGAGGCTTTTCCGGAGCTGAAGCTCATACTCCCCCATTGGGGCGGCGGACTGCCTTTTTTCGAGCTCATGCCGGAGGTGGCCGAGATGTGCGTCAACGTCCATTACGACTCCGCCGCCTCTCCATACCTGTATCGCAACGAGATATACCGCCTGGCCTCCGCGGCGGCGGGAGCCCGTAAGATACTTTTCGCCACCGATTATCCTCTCCTCCCCTACCGGAGAACCCTGGCCGACGCCCGGGAGGGTCTGCGCGACAAGGCACTGGAGGAGGCCGTCCTGGGCGGGAACGCCGCCCGTCTTTTCAACGTCGATATAGCAAGTCCCGACGCGAATAGCGTGTAAATATATCTACGCATACCGGACATCGTGATCGCGAGGCCGCATAATAAACCGGCTTACGCTCTCATGGTCTCGCCAGCCGGCGCCCACGCTTCAGAGGGAAGGAAAGCGGCCCGCGTATAGTGAATAAAGAAAGGGAAAGCCGGGCGCCGCCGTCCGGTGAACGCGGTCCCTCGGGGGAACGCGAGCCACCGTGCGGGTCGGGTGCCGGTTCCGCGGAATCCGTGGAGAACCGAGGGCGGGGAGGAGTCGGTTTCCACCAGGAGGCGGCGATTATTATCGCGTGCGATAAGCGGAAAGGAGAGCAAGGCATGGCCACGAGTTTGAGGCGCTTTTTTACCATCGTTACCGCCGTATTGGGCATTTTTCTGCTTCTTCTGTCACTGGCGGCGTCGCTGGCGGGATGCACGGCCACCAAGGCGGCCGAGGACGGGGTATCGGAGCCGCTTCCGGAGCCGGAAAAGCCGCCGGTGAACCCCCTGACCGGCGAGGAAGTGGCGTCCTGGGACCTTATCACCCGTCGACCCCTGGCGGTCAAGGTTGAAAACGACCCCAAGGCCAGGCCTCAGAGCGGGATCGTGGACGCCGACCTGGTATATGAGGAGCTTGTGGAGGGCGGCGTAACCCGTTTTATCTGCATCTTCCTCTCCAAGGATGCGCAGGTTATCGGCCCCAACCGCAGCGCCAGGCCATCCGATATAGACATATGCTACTTCCTCGATCCGCTATTAATCTGCAGCGGGGGAGCCAACCAGGTCATGTCCATGATCCAGGCCGCCGGGATGATGTATATCGCCGAGGACTCCACCCATTTCTGGAGGGACCGCTCGCGGTATGCGCCCCATAACCTCTATACCAGCACCGAGCTTCTGCGGCAGTACCTGCAGGAACAGGGGGACAGCTTCAACGCCCTGCCCGACAGCGGCCTCTACTTCGTCGCCGAGGTGGAGGCGGCCGAGGAGGAGACGACGGAGGAGGCCGGCGCGGAGGAAGGGGTGGAATCCACCCCGGAGGAAAGCTGCATGGTGAGCGAGGCCACGGCGATAGATATCGCCTATAAGGCCACCATCTGCAGCTGCTCCTACCAGTACGATGCCGCCTCGGAGAGCTACCTCCATTCCATCCAGGGCGTTCCCCATAACGACCTGACCACCGGGGCCAGGGTAGCGCCCTCAAACGTCATAATCCAGTATGTAAACCTCACCAGCAGCGGTATCAGAGACGTAACCGGCGCCGAGACCCCTGTTTCCCAGGTTATCGGCAGCGGCAACTGCCTGGTCTTCACCAGGGGAAACGTGTATCACGCCACCTGGAAGAAGGATAACCGCAACTCCCCTACGACCTTCGTGGACGAGAACGGCAACCCGGTGCCCTTGAAACCGGGCCAGACGTGGATCCACTACATAACGGATGATATCGAGGTCGGTTATCAGTAGACCTGGTCGCCGATTAACTCGAGGGCCCTAGGAAGAGCCCGAGAAGACCAGGTCGGGCAGTTCCTCTAGGGTGGTTATGACCGTGCAATCCGCGCCTTCAACCCACCCCCCGCGGTCCAGGAGCACGGGGCGTATACCGGCCGCCCTCGCCCCCAGCACGTCCGCGTAGTAATGATCGCCGACGTGCACCACGTCTGAGGCGCTTACACCCATCCTTCCCAGGGCAGCATGGAAGATGGAGGCCTCTGGTTTTATACGACCCAGGTTGGCGGAACTGATAACGAAGTCGAGGTAGCGGCTCAAGCCGAGGTGGTGGCAAAGCCCGGGGAGGCGCACGTCCCAGTTGGACACGATGCCCATGCGTATTCCCTCCGCATGCAGCCTTTGCATGGCGGGCAGTACGTCCGAATAGAGGATCCACCTCTCCCCGTCGCCGAATTCATCGTAGAGCATGCGCCCCATGACCATGGAATCCTCCACCCCGGCCTCCTCCATGAGCAGGGCGTACATGCGGCTCCACATATCCGCCGCCTCGTCCTCCGAGGCCCAGAAGGTGTCGTCCTCCCAGTACCTCTGCTCGTAATAGCTCTCCGATATCTCCAACCCCCGGCGTATGTCCTCCACCGAGGCATCGAAGCCCTGCCTTTTCATGACCTCCATACATACCTCCTCCACGGAGGGATGTGGGGTGAGGAGGGTGTTTCCGGCGTCGAAGAAAACCGCCTTTACACGTGACCGCAATACCGTCACCTCCACCAGCCATTCTACCACCGCGGAGAGACCGGACCCGATACCAGGCCCCAGGGATTTATACCAACCAGGTCGAGGCAAACATCCTGTTTACATATGTACCCTGCCCACCCTGGGAACTATGGTGTCAGCGCAGCCTGCCGCGTTATCCCGGGTATCTTCATCGATCGTCGCTTACGTCCGTGCAGGCGAGCCGGATACCAAGGCCCAGGGATTTGGAGCTACCAGGCCGAGGTGGCGAAAAAGGAGACGCGACCTCTAAAATAGACGCATGAATATCAGGTTATCCACGGCCGTGGCGGCGGGGAAAACCGCGACCTTCTTCTCCAGGCGCCTCGGCCTCGGGGCAGGCTCCAATTTCCCGGGCAAGGTCATCCTGCGCCTGGACCGGAAGGCGACCGAGGAGATGGCGCTCCAGCTCGAGGGGGGATGCGTGCTGGTGACCGGCACCAACGGCAAGACCACCACCTCCAATCTCCTGGCGGGGATGCTGCGGGCGGGGGGCGGGAATCCGGTGCACAACCGGGTGGGAGCCAACCTGATAAGCGGGATAACCGCGGCCCTGGCCCAGGCATCGGATGGGAGAGGCAGGCCACTGGGAGACATGGGCCTTTTCGAGGTGGATGAGGCAACCCTGCCCGAGGCGGTAAGCCGCCTGAACCCGCGCCTGGTTATAATCACCAATCTGTACAGGGATCAGTTGGACCGCTACGGCGAGCTGGAGACCCTGGCCCGCAAGATAGACGGCGCCCTGGCCGAACTCGGCGATGAAGCGGTCGTGTTGCTGAACGCCGACGATCCCCTGGTGGCCTCGCTGGGAAGAGATAGCCGGGCCAGGAGGTATTTCTTCGGTATCGAATACGAGGGCCTGTCGGAACCGGGCCTCCGTCATGCCGCGGACTCCAAGCACTGCCGGGTATGCGGCGCACCCCTGACCTTCTCGGTCAATTTCTTCGGCCATATGGGAAAGTACTCCTGCCCGAGCTGCGGCGTCTCCCGCCCGGCGGCCGACTACGCCGCCGCCGAGATAGAGCTCGAGGGAATCGGGGGCTCGCGTGTGTCGGTCGCCGCGCCCGCCTGGAAAATGGACCTCCACCTTGGGCTTCCGGGTCTGTACAACGTTCAGAACCTTCTGGCCGCCCTCGGGGGAGCCCGGCTGCTGGGCCTGGGGGAAGATGACATCCGCGCGGGGGTGGAGGGATACAGTACCGCTTTCGGCAGGGGCGAACGCATCGACTTCGGTGGCCGCACTATTTTTCTGGTCCTCTCCAAGAATCCCACCGGATTCAACGAGGTGATCAGGACCCTCCGCGGCGAGGGCGAGGGGCTGGTGGTCATCGCCGCCCTCAACGACCGCATAGCGGACGGCAGGGACGTATCCTGGATATGGGACGTGGACTTCGAGGATCTGGCTCCCCTGCCGCGCTTCCTGGTCGCATCGGGAACCCGCGCCGAGGACATGGCCCTGCGCATGAAGTACGCGGGGATGGACACCTCGACCATACTGGTGGAGAAAGACCCTCGCCTGGCGGTAACCGCCGCCGCGGACGAGGCGGAAGAGGGCGAGATAATCTACGCCCTCACCACCTACACCGCCACGCTGGATATGCGACGGCTGCTCACCCGACTGGGGGCGGCGCCGGGATACTGGGAGGAGGCTTGAGATGGCCGCGCCGGTAAGCCTCCGCATCTGCCATCTCTACCCGGAGCTGATGAATATCTACGGCGACCGGGGAAATATTATAACCCTGGACAGACGCTGCGCGTGGCGGGGCTACGGGGTGGAGGTATCATCCTTGAGCATCGGCGAAACCCTGGATCCCGAGCCGTACGACCTTTATTTCATGGGCGGCGGCCAGGACCGCGAGCAGATACTGGTATGCGAGGACCTGCACGACGAGAAGGGCAAGGCCCTTCGCCATGCCGTGGAGGAGGGAGCCGCCCTGCTCTCCATCTGCGGGGGTTACCAGCTCCTGGGCAGCCACTTTATCACCTATACCGGCGAGGAACTGCCGGGTATCTCGCTCTTCGATGCAAGCACGGTAGGCGGTGAGCACAGGTTTATAGGCAACATCGCCGTGCAATGCTCCCTGGAAGGAGCCGGGGGGACCCTGGTGGGGTTCGAGAACCACTCCGGCCGCACCCGCCTGGGCCCGGGATGCCGCGCCCTGGGTCGGGTCCTGAAGGGCTTCGGCAATAACGGCGAGGACGGTATGGAGGGATGCGTATGTCGCGGTGCTATCGGCACCTACCTCCACGGCTCCCTACTTCCCAAGAACCCCCTCCTGGCCGACTGGCTCATCCTCACCGCCCTGCGCCGCAGGTACGAACTGGAGGAACTGCCGGAGCTGGACGACTCCCTCGAGGACGCGGCCCACCGTTCCGCCCTGCGACTCACTCTCGGGGAGAGAAGCCGCTGGAGGCGTCTCGCGGGCCGGAGTTGAGGAAACGGGTACCGCCAGCCCCCCGGTACCGGCTCCAATCCGCCCGCGGGGAGGCGCATAAACGCTTCGGGATCAGGCTCGCGGGGACAGCGGCAACCGGGCGCCGGCATATACACATACCCCTCCACTCCCCAGCCGTTATAGTATTACCGGGAGGGCGCGAAGCGGCAGGGTGGCGAGCGGAATCCCGCCCTAGACGGCAACCTGGAATATGATCGCCATGGAGAAAGTCGCGAAAGGAGCGTAGGTGGATATGCGCTACGTGATAATAGGAAACGGCGGCGCGGGGCTGAAGGCGGCCCGGACCATACGCAAGAGGGACGCGGAGGGAAGCATCACCATCGTGGACGAAGAACGTTATCCCTGCTATTACCGCATGAGGATGCCGGACTACATATGCGGCTGGGCTTCCCTGGAATCGCTTTTCGTCGTGGACCTCGACCATTACTCCCAGCAGCGCATACGCCTCATCCTCGAGGATAAGGTCGGAAGGATACTGCCGGACAGGGGGGTGGTGGTCCTGGAGAGCGGATCCGTGCTGCCCTACGACCGCTTGCTCATAGCCTCGGGCGCCAGACCGCGCCTGAGACCGTGTCCCGGGAGTGACCTCGACGGGGTGGTCTATCTACGCACCCTCGAACAGGCCGAGGACATCATCGACAGGGCGAAGAAGGCCGGACACGCGGTGGCCCTGGGAGGGGGACTGCTGGGCGTGGAGCTGGCCCGCTGTTTCAACGAATTGGGGCTCACCACCCACTACCTGATAAGGGAGGATCGCTTCTGGCCCCAGATACTGGATAAGAACGGGTCCTCGCTGGTGGAGTCGGTACTGCGGGAAAAAGGTATCATGCTGCACACGGAAGAGGGCCTCTCTGAGATATCCGGCGACGGCGGCAGGGTGACCGGCGTGATCACGGCGACGGGAGATTCCCTGGAAGCGGACCTGGTGGGAATAGCCATCGGCGTGATAAGCAATATAGATTTTCTGCGCGACAGCGGTATCGAGACGGACCGTGGGATCATAGTGGACGATCACCTGCTCACCAATCGCCCCCATATATATGCCGCGGGCGACGTGGCCCAGGCGTACGACGTGGTGCATGGGGAGCACCGCGTGGTGACCTCCTGGCTCAACGCTCAGCGCCAGGGCGCGACGGCGGGGATCAACATGAGCGGCGGAAGCGAGGCCCTGGGGGGTGTGGTGCCCTTCAACGTGATCAATATCTACGGTCTTTCCATAGCCTCCATAGGCATGGACAAGCCGCCCGGCGACGAGACCTTCGAGGTGCTCACCGGCGACTATCCCCGTGGCATGGAATACCGCAAACTCATTCTGCGAGATGGCGTACTGGTGGGGGCCAACCTCATAGGCGACATCAAGGAGGCGCGAGCCTTGGAGACGTTGATAAAGTCGAGGGCCGATATCTCCGCCTACCGCGACCGCCTCTTCGAGCCCGACTTCAAGGCCGGGGACCTGCTGAAAGAGCTGACGGGAGAATAGTAATTTCCCGCATGGTATCGAGCTTGCAGGCAGCGGTTACCACCGGGGGGGCTCGCTTACGAAGCTCTGGCCGGACCGCGGACGAAAAGGCCCGGCGCCTTTCTCCTCTTAAATATTGCCTTGCCTTTTTCTCTATGCTATAGATTATTGGGGGTTTTTATAAACCCTGTGGAGCCAATCTAGTTAAAAGGAGGAGTCCTTATGGGAGAGCCAAGCGACAAGAGGCCGTCTTTCGACGATGACGAATGCACCGGCTGCGGGCTGTGTGTGGACGAGTGCCCCAACGATGCCATCGATCTGAACGATGACGATATGGCTTTTCTTGCCAGGCCCGACGATTGCGACGGCTGCGGCACCTGCGCCGAGGAGTGCCCCTCCGAAGCCATCACCATGGAGTAAGGCCGCGAGATCTCGAAATCAGGGGAGCCCATGGCTCCCCTTTTTGGTCTGGGGGTAGAAAATGGCCGATAAGAAGAGCGACGATCCCAAGGTCAATATCTTCTGGAAGGTCCCCATGTTCGAGTTCCTGGAGGCCGAGGAGCTGGATCGCCTCTACTCCTTGTGCAGCACCGAGAAGCTGGCGAAGGGCGAGTATGTCTTCCTGGAATGCGACGCCCCCCGCAAGCTGTACGTAGTAGAGCGGGGAGAGGTAAAACTGCTCAAGCAGACCGAGGACGGCAGGGAGATGATCGTGGAGATGGCCTACCCCGGGGAGATCTTCGGGGAGGAGGCCATCTTCGACGGGGAGCCCTACCCCATGACCGCCCAGGCCCTCTCGGACGTGGAGCTGCTCTCCATCACCCGCACCGATTTCTTCTCCTTTCTCAGGGATAATCCCGACCTGGCCCTGGAGATAATAACCGAGTTGGGGGCGCGGCTCAGGGAGGCCCAGAACACTATAAGGGCCCTGGCCATGGAGAGGGTTGAGTACCGCATCGCCCGCACGCTGCTCATCCTCTCCCGCAAGGTAGGGGTGGTGGAGGTCGACGGAGTCATCAACATCGACCTGGTACTAACCCGCCAGGACATCGCCGACATGGCCGCCACAACCGTGGAAACCACCATACGGGTCCTTAGCAATTTCAAGAAGCTGGGGCTGGTGGAAACGGAGAAGGGTAAGATAATAATCCGCAACAAGCTGGAACTCGAGAACATGGTGAGCGAGGGCTGCACCACCCTGTGAGACTCCACGAGACCGGGGCTTAAGGGGGACCACCGCGTCTCTGCAGAAGACCTGATCGAGGTCATACCGCGAAAGCGCCATCAGACTGAGAATAAGGTATAGACGGTCAGGACAGTGCGAGTCGGAATAACCAGCTTGAGGGAGAGGAGGCTTGAAGAATGGCCATTGTGAAGCTCTATTCCACGCCTACCTGCCCCTATTGCAAGATGGCCAAGGACTTTCTGGGCAAGGAAGGGGTTGCCTTCGACGATATAGATATCACCAGCGACGGTAATGCCGCCCGGGAGATGGTCGACAAGAGCGGTCAGATGGGCATCCCCGTCCTGGAGGTAGATAACACCATCATCGTAGGCTTCGACCGCGGAGCCTATAAAAAGGCCCTGGTGGACGCGGGAGCCTCCTCCTGACCGGAGAAGGCCGAGCGCAGTGGCCCGAGCGTTAAGCACCCGCTTCTATTTGGCGTGAATTCCAACACGCGGAGAACAGCCTTCGATCCAGAGAAGCCGCCTCTGACCACTGCCATGGGGATAATGCCCCGCCTGGAACCGTCAAGGGCGTTGGATCTGGCATTCACCCTGGACATACCCTTCTGGCCACAGCTCCCGAACACCTCCTTCTCCGAGGATACCTACGTGCAGACGGTCCACGGTATGCCCGGCGTACGGATGGATCACGAGGGCCTGAGGATCATCTTCAACGAGAGCGCCTTCTACTCCGAGCTGGATGATTACCTGTCCCTGGAGCCCGCTGGAGAGTATTTCGGCATGGATGGCGTGGCATCCCTCACCTATGCCGGTTTCCTGGAGAGGGCCTGGGGCAACTACGCCGCCCTGCACGGCCAGTTCATGGGCCCCATCTCGCTGTGCCTGATGATCAAGGACGGGGGTAACAAGAGAATAATATACAGGGATGACGCCAGGGAAGTGGCCATCAACCACGTCGCCAACAGGGTTAACCGCCACCTACACGATCTCAGGGCCATAAACCCCAGGTCATTCGCCTGGGTGGACGAGCCGGGGCTGGAGTTTCTGTTCACCGGCATAACCGGCTACACCTCGTAACGCGCCCGCGAGGATATGTCCCTGTTCCTGTCCATGCTGGGGGGGCCGCGATGCATCCATCTCTGCGGTAATCCCGATTGGGACTTCCTTTTGCGGCCCGATTCGGACCCGCTCTCACTCGACGCCCGCAATAACCGAGATATACTCGCGGCCTACCATGAAAACATCCGCTCCTATCTGGCAAGCGGGAAAGCCATCGCCTGGGGGGCTGTCCCCACCCATACCGTGGTACTGGAGCGCCAGAGCCCCCACGGTCTGGCCCGAAAACTCGTTGGACTCTGGGAGGAGGTAGCCGGAGACGGGCTGACCCTTGCCGATATAGCCGGACGCTCCCTGATAACCCCCGCGACTTGCTGCCTGGTAAACCCGGACCTGACCACCACGGTGGAGAAGGCCTTCGAACTCACCAGTGAGGTCTCCAGCCTGCTCGGCGAGGCCGCCGCTATGAATGTACAATTGCCCTGGTCCCCGCAGGGGTCGAAACGGAGGAGACGAGAGATTGCATACGGCGATTAGCGACGAAGCTTACATGGAACTGGAGCGGGTGGTGGGAGAGGATAACGTCTCCAGGGAGCCGGCGGTTCTGGACGGTTATGCCTGGCAGCCCTTCCTCAATGAGGACCCTTCCCTGTGGACCCCACGCCCGGCGGCGGTGGTCCTGCCCGCCTCGACCCCGGAGGTGCAGGAGGTGGTGCGCGCCTGCAACCGGCACGGCCTCAAGTTCAAGGCCCTCTGTACCGGCTGGGGCGTACACGCCGGCCCAACCAGCAAAGGTGTTGTCCAGATAGACCTGCGCCGCATGAACCGCATACTGGAGATAGACGAGAAAAACATGTACGCGGTGTTGGAACCCTACGTAAGCGGCGCCCAGTTGCAGGCGGAGAGCATGAAGCGCGGGCCCGGTATGCTCCCCTCTGGCCAGCGCCACCTCCATGCACGGCGTGGGCCACGACGGCATATACATGAGCTACAGCCCCCGCAACGTCCTGGGCGTGGAGTGGGTCCTGCCCGACGGGGAGATCCTGCGCCTCGGCACCCCCGGCTCGGGAGAGGAGTGGTTCTCGGGTGACGGACCCGGCCCCTCGCTGCTGGGTATCATGCGCGGCGCATCGGGGGCCTTCGGAGGCCTGGTGTGTCTTCACGCGCTGCGCCCTGAAACTCTTCAATTGGCCGGGCCCACCGCGGATGAAAGCCGAGGGGACCGTCCTCGATTCCGTGGTTGAGCAGCCGGAGAACCTGCGCTTCTACGCCTGTGTGTTCCATGAGGCGGAGCGCTTCGCCGACGCCATGTACGAGCTTGGAGAGGTGGAGATAGGATACCTTTGCCTGAGGGTGGCCATGGGGTCCTTTCCCATGGCCATGGCCCCCAAACTATATAGAAAGATCATGCGCACCAGCAATATCAGAAGCCTGGTCTACAACGTCCTGAGGTATCCCTTCACCATCCTTCCAGCCGGAAGCTCCATGGCCGAACTCCACTACCAGAAGAAAGTGCTCGAACGGATCGTTCTGCGGAACAACGGCGTGATACTGGACATGCAGACCTCCACGCTGGCCCCCATGCTGCCCCTCAACCTCATCCGCGCCAGCCTCATCCCCGCGGCCTTCCGCCTCGGGGGCACCTTCTGCACCAACCTGGACGAGAACGACGTCCTTGACTCCCAGATGCCCTGGGCCGATGCCATCGCCGAGGTCAAGAAGGATTGGATCGCCAGTGAGGCCATCCTGGACGACGGCGCCGAGAACCCCTACTTCGTCCCCTACGAGAACAACACCTGGGCCCACTGCGAGGTCGTGCACATGTACAGCGTCCACGACGAGGAGAGCCTCCGGTCCCTGAAACCCATCGCCTTCTCCTCCACGCTGGAGGCCATCTCCAGGTGTATAACCCCCCCTTCGGTGCTCACCCCCGAGGTGCGCAAGGCGTTGAGCCCCCTGGCCGGGCACTTCAACCTCTGGCAGAAACGTATATCCTCCAGCTTCGACCCCGGACGGTCCGCGGACGCCGGCCTGTACACGGAGGAACGGGATTTCGACACCACCAACGTCAGCGAAGAGAAGGTCACGCGCTTCCGGAAACTCAGCGAGCGCTTGAAGTGGGGCGAAGAGGGACCGCCGGGGTAACGCACGGGATGCGATATCACCGGAGCCCGCAACGATTAATCTCTCAGTCAACGGTATAGCGCCTCAAGACGTTCGTGACATCGCCCATATACATGATGAGTGCTTCTCCGTGCTCCATGCCCTTCAGCCTACCGGGATCGGGGGCGGGCATGCGGGATAGGGGTTCTCCGGTTTCTCTCAACAGGGGGATCACTTCAAGCGCGAGATCACGCATCCTCTCGGCCGCAAGGAACTCGCTCTCGTAAGCCGCCGGGTGTTCCCGCCGGTCCGTAATGACCATGTCGAAGACGCGGAATACGTCGCCCCACACGAAAAAGGCCGGCCGCTCCTCTTCAAATCCGAGCCAGGATGCCATGTTGTCCCCGTCAATCCAATAGTAAGCGTGTCCGCGGCCTCCACTCTTGTGCGCTATTCCGGCACCCACCAGGTTCTCTAGTACACCGTATACAAGGGATTGCCGGTATTTGATCCTCTCGGCGATGCCGTTTGAGCTGCCGCCGTCGTTCGTAAACAGGTAGGTCATAACGTCCGCACGCGCCGTCGCTCCGTAGTAATCCCTGAGGCGGAGCACCAAGTTGGCGGGGTTGCCCAGGTCGGGCTTTCCCGAGTGGTGTCGTATCCTGGGGCTCCCCCGCAGCAGCTTCCACTCCAGGAACACCTCGTCGGGCGATCCACGCCCACCTTCGTAGCGCCCCTTCTCTCTCCGGAAGAGCTCCTCCGTCTCCACCTCTTCCAGCGACTCGAGCGCCTCCTTCCTGACACCCGGGAAGAGATCCCTTCCCGTGTCCAGGGCCGCGTATCCGATAACCGCGCCCAGGGCCCTCTGTGTGTCCGGACCGAAAGAACGGGAGATCCTTTTTATGCGCCACGGTTTCAACAGGCCGTGGTTGGCGATGGTCCAGTCCATCGCCTCGTCGAAGATCCTGGCATCATGGCGGCCGAAAGCGCACGTAGCGACAAGCAGCGCCTCGGGATCGATTATCGAGCCGCGACACGGCTCCGCCGCAACGAAGGCTCCCAGTGCGGCCCATTGACTCCATATTATCTCGTCAATACTCTGCTCTAATCCGTCCTGCCAGTTTTCCATGTCCCACTTCCTCGAGCACCGCCTTTATCTCGCGCAGAATCCCGCCATCCTGACGCAGGCACCACTCGGCAGCCGCCCTCGCCTCCTCGTCCGAGATCCCCATGGCGATAAGGTCCCCGATGTCCGGCTCCCCCCGGTGTACCGCCGCCCACATTTTCAAGCAGATCATATGAGGTCGTGAGCAGAGACGCACGATCAGGCGTTTCCCATAGCGCCTCGCCTCCGCCCTTGCGATGATATCGCCCGGCAGCTTCGTATCATCGTGCAGGACTCTGGCAGCCGTGCTGAACCAATGTCTTCCCTCGTTGAAGAGGGACCCCACTCTTTCCACGGCCGCGCTGAACCCGCTGCTCATCAAGGGTTTCTTGAGTACCAGGGAGCCGCCTTCCTCCACCACCAGGCCGAGCCCATCTATATCCCTGGTCGGCCTGTCTATCAAGCCCCGTAGCCGCAGGACCATGGCACCACAGATAACGATGTCAACAGGGCCTATACCCTGCTCTTCCATCACGGTCCCCAACGCGGACAGCATGTCCTCCGCCTTGCGATGATCCATTATTATCAACTCTAGTTATCATTATTATTGTTAACTGTTATCAATATTTACGATAACTTTAGCGTTATTCGACCCGGATGTCAATACGACATGGCGTTGGACTCAAGCCTGAGTTGGGCGGGTGTTGAGAATCGCGCCGACACGGCTGTATATATGCAGCCCGGTATTATCTCTTCTTCTCGTTCTCCACGATGCGCGCCTTGACCAGCCCGGCGACCAGCGCCGACGGGAGCGACCGGTCGGGCGAGAAGTGGATGGTGGCGCCGCTGACATCGAAGCCCTCGATGTCCGCTACCTTTTCTTTTACCAGGTCCGGGCTCATGACGTAAAAGCTCAGGAAGTCCTTCTGTGCGGCGAAGCCCACGAGGTCACCGTGATGCTTGAAAACCGGGATCTTGTATTTGACCGCCTCCGGCGCCGCGTCCCTGATCGTACCGCGAAGGCTCTCGAGGGCGGCCCGCTCCTCTTCCGGAAGATCGGAGAGATAATCGTCTATATCTCTTACGGGTTCGCTCTTTTTCGCCCCGTCTCAAGGGGCCGGCTCTCCCATGTTCTTCCTTCCCCTCGCCCATACCATAACCGGAAAACAACCGTATTAGTCATGCTACACGTCGGCGCTGACGGGTACAATAGATTGGTAAGAAGGGGCTTCTTCTCCACGAAAAGCCCCATTAAAAAACCGGTTATTGGAGGGAAGCCATGCCCCTGGACAAGATACGCAAGCGTGACGGTTCCGTGGTACCGTTCGAGGGCGCCAAGATCGCGGCGGCCATGCGGGCGGCCATTCAGGAAACTGGGGAGGGAGCGCCCAAGACGGCGGATGAGCTTACCCGAGAGCTCACCGCGGGTCTGGAGCAACGCTACGTGGAAGACATACCCTCGGTGGAGGAGGTACAGGATCTCGTGGAGGAAGCCCTCATACGTAGGGGCCTCCCCCACACCGCCAAGGCATATATCCTGTACAGGGAGCACCGGGCGGAGATACGGCGCGCCAAGAACCTCCTCGGGGTAAAGGACGAGCTCAAGCTGACCATCAACGCGGTAAACGTGCTCAAGAAACGCTACCTTCTCAAGAACGAGCTGGGAAAGGTGGTGGAGACGCCTGACCAGATGTTTAAGCGCGTGGCCGAGGCGGTGGCCTCCGCCGAACTCAAATACGACCCCGCCGCGAACGTGGCGGCCCTCGGGGAGGAGTTCTACCGCCTTATGGTCTCCCTTGATTTCCTCCCCAACTCCCCGACCCTGATGAACGCCGGCACGGGAGTGGGGCAGCTCTCCGCCTGCTTCGTGCTGCCGGTGGAGGACTCCATCCCCGGCATCTTCGACGCCGTCAAATACATGGCGTTGGTGCACAAATCGGGTGGGGGCACCGGTTTCTCCTTCTCGCGCCTGCGCCCCCGCGGTGACGTAGTGCAATCCACCATGGGCATAGCCTCCGGCCCCATCTCCTTTATGCGCATCTTCGATGTCACCACCGAGATCATCCGCCAGGGAGGCAGGCGGCGAGGCGCCAATATGGGCATCCTGAGATGCGATCACCCCGATATTCTGGACTTCATCACCGCCAAGGACCAGGACGGCTTCCTCTCCAACTTCAACCTGTCCGTCGGCATTACCGACGAGTTCATGCAGGCCCTGGATACGGACGACGCGTATTTCCTGCGCAACCCCCGCAACAACAACGTGAGCGGAAGCCTCCACGCCCGCGACGTTTTCAACCTTATCGTCACCCAGGCCTGGCGCACGGGTGACCCGGGGCTCGTCTTTCTCAACACCATCAACCGCGGCAACCCCACCCCGCACCTCGGCGAGATCGAATCCACCAATCCCTGCGGGGAGCAGCCCCTCCTCCCCTGGGAGAGCTGCAACCTGGGCTCCATCAACCTCAAGAACATGGTGAAGGACGGGCGCTGGGACCGGGAGAGGCTGGGGAGCACCATCCGCGCCGCCGTGCATTTTCTGGATAACGTCATCGACATCAACCACTGGCCGCTCCCGGAGACGGAACGCATGACCCTGGGCAACCGCAAGATCGGACTGGGGGTCATGGGTTTCGCCGACGCGTTGCTGATAATGGGCATCCCGTACGACTCCGAGGAAGGGCTGCGGGCGGCGGAGGACGTCGCCGCCATCCTGAAAGAGGAATCCCACCTGGCCAGTGGCGAGCTGGCCGAGGAGCGGGGCGTGTTCCCCAACTACGAGGGATCTATATGGCAGGAGCAAGGCAGGCCCATGCGCAACGCCACCACCATCACCATAGCCCCCACGGGCACTATCAGCATCATAGCCGGGTGTTCATCCGGCATCGAGCCCCTCTTCGCCATCTCCTTCGTACGCAACGTCATAGAGGGCACCCAGCTCATGGAGATCAACCCCATATTCGAGGAGACCGCCAAGGAATTCGGATTCTACAGCAACGACCTGATGATGGATATAGCGCGCAGCGGCACCCTTCAGCACGTGGAAGGAATGGACGAGGAGGTGAAGCGCACGTTCGTAACCGCCTTTGACATAGCCCCCAAGTGGCATGTGCGCATGCAGGCGGCGTTCCAACGGCACTGCGACAACGCCGTATCCAAGACCATCAACTTCGCCTCCGACGCATCCATCGACGACATCGAGGAAGCCTACCGCCTCGCCTACGACCTGGGATGCAAGGGTATAACTGTTTACCGCTACGGCAGCAAGAGGGAACAGGTGCTCTACCTGGGGAGCGATTCCCTGATGCGCCTGCTGGAAAAGCCCGAGTACACGGTGGCGGAGGCCGATTATGCCGGTGGGTGCCCCACGCCGCTGTGCTTTTTCTGAGAACGTGGGTGGCCCGCGGGACATGAACTCAAACACGAGGCCGGGGGTCGAGAGATCGCGCAAGCGGGCCGGCGGTTTCCCGGCCCTCGAGACCTTGTTCGGTAACGTGGGGCAGACGTCCGGCCCCACGGTTCGCACGCATCGCCGGTTCGGGCCAAAGCCGGCGGAGGTCGAACCGGTATGAGGCTGTTGATCGCCTACTGCGGGGGTCGTATACCCATAAAGAGAGATCCCTTCAGCGTCGCCTTCGACGATACCTTCGCCAAGAGATTTTTACGTCACATGGTTAACGAGGAGAATTACTGCAACGGTTGCGGCGTCCTCTGCGACCACTGCCGAGACACCTACGGCATAGACTTCTCGGGGGATATCGTCGACATACTGCAATTTCCCTCCGTCCTCCCCTACTATGTCGACGACCCGCTGAAGCTCCTGGGAGAACTGGCCCCGCACGAGGCGACGGTGGCCATCAACCTGCACCAGGAACTCCTCCTGGAGCTTCCACGTCGCGCTTTCGAGGCCGGTTCCAGGGTCCTGGTCGTGCCCTCGGAGCACCCCGAATGGGTGAGCCGCTGGCTACGGGGAGAGGTAAGAAAACGCTGCCGGGAACTGGGCATGGGCTGCGCCTTCCCAAAACCCTTCTGCTCCCTGGCGCCCGGCATCCACCCCGCGGTGGACGAGTTCATGGAGTATTTTCGCATCGGGCGTCCGCGCATAGAGCTGGAGTTGGGCGACGGCTACATAAAGGAGGCCAGGGTGCTGCGCAGCGCTCCCTGCGGCAATACCTATTACGTGGCCTTCAACCTCAAGGGAGCGCCCCTGGACGCCGGCGTGGCCGAGGTCGTGGCCAAATACTGGCACAGCTTCCCCTGCGTGGCCTCCATGTTGATGGACCGCGAACTGGGCGAGACCCTTCTGCACATGGGGGGCTTCATGCATTACCGCGCCGTCCAGGATGCCCTGGCCGAGGTGGGCGTGGAGGTGGAGCTGCCCTCCTCACCCGCCATGGCCCGGCTGCCCTGACGCCGGTAACCTCGGCCGCGGACATCCCCGGCCGCGCACGCGGTTAAAGGACACCGGGGTTAGGACGAAGAAAACAGGATTGCGAGGCGAAAGCCCTGCAATGGAGCTCAACCGAGCCTCTGGTGATTCCGAGATATACTTAATGGAAGGAGCTTTTACACAGAGGTACAGACATGGCGGAGAAAAAAGTACTGGTAGCCGACGATGATCCCCATATCCGCCGCCTCATAGCGGAGCTGCTATCGGCGGAGGGGTACAAGGTGTTCCCGGCCGAAGACGGTGAAGAGGCTCTTGATATATGCCGGGAGGAAAAGCCGGATCTCATCGTCCTGGATATCATCATGCCCAGGATGGACGGCATGGAGGTCTGCCGCCGCCTCCGAGACGAGACCAGCGCCCCGATAATCTTCCTGACCGCCAAGGACGATATAACCGACCTGGTCAGCGGGCTGGCCATAGGGGGCGACGACTACATCACCAAGCCGTTTAAGGGCGCGGAGCTGATCGCCAGGATCAAGGCGGCCATGCGACGGGCCGATATGGTGCGCGACTCCACGGAGAAGGAGGAGTACGTGTCGATCGGGGGCCTGGAGATCGACCGCAAGAGGAGGGAGGTCTCACTGGATGAAATGCCCGTGGACCTTACTCAGACGGAGTTCGACCTGCTTTGGCTGCTGGCCAGTCACCGGGGCACCGTTTACTCGCGCAAGGATATCGTCAAGGCGCTGTGGGGATACGAAGACCCCGGCATCTCCAGGACCATCGACACCCACGTGGCCAGGCTGCGCAAAAAGATCGAGCGCGATTCCTCCAATCCCGAGTTCATCAAGACGGTCACCGGGGTCGGATATAAGTTCTTCTAGATCGACATGGACGAGGGGGCGCGCCAGCGAGAGCCCCCTCCAGCCTGAGGCGGCTATCTCCCCCATGCGAATACTGTCCTGCGGGAAGAACGGCAGATCGCCTAAGTCCCGTACGTTTTATACGCTCTTTCTGTTACTTCTGCTCCTGCGCGATCGTATACCGCCGGCCAGGGATAGCAGGCCCAGAGAGATCCCCAGCATCATGACGGCCATGCCCCCTCCTTCTCCACAGGTGGAGGCGACCGTGAAGCCCTCCTCCAGACGGGCTTCCGCACCATCCGGGTTCTCGACCACCACGTCCCAGGCTCCCGTAGGCTCGAGGAAGAACCCTATCTTGCAGGTTGTGCTCTCGGAAGAGACCACGTTGACGTCATAGGCCTCCAGGACGATATCGCCGCCAAGATCGAACCTCGCCGACGCACCGGGCTGGACGCCGCTCCAAGCCAGATCGGTGATATCGACCGTGATGGCGTTCAGCGCCGCATTGTCGGAAGTGATGGAGGTTACCGCGTCGGGGGCGAGACGGTGAAGCTCGCGCCGTTTGATGTGCCCTCCGCGGGCTTGAACATCCCCGAAGAAGACGCGGGAATCACCCTGGGTGTCCCCGAAGTCGCATTCGGATACCAGGATCTCCTCCCCGCCCATCCAGAAAAGGGATCGAGCGATATTGTATCCGGCAGCCCGTCACCGCCGTCTGTTGTCTTGATCATTACGCCCCTGCTACCCACCGCTCACGCGGTAGCCGCATCCAGGGCATAGGCATCCCTGATCGAGCCGGACGTGCCAGGCTCTTGGGCATTCCACGTTCCTCCTCCATCGCCCGACTTGTACATCAACCCGGAATCCCCAGAAGGTTGCCCGGCCCGGCGGTGGAGGATTCCGACCAGCTTTCTCCGCCATCCTCGGTCCTGAGAACCGCATTGCCGTTCCTCATCCAGGCATTATCGCCGTCCACGACGGTGATGTCGCTGAATGTCGTGGAATCGGACGAGTATAGTGTTGTCCATGAAGCCCCGCCGTCGGCGGTCTTGAGAACGGCGCTGTTAGACGGACCCGGGTACGCTGCATCACCGCCCGCCGCCCACGCCACATCGGCGTTTAGGGCGGTGATCCCGTTGAGCCGGTTGTGGACCGAGAAAATAGACGGCGTCCATGTCGCTCCCTCGTACCCGAGGGCTGCTCTTACCATTCCGCCCCTCCGTCGGTGGTCTTGATGATGGTGCCATCGAATCCACGGCCAATGTGGTGTCCGTATCCACCGCCGATAACGCCAGCAGGCCTATCATGCTCGAGTAAGGTGTCTGCTCCACCCAGCCCAAGCCGGAAGAAGCCCGCGTGTGCTCTCCTGGCATCGCCACCAGGGAGAGAACGACCAGAGATAACAAAGGGATTGATATGGCAATAAGCAACGGCGGTTTGTACAGCCTTGTATACTTGAACATGATATCCTCCCTCGTGCGCTTTTATGCAAGTAAGCATCCGTTCCCGGATCACAGCCCTCACTGCAATCTTCGCGGATCAACCCCCTTCCTAACTCCAGCTCAGCCGTGAAACAAAGAGCCTCAACACCTTTTTGTTTGTCCCGCTTGATTATCCCGTTCCCGTCACGACCCTTAATTTCTCTTCAATATAGTATATGGTTACTAACTATTTTTCGTTCCTCTCCCTAAAGTATGGGTGAAACGAGGACCATCGTCCCCCACCTGCGAATGTTTTTACGACAGTAAGACAAGCGCAGAAAGAAGAAGAGACGGTGGTCGAAAAAGAGTATATCGATC